>JAUJOO010000007.1:15546-23240 GCA_030447585.1 Nocardioidaceae bacterium | reverse complement strand
GTCTTCCGGCTCGCCTATCGGCTGACGGGAAACCGTCAGGACGCAGAGGACCTGACCCAGGAGGTGTTCGTCCGCGTCTTTCGATCGCTGGAGACGTACCAGCCGGGGACGTTCGAGGGCTGGCTCCACCGAATCACCACCAACCTCTTCCTCGACCAGGCTCGCCGCAAACAGCGCATCCGGTTCGACTCCCTCCCCGACGACGTGGGTGACCGGCTGGCTGGTCACCTGCCTCCGCCCGACGGCAAGTACGCCGACGAGCTGTTCGATCCCGACGTCGAGCTCGCACTCGCCGAGCTGCGCCCCGACTTCCGAGTTGCGGTCGTGCTGTGCGACGTCGAGGGTCTGAGCTACGAAGAGATTGCCGATGTGCTCGGGGTGAAGGTCGGTACCGTGCGCTCCCGCATCCACCGCGGCCGATCGCGGCTCAGGGAGGCGCTGGTCCATCGAGCACCTCGCGGTGACCGCACTCGGGTGGGTGGGGCTCTCGACATCACCTGGGGTGGGCGATGAGCCACCTCCACCAGCGAGCTTCAGCCCTTATCGACGGCGAGCTGAGGGGCCGCGCCCTGGCTCGTGCCGTGGCCCACCTGCGTTCGTGCGAGGGGTGCCGCCAGGAGGTGGAGCAGATCCTCATGCTCAAGCGGCGACTGCTCGGCATCGCCACCGCCGAACCGCCCGCCGCTCTCTTGGCCTCCCTCGCTCAACTCCGGCCACCAGCTGACCCTGACCGGCGACCGCGGCTGGTTGAGACCGGCCGCAGGCTGCTGGTCGGAGCCGGATCGGTGTCGATGGCAGTGCTCTTTGTTGCGTATGCCGTCGGAGGGGCCGAGCCGGCCGAGGCGCCCCGGGTCAGCCCGGCGCTCGAGGAGCTGACTGCGGAGTACGCGGTGGCCAACCGCACTGCGCCCCTGTCGGACCCGTCGGTCGTGGTGCTTGGGTCGCGCAGGCTGACCTCCGAGCGATGGGCACAGACGGCGCCGGTGGGCCGCGCGTCGCGCCATCTCCACGCCTCCGGCTACCCCCTCGAAGCCCGCAAGGGCGAGCCGTCGCCGGTCGGTGGAGGCCCCGACGAGGGGGAAGCGGTGGTGCAGCTGCAGCGGGCGATGCAAGCCCCGGCGTCGGTGGCCTACTCAGGGGTCCATGAGGTTGCCGTTGTGGCCGGCGGTTCCCCAACGGTGGCGCGGATCCACATCGAGCATGCCCCAGGTCAGGGCACCTCGCTCAGGGCGCATGGGGCGGATGGGACCGCTGATGCGACGTTCCTCGGCCAGAACGGGCCGGCACCGAATGCTCCCTTGCCGCTGGACGGGTTGGCGGTCCTGGTGGACACCTACACGCTGACCACCAGCGGAGCCGGGGTCGTCGCCGGGCGGCCGGCAACCGTCGTCTCGGCAACCCGCTCAGGATCCCTTGCCGCCCGCTTCTGGATCGACAAAGCCAGTGGACTCCTGCTTCGACGCGAGGTGTTCGATGGTGGCCGGGTCGTGAGTTCCAGCTCGTTCCTGTCGGTCACCATCCGAGCCGACGGCTTCTTGTCCCATCTGCCACCGGAGGTCGGCGCCGCCACTGCGACGCCGGTGTCGATGCAGCTCGCTCCCACCCTCAACGACGAAGGTTGGTCCTGCCCCGAGGTCTTGGCCGGAGGCTTCAGGCTTACTCTCCTGCAACGCCTCGAGGGAGACGGCCAGGTCGTCCACGCCGCTTACTCAGACGGCCTGTCGACCCTGTCGGTCTTCGAGGAGCGCGGCCGTCTCGACCCAGACGCGATCGACGGCTTCACCGAGGGCCACCTGGGTGGCGGTGTCGTCGCGCAGCGCCAAGGGATGCCGATGATCACCGTGTGGGAGTCCGGTGGCACGGTCTACACCGTGGTGACCGATGCACCCCCCCGGGCAGCGGAGAGAGCTGTCGCTGCGCTGCCGCATGAGCCAGCCGCCGGTGGCGAGCAGCCGAGCCGGCTGGTGCGAGGTCTGCACCGCATCGCATCGCTTGCCGGCCTTGGCGGTTGACAAGCGGTGTGGCCCCGCAGTGAGGCATGCTAGTAGCGCCCTTCCAACAAGGAGTACGTCGAGTGTCCGAGCACTTCCCCCCTCCTGGCCGACAACCCGACCAGCAAGGTCCGACGCCGCCGTACCAGCAGCCGCGACCCCGTGAGGGCGAGCGAGCCGATGTCGCAGTGCCTGGAGACGACAGCAACGACCAGACGCGCACACTCGGCGACGTCAGGCAAGAGCCCTGGTTCCCTTTCCACGGCTTCCCTGCCCCGGCACCTCCGGCGACCACGCCGAACGTCTGGCCCGCTACAGCTGCCGGACACGAGCCCACCAGGCCTCTGCCTGGCGTCGCCGGGCCCCTACCGCAGGCCGAACCGGGCAATGCCTGGGCTTCGACCCCGCCCGGGCCGCGTCAGCAGGCACCGGCGTGGACGCCGATGCCGCCGCCCGGGGCGGGCGCTCCTTTGGCGCATTTCTCCCAGCAGCGGCCGCCGCGTGTCCCGTGGGTACCGGTCGTCGTGCTCTCGCTGCTGCTCGGACTGGGGGGCGGCGCGGCCGGCGCGCTTCTTGTCGACGCCGCCAACGGGGACAACCGGCCCTCGGCCACGACCGGCAACCAGCCGCCACCTCAGGAGCGGGAGCAGGGGCCGACCGGTCCCACCTCACCGGACGTGGCGCAAAGCCCGGTCGTCGCGGTTGCCGACAAGGTGCTGCCCAGTGTCGTGTCACTCGAAATCAAGGGAAGCGGCTCAGGGGTAACGGGCTCAGGGTTCGTGTACGACGAGGACGGCCACGTGGTGACGAACAACCACGTCATCGAGCCGGCGGTTGACGGAGGCGACATCACGGTGTCCTTCCCGGACGGCCGGGAGGTGACGGCGTCCATCGTCGGGCGCAGCCCTTCCTACGACCTCGCGGTCATCAAGGTTGAGCCCCAGGCGGGCGTGTCGCCGGTCACGCTGGGCTCGTCGGAGGCGGTGCAGGTAGGACAAAGCGTCGTCGCGATCGGCTCACCGCTCGGCTTCAACGCCACCGTGACCGCGGGCATCATCAGCGCCACCCAGCGACCGGTGAAGGCAGGCGGGGAAGGCGAGACGTCGTACATCAACGCCCTGCAGACAGACGCCGCCATCAACCCTGGCAACTCCGGCGGGCCGCTCGCCGACCTCAGCGGGCGGGTGATCGGGGTCAACTCGGCGATCGCGACGTTGGACAGCTCGGCCGACGAGCAGGCCGGCAACATCGGTGTTGGGTTCTCGATCCCGATCGACCAGGTCGTCCACACGGTCGAGCAGATCATCGAGACGGGTCACGCCGAGTACCCGGTCATCGGGGCGCGGGTGAGGACGGCGGGGCAGGGGTCCGGCGGCGCCCGCGTCGAGGAGATCTCGGCCGACAGCCCGGCGGCCGACGCGGGCCTTCAAGACGGTGACGTCATCACCGCCGTCAACGGCGACGGGGTGAGCGACGGCGTGGAGCTGATCGTCAAGATCCGCTCGTTCGAGCCCGGAGAGACCATCACGATCAAGGCCCGGCGCGGTGGCCAAAGCCGGTCGTACGACGTGGTTCTCGGCAAGGAGATCGGCTGACCCGCCAGCAGCGCTGAGGAGCGGGTCAGGTGGCTTCTTCGTCGTACGGCGCCAACTCACCCTCCTTGAGCGGTCGGTGCCCCGGTCGGCGCGGCTTCTCGTCCTCCAGGTCGATGTCGTCGAGCAGGTGCTTCTTCACCAGGGCGCGGGGGTCGAGATCACGGAGGTCCAGGTTCGAGAACTCGGGCCCGAGCTCGTCCGACAGCTGGGATCTGGCGGACGAGAGCGTGCGACGTGCCGAGCGGACGAGCTTGGCGGCCTGTCGGGCGACGTCGGGGAGACGGTCGGGCCCGAAGACGAAGATCGCGACGATGATCAGCACCATCGCCTCGGCGAGCCCGACGTCGAACATGGCTGAGCGTCTCGTGCTCAGCGGCCGGCCGGCGAGAGGCCCAGCTGCATGCCGGCCAAACCGCGACCCTTCGAGGTCAACGTCGACGCCATCGAGATGAGCGCTGCCGCGGCGGGCGCGTCCGGGTCGGTCAGCACGAGCGGCTGACCGCTGTCGCCACTCTCTCGGAGCCGGATGTCGAGCGGCACCTCTCCGAGAACGGGTACGTCGTACCCGAGCCGGGCTGAGAGCGTGGCCGCGACCCCCGCACCCCCTCCGCTGCCGAACACGTCGATCCGGTGCTCGGGGCCGCAGTGCGGGCAGACGAGGTAGCTCATGTTCTCGATGACCCCTGTCACCCGCTGGTGCATCATCGAGGCCATGGTGCCGGCACGCTCGGCGACCTCGGCGGCGGCGGCTTGTGGTGTCGTCACGACGACCACCTCGCAGTTGGGCAGGTGCTGGCCGGTGGAGATCGCGATGTCGCCGGTGCCGGGCGGCAGGTCGAGCATCAGCACGTCGAGGTCGCCCCAGTAGACGTCGGTGAGCATCTGGACGAGAGCGCGGTCGAGCATCGGCCCGCGCCACGCCACCACCTGGTCGCGACGCGGCTTCAACATGCCGATGCTGATCACGGACAGACCGTGGACCGGGACCGGCATGATCATGTCCTCTACCTGGGTTGGCCGCTCGTCTGCGACGCCGAGCATCGCAGGGACCGAGTGGCCATAGACGTCGGCATCGACGACTCCAACCTTGCGCCCCGTCGCTGCCATCGCCAACGCGATGTTGACCGTGACCGACGACTTCCCGACTCCTCCCTTGCCGGAGGCGACCGCAATCACTTTGGTGAGCGAGTCAGGCCGCGCGAAGGGGATCTCCTTCGCCGGCTGACCGCCTCGAAGGGTGGTCTGCAACGCCTGGCGCTGCTCCGCGCTCATGACGTCGAGGTTGACGGTGACGGACGAGACTCCGGGAACGGGGGTCACTGCCGCGGTCACGGCACGCGTGATCGTGTCCTTCATGGGGCACCCTGCGACCGTCAGCAAGACGGTGATCGCGGTGGCGCCACCGGCTTCGACCGTCACGTCCTTGACCATGCCGAGCTCGGTGATGGGCCGCTTGATCTCGGGGTCGTTGACGGTGGCGAGCGCTGCGTTGATGGGCCCCAGCAGGGTGCTAGTCATGGTTCCAGGCTACGGGGTGGCGACGGCTCCTCCGGGTCTCGGTCGCCGCGCCGATGGGCGCGGAGGTCGAGCTCGCCGACGAGGTTGCGCAGCTCTGACCTGACGAAGTCGCGGGTGGCCAGCTCGCCGATGGCCATGCGCAGGGACGCAACCTCCCGGGCGAGGTACTCCATGTCGGCGTGTGCACGGACGTTGGCCTCACGATCCTGTTCTGCGATGACTCGGTCCCGTGACTCCTGCCTGTTCTGGGCCAGCAGGATGAGGGGGGCGGCATACGACGCCTGCGTCGAGAAGAGCAGGTTGAGCAGTATGAACGGGTAAGGGTCCCAGCGAAGATGCCAGATACCGACAACGTTGATCGTCAGCCAGATGATCACGAACACGGTCATGAAGAAGAGGAACCGCGCCGTTCCTAGGTAGCGTGCGAACGTCTCAGCGAACCGCCCGAACATCTCGGGGTCGTAGTCAGGCCGTCGCACCAACGAGCGCCGGGTCTCCTTGGGGAGGTCGAGCCGGCTACGCGAGCCGCGGGAGCGGCTGCCCGCCCACCGACGGTCGTCGTCGCGGGCGTCGTCACGCACCATCTGGGACCACCTTGGTGGGGCTGCGGGGGCGCTCGCGCCAGTCCTCGGGCAGCATGTGGTCAACCACGTCATCGACCGTCACGACTCCGAGCAGGTGGCCGGACTCGTCCACCACCGGGCTTGCGACGAGGTTGTAGTGCGCAACCAACCGGGTCACCTCGTCCAGGGGAGCATCAGGACGCAGCGTCTCGAGGTCTGTGTCGATCACTCCGGACACCAACGTGGACGGCGGCTCGCGCAACAGCCGCTGGAAGTGTCCGACACCCAAGAACCTGCCGGTTGGCGTCTCGAGTGGCGGCCTGCACACGTAGACCATGGCGGCTAGAGAAGGTGTCAGCTCCGAGTTCCTGATGCGTGCCAGCGCTTCGGCGACCGTGGAGTCCGGCGGCAGGATGACCGGGTCGGTAGTCATCAGCCCACCCGCCGTCTTCTCCTCGTAGGTGAGCAGCCGCCGTACGTCTTCGGCTTCGTCGGGTTGCATCAGTCGAAGCAACGCCTCCGCCGTCTCGGGCGGCAGCTCGGCGATGAGGTCCGCCGCGTCGTCTGGTGACATCTCCTCCAAGATGTCAGCGGCGCGCTCGGAGCCGAGGTTGCTAAGGATCTCGACCTGGTCGTCCTCGGGGAGCTCCTCCAACACGTCCGCGAGCCGCTCGTCGTCGAGGGCAGCGGCGATCTCGCCTCGTCGCTTCGGGGAGAGCTCGTGGATGACGCCGGCGAGGTCGGCCGGGCGCATCTCCTCGAAGGCTGCGAGGAGATGGGTGGCGCCCTGGTCGGACTGGTTGTCGGTGAGCCCGGTGACCTCCGACCACTCGAGCACCTGCGTCTGGCCCTTACGGCCGAAGCGCTTCGAGCCGCGCTGGACCGCCACCCTCGACAGGACCCAGTCACGCGTGCGTGACTGCTCCATGGCGACGTCGAACACGACGGCCGACAACCCGGTCTCGGTTACCGTGACCGTCCTGTCCAACAGCTCCGCCAGCACCAGGGTCTCGGTGGACCGCTGCTCGAACCTTCGCATGTTGACAAGACCGGTGGTGATCACCTGGCCGGAGTCCAGCGAGGTGACCCGCGTCATCGGCAGAAAGATGCGGCGGCGGCCGAAGACCTCGACCACCAGGCCGAGAACGCGGGGAGCTCGCTCGTCCGTCCGCAACGCGGCAACCACGTCACGCACTCTGCCGACCTGGTCGCCGTTGGGGTCGAACACCAACAAGCCCGCGAGGCGGGCGACGAAGACACGGGTAGGGGTGACACTCACGCCCGACAGGTTACCGGTGGAGCGGCGGTCCCCGGACTGTTCGCAGTGTCCCGCGGCGGCTTACTAGGCTGCACGCCATGGCCGTGGCTGCCGATCCCACTCACCCCGAGTCGTCTGGCCAGGCCGGCCGGCTCTCTTACGACGTCGTCGACGTCTTCACCGACCGGGCGTTCGCCGGCAACGCACTGGCTGTCGTGTACGACGCCGACTCCTTGTCGTCGGAGCAGATGCAGGCCATCGCGACGGAGTTCAACTTGTCGGAGACAAGCTTTCCCCTGGCGCTCACCCAAGCAGACGTTGCCGAGGACGCGGACTACCGGGTGCGCATCTTCACCCCAGGTGGGGAGGTGCCGTTCGCGGGGCACCCCACGCTGGGTACGGCGTGGGCGCTCGCTCGGCGCGGGCTACTTCGCCCCGGCAGGCGGCTGCAGTCGTGCCGGGCGGGCATGATCGGGGTCGAGGTGCCGGAGGAGGTCGACGCTGCGGTGGAGCTCAGTGCCCACCCGCGCGACGCCGCTCATGAGCTCAGCCCGGACGAGACAGCTGCCGTTGCTCGTCTTGTCGGGTTGCCCGCCGCCGACGCCGTAGGGCCGGTGCGCGTGGCGGGCTGCGGACTGAGCTGGCTCTATCTCCCGGTGGCGGCCCACTCACTGGCATCGGTTCGCTCGACCGGGGGGAGAGTGAGTGAGGCTGCTCTCGACACCAGTTTCCTTCGAGACCCCCTTGAGGGGGTGTGCGTGTATGCCGT
>JAUJOO010000007.1:13859-15446 GCA_030447585.1 Nocardioidaceae bacterium | reverse complement strand
CTGGTGGTGAGGGCGCGGGTCTTCGTGCCGGGTCTCGGAGTCACCGAGGACCCGGCGACCGGCTCGGCTGCGGCCGGGCTGGGCATCGTGTTGGTCGCGTCCGGACACGCCGCGGCAGATGGCCAGACGGCATACCGGATCACGCAGGGCGTTGAGATGGGACGGCCGTCGCTGCTGTGGGGGCGCGTCGAGGCCAGTCACGCCCAGGCGACTCGCTGTCACGTCGCCGGGCGGGTGGTCGCGACGGCGACCGGGACGATCGTGGCCCCATGACAGCCTGACTTCATCTCCTGGGCGACCCCGGCTGTCGTCGTCTCGAGGTCCGAACCCACGTGTGGAAGCAGGTCACCTCTGCGGCGAGGATGGCACGGTGCAACGGACCCCAGCAACGAACCCGGATGCAGGCAGCATGTTCTTGCTGGTGGTGGGCGTCGTCGGCGTCTCGATGTCAGGACCGCTCATGGCCGCGGCGACTGCGGTGCCGGCCCTTGCCATGTCGTTCTGGCGCACCGGTCTCGGAGCCGCAGCAATGTCGGTGCTGGGCGCAAGGGGAGGTGCGGCGGACCTTCTCGCCCTGTCCCGCCGCGACCTCGGGCTGTGCTGCGTCTCGGGAGTGGTGCTCGGCTTGCACTTCGCCACCTGGACCACGTCCCTCAAGTACACCTCGGTCGCCTCGGCGACTGCGATCGTCTGCCTGCAGGTCGCCTGGGTCGTGCTGCTGGCGCGGTTGTCTGGCGCCACCATCGCAGGCAGGGTCTGGTCAGGGCTCGTGCTCGCGCTCGTGGGAGTCCTGGTGGTCTCGGGGGTGGACTTCTCGGTGTCGCCTCGCGCGTTGGCGGGCGACGGGTTGGCGCTGCTGGGTGGCATCTTCGGGGCGGTCTACACCGTGGTCGGCGGCCAGGTGCGCACGAGGGTCGCGACGACGACGTACACGCTGCTGTGCTACGGCACCAGTGCGCTGGCGCTGTTCGTCGCCTGCGCTGTCGCAGGCATCCAGCTTTGGGGGTTCGACACCAGAAGCTGGGCACTTATCATCGCGGTCACGCTCGCCGCCCAGCTCCTCGGGCACTCCGTCTTCAACCATCTGCTGGCAACCCTCAGCCCGACGCTGGTGTCCATGAGCCTGCTGTTGGAGGTCCCGGGCGCCGCGCTGCTCGCCGCGGTCTTCCTGGGGCAGGCGCCCCCGGTCGCCGTGTACGCAGGCCTGCTGCTCATCTGCTCGGGACTTGCCGTGGTGGTGAGCAGCCGCTCGCGGGAGGCGACCCCGATGGAAGCCCCCTTCGACTGACTCAGCCCTGCGTTTCGTTGCGACCTGTCCGAACCCAAACCCCCGCTGGCTCGACCAGATGGGGACAGGTCGCCAAGGCCCAACATAATGAGACCCATGTCGGAGGATCTGCGATCACGCCGCTCATGTCTTGCCGTGCCCGGGTCGAACCCCCGCTTCCTCGAGAAGGCGAAGGGCCTTGACGTCGACCAGGTCTTTCTCGATCTCGAGGACTCGGTAGCTCCTGTCGCCAAGCCGGCTGCCCGGGGCGCGGTCGTAGAGGCCCTCAACTCGGGGGGGTGGGAAGAGAAGCTGCGCGT
>JAUJOO010000007.1:12395-13759 GCA_030447585.1 Nocardioidaceae bacterium | reverse complement strand
CACCTCTGCAGGGCGACTACGACCACGCCGAGAACATTCTCGACGCCTACGACCACTACACGTCCGAGCAGGGCGGCGCCCAGGGTGCCGTCATGCTCGGCGACGAGATGATCGACGAGGCCTCACGCAAGATGGCCCTGGTGGTGTCAGCGAAGGGGCGCTCCGCAGGGATGAAGCGCACCGACGTCTGGAAACCATCGGAGGGCCACTGAGCGGCCGTCCGCTCAGCAGTCGTGCTGGCTACCTGGCATGCAGACGTCAAGAGTGGACGGCTTGGCGGCGATAAGTCAGGATCGGAAAGCCGAACACGAAGCGCAGTCCATCGAAGGGCGGAGGATGGGCCAGATCGAGAAACGGTCGCAGTCTGCGGGTTCCGCCGGTCCTACGATCTTCCTGCACATCGGCACGCCCAAGTCCGGGACGACGTATCTGCAGTCAAGGATGGTTGTCAACCACGACCAGGCGAGGGAGCAGGGGCTGTTGTGGCCCGGTCCTGAGTGGAAGACGCACGTCGAGGCGGTGGAGGATCTACGGCGGCTGGGACCGAGAATGCAGCTGGATCCTGATGGCCCTTGGCTCAGCCTGGCGCGAGAGGCGCGAGAGTGGTCGGGCTCTCGCGTCTTGATATCCATGGAGTGGCTCGTTGCCTGCGGACCCCGTCAGATCGCAGCAGCCGTTGACAGCCTGCAGCCCGCTCGGGTCGAGGTCATCTGCACGGCTCGCGACCTGCTGAGGACGTTTGTGGGGCAGTGGCAGGAGATGACCAAGAACCGTCGCCCGTGGACCTGGAGGCAGTTCGTCGAAGCGGTGGTTGCGGACAGATCAAGGAAGGCACACCGCGCGTTCTGGTGGCAGCAGGACGTTCCCGGCATACTCCGGAAGTGGTCGGAGTCGGTGAGTCCGGACCGCATTCACCTGGTGACCGTGCCCCCCCAGGGGTCGGACCCGGAGCTGTTGTGGCAACGCTTCTGCTCAGTTCTCGACCTCGACGGCACGTCGTTTCGCTCACCTCGGCAGACCAACGACTCCCTGGGTGTCGTCTCTGCCGCCCTGATGCAGCGGCTCAACGTCCGCGCGCTCGACCAAGGGGTCACCTACCAGGAGTACAAGCGGGTTTTTCAAGGCGAGCTTGCCGTCAAGATACTCGCTGGGAAGCGCGACGCCGAGCAACCGATCGCGGTGTCAGAGGACGTGGACATGTGGATAAGGAGGCGTGCGGAGCTCGCTGTCGAGGACCTCCGCCGGCTGGGCATCAAGGTCGTCGGCGACGTTGGGGAGCTGCTACCTGGCCCACCGATCCAAGGACGTGAGCCTGACGACGTCGAAGATGCGGAGCTGCTGGACACCTGCATCGACGCCTTCGT
>JAUJOO010000007.1:0-12295 GCA_030447585.1 Nocardioidaceae bacterium | reverse complement strand
TCCAGTCAGCGAAAGTGAGTCGTCCATGCCCGTTCCAGCCGGTGGGGAGGGCCGCCGTACGTCGGACACACCGACCGTCTACCTCCACATCGGGACCCCCAAGAGCGGCAGCAGCTACCTGCAGGGCCGGCTGTCGGCCAACCACACCGCAGTAGCCGAGCAGGGGTTCTTCTGGCCGGAGCCCTGGGAACGTCAGGTTCGCGCGGTGCGCAACCTGCGAGCGCTACGCCGGGGTGCGACGCTGTCTGCGGACGGGCCATGGATGTCGCTGACGCGTGAGATCGTCGCGTGGCAGGGACCGGCGGCGATCCTCTCGATGGAGTGGCTCGTGCGTTGTCAGCCTCATCAGATCAAAGCGGCTGTCGCCAGCCTGGCGCCCTGGCGCGTCGAAGTGGTGTGCGTCGCGCGAGACCTGGCCAGAGCCGTTCCGGCGGCCTGGCAGGAGGGGACGCAGAACTACAAGACGTGGGCCTGGGACGAGTTCCTGCAGGCAGTCGCAAGCAGCCCCGTAACGAGGCAACCGGTGCACGAGGAGTTCTGGAGCCAGCACGACCTCGTCGACGTCGTTCGACGGTGGTCCACTGCGGTACCACCTGAACAGATCCACCTCATCACGATTCCGCCGGCTGGGTACGGCTCCGACCTGTTGTGGGACCGGTTCTGCTCGGTAGTCGGGTTGTCCGGCGCTGAGTTCTCCCAACCTCCGTACGACAACCCCTCTTTGGGTGCGGTGTCGGCGCAGATGATGAGACGACTGAACGCCGCCCTACGCGAACAGGGGGTCTCTCGTACCGACTACCTACGGATCGGCAAACACGTGGTGGGAAAGCAGGTGCTCCCCCCGCGCCGTGAGCTGGAGGGCCAGATCGCTCTTCCCCACGACGTCCGGGAGTCACTGTCTCGACGAAGCCAGGCCATGCGCCACGATCTGGCCAAGCTCGACATCCACGTCGTCGGTGACCTTGCCGAGCTGGAGGTCGGCGCCGACACCGGCGGCCGCGACCCGAACGACGTGAACGACGCGGAGATGCTTGCCGCGGCGGTGGCTGCTCTTGCCAGCCTCGTGGCCTGGACCGCCCAGCGGGAGAAGCAGCTGGAGGCCCGCTCCACGCGTGCCCAGATCATCAAGCCGGGGCGGACGACCCCGGTCCGCACGATCCGGCAACTGCGCCGGAAGGTCCTCCGCCGAGTCTCCGGCTGGGCTCGCCGCTCATAGCTCGACTCCTGTTCATGATCAGTGGAGCCGATGTGACCGCGGTCATGGTGCGGCGCAGAGCACCTCACCACGGCACCGAGGAGCAGCGGCAGCACTTCCTGCCGAAGATGGCCACCGGGGAGATCCGTGGGGCCTTCTCCATGTCGGAGCCCGGCTGCGGGTCGGACGTCGCAGCCATCAAGACCAAAGCGACGAAGAAGGCAGACGCCGGCGGCGCATACGTGAGGTGCCGATCGCATTCTCGGTGGAGAGCCCGGGCACTGGTTTCTACAGATAATGGACGGCGTCGAGGCCGGGATGGCCAAGTACCTCGCGGCGGAGTACTGCTCCCAGGTGGTCGAGGACTCCTTCCGCGTCGCGGGGGCTACGGGTACTCCACGGAGTACGAGATCGAGAGGCTGTACCGGGAAGCGCCGATGCTCCTGATCGGCGAAGGTATCGCCGACGTCCAGCGGATGATCATCGGCCGACGCCTGCTCGAGGACTACAAGCTTCGTTGATGCGCTGCGTCCATGCGCCCTGGCGTTACGATGCGCGCAATGAGTCGGCGCATCTTCCTGCATGTGGGCAGTCCCAAGACCGGAACCACGTTCCTGCAGCAGGTCTTGTGGTCACAGCGTCAGCTGGCTCAGAACCAAGGGCTGCTGCTGCCTGGGGTCGCCTTCTCCGACCACTACCTCGCCAGCCTCGACGTCCGAGGTCTGGCCGACCGTCCCCAACATCCGAGGCGGGCAGTCGGCATCTGGCAGCAGATGGCAGTGGAGTCAGCCAGCTGGGCAGGCGACGTACTGATTTCACACGAGCTCTTCGCCGGCGCTACCGAGCAGCAGTGCAAGCAAGCCTTGGACGCGCTGGGCGACGAAGCCGAGGTTCATATCGTGGTCACCGCACGGGACCTGGCGCGGCAGATACCAGCGGAGTGGCAGGAGCATCTGAAGCACCGGTCGACCAAGCCGTTCGCCACCTTCGTTGCCGACATCCGCGAGGACAGCGACGGGTCGAGCTGGTTTTGGCGCGTGCAAGACTATGCGGGAGTGATCTCGAGGTGGGGCTGCTCGTTACCGATGGCTCAGGTCCACGTAGTGACCGTTCCTCAGTCCGGCGCGGACCCCACCACCTTGTGGAGACGGTTCTCCACGCTCGTCGGCCTGGATCCTTCCACGTTCTCGCTTACCGGCTTCCCCATCAACCCGTCCCTGCACGTCGAGCAGGCAGAGATTCTTAGGCGGGTCAACACCGCGCTGGGTGACCGGCTTCCCTACCCAGGTCCCTACCCCGCCGTCGTCAAGAGCGTCTTCGCGCATCGTGTCCTGGCAAGCCGGGAAGGCAAGGTGCTGGCTCTGCGAGGCGAGGACAGAGACTTCGCAGTTGCGCGGTCCCGCGAGCTCGTCGTGGCATTGGCTGGCTCCGGATGCGACGTGGTGGGTGACCTCCAAGAGCTCATGCCGCCTGAGCCCGCGACAGCCGAAGGCGAGCCCGTTGGCGCGGCACCTCCAAGCGACGAGGCCCTGTTGGCCGAGAGCGTGGCAGCGCTCGCCGGACTTCTCGACGCGTACTGGAGCGAGCTCTCGACGTTGAGGTCGGATCGGCGCGAGCTGCGGCAGGGACTTCAGGCCGCCGAGCATCGGCTGGCGGAAGCTACCGCTGAGCGTGACCGGCTGCTGCACGACATGCGGCATCGCCCGCTGCGTCACCTCTTGATAGGACTCAGTACCCGCTGGTCGTGGCTGATGGCGATGAGAAGGGCGTACCGACGAGTGCGAACCGGTACGCCGCCGGCACCCGAGGGCGGCCCGGGTGACGACGGCTCTGCTCGTGACAAGATGCAAGCCTGAGCCGAAGGAGACGCCATGCCCATGCCCCTGCCCCAGCTGCCCACAGGTATCCCCGTCGGCACCTACCAGTCCTACGCCAAGGCGCAGGAGGCGGTGGACTACCTGTCCGACCAGGAGTTTCCGGTCGAGAATGTCACCATCGTGGGCAGTGACCTCCGCCTCGTGGAGCAGGTGACCGGCCGGCTCACCCGCGGCAAGGTCATCCAGGCGGGGGCACTGACCGGAGCGTTGTGGGGACTCTTCATCGGCACGTTCGTCATGTTGTTCGGTGGCGACAACGCGACCTTGCTCGTACCACTCATCGCCGCGGTGGTGGGAGCCGGCGTCGGCGCTGTGTCTGGTGTGCTCGGGTACGCCGCCACGGGCGGCAAACGCGACTTCACGTCGAACACCCAGGTCGTCGCCACGTCGTACGAGCTGTTGTGCCAGGCCCAGGTCGCCGAGGACGCACGCAACCTACTGGGCCGGCTGGCGCTGAGGGACGGGTAGCCGGCCGCCGACGTCGTGTGAGCCCGGCTCCCGTAGGCGGGCTGTCACACGGACCACCGCCCTTGGATCGAGGAGTCGCTCATGCAGTTCGGCCGCAGCTTCGAGGAGTTCGACGTCGGTGCGACATACAAGCACTGGCCCGGCAAGACGGTGACGGAGTACGACGACCACCTCTTCTGCCTGCTGACGATGAACCACCACCCGCTGCACCTCGACCGCTTCTACGCCGAGAACGCCACGGAGTTCGGCAAGAACGTCGTCGTCGGACACTACGTCTAGGCTGCTGGGGATGAGCGTGAGCATCGCCAACCTTGGCGAGTCGTTGCGTCACGCCGACCTTCCACGGTGACACGATCTACGGTGAGACCACGCCTGACAAGAGGAAGAGCTGAGGACGACGCGTGGTGCACGTCGAGACCGTCGGCTACAACCAGGACGGCACCGTCGTGTGTGTCTTCCGCCGCAAGGTGCTGGTAGCGAAGAACGCTACCTCGAGGCGCGGAGAGGTGAGCAGCCGGCTCGACCGGAGGCTCGCCCGCTGGACTGAGGACCGCAAACTGCGCGAGCCGCTCCTGCCCGGATGGGAGCACGTGTGCGTCCCCGGCGGTGCGTGGGGAACACTATTAGGATCGCGCGGGTGACAGCTGACGACAACGCAGAGCCGGAGGTCTGGCTCGTCCGCCACGGTGAGACCGAGTGGAGCAAGTCCGGGCAGCACACCGGCCGGACGGACCTGCCGCTGACCGAAGCCGGTGTTGCGGCCGCCCGGTCGCTGGCGCCGATCCTCGCGGAGATGACGTTCGACCAGGTTTTGTGCAGTCCTCTCCTGCGCGCGCGTCATACCGCCGAGCTGGCAAAGGTCGAGGGCGCGGTCCGGTGCGACGACCTCGTCGAGTGGGACTACGGCGACTACGAGGGCCGCACCCGCAAGGAGATCCTTGCAGAACGGTCAGGTTGGTCGATCTGGACCGACGGAGCCCCGAACGGCGAGGCCCCCGAGGTGGTGAGCGCACGGGTCGACCGGGTCATCACCGGCTGCCGTGAGCACGGGGGGCGGTCGCTGCTCATCGCTCACGGACACCTGCTCAGGGCGCTCGCCGCTCGCTGGATCGACCAGCCGATCCTCGTAGGGGCACATCTGCCGCTCGACACAGGGAAACTCGGTGTCCTCGGCTACGACCGCGGGGTTCCGACGATGGAGCGGTGGAACTGCACCAGCTGAGCGGCCTGTCAGGCGGTGGTCGCTTCGACCCCGTACCGGCCCATAGCTCGAACGAGGCGGGTCAACGTGCGGCCTGGGCCTGCAGGATGAGCTCACGGAGCTCGCCTGCCCCGTCGACACCGCTCGCCTCGAGGTCCGCGGCGCGCTGCGCGAGCGACCCCAGGTCGACGTCTCTGTCGGCCACCGGGCGGGTCCCCTTGAGCAGCTGGGCGAAGTCCGCGACGGTGGCGGCGAGCTCGAAAGCGTCAGAAGGCGAGGCCATCGGATCGGCGGAGGCCAGCGTGGCTGTCTGCTCCTGCACGGCGCCTGACTCGACGGACTCCCAGCGCGCTGTGGCCCGACCAAGCACCACACCCGACTCGACGCCTGCACCGAGCTCGACCTCATAGAGGGCGGTGACGTCGTGGCCGGCGCCGATCTCACCGGCGTCGACCCCGTCATCGGTGAAGTCGGCGTCGTCGACGGCTCGGTTGTCGTACCCGATCAACCGGTACGACGAGACGACGGCGGGGTCGAACTCCACCTGCACCTTCGCGTCGTTTGCGACCGGCGTCAGCGTGCTGGAGAGCTCGTCGACGAACAGGCGCTCAGCCTCGGCGAACGTGTCGACGTAGGCGTAGAAGCCGTCGCCTCGGTCGGCAAGCTGCTCCATGAGGTCGTCGTTGTAGTTGCCCATCCCGAATCCGACCGTGACAAGGTGGATCCCCTGGTCACCGCCGCGCGCGATCATCGAGGCGAGGCCGTCGGGGTTGGTCATGCCGACGTTCGCCACGCCGTCGGAGGCGAGGATGACGGCGTTGACGGCGTCGGGTCGGTAGGCCTTCCGCGCCTGCCGGTAGCCGAGTCGCAACCCTGCCGCGAGGTTGGTGCTTCCACCAGGACGCAAGGCGTCGATCGCCTCGACGATCGCCTCGGTTTCGCGGATCGGCGTCGGAGGCAGCGCTGGTCTCGCGGTGTTCTCGTAGGTCACGATCGCGACCGTGTCGGTTGGCCGCATCGTCTCGGCGAGCAGGGCCAGCGACGCCTTGGCGAGGCCGAGGCGTTCGCGGATGTCCATCGATCCGGAGGTGTCCACCACCATCGTGAGCGCGACGGGTTGTCGCCGGGCCACGGGGATGTCGCGCGCCTTGATGCCGACCCGGACCACCTGGGTGCTGTCGCCCGCGGTCGGTGACTGTCCGGCCTCGGCGAGAACTGCCAGGTCGGAGTCTGTCGGCGCCTGCTGGTGGTAGTCGAAGGCGTTCACCCACTCCTCGGTTCGGATGGACTCAGGTGGCGGCAACAGTCCGGAGGCGAGCAGAGTCCTGGCCACGGAGAAGGAGCCGGTGTCGACGTCGAGGGCGAACGTCGACAGCGGGTCAGCCTGAGGGTCGACGAAACCACTGGTACCCGCGTCGACGAACGTGTTGTCGTCGAGCAGCCCCGGATCGCGCCCTCGTCCGTCCTCGCGCGACTCCGAAGCGGTGACGTCCGGCGTGGAACCGTACGCCGGGTTCTCGTCGGCCGCCTGCTGATAGTCGTCGTAGTAGGACTTCGCGTCGAGGTCCGGGTGCTGCCACTGCGCTTCGGTGATGTGGCGGGCACCGCTGCACGACGACAGCGCCAGCGCTGCGACGGTGGACATCAGGAGCGACGTGAGTCGTGTGTTCATGGCCGTTGGACGTACGCCGGCTGCGTCCCGGTTCCCCACAGTGCCAGAAGTCGGAGCCGGCGTCAGTTAGGAGGAGCTGGCCCCGGGTGCCGTCATGCGTCGCGCCGTCGGAGCAGGTATCCAGCGGCGGCCAGCAGCACCGCGGTCCACAAGCAGAACACGCCGAACCCCTGCCACGGGGTCAGCACCGCATCGGGTGGGGCGTGGGCGTACGTGATGAGCTGGCCGGCCTCGGAGGGCAGGTAGGCGTGGACGTACTTGCCGATGTCTCCGGGCAGAAGCTGAGCCAGTGGGGCCAGCACCAGCACGAGCCGGGTGGGCACCGCCAGCAGGCTTGCCCTGATCATCCCGGTGGAGTACTCGCTGGTCATTACCATCACACCGAGGACGCAGATCGTGAGCTGCCCGAGAAAGAGACCCGACCCCAGGATGGTGCTGACTGGGTCCGCCTGGTCGCGACGCGCTCAGCCGGCTCCATCTGTTCCCATTGCGACGCGATCAGCCAGGTGAACAGCGCCGTGAAGCCAAGGGTGAGCGCCACCAAAAGGGCAAGGCTCCAGCATCGAGCGGACCGAGCGGAGCTTGGTCCACTCCGCCAGCAGGTTCCGGCCGAATCCTGAGCGGGCCGACGAGCCGCCAGCCGATGCGGACGAGGTAGCGGAGGCGGACGGCGCCGTCGCCGGCGACGCTGACCCGGCCGCCTTCGGCTGTCACCGCCTCACGCAGGCGAGGCGTGTCGGGCGACTTCACCAGAACTGACTCCTCCGTGTGGCGCTCGATGAACTCGGCGGTCGAGCAGTCGGCGACCAGCTTGCCGCGACCGATGACGATGAGGTGCTCGGCAGTGACCGAGATCTCGCTTATCAGGTGGCTGGACACGAAGACGGTCCGGCCCTCCTCTGCCAACCGCTTCATGAGGTTGCGAACCCACAAGATCCCCTCCCGGGTCGAGCCCGTTGACGGGTTCGTCAAGGATCAGCACTCGTGGGTCCCCGAGCAGTGCGGCAGCGATCCCGAGTCGCTGACCCATGCCGAGGGAGAAGCCACCGACCCGCTTGGCGGCTACCGACTGCAGGCCCACCAGCCTGACCACCTCATCTACCCGGCGACGTGGGAGCCCCTGGGTCTGAGGCAGCACGCGCAAGTCGATCTAGCACCGACGAGACGCGGACTCGCCACCCGTAGAGCCGAACCGCGGGACGGGGCCGAGCTCAGTCCCAGATGCCCCACGTGGCGAGCGTTTCGACCAGTCCGGGCGAGGTCTGCAACGCCTCGAGCTCTGTGCGCTCGACCCAACGAACATCGACGGCGTCGTCACCAGCGACTGGATCGGCGAGTCGTCCGACCACCGTGGCTGCGAAGTCGGTGACGTCGTACACCTCCCCGAGCGGCCCGGCGAGCTCCACCCGCCCGACGACAGGTCCGATGACGATGTCGAGCCCCGTCTCCTCGAGGGCCTCACGACGGGCGGCAGCTTCCAGGGACTCCCCGGCTTCAACCCGCCCGCCGGGGATCGACCAGAGCGCGGAGCTCGGCTCATGCCTGCGCTGGATGACCAGGAGCCGCCCGCCGCTGTCGCGGATCACCACTCCCACGCACGGCACCGCCATTGCGTGACCGTACCGACCCACCGTCAGTCACCGTGACCTGCCCGCCAGCGATCCGAGCACGCGGATGGACGGATTCGACGCGCATGTTCCGGGTGGCCTCCTTGACCCGACCGCTTCCCTCCCGTCACCGTTGACCCATGGACCGCCCGCTGTGCATCGTCGACCCGTTCGCGGCCGTCATGGGTGAAGAGATCCATGCGCTGAGCATGCCCTTGTGGGTGCCATGGCCGGTGCCCCTCGACTGGACGTTCACGGGGCTCGCGCACACCGATCGCATGCTCGACGTGGGTGCCACCGTCAGCTGCTGGTCAGGCCATGATGCGTTCGGGGATCCGGCCGAGGTGCTCTTGGTGTGCGAGGAGGCGGGCACCGGCGTCGGGAGTCACTTCGCGGGGCTGCCGATGAGCTATCCAGGCTCACACGTCGGCGAAGGACCACCGCATGCCAAGTTCTCTGTCGAGGGCCGTCCGGTGCCGCTGTGGGTGGTCGAGTCCGCGGCTGATCGCGCCGTGTATGCCGGCGAGGCGGCCGGGCGGTGGCTGTGGGTGGTGGTGCACCCTGCCGAGTCGAGCGCCATCGTCGTACATCCGATCAACCTCGTCGACGCTCGGGAGCTGGGAGCGGAGCTTACGGTGCTCCCGGTGGGTGAGATCTCGCCTCGGCTGGTCCTCGACTGACTGTCCACGCCGTGGCTGAACAGCCCTGGACTGTCCGATGGCCGTCCTACACTGCGCAGGGTGCGCATCGATCTCCACACCCATTCGCTCGCCTCCGACGGCACGGATTCGCCCGCCGAGGTGATGGCGCAGGCCGCCCGGGCCGGACTTGATGTGATCGGCCTGACCGACCACGACAGCGCCGCCGGCTGGGCAGAGGCAAGCGAGGCGGCGGCAGCGACCGGTGTGACGTTGGTGCCGGGGATGGAGATCTCGACAAGGTGCGAAGGAGCCGGCGTCCATCTCCTCGCCTACCTTCCCGACCCCGAGTACCCACCGCTTCGAGCTGAGCTACGACGTATCCTCGACGGACGCTCCGGTCGGCTCGCCGCGATGCTGACGCAGCTGCAGGCAGCGGGTATCGACATCACCGAAGCAGACGTGATGACCAGGGTGGGAGGCGCGCCGGCCATCGGCCGACCCCACATCGCCGACGTACTCGTTGCGAAGGGCCTCGTCAGCGACCGGGCCGAGGCGTTCAGGGAATGGCTGGGCTCGGGTCGCCCTGGCTACGCCGCGCGCTATGCCTGCCCGACGCGCACGATGATCCGGACCGTGACCGAGTCAGGGGGCGCGGCGGTCATCGCGCACCCGTGGGGCCGCGCCAGCAGACACGTCCTCGACCGGGACACGCTCGCCTCCTTCCAGGTCGACGGTCTCGTCGGCATCGAGGTCGATCATCAAGACCATGGGCCCGCCGATCGCGACGAGCTGCGTGACATCGCGACCGACCTCGACCTGGTCGCGACCGGAGCAAGCGACTTCCACGGGGGCGGCAAGGTCGACCACGACCTCGGGTGCAACCTCACCGCCCCTGCCCAGCTCGAGCGCCTGCTCGACCATGCCGCGGCAAACGCCGGCCGCAGCGGTCGTGACGTGGCCAAGGTGGTGCGACCCTGACGTCGCCGCGGCCGGCGTTACCGGTGCATGGTGGCGCCCAGCTGCGCTTCGACGGTATGCCGAGACGCCTGCTCCAGGCCGCGCCCTCTCGACTCGTCACCTACCTCGACTGCCCGCGGCGCTACCGCTTCAGCTATCTGGACCGGCCGGCGCCGCAGAAGGGTCCACCGTGGGCGCACAACTCCTTCGGGGCGGCGGTGCACACGGCGCTCGCCAACTGGTGGAAGCTGCCGCTTCAGCAGCGCACCGTTGCCAGGGCCGGCGGCCTCCTCGACGACGCCTGGTTGCTGGATGGATACCGGGACCACACCCAGCGCGAGGCGGCCCGCTCTCGCGCTCGAGACATGGTTGAGCGCTACGTCGGTGACTTGGACCCGACAGACGAGCCCATCGGGGTCGAGCGCACGGTGGCACTCAAGACCGACCACGCAGCGCTCTTCGGCCGCGTCGACCGCATCGACGACCGCGGCAGCGAAGGCCTCGTCATCGTCGACTACAAGACCGGGAGGCACGTCCTCACCGTCGACGACGCCCGCACGTCGCTAGCGCTTGCGGTGTATGCCGCCGGGGCCGAGCGCACCCTTCGCCGCCACTGCCGTCGGGTGGAGCTCCACCACCTCCCGACAGGCGATGTCGTCGCATGGGAGCACACCGACGAGGGCTTGACTCGCCACATCGGCCGGGCCGACTCGATCGCCGCCGAAGTCGCTGAGCTGGACGAGCGCTTCAAGGCCGGAGTCGACGCCGCGGAGGCTGACAGGATGTATCCACCCCAGGTGAGCTCGCTCTGCGGTTGGTGCGATTTCAATCGGTGCTGCGGTGAAGGCTCAGCCGTGGCGGGACCTCGTCACCCGTGGGCCGGCCTCGACGAGCCCTGAGCGGCTGTGGTCGGCCCGGCGACTGGGCGGCGGGCGGCATACCCTCACCGAGCTCTGCACCGCAAACGCCTGCTCTGCATCGGAGGTTTGCGATGTAAACCAGCCAAGTGGACTGTTTACATCGCAAACCGGAACCGGAGGTACGGGGACTAGCTGGCCATCCACAGGCGGACGAGGCAGTCCCGGGTCTCCTCTGGACGCTCGACCGCGGGGGAGTGTCCGGCCTCGCCGATCACCACAGCCGACGTCCCCAAGGCAGCCGCAAGCCGGTCCTGGACCGCATGGTCCCAGGCGTCGTCGTCTTGGCCGCGAACGACGGAGACGGGTACGCCGGTCGCGCCCAGAGCCGAAGTCATGTCCGGCGTGTCGGCCAACAGCCGAGCCATGGCGGCCAGCGAATGCGGTGAGTTCGCCAGGAAACGGCGACGAAGGAACTCCTCGATCTCTGCTGACGGTTCGGGCCGGCCGCGCTCGAGGTCACGCACCGTGTTGGTCCGATAAGCCGCCTCCAGCCCTTCCCGCTCGATCAGGTGCGCACCGTCGAGTGCATCCTGCCGCTTGGGGCCGTCGAAGCCGCCCGGACCAGAGCACAACAGCGTCAGATGTGCCCATCGATGCGGTTCGGCGATCACCGCCGCGGTCGCCACCAGCCCACCGAAGGAGTGTCCTACCAGCTGAATACGCTCTTCGGCTCCGAAAAGCGCTGCTGTCACCGCGACGAGGTCAGCGGCATACCCCTCGAGGGACAAGTCGTCACCGGTCTTTGCGACGGTCTCGAACTGTCCTCGCTGGTCGTACGTCGCCGCCTGCCAGCCTGCGTCGGCGAGGAGTGGCAGGAGCGCGCCGAAGTCCTCCTTCGAGCCGGTGAAGCCAGGGACCAGCATGACGTTGCCCCGCGGCAGAGATGTGTCGGCCGGCGAGCAGAACCAGGCGGCGAATGTGCCGCGCTCGGTCTCGGTGTCGCGACGACGGACGGCGTCGTCCAGCGCGAGCGACTGCGGCCGGCTCATCGGCCTCGCCTCGCGAGCTTTTCCACGAGTCCCTTCGGCGCCACTCGCGCGGCCTGAACGAGCGCCTTGTAGCGCAGGGACGGCACGGACACCGCCTTCCCCTCACGCAGGTCAGCGAGAGCCTCGCGTACGACGTCATCCGCCTGCAGCCACATCCAGTCGGGCAGCGACGACATGTCCGCCTGCATCCGTTGGTGGAACTCGGTGTGGACGAAACCCGGACACAGCGCCATCACGCGGACCCCCTCCCTCCTGTAGTGGATGTTTGCCCATTGGCTGAAGCTGATCACCCAAGCCTTGTGGGCACCGTAGGTGCCACGCGGCAGAAAACCCGCGACACTCGCGACATTCACGATCTCGCCCTTGCGTTGCCCCCGCATCCCGGTCAGGGCCGCGTGGCAGAGGCGCATCGGTGCCCGAACCATCAGATCAAGCGCGCGCTGTTCCGTCTCGACATCGTTGCGCTCGAACGACAGGCCGAGGCCGAACCCCGCGTTGTTGACCAGGATGTCGACAGGCTCGGCAAGCAGCCAAGCCTCGACCCGGCCGGTTTCTTCGAGGTTGCAGAGGTCAGCCGGCAGCACGTGACAGCGGACCCGGTGCCGCTGCTCGAGGTCCTGCGCGACGGCGCTGAGCCGCTGCCCATCCCGGGACACGAGCGCTAGGTCGTAACCTTCGGTGGCCAGCGCCTGAGAAAAGGCGAGACCGATGCCGGCGGTCGGACCTGTGACGAGGGCAAGAGGCACCGCGCCAGCATTCCCATCGCGC
>JAUJOO010000054.1 GCA_030447585.1 Nocardioidaceae bacterium | reverse complement strand
GGTCTTATGAGCGCGGATTATGGGGCGGTGGCTCCAGAACACCACGCCGGATATCTCGCGCCCGGCGGCGGAACGTGCGGGCGAACGTTCCGCAAGGGGATTCCGAGCGCGATGACCAAGCGACGCTGCAGGCAGCTGTCGACGTGGTGGCACCTTTGCCGTCTGATGTGGTTCACCGACACGCGCATCCGTGCTCGCAGGCCTAGGCGGCCGGCGGCGGACCGACGATTTCGTAGCCGTGACGGGCAGACACTTCGACAACCCGGGGCACGTCTGGTGGTAGAGGCTCCGGAAGGCCAGCGCCTTCAGGGCGTCGACCCAGCTCATTGACGAATTGCTCAAAGCCTGCTGGCGAGGTGATCTGCAGAGCACGAACCGGGCCCCTGGACACGACGAAGGAGTGGGGTATCCCTCGAGGGAGGAACACAAAAGTGTCCGCTCCGACTGTCCACGCCTGTTGGCCGCAGTGCACGACCAGTTCGCCGTCAAGCACGTAGAAACTCTCGTCTTCGTGATGGTGGACATGCAGAGGTGGGGCGAATCCCGGGGGGGCGGCGAACTCCAACAGGGTGAAACCGCCAGCGGTCTCGTCGCCACCGGCCTTGATCGTCATCCTGGTATCGAGGAACCAGAATGCCTGGCCTTCTTCTCGCTCTAGTCGGTAGCCTTCCTTCTCGAAGCTCACTTTTCGCTCCCTTCTTGGTGTTCCTCGACGGTGTAGAGGCGGACTTCAATCCCGTCGGGGTCGCGGAGACCTGTGATGAGCCACCCAACGTGGCCCGAGACAACCCCGTCGTAGGGCACGTTCAACTCGTCGAGATGACGGGCCCAGGACTCCAGCTCTGTTCGGCTTGCTACCGCCAAGGCGATGGGATCGAAGCCAGCCAGGGCAGCAGCGCGCTGTGGGGCGAATCTCACCGCGAGGCGTACGGTGCTTCTCGGGTCCCGTAGGGCGACACCCATGAGGACACCGTCTTCGACGAAGTCGATCTCCGGTTCGAAGCGAAGTACACGGCAGAACCAGTCACGGCTTCGGGCCACGTCGGAGACGGGCACCTTGACATGATGGAACCCGCAAATATCGGGCACGACCAACCTCTCGATTCGCTAGAGCCTACTCTAGAGCATAGACTAGCGACATGCCAGATGGTGTCAAGAGCCGGCATTACGCCTCACCACGCCGAGGGGAGCAGGCACGAGCGACCCGGCGAAGGATCGTCGACGCTGCCCACAAGCTGTTTCTCGCCCGCGGCTATGCATCGACCACGCTCGAGAACATCGCCGTCGACGCCGGGGTGGCAGTGCAGACCGTCTACTTCCACTTCGGCAACAAGGCAACCGTGCTCAAGGAGGTCATGGACGTCGCCTCGGCCGGCGACGATGAACCAGTGCCCCTGCTCGAGCGGCCATGGGCCGAAGCAATACGAAATGAGTCCGACCCCCATCGTGCCTTGGCCGCCTGGGTTCGGTCGAGCCGCGCCATCTACGAGCGGGTGGCGCCCCTACTCGGGGTGGTTAGAGATGCCGCCGGCACGGACACCGAGATGTTTGCACAGTGGACCACCAATCAGCATCAGCGCCTCACCGCCCACCGTCATCTGGCCGATGTGCTCGCCAACAAGGGGGGGCTGCGCCCGAGTCTGTCGGTCGAGAAGGCCGGCGACATCCTCTTCGCCTTGCTCAGCCCTGAGGTCTACGTCCTCTTCACCAATGAGCGTGGCTGGACGCCCGCTGAGTGGGAACGCTGGGCCAACAGCAACCTCGCGGACACGTTGCTCAAGAGGCGCTCCCAGCGTGTGCCGGCCCAGCAAGCGAAGGCGCCAGCACCCGAGAATTGAACCAGGCCGCTGGTCACCGACACGGCGCCTGTGCTCGGCTGGCTCGTCTCCATCTGGCTGGCAATGCCAAACGCGCCGCTGCCACAACCTGCCTGGCGCAGCGCACCGGTGCAACGGCACGATGCGAGCGCTCAGTACTGCCGGGCCCACCGCCCGCTAGAACGCCCCGCTACCTTGCGCCGTGTCATCGCTCACGTGCGTCGAGAGGAGCCAGCTCCGCATGGATCTGGCGGACGCGAAGCCGCAGCCGCGACCTCCGGATAGGAACGACTAGGGCGACGACTCCACGATGGAAGCCACGTCCCGAGGAGTGGTGATGGGGTCAGCGTGGCGGTGC
>JAUJOO010000020.1:17105-27376 GCA_030447585.1 Nocardioidaceae bacterium | reverse complement strand
CGCTGGCTCCCGCGATTGGACTCGAACCAATAACCTGCCGGTTAACAGCCGGCTGCTCTGCCAATTGAGCTACGCGGGATCGCGCCCAACGCGCAGGCGACGACCGCCTACGTTAGCAAGCCCTGCCGGGTACGTCGAAAACGGCGTCCGGCGTACCGCTCGCCGTCGACAGGGGTGCCGGCCTAGAGCCCCGCGACCTCGGCTTTCGCCTGTCGCAACGCCGACTCGGCCACCTCTACGACGTCCGGCTCACCAGGTTGGAGCCCCTTCGCCAGCACGGTGGACCAGCTGATGGGTCGCTCGCCCGCAGGTGAGCGTCGTCCGACCACGCTGAGTCCGAGGCGCCCACGGACGGGCGCGTACACCGATACGACGACGCTCTTTGTGACCCGCTCCCGCAACAGCTCGAGGAGCTCCCCCGGTTCATCGACGTCGACAAGTGTGCGGCTCTCAGGCTCTCCCCAGTCGGCGACCTCGACAACCGCCAACCGGCCGTCGTCACGGTGCCACTCGGCACGCTCGACCTCCTCCCACGGCAGGCGGCGGTAGCCGTCGTCCTGCGGTAGGTGCAGGGCTCGGTCACTTCCGACGTACCAGCGGCCCTGCTTGTCGGCCGCCCAGGCAAGCGGGCGCTCCCTGCTCTGAAGCGGCAGCCGCTGCTTCACCTCGGCCGGGAGCCGCAGTCGGGGTCGTCGGGGCGACGTCATCACACGTCGCTGCCGATTGCCTGTTCACGCAGCGCCCGACGGTGGCTCTCCAGCGCGACGAGATCCCCGAACATCCTGTTGTACTCGGTGGACTGGGTCACCGGGTTCATCCTCTGCAGACGCGACTTGAGTTGCTCGATACGGCGTCTGGCTGCCAGCTCGCGCAGCCGCACCACGTACTCCGTCGCCACCCGTGAGTCCACCTCCCCGCTGATATGCAGACCCTCCACCGACAGCGCAGAGACGGTGGCGCCGCTACCGCCGGCTGGGAGCTTGGCGAGCACCTGCTCCGGTCCGGCCGCGCCAGGCCCTCCCAGATCCGCGATCACCTGGAAGATCTCCCGGTACCACGGGTGCGTGAAGTCCTCGGCCTCGACGTCAGCAAACGGCTCCCCCGAGACGCCTGGATGCTGCAGCGCAAGCTTCAGCACGTCGCGCTCGATCGAGAACCGACGCTCACGCGGGTCCGGTACGACGTCGGAGCGCCGGCCCGCGGGTGCCGGCTCCCCACGCTCGCCCGAGCCCTGCCCCGCAGCGGACGCCTCGCCCTGCTGGGCTGAGGAGGTCCTGCCGTTGCTGTCACGACCAGTGGGGCTGGCGCCGCGGGACCCTCCGCTGCGCCCAGCGGCACGTCGCACCTCGGCTCGCACGTCGTCGATGTCCACACCGACCATCCCCGCCAGCTCACGCGCGAAGGCGTCGACCTTCGACTTGTCTCTGATGCTCGCGACCAGCCGGGCAGCCTCCCGGGTGGCGTCTATCCGTGCGTCGGCACGGTCGAGGTCGAAGCGAGAGACGACGTTCGCGAGCACGAACCGGTACAGCGGCACCCGCCGGGCGACGAGCTCCCTCACGGCAGCGTCTCCCTCGGACATTCTGAGATCACACGGGTCGCGACCGTCCGGCTCGATCGCCACGTAGGTCTGTCCGACAAACTGCTGGTCGCCCTGGAAGGCACGAAGGGCGGCCTTCTGACCTGCGGCGTCTCCGTCGAAGGTGAAGATGACCTCCCCGCGGAACTCGTCGTGGTCGAGCAGGAGCCTACGAAGGATGCGGGTGTGGTCCTCGCCGAACGAGGTGCCGCAGGTGGCCACCGCGGTGCGTACGCCGGACAGGTGACAGGCCATCACGTCGGTGTAGCCCTCGACGACAACTGCCTGTGAGCTGAGGGCGATGTGCTTGCGCGCCAGGTCGACGCCGTACAGCAGCTGGCTCTTCTTGTAGATGGGCGTTTCCGGAGTGTTGAGGTACTTGGCCTCGACCCGGTCGTCGTCGAACAACCGGCGCGCACCGAAGCCGACGACGTCGCCGGACAGCTCGCGGATGGGCCACATCAACCGGCCTCGGAACCGGTCGTAGGGCCCGCGGTCACTTCTCGCGACGAGGCCGCCCATCACCAGCTCGTCGTCACTGAAACCCTTGCCACGCAGATGTCTGAGAAGCGCGTCACCGCCTCTCGGCGCGAAGCCGACTCCGAACATCTTCGACGCTGCCTGGTCGAATCCCCGCTCCGACAGGAACTGCCGTGCTGCCACCGCGTCCGGCGTGGCCAGCTGCTCGGCGTAGAACTCAGCCGCCGCAGCGTGCGCCGCTACCAGTCTGGCCCGCTGCCCTGGGTCGCGACGAGGTACGGCGCCGCCGTCGTCGACGTACCTGAGGTCGACGCCGTATCGCCCCGCGAGCCGTTCCACCGCCTCGGTGAACCCGACCCCCTCGACCTTCATCACGAACGTGATGACGTCGCCACCTTCCTGGCAGCCGAAGCAGTGGTAAAAGCCACGCTCAGGTGTGACCTGGAAGGAGGGCGTCTTCTCGTCGTGGAACGGGCACAGCCCCTTGAGCGAACCGCTGCCTGCGCTGCGCAGCGTGACGTGGTTGGAGACGACCTCGTCTATCCGTGAGCGCTCCCGCACCAGTGCGATGTCGTCTTCACGGATGCGGCCGGCCACCCTGGCGAGTCTACGCAGTCAGGCCGAGGCGAAGAGCGGCGTCCACAGCGGTCCGAGCCTGAGGTGGCCCTCGCAAACCTGAGCCGCCCGGATACTTGTGCAAGGTGCAACGACCCGACTCTGAAGGTTCCCCCACCGCGCCAGCGTCGGATCTTTGCCATCAGGACGCGTGATCGCCGACCAGCAACCGGTGCAGCGCCACCGCTGATGGGTCGGTCAGCGACGCGACCTGGTCGATCACGACTCGCAGCCGCTGACCGTTGTCGCCGGCGGCCTGAAAGTCGTGCCGGAACGCCGGCTCCAGCACCTCGGGGGCCCGTCGCCAGTAGGCGTCGACAAGCTCTGCGAGTAGCTCGCGCTGCACCGCCAGCGCGGTCACCCGGTCGTCCGCCTTCATTACCAGGTGGGCCGCGATGCCTTTGAGCACGGTGATCTCGGCTCGGGTCTGCGCCGGGATCGGCACGTTCCCTGCATACCTGGTCAGTCGGCCGACCAGTCCTGCTTGCTGGGCTGCAGCCTGCACCTCTTGGCAGAAACGGTTGATGAGCCCGCTGGTCAGGTTCTTGAGGCCGGCAAGCGTGCGCCGGTTCCCGTCGTACGCCGTCTGCGGCCACGCGGACTGCCGGCGCAGCCGCTGGAATGCCGCCTCGACCATGTCAGCGCTGAGGTCAGGGGCATACCAGTCACACGCCGTCGCCCAGATGTCGTCCCTGCGGACCCTGTCCCCCAGGGCACTCAGGTCGATCCGCCCGGCCACCACACCGTCCTCCACATCGTGGACGCTGTAGGCGACGTCGTCCGCGAAGTCCATCACCTGCGCCTCGACACAGGTGCGGACGTCGTCGCGGCCATGCCTCATCCAGGCGAAGACCTCAGCGTCGTCGGCATACACCCCGAACTTGCGAACGGCACGGGGCAACCCGTCAGCGTGACGCCCTCGAGGCGTCGGCGCCTCGCCGACGGCCCAGGGGTACTTCGTCGCGGCGTCGAGGGCGGCTCGCGTCAGGTTGAGGCCGCGACTCTTGCCGTCGCTGTCGGTCGTCTTCGCCTCGAGTCGGGTCAGCAGGCGGAGCGTCTGGGCGTTTCCCTCGAACCCGCCAATCCCTTCCGCAGCTGAGTCGAGCGCGCGCTCCCCGTTGTGGCCGAAGGGAGGATGGCCGAGGTCATGGGCGAGGCAGGCGGCCTCGACGAGGTCAGAGTCGCAGCCGAGCGCATGCGCCAGGTCGCGGCCGACCTGAGCCACCTCGAGGGTGTGGGTGAGCCGGTTGCGGATGAAGTCGTCTGTCGACGGCCCGACCACCTGCGTCTTCGCGGCAAGCCGGCGCAGCGCGGCAGAGTGCACGATCCTCGCGCGGTCGCGCTCGAACGGCGAGCGCCGTGACTCGGTCGTCTCCGGCAGATAGCGCTCGACGTCGGTATCGGCGTACCACATGGGCAGGTCCATCGGAGCCGACCCTACTGCCAGTCGAGGCCGTGAGAAGGCCCGCGCCAGGCCACGGCGGTGGACCGGTGGTGGACCGGCTCGGTCGATCACAACCTGGACCGGCTGCCGGCTCAGCGACCGCGAAACGCGCCCCTAGCCGCCAGAGACACCGACCTCGGCCGACGCGTCGACGCCGAGGGCTTCTCGGTCCTCGAGCCACCTGTCCGGCAGCGAGACGTTGCGCGGGTTGCCTTGGCGTCCACGGGGACTTTGTAGTTCTGCGACAGGAAAGGGCTCAGTTGGGTCGAGCCGCGTCAGCAGCGAGTCGAGCGTCGCCAGGGTGTCGACGAGGCCGAGCGACTGTCGCAGCTCGCCGCCGGCAGCGAATCCCTTCAGGTACCACGAGATGTGCTTGCGGAACTCCTTGCAGCCGCGCTCCTCGCCCATGAGCTCCACCAGCAACCCGGCATGGCGCCCCATCATGGCGGCCACCTCTCCGAGCAGTGGAAGCGCTGGGGCGGGACCGTCGGTGAAGGCAGCGGCGAGCTCGCGGAACAACCAGGGTCGACCCAGGCATCCGCGCCCGACGATGACGCCGGCGCAGCCGGTCTTCTCCATCATTGCAAGGGCGTCGGTGGCCTCCCAGATGTCGCCGTTGCCGAGCACGGGAATGTCGACGTGCTCGACGAGCTCGGTGATCGCGTCCCAGTCAGCCGTCCCGGAGTAGTGCTGCGCGGCGGTGCGAGCGTGCAGCCCGACCGCGGCGCAGCCTGACTCCTGGGCGATCCGGCCGGCGTCGATGAAGGTGAGGTGCTCGTCGTCGATCCCCTTGCGCGTCTTCATCGTGACCGGGACGTCGTACGGCACCGCGGCGGCGACCGTTGCCTCGAGGATCGTCCCCAGCAGCCGACGCTTCCAGGGCAGGGCGGCTCCTCCGCCCTTGCGGGTGACCTTGGGCACCGGGCAGCCGAAGTTCAGGTCGACGTGCTGGACGCCGTACTCGCCGCACAGGATCTGTGTCGCCCGGGCCATGAAGACAGGATCGACACCGTAGAGCTGCACGGAGCGGACCGACTCGTGCGGGTCGAACACCAGCATGGACAAGGTTGTCTCGTCGGCCTCGACGACACCTCGGCTGGTGATCATCTCGCAGACGTACAGGCCTGCTCCCTGCTCTCGACACAGCGTGCGGTACGCCGCGTTCGTCACTCCCGCCATGGGGGCGAGGACCACCGGCGGGTCGATGTGCAGCCGGCCGAGCCTCAGCGCCGCAGCCATGAGATGGGCTCTGCGTTGTCAGCCGGGCGCCACTGCACCTCGCTGATCTTCCCGTGCTTGGGAGCCAGCATGACCAGACAGACGGTGGCTCCCTTGTGCTTCTCCTCGAACTTCTTCGGCAGCGGTTCGTAGTCGCAGCGGTTGAACGTCGATTCGAACTCGACCGGTGGCACCACGAGCTTGTCCGAGACTGCCCCGTAGAGGATAAGCGGTTTGCCTCCGAGGTCACCTTCGCCGACGTTCTTGACACGAGCCTTCACGTAGTAGACGTTGGACCTCCTCGCACTGCGGGTGAGGTCGAAGTTCTTCAAGTGCTTGATCTTCCCCTTGTTGACCGAGATGACCCGTAGCTTGATGAGCGAGTCATGCTTGGCGTTGGCCGTGTACCGGACGGTGGCGGACTCGCCCATCTTCAGCTCCGTTCCCGGCGCGGTCAATCCCTCCTCCGCCGTGGTTACCGGGGACGACGACGTGCTGGGCGTCGTCTCCTCATCGCCACTCCCGGAACCAGTACACCCGGCGGCCGCGACAACAGCGACCGCGACGGCAGCCACCAGGGGCACCCTCACACGGAACTCCTCACTCACGTCAGCACGGCGCTCGACCGCGACCGATTTCATCATGCCCGACCAGCCGGCGTCGAAGGCTCTCTTCCTCGCTGCCGCCGTGGCGTCGACCTGTCGAATCCTGTGCGGATTGCCGGAACCTGCATGGCGACACGCCGAGGCGAACCTGCACCTCCGCGCCGTTCGCAGAAGGAGGGAGGCCAGACCCCCTCAGCAGCCGACCAGCCGCGCCGCAAGATAAGGCAGCACCTGGTCTAGGCCCACCCGGTCCTGGTACATCGTGTCCCGCTCCCGCACCGTGACTGCGTTGTCGTCGAGGGTGTCGAAGTCCACCGTCACGCAGTACGGCGTGCCGACTTCGTCCTGGCGGCGATAACGACGGCCGATGGCGCCGGCGTCGTCGAAGTCGACGTTCCAGTGCTGGCGGAGGTCTGCGGCGAGCCCCCGCGCCTTCGGGGACAGGTCGGCGTCGCGGGACAACGGCAGCACCGCGGCCTTCACGGGAGCCAGACGGGGGTCAAGTCGGAGCAGGGTGCGTTTGTCGACCCCGCCTTTGGCGTTGGGGGCCTCGTCCTCGGTGAAGGCGTCGATGAGGAAAGCCATCAGGGAGCGGGTGAGGCCGGCTGCCGGCTCGACGACGTACGGCGTCCAGCGCTCGTTGGTCACCTGGTCGAAGTACGACAGGTCCTGGCCCGAGGCGGCGCTGTGTGCCTTGAGGTCGAAGTCCGTGCGGTTGGCGATGCCCTCGAGCTCGTCGAACTCGCGCCCCGGAAGGTTGAACCGGTACTCGATGTCCACCGTGCGCTTGGAGTAGTGCGACAGCTTCTCGGCAGGGTGCTCGAGGTGACGGAGGTTGTCCCGGTCGATCCCCAGGTCGACGTACCACTGGGTCCGCAGATCGATCCACTTCTGGTGCCACTCCTCGTCGGTGCCCGGCTCGACGAAGAACTCCATCTCCATCTGCTCGAACTCCCGGGTGCGGAAGATGAAGTTGCCCGGCGTGATCTCGTTGCGGAACGCCTTGCCGGTCTGGGCGACCCCGAACGGTGGCTTCTGGCGCGACGAGTTCATCACGTTGACGAAGTTCAGGAAGATGCCCTGCGCAGTCTCCGGTCGCAGGTAGTGCAGACCCGACTCGTCCTCGATCACGCCGAGGTACGTCTTCAGCATGCCGTTGAACGGGCGCGGCTCCGTCCAGGCGCCACGCGTGCCACAGTGGGGGCAGGCAACCTCGCTCAGCGAGACGTCGTCCGGGTTGTCGATGCCCTTCTTCGACGCGACCGCCTCCTGGAGGTGGTCGGCACGGAACCGTCTGTGGCAGCTCTGGCACTCGGTCAGTGGGTCGGTGAACGTCGCAAGGTGGCCCGATACCTCCCACGTCTTCGTCGGCAGGATCACCGACGAGTCGAGTCCGACTACGTCATCGCGCGACGTGACCATCGAGCGCCACCACTGCCGCTTGATGTTCTCCTTCAGCTCCACGCCGAGGGGACCGTAGTCCCAGGCGGACCGGGTGCCACCGTAGATCTCGCCGCACGGGTACACGAACCCACGGCGTTTGCAGAGGCTGACGACGTTGTCGATCACAGAAGTGGCCACGAGGTGCATCTCCATCCGGCTGGCGGTCGGTGGTCAGCTCCCCGATGTAGGGAGCGAGGCAAGCCTATCGCCCTCTCCCCGGCCGGGCTTCCCGTTTTCCGCTTGCCGACCGCCGACTCGGTTGTGGCGCTGTCACAGCACCAGGCCGATGTCAGTGCCATAACGTCACAACTGAGGCGTGACAGCCGGCACCCACCCAGGTCGATCTGGGGATCGCCTGGTTCGCCAGCCTGCCCGGCTCGGCGCCGTCGCCGCTGATGAGCTCGTACGCCGACGGCTCGTCGACGGCATACGACAGCAGCGGGACAACGGTCATCTTGATGTCGTACGACGACAGCGCCCTGCGGTAGGAGCCGACGTCCTCCCAGCGGGTCGTCAGCACCCACAGGCTCGGTTCGTCGAGGGCCCGCCCTACCGAGCCGCCGACGAAGCCGGGCTTGGCGCCGAGGAGGCTGAGACACCTGCCGAGCTCCGAGCCGGCGCGCTCGACCAGGTCGTCGTCGTACCGGAACCTCGAGATCACCAACACGTCCGCCATCCTGCCACCGGCTCACGGTTAGGGTTGGCGCCATGGCCGACCCCCGCCGCTCAGGCAACCCCGCCACCAGGGCCGGTGCCGCCCGGACCCCACCGCCGGTCACCTCCCGGCAAGCCGCCTTTCACGACCGCAGCCGCGGCCTGCTGGTTCGGCTGTCCCGCCTTCCTCGACTCGTCATCCCAGCGGTGATGTTGGCGCTCATGTTGATCGGCCTGAGCGCCCCGGTCCCGGTTGCACTCGTGGCGTTGGGGGTCGCGGCGGCCTTCGTGGGTTGGCTCGCCCTGCTGTCGTGGCCGGTCCTGGACCTGCGAGGCAGGCTCGTCCGCGTGCTGATGGTCGCCCTGGTCGCGGGGTCGGCCGTCGCTCGCGTCAACGGCTGGCTGTGACCGACTGGCCGGCTCCCCGCCGAACGATCCGACGGTCACTGGGTCAAAGCAACCGGAGAGTCAGATCCTTGCGCCGAGGGTGGGGTGGACGCCGCACCACCCGTGATGCCGGATACCGTCGATCGATGGGTTCGGGCGCGTCCCGCGAGCTCGTCGACAAGTGCCCCGGCTTCCGCCACGCCTCGGTGCGATGCGGGCCAGCGCTCGACTCCTACCGGCATGTCCATGAAGACCGAGGCGAGACCGAGCCGCCGCTGCAGCCAGCCCTGCTGCACGGAGACACTCTGGGCCCGCGCGTACGGCACGAAGGCCTGGACCCGGCGCCAGCGGCCGCGTCTCGAGACTGCTCCGTGCGGGTGCAGGACGACCCCCAGGAACCGCCAACCCAAGGGGTCCAAGCTGGACGCTCGTGCTCCCGCGGGGCGGACGTCGCCACCGTCGAGGTCCACACCAGTGATGGTCAGCACCAGCGCCACCGCGTCGGCGCGGTCGGCCACCGGCATCAACGACGCGGCGTTGACTGCGTCGGCCGCACCGGCAACGTCCACCTCGACCCGCGCCCAGCCGAGACGACGCCAAAGCAGTGGCTCCTCCATCCGGACACCCTGGATACGGTCGGTGTCGATCGTGCGGTTGATCGTCGACGTGAGCCCCGCACTGGTTCTGATTCCCCGGTCGGTGCGGTAGAGCCGAAAGTCGGCGTCGTGAAGCACCGAGACCACTTGCTTGCGCAGCTGGACGAGGATGGCAAGGCTGATGGGCACAACGGCGGCAATCCCCGCGACGAGCGCCCCCGAGTAGCCAGACAGTCCGAGCCCGACCAGAAGCAAGAGCCACAACAAGAACAGCACCAGCACCGGTGCACCATCGAGCAGGTTTGCCTGGACCAGACGCGGCGTGGACACCGTCGCAACCAGTTCGTCGGCTGGCCGGGTCGCCGGATCATGACCGTGCTCCGACGATGCCGACGTATGACGGATGATCTCCTCACGCAAGGCCCAGGCCTCTTTGAGGCCAAGATATGCCAACGCCACCGAGGCCCCTCCACCCGCCGCCATCTCGAGCCGGACGACAGCAAGGCCGCAGAGGCGCGCGATGAGCGGCTGGTTGACATCGACAGACTGCACCCGGTTGAGCCGTACCTGGCTTCGCTGACGCACCAAGAGCCCCCGGTGGTAGAGCAAGGTCCCCGGCCCGGTGGTGTCATCCACGATGGCGAACCCGGTGGCCCTCCACGACAACCAAGCGGCGGCCACGACCACCACCGCCACCACCAGCAGCGCGCCTACAGCCTTGAACAGCACGGACAGCTCAGCCTGCCCTTGAACGGCGTCCCAGAAGAACCTCAGCCGGTCCAGGTCGTCGCGGAAGCCTCCCAGACCGATCGCCACGATTGCACCGAGCATCCGCCATGAACGGAAGACCGGCGTGAGGGGGTGCAGCCGCCGTAGCTGGTTCGGGGAGATGTCTTGGTGAGGAGGCGCGTCTGTTCCGCTCATGGCTGGCACGGTCACAGCCCGGCGACCGCAGCCTCGCCCTTGGCGGCAAGCCGGTCGCGCAGTTCCTGGGCGACATCGGCGGGGATGCCCGGGATCCGGGCGTCGGTAGCCGCGGAGGCGGTCACCAGGGACACGGTGGCGATGCCGAGCCACCGCGATATCGGGTTGGACGAGACCTCGATGACCTGCATCCGCCCATACGGCACCACCGAGAGCCGGCGACGCAGCCGGCCACGGCTCACCAGCAGGTCCTGGTCCCTTTCGGCATACCGCCAGGACGCGACCACGCGCGGTATGACGACGAACCACGCCACCGACGCACAGCC
>JAUJOO010000020.1:0-17005 GCA_030447585.1 Nocardioidaceae bacterium | reverse complement strand
GTCCCGCTTCACGACACCGGCGTCCCGGCCGCGGAGGAAGACCACGACGAGAGCCAGCAGGACGGGAGCCAGGAGACGCACCTGGATGGTGACCCGCACCTCTGGCAGGACCCCACATTGCTTATCCCGATCGCCGAGCAGGTCCGCGACGACCTAGCAGAGCTCGACCCCGGCAGCGCCGCCGACTACGAAGACAACGCCGAAGCACTGATCGCAGACCTGATGAGGCTCGACCGCGAGTTCATGACCGGGTTGGCCGAGTGCGAACGCACCGAGTTCGTCACCAGCCACGCCGCGTTCGGCTATCTCGCCAACCGCTATGACCTGACCATGGTGCCAATTGCCGGCTTGACCCCCGAGATCGAGCCGAGCCCCGAGCAGCTCGCCGAGGTCCAGGACTACATCGAGACTGCCGGCATCACCACCGTCTTCTCCGAGACCTTGGGCAGCAAGGAGTACGCCGATACGCTGGCCAACGACCTCGGCGTCCGGACCGCCGTACTCGACCCGATCGAGGGTCTGGCCGACGAGGACTCCGACGACGACTACCTCTCCTTGATGCGCAAGAACCTGGCGGCACTCCAGCAGGCCAACGGCTGCTCATGACCACCGCGATCGCCGTCCGCGACGGCAACATTGCCCTCGGTGGCAGACCCGTCGTCCGTGCCGTCGACCTGTCGGTGCGCGGCGGGGAGGTGGTTGCCTTGCTCGGCAGCAACGGCTCCGGCAAGACCACGCTGGTCCGCGGCCTGATGGGACTCGTGCCGTGGAGTTCCGGCGACGTCCACCTCCTCGGCACCCCGCAGCGCAACTTCAACCAGTGGCACCGTTTGGGATACGTGCCCCAGCAGGGCAGCGCCAACTCGGGAATCCCTGCCACAGTTCTTGAGGTCGTCTCCGCCGGCCGCTTGTCGCGGCGTCGGCTGCTCCTCCCCCTGCGACGGGGAGACCGTGACGCTGTCCAGGCTGCTCTTCGCTCCGTGGAGCTACAGGACCGACAACACGACGCCGTCGGCCGGCTCTCCGGTGGACAGCAGCAGCGGGTGCTGATCGCCCGAGCACTGGCGAGTGAGCCTGACCTGCTGGTGCTCGACGAGCCGAACGCAGGTGTCGACCATCACAACCAGATCGGCCTCGCGGCAACCCTGCGCCCGATGGTCGAGTCAGGCGCAACCGTGCTGCTCGTGCTCCACGAGATGGGTCCCCTGGCAGAGCTGATCGACCGCGTTGTCGTGCTGCGTGACGGCCGGGTGACGTATGACGGCATGCCACCGGACGACGACTCCCTCGACGAGTTCCACTCCCACCATCACAGCCAGCAGCAACACGACGGAACACCACTGGCCCGGGGTGGCCCGCTGTGAACATCCTTGAGTACGACTTCATGGTCCGGGCACTGCGGGCCGCCGCCTTCACGGGCCTCGCCGCCCCGGCGGTCGGCACCTACCTCGTGCAGCGACGGCTCGCTCTGATGGGCGACGGCATCGGCCATATCGCTGTGACCGGGGTGGGGCTCGGCCTGCTCACCGGCCAGTCCCCGGTCCTGACAGCGGTGATCGTCACCGTGCTTGGCGCAACCCTCATCGAGGTCATCCGCGAGCGCGGACGCACCAGTGGGGACGTGGCGCTTGCCCTGCTCTTCTACGGCGGCATCGCCGGCGGCGTGATGGTCACCGGGCTTGCGGGGGGCAGCGCACAGTCGCTGCACAACTACCTGTTCGGCTCGATCACCACTGTCTCGGCGACGGACGTGTGGACGGTCATCGCGCTGGCGCTGGTAGTCATCTTCTTGGCCCTCGGCCTCGCGCCCCAGCTTTTCGCCGTCTGCCAGGACGAGGACTTCGCCAAGGTGGCTGGGCTCCCCGTGCGCTTCTATACGCTGCTCACGTCGGTGATGGCCGCCGTGACCGTCACGGTCGCGATGCGCACAGTGGGGCTGTTGCTGGTCAGCGCCTTGATGGTCGTGCCGGTGGCAACCGCCCAACAGGTGACCAAGGGGTTCAAGGCGACCATCCTTGCCGCCATGGCACTCGGGGCGCTGGCGTCGCTAGGCGGCGTGGTGACGAGCTTCTACGTCGACGTCGCGCCGGGTGCCACCATCGTGCTGCTGGCGCTCGCCGGCTTCGTGGTTGCCTGGCCTGTCGGCAGCATGCTGCAGCACCGCCGCCGAGCCGCGGCGCCGTTCGAGGTCGATCCCGGGCTTCCTCACCTCTCGGTGCCGGAGGCCCATCGTCATACGCACGGCGAAGACTGCGGGCATGTGGCGGTCCGACACGGCGACCACGTCGACTACGTACACGACGGGCACCGGCACGCGCATCACGACGACCACTACGACGAGCACTGAGCGACGGGAGCAGCGATGATGACAACCAAACCCGTCGGTGCACGGCCGACCCGGCAACGCAAGGCCGTCGTCGCGGCCCTGCGCGACGTCGACGACTTCCGCAGTGCGCAGGACATCCATGCGCTGCTCCGCGAGCGCGGCGACGACGTGGGACTCACCACGGTTTACCGGACCCTCACCGGGCTCGCCGAGGCGGGTGAGATCGATGTTCTGCGTACGCCGGACGGCGAGTCGGTCTACCGGCAGTGCAGCGGAGGACACCATCACCACCTCGTCTGCCGGCAGTGTGGCCTCACCGTCGAGATCGAGGGACCAGCCGTCGAGTCATGGGCAACCAGGACCGCGCATGAGCATGGTTTCGCCGAGGTGGAGCACACGCTGGAGATCTTCGGTACCTGCGGCGCGTGCGCAGCGCGCTCCACCGCGATCTGATGCTCCCCAGGTCGAGCCCTGGTCGACCGGGCGCCGCGCCGACGCCGCGCCCTTGGCCCGTCAAGCCTCGCGTCGAACTGGCTCCCCCCTGCCGCCGCGCACAAGGATCCGACCTACCGGTGGCCAGCACGACGCCACAGTCGCGGCTTCGGCTAGATGTCGATCGCCTCGAACAGCCCTGCGCTTGTCCGAGGCGTCGGGCGCCGTCTGCCAGCCGTTCGGCGGTCCGGTGGGCGTCGGCGTCGATCGCCTCGAACAGGGTGCGCTTGTCCGACGTCGGGCCACGAAGCACGTGTCGACATCTGGTCCGGGCATGGACCATCTCGCGTACGCCGCGGCGACCGCCCAACAGGTGATATCGTCGGCGCTCGATCTCGCCCGCACCGCCATGTCGACATCGGGCGCTCCCGCACGTAGAGCGCCCCGGCGACCGCGTCCTCGATATTGTCGGGTGAGCACGCCCGCACCGGCTCGTCGTGCCAGCTCTGCGGGCCGCATCTGCCGCTCGGCCGAGCCGCGGCCGCACGATGGGAGGTCAAGGTGAGCACCGGACCCGCACTCCCATGGTCAGCGTCATCTCGTCCGCGACGCCTGCAGGCATGTCGCGGTTGACGCCCATCAGCTAACGCACCGCCGACGTCGGGTGACCGGACACGCACTCCGTGGAGAACGCTACGTCGACGTCGTGACAAGACGTGGGAGCATGACGATGATGGCGGTTCAACCCGGAACACGCGACCCTCACCGGGTGGCCGCCGTCCTCGGCAGTTCGCGCGTGGAGAATGCCGTCCGCCGAGACGTGGTGACATCCATGCCTCGATGGCCCCTTCTACGGCAGCTGCGGCGCCGCCTCACCTTGTTCGTGGCCCACCGTCCTCGCCAGTTCAGATCGGTGCCAAACGCCCATTGCCGTCCATGATCACCGCGACGTGGCGCGGTATCAGCACCACGCCTGGACGGCGGGGTGGCCTCATAGGTCGAGATCGAGACGCCCCACTCTGGCAGTGGGTGCCAGCCGTCGATCATGGGCAACCGTGCCACGAATGCCCCAGCTGGTTTCGCGGTTCAGCCGACGCCTGGACAATCCGGTCAGGGCCAGCATGTCAGGTCGCGGTCGACGTGAAGGCGCGACTCGCTGTCGCCGTCAGACTGCGAGAACACCACCTGAACGGCGCTGTCGGCGATGCCAGACTCGGATCTTCGACGGCTCGTCGAAGACGACGTCGGTGTCAAGGTCGGATGTCGGCGGTCGCGGCGGGCGTAGATGTCGATCGCCTCGCCGTCGCTCCTCGGCCAGGCACGTCCGGTTCCATCGCGGCGCCAACCCCCGCGGCACCCGACCGATCTGATGCGCACCAGGACGGTGAGTCCGTTGTCGTGAAACTCCTCGCCCAGGCACGTAGAGCGCCCCGGCGACCGCGTCCTCGTCGATATTGTCGGCGCATCTCGCCCCTTGGCACCCGTCGCCAGCTCGCGGGCGCATCTGACGGCCCGGCCGCCGTAGTTGACACACATGGTCCCTGTGAGCACCGTGTTCTCGCGCGCATCTCCTCCGCCTGGCAGCTCCTTGCACCGACGCCCACAGCCTCGGCGGCCGACCGGCCCACCGGACCCGAGACGGTGCCGATGGCGCGGCACGTGACGACGCCTGACGACACGTCTGCGCCCCGGTCGCCGCGCGCCTGCTGCCATCGGTCCAGTTGCACCAGCGCCAAGATCGTGTCGGTGCTGGTGTCGACCACCTTCTGCGCCGAGAGAGCGCCGCCTCACCGAAAGGCGCCGTCCGTCGGGATCGGCAACTTGCCACCGCCGTCCATGATCACGCCGCGCTCCATTGCGAAGAGCGGCGGTGAGGCCCATACGACGCCCACCTGGCACCAGCACTTTCTTGCCCCGTACGCCGTCCCCCAGCGACTCGGCGCCAACCCCTTCGAACCAGCCGGTCAGCGATGGCGCAGGGACGAGGGTGGCGCAGAGCTGTGTCCCATCTGGGCGAGGCCCAAGACGGCCAGCAGCGGGTCCACACCGGCGGGCAGGGCGAACAGGAAGTCGCCCGGCGATGGGACGACGTCGCCGACAAGGTGTCGGCGGCTGCGGTGTCCGTAGGCCGCGGCTCGCCGTCTCCCTGCCTTCGCGGTATTCCGGTCGACCCCCGCGGCACCCGCCACCTCACCCACCTCCATGTAACCCATGGACGTGCCCAGTCGCAGCGCCGCGACGGCTCCCCCTCTGTGAAGACGCCGAGCTCTCGGTCGAACCGCGCGCGAAAGCCGGGATCGGTCCCCTTCACGTAGCCAAGCTCCGTGCCTGGTCGACGCGTCCGCTGTACTTCGTCTGCACCAACAGCCCACCTCGCGATCAACCGGCGGCACCTGTCGAAGAACGCCAGCTCCTGGGCCGGCAGCGCCCAGGGCCGGCAGTCACCCATCTGCCGACTCGTCGACCAGCTGCACGGTGGCTCCCTCGCGGGCCGACCTGTCAGCCGCATACACCAGTGTCTGGGTACGAAGCGCTTCGGCATACGGCACTTTCGACTGCTCACGCCTTCCGAGCAAGACGTCGACGAAGTCGCGGTCCCCGATCACGATCGGCTCCTGGTCCGAGCAGGTCGCTGTCTGACCAGAGCTGTCCATGACCAGCAGCCGGTGATGTGACAGCGATCTCTCCGCCAGCTCGACCACGAGCCCCTCCCCCATCAGCGAGACGCCGACCCGGTGGCGGCCGGGCAGGAGACAGGTCGACGAGACGGTGCCGATGGCGCCGGTGGTCGAACCGCGCGGAAGGCCGGCGGTCCGCGTAGACCAAGGTGGCGGTTGAGGCCGTGGGTACGTCGGCACCCGCGAAGTCCTCCCGGATCACCGTCGACTCGATGGCGGTGACACTGACCACCTCGCCGACCAGCAACCTCAAGAGATCGAAGATGTGAGTCGTCTGCTCGACCAGCTGGCCTCCTGACAGGTCGCGCCTCGACCACCATGTGACTGCTGGGGTCCCGTCGAGCCAGTAACCGGTGGCGAGCTGTGCCGGAGTTTCGCGCAGCAGCGTGGCCGCCTTTTCGACCACGGTCAGGTGCCGCCAGTGGTATCCCACAGCGGTGGCAAGCCCTGTACGAGCCACCTGGTCCGCCACGCCGATCCCCGCCTGGAGGTCCAGCGCGATCGGCTTCTCGACAAAAGAAGGGCAAGCCGCGGTCCACTGCCGCGGCCTCCAGGGGCCATGCGCGAACGGTGGCACACACAGCCAGACGGCGTCGAGGTCTGCTGCCTCGAGCATGGACAGCCCGTCGTCATACGCTCGAGCGTCGTACTGGGTCGCCGCCGCCTTCGCGCGGTCCGGCATGACGTCAGCCACCGCGGCGACTTCCACCTCGTCGAAGCGAGAGAGTGCCTCGAGATGACGACCGGCGATGAAGCCGGTGCCGACACAGCCAACCCGCAAGCGCCTCACGCCTCGACCAGCGCCGTCGACGTCCGCGCCTTCTCCCGCGACAGTCGGTCGTACACCGCCCAGGTGCGATCCGCCATTCGCTCGACCGTGAACTCCGCGCGCCACCGGCGGCGCCCTGCCGCGCCCCAGGCGGAACGTAGCTTGGCATCGACGAGCAGCACCTTGAGCGCAGACGCCAAGGCCGCCGGGTTCTCGGTCGGGACCAAGCTTCCTGTACGGCCATCGACGACCACCTCCGCGGAGCCGATGACCCGCGTCGCGACCACGGGGAGACCCGCCTCCATCGCCTCGATCGCCGCCAACGGCATCCCCGCTACGCGACGGTAGAGCGAACACGTCGGCTGCGTCGAGCAGCAGACGGCCGTCGGTGCGGTGACCGGTGAACCTGACGTTGCGCTCGACGCCGAGACTTCTCGCCAGTGCGCCAAGCTCTCGTCGAGGCCGCCGTCTCCGAGGATGACGACGGCGAGGTCGGGATACGTCTCGACGAGTCTTGCCGTAGCTTCGATCAGGTAGCGATGGCCCTTCATCTTGACCAGCCGGCCCGCAGTCATGACAACCGGCTGTTCGGCATCAAGCCCGAGGGCTGCCCGGGCTGCATCCCTGCCGATCGCAGCTCCCCGCGCATGCACGCCGTTCGGGATCGCCGTCAGACGTTCAGCCGGTACGCCGATTCGCTGATACGTACGCCGTACACCCTCCGACACAGCGATCTGCGCGTCGACATCTCTGACCACCTCGACCATGCGCTGCTTCTTGCCATGGTGGGCGATCAGGAAGGGCAGGTGGTGGGTGAGGAGCACGCTGGTGGCGCCCTGCTCCCGCGCGACTCGGAAGCCGTCGTGGTCCTCCCACCCCCAGCCTGCGTGGCCGTGGAAGACGTCGACGTGATGGTGCCGCAGGAAGTCTTCGATGACGGCCGGGTACGCCGGATCGTGCGGCCCAGGAAGGCGAGCCGTCCGCGCTCCGAGGCGACGCGCCCCGTCGAAGAGAAAGCGCGACTTGTCGGTCGTGCGACACAGCAGCCACACGTCTGCTCGCGGCACGAACGCCTCGACCAGGTCGAGCATGTGGACACCCATGCCCGACGGGTCAGCTGAGCGGGTGTAGAAGCAGATCGACGGACGACGCCTCCTGCCCAGCCCGGCGCCGCGCGGGGCAACGTCCGTGCAGACCGCGGGCCGACTCAGCGCAGAACGCAGTTGCATGCTCATAAGCCGACAGTGCCCAACGCCGTGATCCGTATGCGCCACCCGGCTGGAGGTCAGCGCTCGACGTGGACGAGCGAGCGGAGGCTGCGCTCGAGGTGCCACTGGAGGTACGCCGCAACGACCCCGGACGCCGGCTTGCGGAACTTGCCGTCCACAGCGGTCACCGTCACCCAGTTGCCGGCCAGCAGGGCGCCCAACAACGCGACCGTCTCAGGTGTCAGAGCGGCCGACCCGGCGACGCGACAGGAGCTGCACAGCATGCCGCCGGCTCCGGCGCTGAAGTTGCGGTGGGGCCCCTCCCTGCCGCAACGCGCGCAGAGGTCGAAGGTGGGGGCGTAGCCGGCGACGGCCAGCGACCGCAGCAGGAACGAGTCCAGCACCATCGGCGGGTCGAGCTCTGCTGCGGCCAACGCACGCAGCCCTCCGACCAGGAGCAGATACTGCTGCACTGCTGGTTCGTGCTCTTCTGCCACGAGGCGTTCTGCTGTCTCGAGCATCGCGGTCCCCGCCGTGTAACGGGCGTAGTCGTTGCTGATCGCGTGCCCGTACGGTGAGATGGTCTCGACCTGCGTCACGACGTCGAGTGAGCGCCCATGAGCGAACTGCACGTCCACCTGCATGAACGGCTCGAGGCGCGAGCCGAACTTCGACTTCGTTCGCCGCACACCCTTGCCCACCGCACGCACCCGGCCGCTGTGTCGGGTGAGGAAAGTGACGATGCGGTCGGCCTCACCGAGCTTCTGCGTGCGCAGTACGACAGCCTCGTCGCGGTAGAGGTGGCTCACTCCGCCATTGTGCCTGGGCGGCGGTTGGTACGGCGATCCGCCAGGCCACGCACGGCTGCCAGAACTAAGAGTCGCGAAGTCATCCGCTGCACAGCTGCTCAGCGCGCCGCCGCGCTGGGCTCGAAGGCGATCCCGAGCCTCGCAGCGACATCGGCCAGCCTCTTGTCAAGGCTCCACACGAGACCGTCCCCGGTGAGCAGGGTGGATGCGAGGAGCTGCGCGTCGACGTACCCGACGCCGGTTCCAGCCAGTCCCTCGTGCGCAATCAGTACCAAAACCTCCTCGTCGGTCGCCCGCGTCGCCTGGGGCAGGCCCTCCAAGAGGCCGATGACTTCGTCGCGATCGTTCAACCGTCCCAGGGCGAGCTCGCCGACGACCCAGGGGTGAGCCAGCACGCGAGCCCGGTCCAGGAGGTGCGAGAGCACCGGATCTCCGTCGCGGAGATGACGGATCCAGACCGACGTGTCAACCAGGATCACTGGCCGTCAGAACGACGGCGCACGACCTCGCCCGCAGCCGGGTCACTGCCACCGAGCCGGGCCAAGCGTCGGGCACTCTCCCTCTCGATCAGAGCCGTCAACGCCTGCCTGACCAGCTGCGTCCTCTCCTTGGTTCCTGTCAGTCGCTGCGCCTCGGCGACCAGGTCGTCATCGAGTGCCAGTGTGGTGCGCATCCTTCGACCTCCTCCCATCAGCACGTGCTACGACATCATTTGATGCCTATTCTAGACACGTACGCAATCCCGGAGCGCCAATGCCGTCATTTGTGACGCTGTAATACCTTCCACTCACATGGGTGTGCCATAGCGTCACAACCGTGGCGTCACGGTTCAGCTGGCGCGGTTCACTGCGGAGAAGGCGGTGTAGACGAGGTCGCCGGCATACGGGTTTTCGGGATGCACGGGCAGCTCGGTGCAGTACTCGACCGTGCGCCGAATCTCGTCGCGGCGCGAGGGGCCGTCGCCGACGTGGAGGGCGCAGCGAAACCCGATTGCCTTGCGCACCGTACACACCCTTCAATGGGTGGTATGAAGATCGAGCGTCTGGACCCACTGCAGCTCGACGACGTCACTGCCGAGCGCTGCGCGGCGATCAACAACGCGTCGGTGAAGGCCAGCGGCATCGACCTCCCGCCGACGACCGGTGCAGGCTTTGCCGGACAGGCGAAGTACACCCATGACGACCGACCGCTCGACGCCTTCTGGCTGGCCCGAGACGACGACCGCGACGTCGTCGCCCATGCCTCGTTGGACCTGCCCGTCTGGGACAACACACACATGGGACTCGTTTTCTGCTCGGTGCATCCAGACCATGAGCATCAGGGCATCGGGACTCAGCTGCTGCAGGCTCAGGTCGCCGCCGTGCAGGAGGCGGGCCGGTCGATGCTGCTCACCTTCGCCTTCCGCGACACCCCCACCGTCGGTCTGCTCACCGAACACGGCTTCGAGGTGGCTCAGGGTACGGCTCAGCGACGTCTGCGCCCGCAGGAGCTCGACTACGACAAGATCCGGTCGTATGCCGACGAGGCCGCTACCTACGCCGACGACTACGAGCTCGTCCGCCTCGACGGCCCGGCTCCTGAGGAGTGGCTGCCCACCCTTGTCGAGGTATTCGAGGCCATCAGCGATGCCCCTCTCGACGACATCGACCTCACACCTGACGCCTTCCCGGTCGAGCGGCTCCGCAAGTTCGAACGCGCGATGGCCGCCCGCCGCCAACATCTCTACCGGCTGCTGGCCCGCCACCGCCATACCGGTGCCTGGGCCGGCCACACCATCCTCTGCGTGGACGGGCACCGTCCCGGCGTCGCCATCCAGGAGGACACCACCGTGATCGGCGCGCACCGAGGCCACCGTCTCGGGATGCTGCTCAAGGCGACGATGTTGTTGTGGATGCGCGAGCTACACCCCGAGCTCGAGACGATCGACACCTGGAATGCCGAGAGCAACGACCACATGATCGCGGTCAACGACAAGCTCGGCTGCTTCGTCAACGCCACGGGGGTCGTCCTGCAGCGCCACCTCGACCAGGCTGCCTAGTCCCCCCTGCCAGTCCCGGCTGCCAGTCCCGGCCGCCATACCCGAGGATCCGACTCTCACGGCGGCTCAGCCCCGTCACAGTCGGATCTTTGCGCCAGTGACCCGCCTGCGCGAGGCAGCCAGGCCCGACACCACCGGTCACCTACGATGGTGGCGATGCTTGCCCGCTGGCCACATTCACCCGCGATCACGATCGGCGCAGCTATCGCGGTGATCACGTTGGCGGGGGGATGCTCCCTACCGTCCAAGCAGTCGGCGAACGCCGACCCGCCCACCCCGGGGACGTCGGATCGAGCGACCAGCAAGAAGCCGTCACCATCGCTTCCGCCGCCTCCGCCGCCGCCCGAGGTCGGCTCATGTCGCCAGCTCACCTTCGTCGACATCGGCCGGTACTCGAACACGACTCCGACCACCCCGTGCGGCAAGCCGCATACTGCGCAGACATTCGACGTGGCGACGCTGCCGAACAAGATCGCGTTCGAGGGTGTCCAGATCAAGAACGACGCCATCCAGCAACGGGCAGCGAAAACGTGCCGCACCGCGTTCGTGCGCTACATCGGTGGTGACAGCGCCACGCGCGCGAGGGTTCGGCTCACGGTCACGTACTTCCTGCCCAACCAGGCGGGGTTCGACGCGGGTGCGCGCTGGGTGCGGTGCGAAATCGTCGCCTTGAAGGCGGAGCGGCTGCTGGCAGAGCTTCCCCGCGAGCTCGAGGGCCTCCTCGACGACGGCGATGCGGCCGTGGCCAAGTTCGGGCTGTGCTCGACCGGAGAGCCGGGCATGGAGCGCTCCCGGTTGGTGATGTGCAGCCAGCCGCACACCTACCGCGCGGTGGGGGCGCTGCGGCTGGGGGCCGGAGATGACGCCTACCCTGGCGACGAGAGGGTCAGCGTCCGGGGCAAACAGCGTTGTGAGGACCTCATCGTCGACCTGCTCGGCACCGATGGGGGCTTCACGTACAGCTGGACCTATCCGACCGCCATGGACTGGCAGGCGGGGCAACGATTCGGGTTCTGCTGGCATAAACGTACGACCTGATCCGGCGGCAGGGCATAATCGGCCGGATGAGAGGACTGCAGGCATCGGTCGCCATGGTGTTGGCGCTCATGCTCACCTCCTGTGCGAGCGCGGAGGACGTCTCCGAAGCCTCCTCCGACCCGGCCACCACCTCAGCGAGCCCCACATCGGCGCCTACGACGCCGACCAGCCCGAGCGACAGCACCGTGGTCGAGCCGACCACCTCTTCGCCGACCACCAGTGCTCCTCCTACCACCAACGAGCCGCAGGTCGCCAGTCGGCCAAAGGTCGGCAACTGCTACGACACGATGAAGCAGCAGTTCCGCAACCAGCGCGACGGGTCCTTCCCTGTCAGCTGTCGACGCCTGCACACCGCCGAGACCTTCGCCGTGTTCCGGGTCGACCCCTATCCGCGCGCTGGCGAGATCTACGATGTGTGGCGGAAGTGCCAACCGCGATTCCGTAACTACGTCGGCGCACCCGCTACGATCTCGAAGCTCGACCTGACCGTGATGTTGCCGAGCACCAGCCAGGTGGTCGCCGGGCAGGACTGGATCCGCTGCGACGCCATCGAGAAGGCGTCCTACAACTCGCGTATCGGGGTGCCACGCCGAGGAAGCCTGGAGGGTGTGCTCTCAGAGGGGGTCCCCAACCGGTATCGCGGCTGCGCGTTACGCATACCGAAGGTCGACCTGCCCGTTCTCTTCACCCCTTGCAACCAGCCCCATCAAGCCGAGCTGATCCCCGAGTCGCTGTTCCTGGGCCCGCCGGATGCTCCTTACCCGGGCGTCAAGGTCGCCCGGGCCAAGAGCAAACAGTTCTGCGAGAACGTCTTCCAGGCCTATGTCCCGGAGACGCTCAACTACTACTACTACTTCCCGAAGCGGGCGGCCTGGAAGTCCGGCTCGCACAACAGCACCTGCTGGGCGGTGGACACCGAAGGTAACGGCCTCCCGCCGATCTAGCACCTGCCTACCTAGCGGCCTCGGATGAGGTTCCTCGCCACGGGCCGCTAGAAGCCCAGCCTGCGCAGCTGCCTCGGGTCTCGTTGCCAGTCCTTGGCGACCTTGACCCGCAGCTCGAGGTAGACCGGCGTACCGAGCAGTGCCTCGATCTGGGCGCGGGCGGCCGAGCCAACCTGCTTGAGACGGGCGCCACCCTTACCGATGACGATGCCCTTCTGGCTGGGTCGCTCGACGTACACGATGGCATGTACGTCGAGTAGCGGCTTGTCCTCAGGACGGTCCTCCCGCCGACTCATCTCCTCGACCACGACCGCCAGTGAGTGCGGGAGCTCGTCACGGACGCCCTCGAGCGCGGCCTCACGCACCAGCTCCGCAACCAGGACCGCCTCCGGCTCATCGGTGAGATCGCCGTCGGGGAACAGCAGCGGTCCCTCCGGCAGCCGCCGCGTCAGCAGGTCCGCCAGGACGTCCACGTTGAGGCCGTCGACAGCCGACACCGGGACGATCTCCTCCCACTCCACACCGCTGGTGTCTCCGAGCGCAGCTACGGACGTCAGGTACGTCGCCAACTGGTCGGCTGTCACCAGATCGGCCTTGGTGACGACGGCTATGGTGGGTGTCTTCACCCCTTTGCCCAGCTCCCATACGAGGAAGCGGTCACCGGGACCGACCGGGTCGGTCGCTGCCAGGCAGACCGCCACGACGTCGACCTCCGCCCAGGTCGTCCTGACGATGTCGTTGAGCCGCTCCCCCAGTAGCGTCCGTGGCCGGTGCAGTCCGGGGGTGTCCACCAAGATTAGCTGCGAGCCCGGCCGGTTGACGATCCCTCGCACGGCGTGCCGGGTCGTCTGGGGGCGGGCGGACGTGATGGCAACCTTCGAGCCGACGAGGGCGTTCGTCAGCGTGGACTTGCCGACGTTCGGACGGCCGACGAAGCAGGCGAACCCGCTGCGGAACGGCGGCGTGTCAGGGACCACGGTGCCGATTCTCACCTGCCGTGTCGCGCCTCTCGCCACTGCCCCGCTCGTGCTGCGCGGCGGTGAGATCGTCAGACGCCGCCGAGGTGACGCCGATCATCGCTGCGAGGGCCGCGAGCACCAGCACCGCCCCGCCCCAGGCCGGCAGGGAGAGCCGTTCACCCAGCACCACCACGCCGAGCATCGAGGCGACGAGAGGCTCGACAAGCGCAAGAGTCGACGCCGTGCTCGGTGTCACGACCCGCATTCCCCGGTTGAAGAGCGTGTAGGCGACGCCAGTGGCCACCAGCGCCAGGTAGACGACCATCGCCGCACCCGACACCTCGGCGGTCCAGCTGAGGGGAGCCGTCAGCAGCGCCGGTGACAGCACGAGCGCGGCCACCGCGAAGACGGCCGCGATGGCTGAGCTTGTCGTTACGCCTGTCTTGCCGATCCCCGCGCTGGCGGTGATGAAGGCGGCGTACGACGCAGCAGCACCCAGCGCGAAGGCCACCCCCGACCAGGTGACCCGCTCACCGAGGTCTCCACTGAGCAGGAGGAATATCCCGGCGAGAGCGAGCGAGGTGGCGCCGAGCCAGCGCCATGAGACGCTCCGGGTGAGTAGTGCCGTGATGATCGGCGTACACCCGATGGCAATGAGGGTGCCGACCGCCACGCCAACCCGCGAGACCGCGGTCAAGAAGGTGACGTTGAACGCCGCCTGTGCGACTCCGGCCACCCAGATGACGGGCATGCGCAGACAGACACCCACGAACCTCAACCCCTCTGGAGCCGCGACGAGCAGAAGAACAAGCGCGGCCACAACGAGGCGCGCAGCGCCGATCGACGAGGGGTCAGCCTCGTCGGGGCCGAGCGCTTGCGCGGTCCCGACCGTCCCGAAGAGCGCAGCAGCGACAGTGACGAACAGGGCGCCGGCTCGAGGACCGGCAGCGGTCACGTGGTCCTCGAGTCGAGAACCGTCCCGTCGGCGGTCGCCCGGAAGAGCGTGACGCCACTGCCGGCGAACTCACTGACGACGGCAACATCGCCCTCGCCCAGCGCCATCCGGTCGGTGACTAGGAGCCCCGCCTCCAGCCCGTTGGCGCCGCTGGTAATCGCCATCGACACCGCCACGGCCAACGCGGACAACTGAAGCGACGGCAGATCGACGTTGGTGGCGGTGTAGGTGCGGCCGTCCGTGTCTCGCACCACCGCCGCCTCCCGCGCCTGCGTACGTACCCGGGTGGCGCGCGCCAAGGTCAACAGCTTGGCGTCCTCGGGGTCGGCGAGCTCGATCGGCATGACGGCCAGCGTAGTGCGCTCGACCTCACGCATCCCGCGTCGTCCATGGCTGTGGGCAGGCGGGGGTCAGGCGCCGTATCCGGCAGGCTCGGCGCCGTACGGGTTAGCTGACGTCTCGCCTGCCGCGGCCTCCGAGGCAGGCATCACGACGACGGTGACGACCTTGTTGCGACGACCGGCGAGGGACTCCGCCTGGAAGTGCAGGCCTTCACAGGTGACCTCAGCTCCCGGGATCGGCACCTTCCCCAGGTATTTCGCCATCAGCCCGCCCACCGTTTCCACGTCTTCGTCGTCGATGACGACGTCGAAGAGCTCCGCGAGCTCGTCGATGGGGAGCCTGGAGCTCACTCGGACAGCAGAGTCTGACAGGCGCTCCACCTCGACGGGGTCGGAGTCGTACTCGTCGGTGATCTCGCCGACGATCTCCTCGAGCAGGTCCTCGATGGTGACGAGTCCTGCGGTGCCGCCGTACTCGTCAACGACGATCCCGACGTGCATCCGACGCGCCTGCATCTCCCGCATCAGCTCGTCAGCCGGCTTGGAGTCCGGGACGAACAGGGCCGGGCGCATGACCGTCTCGACGCGCTCCGTCGTCTCCGCCTCGTGGTTGTCGAAGACCCGTTTGGTGACGTCTTTGAGGTAGGTGACGCCGATGACGTCGTCGAGGTTCTCGCCGATGACCGGGATACGCGAGAAACCGCTGCGCAGGGCGAGCGACATCATCTGGCGCAGCGTCTTGTGGCGCTCGATGAAGATCATGTCGGTGCGGGGCACCATCACCTCACGGACGAGGGTGTCACCGAGCTCGAACACCGAGTGGATCATCTTGCTCTCGCCGGACTGGATGACGCGTGACTGGGCCGCAAGGTCGACAAGCTCCCTCAGCTCGGCCTCCGTGGCGAACGGGCCTTCGCGGAAGCCCCGACCTGGCGTCAGCGCATTGCCGATCAGGATGAGCAGCTGCGGCACCGGCCCGAGGACGGCGGTCAGGGCGGTGACCGGTCCGGCAGTCATGAGGCCGACGCGTTCTGAGTGCTGGCGACCGATCGTCCGGGGCGCCACGCCGACGACGATGTACGACACGACCACCATGACACCTGCCGCGGCAAGGACTTCTAGCCAGGTCGCTGGGGACGCTGTACCAGCCCCCGAGGGCGCTAGGACGTCGACTACGACCAAGGTCACCAGCACGGTAGCGGTGGTCTCGCACACCACGCGCAAGAGCAATGTCGTGTTGACGAACCGGGGCGTGTCGCTGACCACCGCAAGGAGCCGCTTGGAGCCGGCTCGACCGTCGCGGACAAGCTCGTTGGCGCGAGCCTTGGAGATGGAGGAGAGTGCGGCCTCTGCACTTGCCAGCACACCGGCGAACAGCACCAGGGCCGCCGCGATCGCGACGAGGGCGACATCGTTCGGCGTCATTCGACGCTGTCACCGCGCTTCGCAGCCAGCCACTCCGCGAGGAGTGTCGCCTGCAGATGCCACATCTGTCGCTCCTCCTCCGGCTCGGCATGGTCGTACCCGAGCAGGTGCAAGATGCCGTGAATCGTCAGCAGGGCGAGCTCGTCGTCGACACTTCGGTTGAATGACGGCGCCTGCGAGGCGGCGTACTGGGGACACAGCAGCATGTCGCCGAGGATTCCCTCGGGCTCCGGCTCCTGGTCACGGGGAGGCTGCAGCTCGTCCATCGGGAAGGACAACACGTCAGTCGGACCGTCCGTGCCCATGTACTTCTTGTTGTACTGGCTCATGGTCGCCTCGTCGACGAGCCGCAGGCACAGCTCCGCCTCTGGGTGGACACGCATCCGTGCCATCGTGAACCGGGCCAGCCTGAGGAAGGTCACGGTGTCGAGCTCGACGCCTGACTCGTTGAGAACCTCGACGCTCATCGACTGTCGACGACGGATGTGGGTCCGGTGCTCCGTTTGGCCTCGTAGGTGTCGTAGGCGGCGACGATCTTGCCGACAAGCTTGTGACGTACGACGTCGGACGCCGTCAACCGGCAGAACGCCACGTCACGCATCCCCTCGAGGATGCCCTGCACGACACGCAGGCCGCTCTTGTTGTCGCCTGGCAGGTCCACCTGGGTGATGTCGCCGGTGACGACCATCTTCGAGCCGAAGCCGAGCCGGGTCAGGAACATCTTCATCTGCTCCGGCGTAGTGTTCTGCGCCTCGTCGAGGATGATGAACGCGTCGTTGAGGCTGCGGCCCCGCATGTAGGCGAGCGGCGCGACCTCGATGGTCCCGGCGGTGAGCAGCTTGGGGATCGTGTCTGGGTCGAGCATGTCGTGCAACGCGTCGTACAGAGGCCGCAGATAGGGGTCGATCTTCTCACTCAGCGTTCCGGGCAGGTAGCCGAGGCGTTCACCTGCCTCGACTGCGGGTCGGGTCAAGATGATCCGGTTCACCTGCTTGGCCTGCAGGGCCTGAACGGCCTTCGCCATCGCGAGGTAGGTCTTGCCGGTGCCGGCGGGGCCGATGCCGAAGACCACGGTGTGCTTGT
>JAUJOO010000019.1 GCA_030447585.1 Nocardioidaceae bacterium | reverse complement strand
GCGTTGGCCACCAGGTGCTCGTCGTCGAAGGTCACCTGGATGCGGTCGATTCCGAGCGATACTCGCTTCACTGGAAATGCCTCCCGGGTTGGTGCCGATCTCGACGTCAGACATCGTCATCGTCCCAGCTCAGGGAGGTATTTCCGCGGATGGTCAGCTCGTCACTGGCCTACCTGGTCGGTGTATCGAGGCTTAGGGCGACCGCGGAGCGCAACCGCTGACAGGCGCCTGCGCATCGCCGCTGACACATCTCTGCGCAAGTCCACTGACACGTGTCTGCATTGACGCCTGACCGGGGTGTTGACAGCGATTCTCATGTGAAGCGACAGGAAAATGACAGTACCGGTGCCAGCGAACTGACAGTGCCGGGAATAGCGTTCCCCGTCGTCCCGACGAGGGCCTTGGCTAGGGTCAGCGGCGACTGCGCGCGATGGTGCCCGCGACAATGACGAAAGCAACGACCGCGGGCATCACCCAGGCCCATCGTGCGGGTCGTGGGCTCGATCCACACCGGGGGCGGTGCGGGGAAGAAGGTCTCCTCGACGAGCTGGACGTCGCCTGACCGGTTGGAGAACGTCATGGTCATGCGTCCGACGGCGAGCGGACGGCTAAAGGGACCGAGATGATCCCGAGGTCGGCGTCAAGCTCGTGCTCCAGCCCACTACGAGTGCGCATCGAGTTCGAGTTCGGCCTCGATCTGATCCCCGACGGACCCTTTCGGGCGCTCAACGCCTCGGGCACCTAACCTCGATCGTCATGCCGTCCCCCGGCGCCACGCTCGTCGCCACCGCTATCACCCGGTCGCACGGGGCCCTCGTCGTCCTCGACGGGGTCAGCGTGACGGTCGGCCCGCGATCGCGCATAGGTGTGGTCGGACCGAACGGTGTTGGCAAGACCACCCTTCTGCGGATCCTCGCCGGCCTGGAGCGGCCCGACTCAGGCCGCGTCACGCTAGCGCCGCCGACGCTGAACGTTGGGTACCTGCCCCAGGAGCTCACGCCAGTCGCCGGCGAGACGCTCGGCGCCTACCTGGCCCGCCGCACTGGCGTCGCTGCGGCGGAGGCCGAGTTGGAGGCCGCCGCCGCGCTCCTCGGCGAGTCGGGCACCGGCAACGACGACCGGTACTCCGTCGCCCTGGAGCGCTACCTCGACCTGGGTGGGCCCGATCTCGACTCCCGATCGGCCGAGGTGTGCGAGGACCTGGGCCTTCCGGCTGACCGGCTCGGCGTGGAGCTGGGTGCGCTCTCCGGCGGGCAGATGGCACGGGCGGCGCTGGCCGCCATACTGCTGTCGCGCTTCCACGTCCTTCTGCTCGACGAGCCCACCAACGACCTCGACTTCGCCGGCCTGAGCCAGCTGGAGCGGTTCTTGGGCGACCTCGAGGGGGGGCTGGTGGTGGTGTCGCACGACCGGGCGTTCCTAGACAGCACCATCGAGCGGGTCCTGGAGCTCGACGAGCACAGCCGGAAGGCCACGGAGTTCGGTGGCGGGTGGCTCGGCTACCTGGAGGCCAAGCGGACGGCGCGTCGACACGCCGAAGAGGCGTACGCCGAGTATGAGAGTCAGCGCTCCACCCTCGTCGGCCGCGCCCAGACACAGCGGGTGTGGGCGGTGACCGGCGCGCGGAAGGCCAAGAAGAACGCGCATGACAGCGACAAGACCCAGCGGGACTTTCGCGTCAACCGAACAGAGAAGCAGGCGTCGAAAGTCCGTATCACGGAGAAGGCCCTGGAGCGGCTAGAGGTGGCCGACAAGCCCTGGCAGGGCTGGGACCTCCACCTGAAGCTGGCGCCGTCGACCCGCAGCGGCGACTTGGTGGCCCGCCTGGTCGACGCCGTCGTCGACCGCGGCTCCTTCCGGCTGGGGCCGCTGTCGCTCGAGGTGGCCTGGGCCGAACGGTTGGCCATCGTCGGTCCGAACGGGTCGGGGAAGACGACGCTGCTGCGCGCCCTCCTCGGCGAGCTACCGCTGACGTCGGGCCAACGGTGGATGGGCCCGGGTGTCGTAGTCGGCGAGCTCGACCAGGGCCGCCGGGGGTTCGGTTCCGACGCACCACTGATCGCCGGCTTCACCGAGGCGTCCGGCCTGCTGGTGCAGCCCAGCCGGTCGCTGCTGGCCAAGTTCGGGCTGGGTGCTGCGCATGTCGAGCGCCCGGGGTCGAGCCTGTCGCCGGGGGAGCGGACGCGGGCGACGCTGGCCCTGCTCATGGCCATCGGCGCCAACTGCCTTGTGCTCGACGAGCCGACCAACCACCTCGATCTGCCGGCCATCGAACAGCTCGAACAGGCCCTGGACGACTACGAGGGCACCGTGCTGCTCGTTACCCACGACCGCCGGCTGCTCGATGCCATGGAGATCAGCCGGACGGTCGACCTCACCTGATTCCCTATAGGAGATCGGTTGTCAAGAGGCTTTCTGAGCCGAACTGGTGTTCGTCCGATTGACACCAGTGGGGCTGACGGCCGACGATGCCGATTGGGGAAGGTCGCCCCGTCCGCCGGCGCCTCGCGCTCCCGGCTCTGATCGTCCCGCGAGGACGTCTTGGGGGCCTTCCCCACCTTCTTGCTGCGCCGGCGGGCCCGTACGTCGGCGGGCACGGTCCAGTGCTCGGTGATGATGACCTTGGCTCTTCACGTCGACTGGGCGGTCGTCGGTGTCGCAGATCACGTAGGGCATGCCCCGGTCCATCACCGCCCAGGCCCGCTCGGCCGGTTGGCGGCCACCACACAGAGCGCGCCGAGATGGTCCTTGCCCCGCTCCACCATCTGGACGTAGTACACGCGGGCCAACTGCGGGTCCTGCTCGCGGGCGGTGTCAGCGGCCCGCACCAGCGTCGTGCGCAGCAACGACGAGCCGGCGTTGGACATGGGCTGGCCCTTGTGGTCGGTGTCGCCGGTCTCAGAGGCTTTGGGGGCCAAGCCGGTGAAGGACCGGAACTGACGGCCCCGCTTGAATCGGCCGGGGTTGCCCATGACGGCGACGAGAGCGGGACCGCCGACCTCGGCCAGGTCAGGCAGGGAGCGGGCCAGGGCACCGGGGTCGACCCACCGGTAGGTCGCCTCACGTTCGTCGGCGTGGCCGGGCGAGTTCGGCCTGGGTGGCTCGCAGCAGGCGCACCTCGCTCGCCACCTCGGCGGCGAGATCCGAAGGCGACCGCCGGGTGAGCGGCGTAGAGCTCGAGCGAGCGCCGGGCGGCATCCACCCACTGCTGGGCCCGCTCGGCCCCCAGGTGGTTGTGCGACGCCTTTGAGCTTCCCCCGGTTGCCCGGACAGTTCGGGTGTGAGAGGACGAACGAGTCGCAGGGCCCGATTCGCCCGGTGTGTTGGTACCACCTGGTGCCGTCGCGGGCCACCTCGGGCCTCAGCGCCCCGGTTTCGCGCCACGATGGCGGTCATGCGGCTGCTTGGGGCTGCGGGCGGCCTCGTAGTCGACGGGGCTGAGCATCTTGCTGTAGCTGTGGCGGCGCCGGGGGTTGTACCAGGCCTCTATCCACTCGAAGACAGCCAGAGCCAGCTGCTGGCGGGTCGACCACTGGTGCTCGTCGAGCAGCTCGCGCTGCAGGGTGCCGAAGAAGCTCTCGACCACCGAGTTGTCGAAGCAGTCGCCGATGGAGCCCATCGAGCCCAACAGACCGGCGGCGCGCAGGCGACGGCCGAAGGCCCAGCTCGTGTATTGGGCGCCCCTGTCGGAGTGGGCCACGGTGCGCCCAGCGGTGGGGCGACATCGCCAGTTCGCCATCTGCAGTGCGTCAACGACCAGCTCGGCGCGCACATGATCGGCGATCGACCAGCCCACCACCATCCGGCTGAACCCGTCGACCACCACGGCGAGGTACACCTTGGCCTCGGCAGTGGGGTGCTCGGTGATGTCCATCATCCACAGCCGGTCGGGCGGTCGGGTCGAAGGCCCGGTTCACCAAGTCGTCGGCGGGTGTGGCGGTGGCGTCGCGCCGGGTGCAGCCGCCCCGGCGGCGGCGATGGATGCCGGCGAGGCCCACCTGGCGCATGAGCCGCTCGACCCGCTTGCGGCTGCAGCGCAGATCCAGCCCCAGGCGCAGCTCGGCGTGCACTCGGGGCGAGCCATAGCAGCGCCGGCTCATCCGGTGGATGTCGACGATGGTGTTGGTGAGGTAGGCGTCGTCGAGGTCGCGCTGGCTGATGGGGTTGGCCAGCCAGGCGTAGTAGGCGGGGGTCGACACCTTCATCACGCGGCAACAGGCCGCGACCGGCAGGTCCGAGCAGCGCTCGGCGATGAAGGTGTAGGTCAATTTGGGAGGACGTTCTCCCGGGCGAAGTAGGCCGACGCTCGCTTGAGGATCTCGTTCTCCACCTCGAGCACCCGGGTCCGCCGGCGGAGTTCGACCAGCTCGCCCCGCTCGTCGCTCGACAGGCCGGGCCGCTGCCCTGAATCGACCGCGGCCCGCGCTATCCAGTTGCGCAGGCAGGAGTCGGAGATGCCGAGGTCCGCGGCCGTCTTGGACACGGGCTGGAGTTGATCGCCCTTCTCGTCGCGCTGGTTTGCCAGCTCGACAGCACGCCGTCGGAACTCAGGTGGATGGGGGCGAGGCACGGTGGACTCCTTCCCGAGATGGTGTCACCACCTCAGTGCAGGTGTCCGTGCAAGCGGGGGATGCTCACCTTGGCGATGACGGCCGTCAGCCGCTTGACACCCGCCTTGACCAGGGCGTTCGGGTCGGCCCAGCGCTCCAGCACGGCGAGGTCGGCCGCACCCACGTCACCGGTGAGGGGGATCATGGGCATGAGCTGGCGCACCCGGTCCTTGATGCGGACCTTGTGCTCAGCGCCGAGCTGGGTCAGGCGGTCACAGGCCCGGACCCGGCGGTCCAGGGCGGCACGCTCGGGACCGGGCAGCTGCAGTGGTTGCAGACCGGCGTGGTCGAACAGGGGCAGGCGGGCCAGGGTGTCGGCGTCGATGCCGTTGGTCTTGGTGTGCCGGGACAGGAATCGGCGAAGGTCGGCGGCCTTGGCCGAGCTCACCCGGTGCACGACGTGGCCCCGGGCCGCAAAGAATACGGCGATGGGAAGCCACGCCGGTCCGGTCGACTCCATCACCACGTCCAAACTCGTGCCCTCCGGGCAGCCGTCCAGGGCCGCCGTCTCCACCTCGGTGAGGCTTTCGACGGTCGGCCACGCCTTACGCTTGGCGACGGGATTGCCCTCGCCGTCGAGCACCCGCACGGTGTGGGCGCTGGCGATGCCCAGGTCGATGCCGACCAGGCGCCTGTGGTTCATCTCGTCTCCTTCGCTCGGTTTCCACCGGCTCGCCCCGCAGAGGCAACGCAGTTCTTGGCCACGGCCCCAAGGAGTCACGCCCAACCGACGGCTCCCACTCATGTGCTGCAAACGGCTCCGACCTCAAGGATCCAGCCACTTCCCTCATCCGGGACATCCGTGGCCGGGCCGAGTGTGGCAATCAGATGAACGAGGCCAGACCCCTCACGGGCCTCCCTCAGAGCAACTTTCGACGCCACCCCCCGGACCAGCCGGGATGTACATGAAACCCTGGGACGTCAGCTCCGTGGTGGATCCACGGCGCCGGTGTCCCTTACATGATCAATACGGCCCGTTAGCGGCGACGCGTCGGCGCGCCTGTACACGGGTCACGCCTGCAGGCCGGCGACCTGCTCGTCTTCTCCTCGACGGCGCGCGGCTCGCCATCCACCGCGTGTCGATCTACGTGGGCGGCGGTATGAAGCTCCAGGGCCCCCGCGACGGGGAAGGCGGTGGAGACGGCGTCCGTCGACACACCAAGGAGCTGCGGTTGCCAAGGGCCTCACTGTCCTAGGCCTCCTAGCCTCTTTGTACAATGACGACCGGGGCCACGAATGATTTGGGTTGGGCCGATGGACTGCTGACGGGCACGTTCACCCTACTGAGGCGTCGTGCCCACCTGGCTGGTCGCGGGCTGGGCCGCCGCTGCTGGGGGTGGACCAGGCCTCCATGGTCGCCGACGAGGGCAGCGTGGAACTGTTCGACCCCGGCGCGCGCCTGGGCCACTGGGTGGCCGTGGGGGCTGGCCGCGGGTGGCGGTGTCGCCGTCGGGCGACGCGACGCTACCGCCTTCGCGGTCGAGCGACCGGGACGGCGTCCCCTCAGCGCCTGCGTCGAGGTAGCGCTGGGCGCGCACGGAGTGCCCATCCTCACCGCCAGGGGTCTGGCCCCGCGGGGGGTCCCTCGTGGTTGCAGCCGCGCCCACCCTCGCCGCCTGGTGGCGGCGGCCGAAGGGCTGCCCGAGGGCGGTCCTTTTGAGGACGCGACGGCCCAGGTGTCCGCCACTGGGCGGCCAAGACCGACACTTTCGTCGGTGAGCTTACCGCCGCCTCGTCCGACGACGAGCAAGCAACGGAGACCTCGTCGCCGTGGCCCGGTCGACGTCCGTCACCCTCGGACACACCGTCAGGCTCGCTCCCGCGGCCTGACCACGAGACGGTCGGGGCTCACGCCCGACCGGGCCGGCACCCCGGCCCCACCGCGCCTACGCGCTCACGGGGCACCAGTGATTTTCCGGTCAGGCCCGTTGCCGGAGAAGCCCACGGGCGCTCCCTGAGCGCCCGATCACTGATCTTCGGGGCTGGACAGCCCGAGGGCGACAGTGATCAAGTCGGGCGCGTCGGGGCTTCGCCGGACGAGCGCCGCTTTGATAGCCCAACGACACGCTGCCTGCGCCGTGGCGCCCCGCCGCATAGGGACAGGGTTACGATTCGGGCCGTTGCGGCCGACGTAGGGTTCCGGTCTGGAGGGACAGATCGTTGCATCTGCTATCACTCGAGCGGCTCCGTCGAGACGAAGACGCCGACGCTTCCACGTCGACGCTGCTGACACGGCACCTGCGGGCATTCGCTGCCGACGCGCGGCGGCTCGCCGAAGTCGGCGTCCCCAGGCACCGCATAGGTGGCCTGTGGTGGCTGGTGAGCACCTACGTGAGGATGCTCGCGCCTCCGACGGCAGACCCGAGACGCCGACGCGTTTGGCTGCAGGTCGGCTCGACACCCATAGAGGTCGTTCACCGCAACAACAGCAGCGACCGAGCCATGATCGTCGAGGTGTTGATCCGGTCCGCCTATCGCCTGCCGCCGGATGTCTCACTGCCCGAGGCGCCGACGATCGTGGACCTCGGCGCGAACGCAGGGTTCTCCGCCGCGTACCTGAATGCCTGCCATCCGTCCGCCCGTATGGTGCTGGTCGAGCCCGTTGACGAGAGCGCGTCGGTTGCTGAGGCCAATGCCACGACGAACGGGTGGTCGTGGACGATCGACCGGGTGGCAGTCAGCGAACGAACGGGCCCAGTGGATCTCTACGTCAATGGTTGGTGGGCATCGTGCACAATCAAAGAGGAAGTCGCCTCCCGACGGTCCCGATGGGGGAGGCCCGAAGCGACGCTCGACCGTGGCGTGCGCCAGGTGCCTGGAACGACGGTCGCGGAGTTGCTCGACCGCCACCATCTATCGTGGGTCGACGTAATGAAGGTCGACATCGAGGGGGCGGAGATCGACGCAATCACGGACGGCGCGGCCTGGCTGCAGTCAGTCGGGACCATCCTGATTGAGCTCCACCACAAAGATCTTGACGCGTCGACCGTGCGCTATCGGTTGGAGGACGCTGGGTTCGTGCGGGCTGCGGGCTTTCGCTCAGGTCGGTGCGAAGCGTTCTACAGGCCTTCGGACCCAACCTGACCGCCCCGACCGCGCGGGCGAGCCCACCGCACTCGACTTCACCGCCCTGAAGACGCCTGGTTCGCGAACCGAGCGCCAGCAGGGCCGTGACTCGGAGATCGCCGGCAGGCCGAAATGGGGCATGAGGAGGACGCGTCGCGGGGCTGGTCGACGACACCCGGCGAGCTACACACGCCTTGCAGTCGACGTCAGCTTCGGCCGAAGCGGCGGTCGCAGCGGATCCGCCTCGGCTCCCAGCATCACGGGTTCTGGCCGGCCCAGCTGGTGCAGCAGATGTCGCCCTCAGCCTGCACGGTTACGATGCCGGCGTTCGGGATCCATCGCCGAAACCCCGACGGGGGCTCCAGGTTTGAACACATCCACGTGATTGCAAGCTGAAGGATCGTTCCATGGCCGACGATCACTACCTCCTGGCCGGGGTGACTCGCGGCGGCCTCCTGAACGACCCGACGGACGCGGGCGATAGCGTCGACCCCCAGCTCCCCATCGAGCCCGAGTGGGCGGTCTGCGTTCGACCCGAGGTACCAATCGTCAAAGGTAGCGTCGAAGAGTTCGAACGCTTCGACACCGGTTCGTCCCTCAAGGCTGCCCACGTCGCACTCGACCAGCTCATCGCGGAGCTGGACGTCGAGTCCCAACCCCTCCCCGATGATCGTGGCCGACTGGTGAGCTCGCAGGAGCGGGCTGGCGTAGATCGCGACAATCGGCCGGAAGGCCAGGGCTTGGGCCGTGTGGTGAACCTGTTCGATCCCGCGATCGTTTAGTGGGGCGCCCGGCTTGCCGGAAGTGATCACCATCCCGACGTTGTGCACGGTCTCGCCGTGGCGGACGAAGTGGATTGTGGTCACCGGCCGCGGGGCAGGATCCGGGCCCGGTCCGCGTCGATCACCACGCGTTCCTCAGCGAACGCTTGCATCACCTCGGGCAAGTGGGCTCGCTCGAGCCCGGCGATCTGCGCGGCGACCGTGTCAATCGTGTCGTCATGATCCACTGGGAACGGGTACTGGGCCAGGATCGGACCGTCGCTCAATGATAGCGGCGCCCGGAGATGGATAGTCAGCCCCAGGGCTTTCACGCCGTGCGCCAGCGCGGGGCCGATCGATTCGTCAAGCTCGCCGAACGCAGGCAGGAGCGTTGGGTACACGCTGATGGCGCGGCCGGGAAACCTGTCGAGAAACGTGTGCTCGAGCACCTCGGAGTAGCCGCCGACTAGGACGAAGTCGACTCCGGTGGCCAACGCCGTCTCGGCCATGGCCCCGTCCCTGTCAGCGCGAGACCCGAAGTCGGCCGATTCGAAAGACTCGACGACTGGCACGCCGTCGCGCCGCGCCCGACCGAGCGCCGGGCAGTCACGGTTGGTCAGCACTGCGGCGACCGCCCCGTCGAGCACGCCGTCGAGGCAGGCACTCATGGTGTACCTGACCAAAGTTCCACGCCCGGAGGTGAGTATGGCGATGGAGAGTGAGGGCATTCCGGCTCCGTTCAGCAGGTTTCCGCAGAAGATCGCCGAGAATAGTGGCGAGTCCTAAAATTGCGCCTGTCTTGGGCATTGTGGAAAGCGCCCACGATCACCCTGACCGACGAGGAACGAGCTGAGCTGACGAGGCGAGTGGCGGCGCACACGACGCCGAGATGTGCCGCCGTCGGGCTGGGATCATCACCTGGCCGCCGATGGTGTGCCGTCCCGGCAGATCTCTCGCGTGGCCATGTGGAGGAACCGCCGCCGTAACGGAACCCGACTTCTGGGACCGGGTTTGAGACGGCTGGCTTGTATCTCGACCCTCCGGAGCGTGCCCTCGTCCTTTCCGTCGACGAGAAGACGTCGACTCAGGCCGAGGAACGCCACCACCCCGCCCAGGCTTGCGCTCCCGGTCGGCCGCGGCGGCGGGGTTCGAGTACATCGGCCACGGCACCGGTAGCGTGCTGGCTGCGCTCGACCTGCACGGTGCTGAACCGAACCGCACTACACCTCGGTGCACGCCAGCTGGGTCAACCAGGTCGAGGTGTTCTTCTCGATCCTGCAACGAAACGTCATCGGCATCGGCAACTTCACCTGGTGAGAGGACCCTGATCGCGAAGCTCATCGGCTTCATCAGCGACTACGACCAGACGGCGAAACCATTCGCGTGGACCTACTCCGGCGACCCCATCAACGTGGCTTGATGGCCCTCCACCACACGCGTGGAATCAACGCGTGCGAGCACGGGGCTTGTGCGGCCGTGGCCCATCTGCCAAGGTGAGCTCGGTCTAATCGTCGGGACGCCGCCAGGGTCCGGGGTGGAGTCGCGGAGGGCCGTCAGTACCGATCTGAGGTGATGAGGGAACGCGAGGTCAAGCGGCAGTTCGTCGAGCGGGAACCACGCCGAGCCCGTGGCCTCGGACGTCCGGTTCGATCGGTGCGGTACCTCAAGCGCGCCGACGAAGTACAGCACAATCGAGGGCGTGTCGTCCGGACGGTCGGCCGAATCGATCCAGGAGCCGAAGTAGGCGTCGATGCGGGCGGGAAGCCCAGTCTCCTCCAGGAATTCGCGTCTGGCCGTGTTCGCCGGGTGCTCGCCGAGCTCGCAGTGTCCCCCCGGCACGTCCCAATGCCCTCGCCACGGTTCGATGCATCGACGAACGAGCAGCACCGACTCACGGTCAACTACCAGCACCCCAGCACAGGGACGGTTGTCCAGGTAGGCGGTCCGCCCGCAATCCCCACAAGTCGTCGGTGGATCGGTCGGGAGCGACGCCCCGCATCGGCTGCAAAACACTAATCCGCCCCCGGCGGGCGAAGCGCGGCCGTCCGATCGGATGGTCGCAAACCGGAGCGCATCGCCGAAACCGCTCGCCCCCTTCGATCCATAGGAGGATGACGTTACCGCACTGCGCAGTCCCTTAGTGGTCCTCGTCAGAAGTTCTCGCGTGAACCGGGCCGGCGTGCTTCTGTCCACGCAGTGATGTCGTTGAGGTAGAGGCCGCAGGCGCAGTCGAGGGCTTCTTCGGGAGCACCGGTGAAGCTGCCGGTGGGCAGGACGGAGTCTTCGTAGCCGTCCTTGCTGGCGAGGTAGATGGCGAAGCCCCAGTTGTCGGGTGAGCCGACGTAGCGGAGCCGGCACAGGGGAGGGAATCGTCGTCGCTGGTGGTGCCCTTGATGTAGGCGACGGCGCCGCGGTAGCGGATGTTCAGCTCACGAAGCTCGGGCCAGCGCTGTTGTCGGCGAAGGTCGATGCGGCGAGCGAGGCCACGACCTTGCGCTGGACGATGGAGAAGTAGATCTCGCACTGGTCAAGCCAGGAGGCGTGCACCGGCAGGTGGATTGATCTCAGCGATGGCCAGAGGGGGGAAAGGTTCGGGGCCGGCCCGAGCGCTTGCGATCTGCCAGCCCGCCCATGCCCTCTTCGAAGAAGCGCTTGCGCCACTTGATCACCGTGTTCAACGCCACGCCGACGCGCTCGGCAATGCTGGCGTTCTCTTCGCCGTTGGCCGCAGCCAACACGATGCGGGCCCGCAGCGCCATACGCTGCTCGGCCGTGCGCCGGCGAACCAACGCCTCCAGCCGAGCCCGGTCTTCGTCGCTCAACTCGATCACGAACGGGCTTCGCCTCGACACCGCACCTCCTGGTGTGCGATGCGGCCGCCCAGCCGACGCTCCCTACCGCAAGCTACAGAGTACACGCGTGTAGTTCCGCGAGCCAGCACTTAGCGCAGTACAGTCGACGCCGAAGGGGCGACAATGGAGGAGCGATGACGGTGGCGCATATCGCGAGGGTGTTTCCGGCGGGCGGATATCTGACCCACGCGCCCGTCGCAGGGATTAGGCAAGCCGGCGGTCGGGGGTCATGAGGCTCCTCGTCGATGGCGTCGATCCCGAGGCGGTAGCACGGTGGATCGGCTGCGGCGCCGCCCGTGGCGTGACGACGAACTCGCTGATCCTCGCCCGATATGCGCCAGCCGAAAGAGACCGGATCATAGGCGCGGTCCTCGACATCGCAGCCCCGCATCCCGTGTCGCTCCAAGTCGTGGCCGTCGAAGAGGACGCGGTGATAGCCGAGGGCCTGGCGTTGGCCAGGCGGGCGCCGAACGTCGTGGTCAAGGTGCCAGCGATCGGGCCGGCCGGTCAGCCGATGCTCGGCGCGATCAACCACCTCAGCCGCGAGGGGGTGCCTGTAAATGTGACGGCCTGCCTCTCACCGGGCCAGGCCATCATGGCAGCGTCGGCCGGAGCGGCGTTCGTCAGTCTGCTCTGCGGACGGATCGCCGACGAGGGAGGCGATCCGGTCGGAGCGGTCGCGACCACCAGGCACTGGATCGACGCGGCCGAGGACGGGGCTCGCATCATCTGTGGCAGCGTCCGCACCCCGGGTGACGTGTTGCGCCTCCTGCCAGGGCGGCCTCACTTCGTGACCGTTCCGCCGGCCGTGCTGGAGAAGCTGGCCGACCATCGCTTCGCTCGAGCGACGGTCGCCGAGTTCTTGCTCGCCGAGATGGGTTGAACGGCGTCCGACGCACGTTGCAGCTACCGGGGAAGGTGAGTCGTTGCGTAATTCTGGCCGCTGGGGCCGGTCAACGGCTTCGACCGTTGACCGACCAGCAGCCCAAGCCGATCGTCCCGATCGCGAATCGCCCGCTTCTGCGGTACACGATGGCCAACCTCCGCCGAGCCGGTATCGACCAGGTCCTCGTCAACGTCCACCACTGCGCCGAGGCGATGCAGGCCGCGACGCAGGTCGAGGCGCAGGCGTCCGGCATGGACGCAATCGTCCGTCTCGAGCCGCAGCTCACCGGACCCGCCGGCGCGCTCCGAGCCTTCCAAGATCTGTTCCGGGACGGCGAGCATGTCTTGGTGCTCTCGGGCGACCTCCTTACCGACCTGCCGCTGGCGACGTTCGCCCACGACCACCTTCGATCGAGGGCGGAGCTGTCCGTGGCAGTCAAGCGCGTGCAGGGCGCCCGGCGGTACGGCGTCGCGGCCATCATCGACGGGCGCATCGTCGGGTTCGCCGAGAAGCCCGACGTTCCCGATGAGCCACCGCTGCCCGTCAGCTGCGGGATCTACACCGTCGCATGCGAGCTGGTCGCGGACTTCCCCGAGGGCACGGTCTACGACTTCGGCGCTCACCTGATCCCTGAACTCGTCGCCGCCGGTCGCCACGTGCACGCCCACCAGTTCACTCACTACTGGAACGACATAGGCGACCACGACTCGTTCCGACGAGCGAACCTCGATGTCGTTTCCGGTCAGGTGCGCCACGAGATCGCGCTGCCGGCCGGCTCCCGGCTGATCGGGGAGCCGGCGGCGCCGATCCTGGTGGGGCCGAGGACTCGGATCTCTCCTCGCTCGATGATCCTCGGGCCGGCGGTCATCGGCGCCGACTGCTCCGTGGGCGGTGACGTGCGCATCGACCGTTCGGTGGTGCTCCCCGGGAGCACCGTGCCCGACGGTGCGGTCGTCACATTGGCGACGTTCCAGGGCGACCGGGTCGTTGCAATGGATGGCGTCCCGTGAACGTCCTCCTGCTGTGCAGCAGCTTCCATCCCACCGTGGGAGGGGCAGAGACCTACGCGCGGACTTTGGCCGGAGGGCTCGTCGCGCGTGGGCACCGAATGCTGGTCCTCACGGACGCGGTTGCCGGCGCTCCGGATCGGGAGGTGGTCGACGGCGCCGAGGTGGTGCGCCTGTGGGCCTACCTGCGCGCCATCGCCGCTCCCGATCTCATCCGATGGGAGCAGATGCAGTTCGCCTTGGTCGGCGAGGCCGCAGCAGCGATTGGCCAGGGCGCTGTCGACGTCGTCCACGCGAATAGCCAGGAGTGCGCCGTCACGGGGTCGATGCTCGCGCTCGAGTTCGGGGTACCGTTGGTCTGCACGTTCCACGAACAGGCCCCCGAACAGGCTCCGGTCGGTGCCGGTCGGATGGCCCTCGTGCACCGGTACCTGCCGATCGACCGCGTGCTGGCCGGCAGCGAGTTCTACCGGGCGAAGGCCCTGGCGGCCGGCATCGAGCCGACCCGCGTGTCGCTCGTGTACCACGGGGTTGACGGACAACGGTTCTCGCCGGGCCCCGCCGACCCGGCGTTCCGGGGAGCAGGCGGTGAGGAGACAATCCTCGTCGTCTGCGCCGCTCGGATCAGCCTGCGGAAGGGTCTGGACACCCTGATCCGGGCCGTGGCGGTGGCGTCGCAGCGGGCCCCCGGGATCCGCCTCGTCATCGCAGGACGGGCGACCTCCGGATCCGAAGCGCTTCGGGCCGAACTCCTCCGGCTCCGTGCCGATCTCGGCCTCGACGGCCGCGTCGACTTCGACGAGTCGCTGACCTTGGCGGACATGCCCGCGCTCTACCGATCGGCGGACATCGTGGTCCAACCCAGCACCGCCGAAGGCCTCGGGCTGGCGCTGATCGAGGCGATGGCCTGCGAGCGAGCCGTCATCGGGTCCGACATCCCTGGCATCGTCGAGGTGATTGAGGACGGCATCGACGGCGTGCTCGTCGAACCCAGCTCCGTGGAAGCCCTCGCGAAGGCGTTGGTCGCGCTGGCCGCGGATCCCGTTCGACGAGCCGAGCTCGGGCGAAACGCCAGGACGACGTTCACCCGGCGGTTCGACCTGGAGCGGGCGATCGACGAGACCGAACGGATCTATCGTGCCCTCCGGGAGGACCGAGGCACTGCGACATGACCGAGAAACGACCCGCCATCCTGTGGTTCAACGGCGCCATCGTCCCGTGGGACCAGGGCACGGTGCACGTGTGGTCGGAGCTGGCCATACGCGGCGTCAGCGTCTTCGAGGGCCTCCGCTCTTATTGGAGCGCCGAGGACCGCTGCCACAACCTCGTCGCGCTCGACCTGCACCTGAAGCGCCTCTACGAGTCCGCCCGCATAATGCGCCTGCCCGTCGACACGGACGGCTCGACGTTGACCCGGGCGATCTATGAGCTGATCGCGGCCCTGGGCCACGAGGAACACCTCTACGTGCGGCCAACGCTCTACGTCGATTCCGGCCGGTACGCCGCATCGGGCCGCGACGTGGTTTGCGGGGCCTACATTGTGGCGTTCCCCGTGCCGCGTGCCCAGGCGACCCTCATGGGCGCCAGGTGCTGCATAAGCACTTGGCGCCGAGCGTCCGACCTCACGATGCCGCCTCGAGCGAAAGCTGGTGCTGCGTACCAAGCGTTCCGACTTCCGCTGATCGAGGCGCAGCAGCGCGGGTTCGACGACGCCATCCTGCTGAATGACCGCGGCACGGTGGCCGAGGCGACGGGAGCCGCGGTGTTTATCGTCCGCGACGGGGACATCATCACGCCGCCCGCGACCTCTGGGATCCTTGAGAGCATCACCCGAGGGCTCGTGATCGATCTGCTCCGAACGGAGTACGGTCGGTCCGTCATCGAACGCGAGATTGACCGCACCGAGCTGTACGTCGCCGACGAGATCTTCATGTGCGGGACCCTGGCGGAGGTCCAACCGGTCGTGGAGATCGACGACCTCGTGGTCGGGGACGGCGCTCCCGGTCCCGTGAGCACGGCCGTGAGGGATCGCTACCAGGCGCACTGCGAGTCCCCGGTCGGCGATCGACCGACGTGGCTGACCGCCGTCCCGACGTCCGATGCCCACCATCCCGACTAGCTCCGACGAAGGCCCGGCGATCGGGCCGGCGGCCGGCGTGCTTCTCGACATTGGCGGAGTGCTAGCGTTCCCCGATGGCGACTTGTTGGCTGCACGGCTGGGCGCGCGGCTGGGGCGCTCGTTCGATCCGGACCTGTGCGGGCGGTCGTTCGCATTGGCCGACGAGAGCCTAGGCGACGGCATGGATGCGCCGCAGCTGGTCGATCACATCCGAACCTGGGCGGGCGTCGTGGGCGCCGAGAGCCTCGAGCAGGCCGCCTGGGACGAGGTGGAGCGACTCGATCGAGCCCGCCGACTGTGGACCCGCTGGTCTCCCGAGGCTGCCGAGGTCCTTTCGAGATTGCGGGCCCGAGGAATCGCCGTAGCCGCGGTGTCGAACTCGAACGGAAACCTCGAGGTCGAGCTGCAGAGCGCTGGGCTACTCGCATCGATGGACGCGATCTTCGACTCGACGGTGAGCGGCGTGAGCAAGCCCGAACCGGAGGCCTATTGGGCTGCCGCCCGCCAGCTCGGCATCGATCCTGCGGCCTGCTGCTTCGTCGGCGACTCCCTGTGGGAGGTGCGCGGCGCACGGAATGCAGGCGTAGGGTCGGCGGTCCTGTTCGCACCGTTCGCGACGCGCCACGACCGCTGGCGACCCAGCGTCACGACCCTCACACGCCTTGAGCGTCTGTTGGTTCGTGCGCACGATGCGTGAAGGGAGCACTGCTGGTCCAGCCCTGCGGGCGTCGGCACCGCTTCGGCTGTCCCTTGCCGGCGGAGGGACCGACCTCCCCGAGTGGTATCGAGCACATGGCGCCCACCTGGTCGCCGTTGCCATTGACCTACGGATCCAGGCCGAGCTCGGGGTCCAACAGCAGGGGACTAACGGCCCGCTTATCGATCTCGCCCGGCGACGGTGGGGTCGGTCGGACCTGTCCGTCCGTTGCGTGGTCAGCGCTGGCGCCGGTCTCGGGGGCAGTGGGGCGCTGGCCGTCGCGCTCGTCGCCCTCGAGCTCGCAGCCGCCGGCCGCCCGACGACCGATCCGCTGGCCATTGGCCTCGAGGCCTACGCGTGGGAGCGCCAGATCCTGGGCGCGCCCGTCGGGTTCCAAGACCACCTCTGCGCCGCGTTCGGCTCGTGCGTGGAGATGTGGGCCGAAGCTGACGGGCGGATCCGAGCCCGCCGCCGCTCGGACCTGGCAGGGGGCATGGATGAACTCCTCTCGACGTCGATCCTGTTGTTCGACACCAGCGCGCGGCGCTCGGCACCGACGTCGCTCGGCCCCTTGTCGGCATACCTTGGATCGGCGCCACCCGACGGACTTGATGGCTTGGCGAAGGTCGCCGAGGTCGAAGCCGTCCTCACCAGTCGCGACGGCGCCGCCTTCGGCGAGGTGCTCCGTCGGCACTGGGCCAAGAAGGCTGCGCTCCACCCTCAGCTGGCGACGGTGGCCGCGACCGACCTCATTGACCGGTGCCGAGCCGCCGGTGCGACCGGAGGGAAGTTGGTCGGTGCCGGTGGAGGCGGGTTCGTGATGGTGGCCGGGCCGGCAGATCGCCGCGACGCCGTCGTTGAGGCAGGTCGCCGCGCCGGCGTCCGGCCCCTACCCGTGAAGGTGGCCGACCGAGGAGCATTCGTGGACCCTGAGCAGGCCTCATGAGCGAGCACCAACCTACGAGCAGCGCCAACTCGCGCGCGGCGACGTTCCTGGCGCACCTGTCCGAGGTGTGCCGGACGATTGACCTTCAGTCCATCGAGCTTGCGGTCGACCTGTTGGTCGATGCCTACGACGCGGATGCGACGGTGCTCTCGATCGGCAACGGCGGCTCTGCGTCGACCGCCGCTCACTTCGCCTCGGACCTCGCCAAGTTCGCGACTTGGCCGCGCCGCGGCTTCCGCAGCATCGACCTCTGCTCGAACGTGGCGACCCTGACCGCATGGACGAACGACGAGGGGTGGGACGAGGCTTACGAGCACCAAATCGAAGCCTGGGCGCGCCCGGGCGACGTCCTATTCGCCTTCTCGGTCCATGGCGGGTCCGGCTGGTCGAGCAACCTGGTCCGAGCGATCACGAAGGCGCGCGACCTAGGGGCCCGTACGGTGGGTGTGGCCGGCGACGGGGGAGGTGCGTTCGTCGAGGCGTGCCACCTCACCATCGTCATTCCGAACCGGTGCCCGGACCTGGTGACGCCGTTGGCCGAGGCCGGCGCGGTCGCGATACACCACCTGCTCGTCACCGAGGTACGAGCCCGGCTGGCCGGATGAGCGGACGGAGCGTCGCCATCCCGGCCGGCGGGAGGGGAACCCGCATCGCCCCGACGATCGGAGGGATGCCGAAGTCGCTCGCCCCCGTGGCCGGTCGACCGTTCGTCCATTGGCAACTGGAGGCGCTGGGAGCGCTCGGCGCCACCCACGCCCACCTGTGCCTCGGCCATGGCGCAGCGGAGATCATCGATGCCCTCGGTGGTTTCACGATCCCTGGCCTGCGGGTCACGTGGGGCGAGGAGGTGGAGCCCCTAGGGGTCATCGGGGCGCTGCACGCCGCCGTGCCGAAGCTCTCCGATCCGTTCGTCGTCGTCTACGGGGACGTGCTCCCGTCGGTCCCGCTCGATCGCCTCATCGATTCTCTAGGCGACGGTGGGTCGATGGCCGCCATCGCCGTCGCCGTCACGGACCCGGACGTCGAGCGCCCCAACGTCCGTGTCGTCGACCAACGGGTGACGGTGTACGGGGCGACGCCGACCGCTACCCACCTCGACATCGGCATGATCGCGATGAGGCGTTCTTCATTCGACCGGTTCGATCGATCTCCGATCCACGAGGCGGATTACTTTCCCGACCTGGCGAGGGCAGGACTGATCGCAGCGCACGAAGCCGCCGCTCCCTGCCTGCACGTCGGCGACCCGGTCAGCTACGCGTCGGTCTGTGCCGCGTTCCCAGACGGACCGTCGTGACGACCGTGCCCGAATCGCTCCTCCTCCTGGACCGGGAGGGCGTCCTCCTCAGACATCATGAGGCCTACGTCCTTAAGCCGGATCACGTCGTGGTGATCGACGGCGCCCTCGATGCCGTCGCGGCGCTTGCGGCTCGCGGTGCAGCGGTGGCCGTGGTGACGAACCAGTCACCCATCGGGCGAGGGCTGGTCGACCGGTCATTCGTCGAGGACACGAACCGGCTCCTCCAGCAGGCGCTCCGGCGTCGCGGCGTGGAGGCGCGCTTCTATGTCTGTCCGCACGTCCCCGGAGGAGGCTGTGCGTGCCGCAAGCCCCAGCCTGGCCTCCTCCTTCGCGCCGCCGACGATCTCGGCATGCGGACGACCGATGCTTGGATGATCGGGGACCACGACTCGGATATGCTCGCCGGCGTGGCCGCCGGGTGCGTCGAGCGGATCCACATCATCTCCGGGCGACAGCCGCAACCGAGCCGGCACGCCACCCAGTGGGCGCAATCACTGGCCGACCTTGCGACCGGCCTCGGGGTTGGGCTCGTCCTCGCGGAGGAAGACCCCTCCCGCCCGCAGTGACCGGATGCAACGCCGCGCCGCGTCGTCGGAGTTCCCCGACGCCGTCCACCCGGCGTGCGCGAGCTTTGTGACATCGAGCTCCACCCGCGGGACATCACCCCGCCAGCCGCCGGATCCGCCACCGAACGTCACGTCGAACTCGCCCACCTCCTCGGCCAGCAGCTCCAACACCCGGCGGGTCGACGTCGTGCCGGGCGACGCAACGTTGAAGACCTCGCATGGTTGGCCGGAGAGCTGCAGCACGTGGAGGAGCGCGGAAGCGGCCTCGTCGACGTCGACGAACGACCGGGCCTGCCCACCGTCGCCCAACACGCGCACGCGCCGGTCGCCCCGCTCGACCTGCGCCACGAAGGAGGGGATGGCCCCGCGATCCATGGACGGTCCGACGACCGTGCCAAAGCGGACGATGCGGGCCGTGAACCCGACCATCTCGGCGTAAGCGCTGATCAAACCCTCGGAGGCGAGCTTGCCCGCGCCGTACATCGAGACGGGGAGGAGCGGGCCATCTGTCTCCGAAGCCGGCCGTTGCCCGGCCAACATCCCGTAGACCGCGGAGCTCGACGCGTACCCGAGCGTCGGGACTCCCGTCGACGCCACGGCCTCTAGGACATGCCGTGTCGCTTCAAAGCTCTGTCGAAGGTCCCAGGAACGATCGTCGATCCCTCGGCGCATGTCCGTACCGGCGGCGAGGTGGATGACCGAGTCGACCCCCCGCATCGCCTCGGTCAGCGCGCCCCGTTCGCAGAGGTCCAACGAACGACGCTCGACCCGTGGCTCGTCGTCGAGGTCGTCCAGCCGAGCCCAGTCCTTGAGCGGCCGGGCGTCGACGACGACGACGCGCGTCGCGCTGCGCCGGAGCAGGTCGCGGACCACCGAGGCGCCGATGAATCCGGCCCCGCCGGTGACGAGGACCTCGTCCAACTTTGCGGCTGGCTCATCGGTTGCCAATGGATCCCTACCTTGAGCAACATCCGGTACGGTCACAGCTTAGAAGTGCAGGCGCCCCTCCTCGGACGCCTCGCCAGGCACGTCAACGCCGAAGCCACTCGTGAGGTGAAGCGACAATGACCATCGAGGACCTCGAGTCTCTGGCATCGATGCTGACCGCACGTGCCGCAGGACGCCCTCGATTGGTGATCTCGATCGACGGGCTCGGTGGCTCGGGCAAGAGCACGATCGGCCGGGCCCTGGCGTCGGTCCTTCAGGCGGCGGTCGTCGAGGGCGACGATTTCTACCGGACGAGCGCCGAGCGATCTTCCCCCACGTTCGACCGGAACGCAATCGGTGCCAGCGTCGATTGGGAACGTCTCCGGAGCCAGGTGTTCGTGCCAGCGGCGGCGGGCGCCGCGGTCCGGTACCAACGGTACGACTGGGACAACGACCGCCTCGGCGACTGGGTCGCGGTGCCTGCCACCCAGCCGATCATCGTCGAGGGCGTCTACGTGACGCGGCCCGAGCTTCGGGACTACGTCAGCACCACCCTGTGGGTCGAGACCGAGCGTTCGGCCCGCCTAGCTCGAGGCTTGGAGCGGGACGGCGAGGACGCCAGGTCGCTGTGGGTCGACGAGTGGATGCCCGCCGAGGATCGCTACGTCGCAGCGATCCACCCTGAGGCCGCGAGTGACATTGTGCTGGACGGGTCGGGCACGGTCGAGCACGATCCGGCGAGGAGCGTGGTCGTCCTGCGCTACGCGCTCCCGCCGTCTGATCCCCGGATCGTAGAGCGGTGACCGGTGCGGTGGTCCGCACAGGTCACCGCCCTGAGATGCCCGATCGTCGCACCTGCGTGACGCAGACCGCCGAGCAGGCGCACGATTGGAGATCCGCCGTGGCGGGAGGCAGAGCGAAAGCGCGGTGGGCCACGAGCGACGACATCGCCCAGACCTGCTCCGGCGTAAAGCCGAGATCGGCCAGGTAGTCCATCTGCCTGCCGAGGGGGGTCGAGCCCGCGGCGACGACGCCCTTGGCCTGGTACCAGAGCCCGCTGTCGACGCCCTTGGTGAGGCGCTGACCGCCGAGGAACGGCACGTCGGAGCGATCGGACATCACCATGATGCGCTCGGCCCCGACGAGTTCGACCGCTCGACGCGCGACCTCGTGGTCCACGTGCTCGCCGTCGAAGTTCAGGCAGATCGTCACCCAACCATCGACGGCCTGGCGCATCAGGGTGGCGGGGACCGGACCGACGATCTCCTCGAGCTGGTCCAGATTCCACGCCTCGAGCGCGAGCCCTGGCAGTTCGTGGTCGCGCCGAAGCCGGTCCTCGGGCGTCCGCCATGCGTAGCGCAGGAGGCTGGGCATGTCGTTGAAGAGGTGGTCCGTAATGACCGTGCCGTCGAACGGCTGCGCGCCGAGGTCCTTTGCGACGTCGATGACCGCGCTGATGGACTTGGCGCTCCCGGCGGGATCGCGCTTGTGGAAGTGGCCGAGCGCGGGGCGCACACCACCGGTGATCAGGATCTCGACGGCTTCCTCGATGCTGGGCCCTCGTTCTCGGTCCTCGTAGCGGCAGGAACCAGGCTCCAACCCGTCGGGCGAGATCACGATGTAAAGGAGGCCCTTGGGGCCGGACGCCGCGAACTGGCGCCACTCCTCGAGCGTGGGGACCCACACGCCCTGCTCCGGTGTTCCGCCGAAGCTGGCCAGGAGTGGTCCCTCCAACGCGATGCCAATGACGTTCGTCAGCGAGGTGCGGGCCGTTGCGAAGCGATCCATGAAGTCGAGGAACGCCGGGAACCGCGAATAGGGGAGGTAGAGAGTCGGGAGGCACAGGACGCCCTCGGCCGCCGCCTCCCGATCCAGGAGATGGAGATCCAGGTCCTCGAACCTGCTGAAATCCTGGCTACCGAGGCTGTGGCAGTGCATCTCGACGGGCAGGGCGTTGACGAGGTAACCCTGCCGAACGTCACGGGCTGATCTCAGCCGTTCGCCCACGGACCAGGTCTCGTCCGAGGAGACGACGAGGTCGTGGAAGGCCCCGTCTCGGTCAAGGACGACAGCGGGCGGCCGTGGTCCGGTGAGGACTTCCCCTGTGTGCACGTTTTACCTCCGACCCAAGTGCCGAATGCCTCGAAAACAAGTTACCAGCCGAGTAGTCGCCCAGCGACGAGCAATTGCCAGATCCGCACCGTTGGGCCATTCGGATTGGAGTCGTACCCTTCGACCGCATAGAAAGGATCACCTAGGGCACTTGATCCACGACGTTTAGTGGCGCTACGCGTTCGAGTGGGGAGCGCGTTCGGACCCCGCTGCCAAGGGCTATGGGGGTCGCAGAAGTAGACCGCCACGCCCGTATCCACCGTGAAGGCGGCATGGAAGGCCATCTCCTTGCCCTGGTCCCAGGTGAGGGTGCGGAACAGCTCTCCGGGCAGCGTCTTGATGGCTCGCCGCATGGCCTGGTCGACCTCCGTGGCGTGGCGTCGGTCCGGCAGGTGCAGCAGCAGCAGGTAGCGCGTCGACCGCTCGACCAGCGTGCCGACCGCCGACTTGCAGTCCTTTCCGATGATGAGATCACCCTCCCAGTGACCGGGCACCGTCCGGTCGGTAACCTCGGCCGGTCGCTCGCTGATCATCACCATGTCCCGGATCCGG
>JAUJOO010000006.1:158854-168493 GCA_030447585.1 Nocardioidaceae bacterium | reverse complement strand
ACATGTCGTAGTAGAGCTCGAACTCGTGAGGATGCGGTCGCAGCGCGATGGGCAGGACCTCGAACTCGCGCTTGTATGCGATCCAGGTCTCGATGATGTCGGGGGTGAAGACGCCGCCCTCCAGCAGGAACTCGTGGTCGGCCTCGAGGGAGTCGAGGACGGCCGTCAGCGTCGCAGGAACGGTGTCGATGTCGCCGTGCTCATCCGGGGGAAGCTCGTAGAGGTCTTTGTCGATCGGCTGCGGAGGCTCGATCTTGTTGCGGATCCCGTCGAGGCCGGCGAGCAGCATCGCGGAGAACGCAAGGTAGGGGTTGGCGGAGGGGTCGGGGCAACGGAACTCGATGCGCTTCGCCCTGGGGTTCGCCCCCGTGATCGGGATGCGGATGCATGCCGACCGGTTGCGCTGGCTGTAGACCAGGTTGACTGGCGCCTCGAAGCCGGGCACCAGCCGGTGGTAGGAGTTCACCGTCGGGTTGGTGAACGCAAGGAGCGAGGGGGCGTGGGCAAGCAGCCCGCCGATGTAGTAGCGCGCCATGTCGCTGAGACCGGCATACCCTGACTCGTCGTAGAACAGCGGCTCGTCCTCGGCCCAGAGCGACTGGTGGCAGTGCATGCCGGAGCCGTTGTCGCCGAAGATCGGCTTCGGCATGAACGTTGCCGTCTTGCCGGCGCGCCAGGCGACGTTCTTGACGATGTACTTGAACTTCATCACGTTGTCGGCGGTCGTGAGCAGCTCGTCGAAACGGAAGTTGATCTCCGCCTGACCGGCGGTGCCGACCTCGTGGTGCTGGCGCTCGACCACGATGCCGGACGTCTCGAGCTCCCTGGACATCTCGGCCCGCAGGTCCGCGAAGTGGTCGACGGGCGCAACCGGGAAGTAGCCACCCTTGTACTTCACCTTGTATCCGCGGTTGCCGCCCACCTCTTCGCGCCCGGTGTTCCAGGCGGCGGCGACGGAGTCGATCGAGTAGAAACCGGTGTTCTGCTTGGTCTCGAACCGCACGTCGTCGAAGACGTAAAACTCGGCCTCCGGCGCGAAGAAGGCGGTGTCGCCGATACCGGTGCTCTTGAGGTACGCCTGCGCCTTGCGGGCGATGTTGCGCGGATCGCGGCTGTACGCCTCACCTGTCAGGGGGTCATGGATGAAGAAGTTGACCACCAGCGTCTTGTCGACCCGGAACGAGTCCAGGTACGCCGTCGTGGGGTCTGGGAACAACGCCATGTCCGACTCATGGATCGCCTGGAAACCGCGGATCGAGGACCCGTCGAACATCAGGCCGTCCTCGAAGACCTCCGGACCGAACGAGGAAACCGGAACCGTGAAGTGTTGCATCACCCCCGGGAGGTCACAGAACCGGACGTCGACGAACTCGACCTCCGCGTCCTTGATGAACTTGAGCAATGCGTCGCGGTCAGCGAACATCCATCCTCCTCGTAGATCGACGAGCCCTGCTGGCCGCCCTTCAGTTCTCACGGTAGGAGCGCGCGATTTCCCTGCCGTGTCTGTCGTGTTTCGTGCGTGTTACGTTGCGCTTCGTGGTCGCAGAGCCAGCAGACGCTGACTATCCGGGTGCTCGACTCGGGTTACCACACAACGGCCCCGGCGCGGTTGCCGGTTGGGGTCGCCGGGTGCTGGCGCTCACCATTGACTGGGCCTCCTCGATGCTGGTGGTCGCCGCCTTTGTTGGCAGCGACGTGTGGAGCGGCGAAGGGGCGGCGCAGTGGACGCCGTTGGCCGTCTTTGCCGCCGAGACCTGGATCCTGACGTCTCTGCTCGGAGGATCGGCGGGGCAGTTGGTCACCCGCGTCGTCGTGCGGCGGACGTCCGGTGCGTTCCTCGACCCGGCCCGCGCGCTGCTGCGCACATTGCTGATCTGCCTCGTGATACCTCCGGTCATCTACAACCGCGACCAGCAGGGGCTACACGACCTGGCCGTCGACTCGATCACGCTGCAGCGCTAGCGACCGCGCATGCTTTGCCTGGCCTGCTTCATGCTGGTCGGCATCGGCCCCTTGGGGAGCGGCATCGGTGGCCGCATCGCGTCGAGTGCCTTGAGCCGCTGAAGCAGATCGGTGACCTCGGAAGGGTCGATGTTCTTCGGCAGCTTCATGACGTGCTTGGACAGTCTCTTGACGGGGACGTCGCAACCGTCACCTTCACCGACCACGATGTCGTAGATAGGGATCTCGCGTACCACCCGGGCGTGCTTCTTCTTCTCCACGCCCAACAGGTTGCGGACCCGTTGCGGGTTTCCCTCACCCACGAGTATCACTCCCGGCCGGCCAACGACCCGATGGACGACGTCCTGGTTCTTGGTGACCGCGACGGCTGCCTGTACCTTCCAACCCCGCTTGAGCACCCCCAGTGCTGCGGCGGCGGCGCCCGGTTGACCCTCCATGCGGGCGTACGCCGACCGCTCGGCGCGACGGCCGAAGACGATCAAAGCCGCCATCAGTCCGGCGGGAACACCCGTGACCAGGCCCGCGATCGGGTGGAGGAACCACCAAAACAGCCCCCCGACGACAAGACCGACCCCAAGAAACCACGCGAGACAGACCCAACCGATCTTCCGGTCGTGCTCCCGCGTCATCGTGTAGGCAGTACGCAGCCGCTTCAGGCCGCCTTCGCCCTTGGGCTTCTTCTTGGTCCTGGCCATCAGTGGCTGTCGATCTCTTTCGTCGGGTGTCGTGCCGTCGTACTGTCTCGAGTCAGCTCAGGCGCTGCGATCGGCGACCCGCCGCGACTCTAGCGCCTGGCGGTACAGCCGCCCGGCACGGTAGGAGGACCGCACGAGCGGGCCGCTCATCACTCCCGAGAAGCCGAGCGCTGTCGCCTCGGCTTGCAGTTCGAGGAACTCCTCGGGCTTGACCCAGCGCTCCACCGGGTGGTGGCGAACGGACGGGCGCAGGTACTGCGTGATCGTGAGAAGCTCGGTGCCGACGGATCGCAGGTCCTCCAAAGCGCCGGTGACCTCCGCGCGTGTCTCGCCCATCCCCAAGATGAGGTTCGACTTGCTCACCAGCCCGACCGCTCGGGCCTGGTCGAGCACATCGAGCGAGCGCTCGTAGCGGAACCCGGGACGGATGCGGCGGAAGATCCGGGGCACGGTCTCGATGTTGTGGGCGAAGACCTCCGGTGCCGCGTCGAAGAGCTGTTTCAGGAAAGTCGCGTTGCCGCTGAAGTCCGGGGCCAGCATCTCGACACCGACACCAGGGTTGAGCTCATGAATCTGCCGGATCGTCTCGGCGTACAGCCAGGCACCCTCGTCCTCGAGATCGTCGCGGCACACCCCCGTGACGGTCGCGTACCTCAGCTGCATCTGCCTGACGCTCTCGGCGACGCGTAGTGGCTCGCCGACGTCGAGCGCCGCGGGTTTGCCGGTGTCGATCTGGCAGAAGTCGCAGCGGCGGGTGCACTGGTCCCCGCCGATGAGGAATGTCGCCTCGCGGTCCTCCCAGCACTCGAAGATGTTGGGACAACCCGCCTCCTGGCACACCGTGTGGAGGCCCTCGCGCTTCACCAGTGACTGTAGCTGCTGGTACTCAGGGCCCATCGTCGCCCTCGTCTTGATCCAGGCGGGTTTCTTCTCGATGGCCGTCTCGGCGTTGCGCATCTCCAGGCGCAGCAGCTTCCGACCCTCGGGGGCGATCGTCACGGGTCAAGCCTACGGGGTGCGGTTGCTCGCCCGCTCCAGCCGCCCGACGCCCGACCGGCACAAGGCTCGAACCAGCGGGGTGGCCTACGCGGCAGGCAAATCCGCGATCGGGGCCCGGCCTATGCGTCTTGCCTTGGTGCACTGGGCGCGCCGTGGGCGTGGGGGTGGCCAGCGAGGTTAGGAGAGGTCTGCTGGGGTCAGGGCGCCGACGGACTTCCCCTAACGGCGTCAGAGGGTGCTGAGGTGGTGCGCTTGGGACCGCCGTGGGCGTGGTGGTGGCCAGCGAGGTTAGGAGAGGTCTGCTGGGGTCAGGGCGCCGACGAACTTCCCCGAACCGCGTCCAGAGGGCGCTAAAAAAGGTCGTGCGCTTGGGATGTGCGACGGGCGAGGACGGGCCGTTGGAGGTGAAAGCGGTTCGCGCCGGAGGGATGGGGCGGGATGGCTGCCTCAGTGGGCGGTTCTGGTGCTGTCGTCCTAGTGCGCGGCGTGCAAACGTCAGGGGACGTCGCGGTGACGGAAGACGGCCAGCGAGATCAGCAGCATCGCCGCGGCGACGACACCGAAGTAGAGCGCCGCGTCAGCCAGCGATATCACAGTCACGGTGGGCCGACACTCCGCCCGGGTGTTGCAGAACTCAGGATGGATCCGGATGCGGTGGCCGTCCTGGATCCAGGCCAGCGTGTTGTTGGACACCAAGTACCTCTCGAGACGCGGGACGAACTCGCGGAGCAGCCCTTCCCCGATCACCGAGTAGGCAAGCATCAGGCCGACCACCACGACCGTATGCCGCGCGGCCACCGTGACGGCGTACCCGGCAAGACCACCGATCCCAGCAAAGGCGGCGGCCCGCAGACCGGAGGCGCCCAGGTCACCGAGGAAGCCGGCCGGCAGGCCGTCATCGGACCAGGCGGCGTACGCAGCAAGGATGCCGGCCCACACGAGGGCGAACACGACCGCGGCCATGACGGCAGTGACCAGCGCGATGGCGGCCGCCTTCGCCGCCCAGACCCGTGGGCGCCTCGGCTCGAACAACAGCTGCGTGCCGACCGAGCCCGCCGACCACTCCGCGCCGATCATCGTCGCACCGATGAGTACGGCGATCACTCCCAGGAAGAGAGCAAGGACGACCGGCAGTTCCCCGGCCAGCTCGACCGGGTCGAGGACGGGCCGGTCGAGGAACCAGTTGACCTGCGGCAGGACCGCCTCGGCGCAGTCGGCGGGATCGCCACTGCTTGCGCCGAATCTCTCCGGATGACGCTCGCACTGCCTAAGAGCCCGTTGCACGTAGGGCCGTCGAGTTTCCTCTGCGACCCGCTGCTCGGCCTCTGCGATAGCCGCGGCGTCGAGGGGCCGGTGCTCCCACAAGGTGGCGGCGACGACGAAGGCGCCGACGAGGAACGAGCCCACGACGAGGACCATGATGGCCCGGCGCGCTCGGATCCGGCTGAGCTCTACCCGCAGCAGTCTCACAGCGGACCCTCCGAGTCCTCGGCGGTCAGCTCCAGGAAGACCGTCTCGAGATCGGCCCGGATCGGGGTCAGCTCGTTGAGGTAAAGCCCGCCCCGGGCGAGGAGCTCGGTGAGCGCGGCCGGGTCGTCGGTCGAGTCCACTACGAGGCGGTCGTCGACGCGGCGGACGTCGTACCCGGCCGCTTCGAGTGCGGTGGCACCTGCGGCGAGGTCAGCCAGCCCGAGGCGTACGCCGCCGGAGATCCGAGAGCCCACCACCTCCTTGACAGAGCCGGACGCGAGCAGGCTGCCATGGCCGATGATCGAGACGCCGTCGCAGACCTGCTGGACCTCCGCCAGGATGTGGGAACTGAGCAGGACCGTCACACCGGACTCCCCGAGGTCGCGGATCGTCTCGCGAATCTCCCGGATGCCCGCCGGGTCGAGACCGTTGGTGGGCTCGTCCAGGATCAACAGCTCCGGCGACTTCAGCAGTGCCCCGGCGATCGCCAGACGCTGCTTCATGCCGAGTGAGTAGCTGCGGTAGCGATCGTCGTCTCGGCCCTTGAGCCCGACGGTCTCGATCACCTCGTCCACCTTGCGGCGGTCCTTGCCGAGCGTGGTGGCCAGCAGGGAGAGGTTCTTTCGACCGGTGAAACCGGGCATGAACTTCGGCTGTTCGACGATGGCCCCGACCCGTCCCATCACCTCGGGCAGCAGCCGGGGGACTTCCTTGCCGAAGAGCCGCATCTCACCGCCGGACGCCCGGGCGAGGCCGAGCAGCATCCGGATCGTCGTCGTCTTGCCCGAACCGTTCGGCCCCAGGAACCCGTGGACGCCGCCACGTGGCACGTGGAGCGACAGACCCTTGACGGCGACGAAGCGCCCACGCCTGTTTCGGTACTCCTTGCGCAACTGCGTCGTCTCGATGACAAGTTCGCTCATGCAGGTCCCCCGTGGAGTTGTCGTCGCGCCACAGTACTGGACGGACGGCGTTCCGAGTGCTCAAGACTCGCGAGCCGGGGCTGGAGGGCGCGCGCTGCACCGCGAGCTCGGAAGCCTGTCAGTGCGCCGGGGCGGCGGCCGGCGCAGCACTGATGGCGGCGAGTTGACCCCGGTGGTCGAGTGCCAGGTCGGGGGAGCGCTCGTAGTCGGTCCAGGACAGCAGCTCGCCCAGGCGATGTTCGACGACCGACACCACCTGGGGCACCGAGATGGGGCGTCGGAGCTCCTCGGTCAGGCTCGTCACGCCGGCATCGCTGATTCCGCACGGGACTATCTGGTCGAATGGGGCCAGGTGGCAGTCGCAGTTCAGCGCGAACCCGTGCATGGTCACACCCTGTGAGACGCGAACGCCCAGCGCGGCGATCTTGCGTTCGGGCCGGTCTCTGTCGCCGGCAACCCATACACCGCTGCGTCCCCTGACGCGGCCGGTGGTGAGACCGAGGTCTGAGCAGACCCGGATCAGTGCCTCCTCGAGGCGGCGGACGTAGTCGACCACGAAGACGTGACCGGGAAGCTTCACGATCGGATAGCCCACGAGCTGTCCGGGGCCGTGCCAGGTGATCTTGCCGCCGCGGTCCACTTCCACCACCGGAGTCTGGTCGGGAGGCCGGTCCGCAGGATCGCTTCGGCGGCCGGCGGTGTAGACAGACAGGTGTTCGAGCAGCAGGACGGTGTCGTCGGCTTCCTCAGCCACCCGGCGGGTGTGGAGCTCGCGCTGCAGTTTCCAGGCGTCGTCATAGGCGATGGCCGCGGACCCGAAGCCGAGATGGTCGAAGTGCAGCGCCGTCATGACGTGCCCGCCTTCGCGCGCTCGGGGTGGTCGGCGTTGACGGTGCCCTTCGCGAGCCTCTCGGCCACGACGTCATACATCCTGGTCATGCTGATCCCGGATCCTCCTGCCAACATCGCCACCAAGCGTACGGCGCTGGGCTGAGCTCTCGGGCCAGGCGCGTGGTCGTATCAGGCTCGTCGGTGACCGGCGAGCCCTGGTTTCGCAACCGGGCCTGTGGACAGCCGCGCGCGCGAGTCTGCCCTATCGGTCAGGCTGGATGGATGAGCGGACGACATCGCCGGCAGGCAGCAGGTGGGTCCGGTTGGACGCGGGCGGCCCTGGAGTGCGCATCCACCGCTCGCCGGCCCAGGATTGTGGTCACCATCGTCGCGGCGACGGCGATCTCCTGCCTGGCTGCCTTTCGCCCTGACACATCGACCGGTGAGAGGCAGCCGGTGCAGCCGGCATTCACACACCATCGCGCGGCCGACGAGCCCACCTACACGAGTCCGGCCCTTACCCCTGGAGACGATGAGCGAGACGTCGGTTGGTACGCCGTGCTGGCGCGGCTGGACGCGAGCCGCGAGCGCGCCTGGCGAAAGGGCTCGACTGCTCTCCTCGAGCAGGTGTATGCGGTCGGAGCTCCCGAGTTGCGACTCGACCGAGCACACCTTCGGGCTTACCTGGCGCGTGGCTTGCGAGTCGAGGGTGTCTCTCTCACGTTCCGACGCCTCCGGGTGGTGGAGAGGGGCGACAACCATGTGCGGCTCAGGGTGGTCGATCGGCTCGGGCCGCTGGAGGCGACGACGACGGACGGCCGCGTCCGTTCGTTGCCCGCCGACCGGCCCACCGAGCACCTCATCGACCTGACGCGCGAGCGCGGTGAGTGGCGGGTTGCTCGCATCGTCACCGCGCCGGCTGGCTTCGGCTAGCCGTCGTGACGCCCGGCTGATGGCAAGGTCAGCCGGCGAAGGCCGCCTTGACCTGTTCGTCGACCGTCGGGTGACGAAACGTGAAGCCTGTCTCCAGGAGGCGACGAGGAACTGCCTTGACGCTCGTGAACACGAGAGTCGACAGCTCGCCCGCGACGGCGTTGAGCGCGAAGCGCGGAACCCGGACCAGGGTCGGCCGGTGTAGACGTCTGCCGATGGCCGCAGTGAAGTCTGCGTTGGTAGCCGGGACGGGACCGACCAGGTTGAACGGCCCTCGAAGAGCATTGTCGGTGATCAGCCGGGTGGCGGCATCGAGATAGTCGGCGAGAGAGATGGTCGGGAAGAACTGTCGGCCGTCTCCGAGGTTGCCACCGAGCCCCAGCCTGAAAGGGACCGCGATCGTCTTCAGTGCACCCCCGGACTGGTCCAGCACCACAGCGGTGCGCATGACGACCACCCGCGCTCCTGCCTCAGCCGCTGGCTCGGTGGCCTCCTCCCACCGCCGTGAGACGTCCGCGAGGAAGCCGCTGCCGGCCGGTGACGTCTCGTCGACCTGGTGCTCGCCACCGTCGCCGTAGTAGTTGATGCCACTGGCGTTCACGAGAGCCGGTCGCTCAGCCACCTGCGCGATGGCGCTGGCCAGGGTGCCGGTCGTCTGTACGCGGCTGTCCAGGATCTGCTGCTTGTAGCTGTCTGTCCAGGGCCAGTGGGCGATGACGGCGCCACCGAGGTTGACGACGGTGTCCGCACCGTCGAGGGCGGCCGGATCGAGCTCGCCGGAGGCCGGGTCCCAGGGGATCTCGTCTGGCGACCTAGCTGGCGACCTCACCAGCCGGCTGACGTCGTGTCCTGCACTGCTGAGCTGCCGCCTCAACGCCGTACCGAGAAAGCCCGACCCACCAGCGACGATGATTCTCATGTGCCCATCCTGCCTGCCGCCGACCCCCTTCGGTCCCGGGGTTGCCGCATTCACCGTCGCGGCTGTGCGGCACTAGCATTTCAGGCATGACGATCTACGGCGTACGTCGCCGCGTGACTTGCTACGTCACGCGTTCGGGGGAGCGCGGCGACGAGCTCTTGGTGTTCGAGCATGCGGACGACGACCCGGTCAACCCGTCCGGGGTCCAGGTTCCGTCCGGCGGCATGGCGACGTTCGAGGACATCGAGCAGGCGGCTATGCGCGAGGTCGAGGAGGAGACCGGCCTGGAGGAGCTCACGTTCGTCGAGCAGCTGGGTGCCCAGGAGCGCGGTCTCGACGACCCGGAGGGTGCTGCCATGACGACCTTTGTGCGTCTCGAGACGCCCAACGACGGTCGCACCTCATGGGAGCACATGGTCGTCAGCGAGGACGAGGACGACGGCCTGGTCTTCCTGTGCCGGTGGGAGCCGCTGCCGCTCAGCCTTGAGCTCGCCGGTGACCAAGGTGAGTTCCTCGACGTTCTCGTCGACTGACCCTCAACACCGCAAACCCTCCGTTTACATCGCAGAATTGCGATGTAAACAGTCCAACTGCACGGTTTACATCGCAAACCCAATGAGCGTCAGACCCCGAGCTCAGACTCGAAGTTTCCCTCCTCGAGGCGCTGCTTGATCGTGGTGAGGAAGCGGGCCGCGTCTGCCCCGTCGACGAGCCGATGGTCGTAGGTCAGCGCCAGATAGACCATCTGCCGCACCGCGATCGTCTCGCCGAGGTTGGGATCGGTGATGACGACAGCCCGCTTGACCACCGTGCCGGTGCCGAGGATCGCCACCTGAGGCTGGTTGATGATCGGAGTGTCGAACAGGGCGCCTCTGCTGCCGGTGTTGGTCAGGGTGAAGGTGCCGCC
>JAUJOO010000006.1:141912-158754 GCA_030447585.1 Nocardioidaceae bacterium | reverse complement strand
GGCTCGTCCTTGGTTGGCTCGTCCTTGGTTGGCTCGTCCTTGGTTGGCTCGTCCTCGGCTGCCGCGTCGGCGCTGCCTTCTTCAGAGGTGCCTTCCGCCGGACTTGCAGCGCCCCCTGCCTCGTCAGGTGATGCGTCGCCCGCGCCTATCCGTGCGAGTACGGCGCCCACCTCGACCGTCTCATCTGTCTCGACCAGAATCGCTTGGAGCTTGCCGGCGACAGGAGACGGTATCTCGGTGTCGACCTTGTCGGTGGAGACCTCGAGCAAAGGCTCGTCCACCGCGACGTCGTCACCGACCGACTTGAGCCACTGAGTGACAGTCCCTTCGGTGACGCTCTCGCCCAACGCTGGAAGCTTGACCTCGGTGGCCTCGCCGCCCGACGCGGGAGCCGCATCACCCCTCGCCGCCGGCGCCTGCTCCGAAGGAGGCGTGTCCGCAGCGTCTTCGTTCGGGGCCTGGTCCTGCGGCTGCTCGGTCGGCTGGCTGGTCTGACCGGAAGTTTCGACGTCGGAGTCGCCTCCGCCTTGCTGCTCCTCGGACGCAGTCTCCTGCGCACCGGTCTCCGGGCCGGCCCCCTCCGACGCCGCAGGGTCATCGGCCTCTGACGACGCCGCACCGGTCTCCGTCCCGCTTTGGTCCTCGTCAGGCGCATCCTCTGGCGAACTGCTCTCAGAGGGAGCCTGCTCGGACGCCGCACCGTCGTCGCCGCCTGACGATGCTGCGCTCGCCTCGCTACCGGCGCCTACGACGGCGAGGATGGCGCCCACCTCGACCGTCTCGTCCTGCTCCGCGCGTATCTCCAGCAACGTTCCCGCCACCGGAGAGGGGATCTCGGTGTCGACCTTGTCGGTGGAGACCTCGAGTAGAGGCTCATCGACGGCGACCTCGTCGCCGACCGACTTGAGCCACTGGGTGACGGTGCCTTCGGTGACGCTTTCACCAAGAGCCGGGAGGGTTACGTCGGTTGACATGTCGGTCGAGTTCCTCTTGTCTGCGTCGAGCGGTCCTGGGACCCGTGGAGCCCCTGGAAGGTCACGGAGTCGCAGGCTCAGCCTACGATGATTTCTCAGGAGTGCGCGTGGAGTGGCTTTCCGGCGAGGGCGAGGTGCGCCTCCCCCAGCGCCTCGGTCTGGGTCGGGTGCATGTGCACGAGGGAGGCGACGTCCTCGGGGAACGCCTCCCAGTTGTAGATGAGCTGGGCCTCGCCGATCAGCTCACCAACACGGGCACCGGCCAGATGGATGCCGAGAACGGGGCCGTCTCGATGCCTGACCACCTTGACGAAGCCCTGAGTTCTGAGGATCTGGCTCTTTCCGTTGCCCCCGAGGTCGTAGGTCACCGACTCGACGGCGTCGTCACCATGCCGCTGTCTCGCCCTCTCATCGCTCAGGCCGACCGAGGCCACTTCGGGGTCGGAGTAGGTGACTCGGGGGATCCCGTCCTCGTTGATGGGGGTGGGTCGAAGACCCGCGATGTCCTCGGCGACGAAGATGCCGTGCTGAAAGCCACGGTGAGCTAGCTGCATCCCGGCCACGATGTCTCCCACCGCGTGTACGCCGGGCACACTGGCCTCCAGCCGGTTGTTCGTCACGACGAAGCCGCGGTCCATCTCGATGGCCTGGGCCTCGTAGCCGAGGTCGGCGGTGTTGGGCCCGCGGCCGACCGCAACCAGCAGGAGGTCGCCGTCGTAGGTGTCACCAGAGGTCACGCTCACCCGCACCCCGGCCTCGGTCTTCTCGACGGATCTGAACGACGTGTTCGCCAAGACCCCGATGCCGCGCTTTCGAAACGCTCGCTCCAGCGCCTTCGAGCAAGCCGCGTCCTCCGAGGCGACGAGCCGGGGCAGCGCCTCGATGATCGTGACCTCCGCGCCGAGCGAGCGCCAGGCGGAGGCGAACTCGACGCCGATGACGCCACCACCGAGGACGATCGCGTGTCGGGGCAACTGCTCGAGCTGCATTGCCTCCCAGCTGCTGAGGACCCGCTCGCCGTCGATCGCGAGGTCGGGCAGCGACTTGGTGTAGGAGCCGGAAGCCAGCACCACATGGTTGCCCTGGTAAGGCGTCCCCTGTACCTCGACGGTGTCGGGCGAGACCAGCGTGCCGCGACCCTCGACCACTGTGATCCCGCGGCTCTTGATGAGTCCCTGCAGACCCTTGTACAAGCGCCTGACCACGTCGTCCTTGTACGAGTTGACACCCGCCAGGTCCACGCTGTCCAAGGTGGAGTTGATCCCGTATGCCGCCGAGTGGCGTACGGCGTCGGCCACCTCACCGGCGTGCAACAGCGCCTTCGTTGGGATGCAGCCGCGGTGCAGGCAGGTGCCGCCGACCTTGTCCTCCTCCACCAGTGCGACGGAGAGCCCGAGCTGGGAGGCCCGCAATGCGCAGGCGTAGCCGCCGCTGCCGCCGCCCAGAACGACGAGGTCGAACTTGCGCTCAGTCTCCGGCACTGACGCCTCCCGGACGATTCAGGTTCACGGCTCTCAAAAGACCGAAGTCATCCTTGCACCAGGCGTCGACATTGCCGGAGGCAGGTGAGCAGGCATCCTGCCGGCCACATCAGGTCTGACCGCATTCCGTCGTGAGGGATACTGGAGCCCCTGAACATGAAAGGCATCACTCGATGGCGTTCCTACGACGGCGAAAGTCCAAGCCGGGCACCTTGCGCACGGCGGAGTCGACCGATGCTGCCTACCTCAACGACTGGATCTCGTCGCGCCGGGGCATCGAGGGTTTCGTGGAGCCACGCACCGCCGTCACCGACACGACGATGCTGCTGGTGGCGATCGACGGCGAGTGGACGCGGCGCCGGGTGCCGTCGATCGACTGGGCACACAACTTCGCCAACAAGCACGGCATCCCGAGCTATGACGCAGCAGTGGTCGGGTATCCCGACCGGATGCGCGAGTGGAACAAGCGCAACAAGACAAGCTAGCCGGCCCCGGCGACCAGGTGAGTTCGGTCCCCCGTACCCAGGGCTTGGGTCACCGGCTCCTTTCGACGGCGAGCTGCACGAGGGTGCGCACCGCTGCGCCGGTTCCACCCTTGGGGGTGTAGCCCTCGGCGTCCCCGCTGTTGAACGCGGGGCCGGCGATGTCCAGGTGAGCCCACGGCATGCCCTCGGGGACGAACTCACGCAGGAAGCCGGCGGCGTACGACGCGCCACCCCACGGCTCCGGGTTGTGTTGGCTCAGATCCGCGATCTTGGTCGTCTTGACCTTCTCCTTGACGTCCTCGGGGATAGGCATCGGCCACATGAGCTCACCGGCCGTCTCGGCGGTGCTCGCCAGGGCCTCGTGCAGGACCGGGTCGTTGCTGAAGACCCCGGACATCTTGTTGCCCAGCGCGACGACGCAGGCGCCGGTCAAGGTGGCGACGTCGACAATCAGGTCGGGCTCTCGCGCCAGGGCCGTTGTGATCCCGTCAGCCAGGACAAGTCTGCCCTCGGCATCGGTGTTGAGGACCTCGACGGTCTTGCCGCCGTACATGGTGAGCACGTCGCCGGGTCGCGTCGCGTCGCCGGAAGGCATGTTCTCGGCGAGGCAGGCGTACGCCGTCACCCGCACGGGCAGCTCGAGCTCTGCGATGGCGAACGTGGCGGCCGCCACGGCGGCGGCACCAGCCATGTCGCACTTCATGGTCACCATGGCGTTAGCAGGTTTGATGGACAAGCCACCCGAGTCGAAGGTGATGCCCTTGCCGACGAAGGCCAGATGGGTACGTGCGCCTCGCGGGGTATAGGACAGGGTCACGAGCCGTGGTGGGCGCTGTGAGCCCTTCCCGACGCCGAGCATGCCTCCGTAGCCCTTTGCCTCCAGGGCGTCCTCTTCCATCACGTCGACCGTGACCTTGGACGTCTTGGCCAGCGTCTTCATCTGCTTGGCGAACGACTCAGGGTAGAGGTGGTTGGGCGGGTCGTTGACCAGGTCGCGGGCCAGGTTCACCGCGGCCGCCACTGTCTGCGCGACGTTGACTGCCTTTTTGGCGGACTTCGAGCGGGCCAGCCCGGTGAGCACGACCACCTCGCCGATGGGGCCGCCCAACTTGCTGAGGTAGCGGTCGAAGGCGTAGCCGCCCAGCAGCGCCCCTTCGGCTACAGCCCGGATCTGTTCGTCTGTGGAGGCTGGCAGCGCGTAGGCGATGGTCTTCTTGCCGGTGAGCTCTCGTGCGGCGGCTCCACTGGCCCGACGAAGCGCCTCGAGGGTCACCTCTGCCTCGGGGCCGAGGCCGGCGACGACGATGACGGCGGCCGAGGTGCCGCCTCCGGGGATCTTGGCGACGTGACCCGGCTCCGGAGACACCTTGAGCTCGTTGAGGGTGGCGACGAAGTCGGTCCCGAGGATGTCGGCTACGTCGGCCGAGGCAGAGTCGACAGCAGACACCACCTCGCCGCTGCCGTGAACTCCGATGACGAGGGCGTCGGCTTTGAAGGTCGCCGCCGCGGAACTGCGCAGACTGATACTGGTCACCGTGGGGCTCCTGCTGTCGGTCGTGGGTGCTCATGCGACTCTATCGGCTTGTTGTAGGTTCGCCGGTGATGGCCGACCACGACGCTGCGGACCTGTTCACCTCGCCGCTCCACTCGCGCCACGTCGCTCTCGGCGCCAAGATGGCCGCTTTCGGCGGCTGGTTGATGCCTCTCGAGTACACCGGGTCGGTCAAGGAGCACAACGCCGTTCGCAGCAGCGGAGGCGTCTTCGACGTGAGCCATCTCGGCAAGGCGGTTGTGCGCGGCCCCGGAGCGGCGGCGTACGTCAATGCGTGTCTCACCAACGACCTGGCGAAGCTCACACCAGGTCAGGCGCAGTACACGCTCTGCTGCAACGCCGAGGGAGGAGTCGTCGACGACCTCATCGCCTACCTGCGCTCGGCGGAGGAGGTGTTCCTGATCCCCAATGCCGCCAACGCCGGCGCCGTGGCGCGCCTGCTCACCGAGTCCGCCCCCGCCGACGTCGAGGTGGAGGACCTGCATCACGAGTACGCCGTGCTGGCGGTCCAGGGCAAGGCCAGCGACGCCACGCTGGCAGCCATGGGCTTCCCGGTCGGTCATGGCTACATGTCCTTCGTGGAGGTCGAGCACCAAGGCCAGCGGGTCGTCGTCTGCCGGACCGGCTACACCGGGGAGAGAGGCTACGAGCTCGTGGTCCCGAAGGCCGCAGCTGCTGCGGTCTGGGACCTGATCATGGCCGCTGGCGCCGAGCACGCGATCGTGCCTGCCGGACTCGCTGCTCGCGACACGCTGCGCACGGAGATGGGGTACCCGCTGCACGGACAGGACCTGTCACCGACGATCACTCCCGTGCAGGCCCGTCTCGGGTGGGCCGTGGGGTGGAAGAAGGAGTCGTTCTGGGGGGCCGATGCCTTGCGTGCCGAGAAGGAGTCCGGCCCACGGTACGTGCTTCGCGGGCTTGTCGCCGGCGGCCGCGGCATCCCACGGCCCCGGATGACGGTGTCGGGACGCTCACGACGGGCTCGAATCGGTGAAGTGACTTCCGGGACCTTCTCACCGACGCTCCGCATCCGGGGTCGGGCTGGCCTTGCTGGACGTTGCGGTGGGGGAAGGGGACGAGGTTCTGGTCGACGTGCGAGATGCCGAGCCGAGCGACGTTCACGGTGACCAAGCCACCGTTCGTGACGCCAGGGATCTCGCAGCCGTCCGCCGATGGCTCCGCATGGGTGATCAGCGGTGGTGGCGGATCCGACTGTCCCACCCAGGGCTTGGTGGCGGCGGTTGTTGTAGAAGACGCGGGGTCAGGGCGACGTGAGAGTCGGATCTTTCGGCTGTTCAGCCGTGAGCAGTCGGTCAGGCGGGCAGGAACGAGTAGCGGACCGTGCGGTTGGTGTTGTCCGCGTTGAGATCCACCAGGCACAAGCTCTGCCACGTCCCGAGCGCAAGAGCTCCGTCGAGCACTGGGATGGTGGCGTACGGCGGTATCAGCGCTGGAGAAACGTGCGACCTACCATGGCCCAAGCTGCCGTGGCGATGCCGCCATCTGTCGTCAGCGGGAAGCAGGTCCGACAGCGCCGCCAGCAGGTCGTGGTCGCTTCCGGCACCCGTTTCGATGACGGCGAGGCCCGCCGTGGCGTGCGGGACGAACACGTGCAGGAGGCCGTCTCCTCTGCCGCGGACGAAGGCCTGCGCGTCGCCCGTCAGATCGAGCACGACGTCACGGTTGCCGCTGTCATAGGTTCGCGTCTCGCTGTCCATGCACCCTTCCTACCGCGCCGAAGTCATCGCGTCCTCCTCGGGTGAACCGAAGTGCGCCCGGCGGGCGGTACGTCGCAGCGCGCTCAGCAGAGGAGTTCCTGCCAGCACGACCGCAACCGCCGTCAGGACTCCGCGCGGCACGTCCCATCCCAGCGAGGTGGTGGCCCAGAACACCGCGTAGCGGTGCAGGTTCTCGACGACCGAGTCACCGGCGACGTACGTCACCTCCGGTGCGTAGGCGGCGAACGGCCAGAACCACAGGTTGATGAGCATCCCGTAGCCAAGCCCGGCGACGATGCTGTATGCCGCCAGCAGGCCGATCTCGCGGCGTCCCCGCCACTGGGGCAGCATTCCGGCGAACAGGCCGACCCAGCCGGCAGCGAACATTTGGAACGGCAGCCACGGGCCGACACCACCGGTGATCATCGCCCCCGCAAACAAGGTCACAGCGCCCAGCACGAAACCGAAGCCGCGTCCGAAGACCCGGCCGCCGAGGACGATCACGATGAAACTTGGCTCTAGTCCTGCGGCGCCTGGTCCCAGTGCACGCAGCGCCGCGCCGATGGCCGCCAGCATTCCGAGTAGAGCGACCGCCTTGGCGTCCATGCCGCCGGCGGACAGCTCGGCGACCACCACCGCGGCCAGCAGTGGGAGCAGGACCACAAAGAACCAGGGAGCGTCACCGCTGTGTGAGGTGTCGAGGGCGGCGCCTGGATCCACGACGAACGGCCAGGCGTACGCAGCCAGGCCTACAAGTGAGACCAGGGCGAGCAGCACCGCGGAACGGGCACGCAATCGCAGCAGCGGGACCAGGTCACGGGGAGGCTGAGCTGCCGTCGTCACGACGCAGCCTGGGAGGCGAGGGCGGCGGTGATATCGGTCACGGTCAACCAAGGGTCCGGCGCAAGGATCTTGGCGACCTGGGGCGCGAACGCAGGAGACGAGACCACGATATCGGCGGTCGGACCGTTCGCCACCACCTCTCCGTCGGCCATCACGACAACCCGGGTCGCGACCTCCGCGACAAGCTCCACGTCGTGAGTGGCAAGAGCGACGCCGTGACCCGTCCTCGCGAGTCGCTCCAGCACGCGAACGAGTCGCCGCTTCGCCCCGTAATCGAGTCCTCGGGTGGGTTCGTCGAGCAGGAGAAGTGGAGGAGCAGCGGCCATCACGACGCAAAGCGCGAGGATGAGCCGTTGTCCTTCTGACAGGTCACCGGGGTGGCAGTTCAACGGTACGCCCGGTGCCAGCGTCTTCAGCAGCGTCGCCGCCGTACCTGGTGCAACATCGGCGTCGGAGTCGGCCTGGGCGCACTCGTCGGCGACCGAGTCGGCGTACAGGATGTCGCTCGGGTTCTGCGGGACCAGGCCGACAGCGCTGATGACCTGCGAAGGCCGGCTTCGGCCGGGAGTGAGGCCGCCCGCTGTGACGCTGCCGCCGGACGGCTTGACCAACCCGACGAACGCCTTGAACAACGTCGACTTCCCCGAGCCGTTGCGACCCATTACAGCGACGATCTCTCCCGCGGCCACCTGGAGGGTGACGTCTCGGACCGCCGGAGCACCGCCGTAGCTCACCACCAACCCGGCGGTGGAGGCGAGCACCTGGTGGGCTGGGTCGCCCGAGTGGGTCGGGGCGGCGGACCCAGCCAGTGCCTCCCGGAGCCCGGCGACCCGGCGCCGGGCGTCGCGCACCGACAACGGCAGCGGTGACCACCCGGCCGCCCGGCCGAGCTCCACGACAGGTGGCGCGAGAGGCGACTCTCGCATCACCTCTGCTGGTGTGCCCAACGTCACCGGGCTACCGTCGCCGGGCACGAGCAGCATCTGGTCGGCGTACTGCACCACTCGCTCCAGCCGATGCTCTGCGAGCACGACCGTGAGCCCGAGGTCATGCACGAGCCGCTGCATGGTGGCCAGGACCTCTTCGGCGGCCTGCGGGTCCAAGGCGCTCGTCGGTTCGTCCAGGACGAGGATGCGCGGGTGAGTGGTCAGGACCGACCCGATGGCCACTCGTTGTTGCTGCCCTCCGCTGAGCGTGGCGACCGGACGGTGTCGGGCATCGGCGAGCCCGAGCAGGTCCAAGGTCTCCTCCACCCGCTTGCGCATGGTCGCCGGCGCGATGCTGAGCGACTCCATCCCATACGCGATCTCATCCTCGACGGAGTCGCTGACGAACCCGGCCGCCGGATCCTGCCCGACGTAGCCGACGACGTCGACGAGGTCGCGCGGATGGTGCGAACGGGTGGATCGTCCGCCCACCACCACCTGGCCGGCCAGCGTGCCACCGGTGAAGTGCGGGACGAGGCCGTTGATGCACTTGAGGAGCGTGGACTTGCCGGACCCGGTCGGTCCAACCACGAGGCAGAGCTCCCCTTCCGGGATCTGCAGGCTGACATCCTTGAGAGTCGGGGACGGTGTGTCGGCATACGTGACGCTGACCTGGTCGAACACGATCACGACGACAGCTCCTCGGAGGCGCCGGCGGCCGCCTGCCCGACCGCTCCGCTTTCTGGTGACCGATCTGGCGTCGGCGGCGCAAGCACGGCCGGGAGCGCTCCCACCAACGCGCCGACGAGAGCGAGCACCGGAACCTGCGGGATGTCGAGGGGGTACGCCGGGACCGCCGCGCCGGGGCTGCGCGCCGCGACCACGAAGAACATGACCGCGCACCCGACCCCTGCTGTGACCACCAGCCACTCCGGCAGCGCCCATGGGTCTGGGCGGTAGCGGGTTCGCCGCGTCCGTCGGCCGCCCACGACGAGCCCGCCGGCCGCGAGAAGGCAGCCGACGCCGAGCATGGGCAGGCCGAGCCAACCGGTGACGCTGGCGTCGAGCAAGCCGTACATCCCGACCGCCACTCCGAGGACACCGGTGAAGACGAGCGCCGCGGTGAACCGTCGGGCGCCGACAGCCACATCGGTGGTCCGTCCGTACCCTCTGCTGTCCATCGCGGCGGCGAGCTCCACCGAGCGGCCAAGCGCTCCCTCCAGCACCGGCATGGCGGTACGCCGCAAGCCGGCCAGACCTCCGCCGTCATACCCTCGCAGCCGCTGGGCGGAACGGACGCGCACGGCGTCCGAGACGAGTTGGGGAGCGAACGTGAGCGCGACGACCGCCGCGACCCCGACCTCGTAGAGCGCACCAGGCACGGAGCGGAGCAACCGCTGCGCACTGGCGAGTGCGTTCACGGCGCCGACGCAACAGATGATGGTGGCGAGCTGGAGCCCTTGGGAGAAGGCAGTGAGCACGGCTTCCCAGGTGATGAGCCCGCCCAGCTTGAGGCCTGCGGCCCAGGCCGGCAGCGGGATCTCAGGGAGGTCCACGATCACGTGGATGCCCTGGGACTGGCTCGAGAGCACCGCCTGCAGAACGATACGGACGGCGATGATCAGCAACCCGAGCTTGAGGAATGCCCCGAAGGCGTATGCCCAAGGAGCACGGGACCGTCGGGCCATGACGACGAAGCCGGCCGCCGCGAGGATCAGCAGGCAGAGGACCGGGTTGGTGGTGCGACTCGCCGCGGCAGCCAGCCCCAGCCCCCAGAGCCACCACGCGCCCGAGTGCAGCGGGCGCGCATATCCGGGGTAGTCGACCGACCGCATGGCGGGCTCAGCGCCTGCGGCGGCTCAATACGAAGCCACCGACGGCCAGCGTGAGGATGACGAGGCCCGCCAACACAAGCGTCAGGACCGTGCCGGTGGAGATGCCGTCGCTAGAGCTGTCGTCGGGAGAGCTGGCGGCATCCTCGTCGCTGGCGGAGCCGCCCTCCTCCGACGAGTCGTCCCCCGGCAGGTCGAGTGCGACCTGCTGGTCGGCTGGAGGTGCTGAGACACCGGTCACCGGCTCACCGCAGCCCTGCGCAGGGTAGTCGTCGATGCCGCAGATGAGACCGCTTTCGTCGGTGCGGACGGTGGCGACGGTCTGCAGTGCCTGTTGCACGGTGAAGTCCTCTTCGGCAGTCGCGCAGACGCCCCGAGGATCGGGCGGAGTCTCTCCATCGGGGGCATCGGCTTGCGTCCCGTAGTCGAGCACGAAGGCGATCCTCTTCTCGCCTTCGCCGGCCTCCTCACTGCCGCAGATGGCGTCGAAGTCACCATCGGCTCTCGGCAGGCGCTCATCGCTGCCGACGATGAGGGCAAACCGGAAGCCGTAGACATCACCGTCCTTGGGCAGCTTCTTGGGGTGGTTTGCCCCGACCAGGCTGAAGGCCCAGGACGCTGTCTCGTCGTCCCACTTGTAGAAACCCCAGTAGATGAAACCCTTTCCCGCTGCGATGTCGCGGTCGACGGGTTCGACGCCCGCTGGTCGGACGGTTGCTGTTGGCCCGGCCGCTGGACGCAGGGCGGCTGGACGCAGGGCGGCTGGACGCAGGGCCGCTGGACGCACGGCCGCTGTTGGCTGCGTCGGGTGGTTGGGGGGAGCTGGGGAGGCATGGCTGGATGCAGACGTCGTACCGGTGACGGGGTTCGTTGTCGACACGCCAGCTGACGTCGTGACGCCAGGCCCGGCTGAAGCAAAGGTCATCAGGAGCAGGATGCCGACCGCGCGGCGGGACAAGGCCATCAATGGAGCCTTTCGACGGGAGGTCCGCTGACGTGCCCGGACCACCGGGCCGCGTCCTGCGCAACCTGACCGTCCGGCTCCGTCCCGCATACCTCGACGGACTATAGGGAGCCGTAAGCCCGGACAGGTTTTCCGGCTGGCGCGTTGCATGATCGCGCGTCACGGTTGCGGGTCAGCGCCGGAGTTCCACCGGCTTACCCCACCTGGGCCAACGCCGAAACGGTGTCACGGCGGCCACCTGAAAGTCAAAGAACCGACAAGATGAGCGACGTCGTAGGCTCGGCTGCGTACCAGGAAGTGACGAAAGGTGGTGGAGGACGAAAGGTGGGGGGTGCAACCGCGCTCGACACGTACGCCGCTGCCCCGGTCCTCCGGGAAACCTCAAGGAGCACCCCATGGCGTGGACCTGGCGGATCGAGACAAGCGAGGGCGAGCAAGCAGCGCTCGAGTCTGACGTTCCGGACTTCCCGTCCCAAAGCGACGCGGAGTCCTGGCTGGGCGAGGTCTGGCGCGAGCTGGCCGACGCCGGCGCCAGCCAGGCCACCTTGCTCGAGCATGACCGCGAGGTCTACGGTCCGATGTCGCTGTCGGCCGACTGAGCGGCGCCTTGCTGAACGATCCGACTGTCAGGGTGCTGGGGCAGCGCCACAGTCGGATCCTTGCGCGGCGCCCTCGGACCGCCAGACCGGGCTAAGAGAAGTCGCGGGTCTTGGGCGACGTGGTATGGCTGGGGTCGCGCTCGATACTGTCTCCCAGTACGTCGTCGATGGCGGCCAGTACGTCGTCTCCGAGCTTGTGTCCTGACGCCTTGGCGTTCTCCGTGACCTGGCTGGGTCGGGATGCGCCGATAATGGCTGAGGAGACTGCGGGGTTGGCGAGCACCCACGCAATCGCCAGCTGAGCCATCGTCAGTCCGAGGTCGTCGGCGATCGGCCCAAGCTGTTGGACGCGGCCGAGTGTCTGGTCGTCAAGCTTGCCGCGCAGGAAGCTGCCCGCCTCCTCGTGCGCCGCTCGCGAGTCGGCCGGCGGCTGCTCGCCTGGCCTGTACTTGCCGGTCAGGACGCCCTGCGCGATGGGCGACCAGACGACCTGACCGATGCCCAGCTCCTGGCTGGTGGGAACCACCTCTGCCTCGATGACACGCCACAGCATGTTGTACTGCGGCTGGTTGGACACGAACGGGATGCGGAGCTCACGGGCGAGGGTGTGGCCGGCGCGGATCTGGTCTGCAGTCCACTCCGAGACCCCGATGTAGAGCGCCTTGCCGGCACGAATCACGTCGGCGAACGCCTCCATCGTCTCCTCGAGCGGCGTCTCGTGGTCATACCGGTGCGCCTGGTAGAGGTCGACGTGGTCTGTCTTGAGCCGGGTAAGGCTGGCGTTGATCGACTCGTGGATGTGTTTGCGGGACAGGCCGGAGTCGTTCGGGCCGCCGGGCCCTGTCGGGAAGTACACCTTGGTGAAGATCTCGACGGACTCACGGCGCTGTCCCTCGAGCGCACGACCGAGCACCGACTCCGCAGCGGTGTTGGCGTAGACGTCGGCGGTGTCGAAGGTCGTGATGCCCTCATCGAGGGCCTGGTGGACACAGGCCCTTGCCTGTTCCTCCTCGACCTGGGAGCCGTGCGTGAGCCAGTTGCCGTAACTGATCTCGCTGACCTTGAGTCCTGCTGTTCCGAGGCGTCTGAAGTCCATGTGCCGAGCCTACGTGCCGGTGGACGAGGCTGCTGCTGTGGCCGCACGGTGCTGGCGACGTCCACCGGTGCTGGACGGTGAGGTACGCCGATGTGGCGCGTCCCCGGTGCTCAGCGGATCCGGTCGCCGGCCTTCACTTGTGGCTTGGGGAGCCGAAGTCGCCGCATCTGCCATGCCCGCAGGAGCGTATACATGGTGATGCCCTTGGTCTCGTCGTCCCCGAACTTCTCACGCACGGCCGCCTTGCTGCCGCGCGACATCCGCACCGAGTCCACGATCATCAGCAGGATCACGGTGAGGAACGCACTGCTGCTGAAGCGGGCGGCCCATTCCGTGTTGATGTAGACGGTGATGAAGATCAGGAAGAAGATCGGCAACATGAACTCCCCGATGGTGCGGTGGGAGTCCACGTAGTCTCGCACCAGGCGCTTCACGGGGCCTTGGTCGCGGGCAGGGAGGTAACGGTCGTCCCCGGTCTCGAGAGCCTGACGCTGCCGCGCCCGGGCCTCCCGCATCTTCTCGCGGCGCTGCAAGCTTGCTTCCTTGCGGTTTCGGGGCACAGCCAGCCGTTGCTTGCGGGCCGCCTCTGCTTCCTTGCGAGACGGTGTCGGGCGACCCTTGCCTCCAGGCTTCGTCTGCATGGGGTCTGTCGTCGCCGGGGGGGCCTCCTGTGTCTTGCCTCGACCAAACACGGATCCCTGCCTTGCTTCTGCCGACTGTCCGGGCGTCCCGGGGGAGACCCTGCCTCTGAAGCGGCAGCCTACCCCCGCGACCTGGCTACGTAGGCAGCCGGTCGGCGCGCCCCGTAGTGTTGGCGGCGTACGGTAAACCACCCGTGCACCGGGCAAGCGACGACGAAGGGGCAGGTCGACTCGATGAGCAGCGTGATGCAACGGATCGCTTTGATCTTCCGGTCCAAGGCAAACACGGCGCTCGACGCCGCCGAGGACCCTCGGGAGACACTCGACTACAGCTACGTCAAGCAGCAGGAGCTCTTGCAGAAGGTACGCCGGGGGCTGGCAGACGTGGCAACCAGCCGCAAGCGTCTCGAGCTACAGATACAGCAGCTCGAGCAGCAGTCCTCCAAGCTCGAGCAGCAGGCACAGCAGGCCCTGGCCGCGGGCCGTGAGGACTTGGCGCGTGAGGCGCTGACGCGTCGCTCGGCTCTGCAGCAGCAGGGCTCTGACCTTGCCGCGCAGCACGCCAACCTTCAGCGCGAGGAGGAGAAGCTAACGACGGCGTCACAGCGGCTCCAGGCGAAGGTCGAGGCCTTCCGCACCCGTAAGGAGAGCCTGAAGGCCACCTATACGGCAGCGGAGGCGCAGACCAAGATAAACGAGGCGTTCTCCGGTGTCTCCGAGGAGATGGGAGACGTCGGCCTGGCCATCGAACGGGCTGAGGACAAGACGGCGCAGATGCAGGCACGCGCCAGTGCTGTCGACGAGCTGATCGCCACCGGTGCACTCAACGACCCGATGTCGAGCGGGAAGGACGACATCTCCCGCGAGCTCGAGCAGATGGCCGCCACGAGCGACGTCGAGACAGAGCTGGCACGGATGAAGGGTCAGCTTGGCACGGGCGGCACGCCTGCCCAGATCGAGAGTCAGGCCGAGCCGGCCCGAGAGGACAAGCCATGATCGTCCGCATTCTCAGCGAGGGACAGTTCGACGTACCCGACGAACAGATCGAGGGGTTGAACGAGCTAGACGACAAGCTCGAGGCGGCGATCGAGGCCCAGGACGAGGCAAACTTCGGGTCTGCTCTCGGTGCGCTGCTCGACCGGGTCCGAGAGCTCGGTACGCCGGTCGCCCTCGACGCGCTGGTTCCGTCGCAGCTGCTGCTGCCGCATGAGTCGGCGAGCCTGGACGAGGTGCGCGACCTGCTGAGCGGGGACGGGCTCATTCCGGGCTGAGCGGCGGCGGAACCGGGAGCCCTGTCCCGTCTCGGCGGGTCTTGTCCTTGTCGGCTCCACAACGCATGGTGAAGGAACAAAACCGAGGCCACAGGCGTCGTTATAGACAGGAATCATGAGACCCGGTAGGGAGGCGTTGACTTCGATGGCATCGACCAGGTTCCGCAGTGACGCCGGTCTGACAGCCCGCATGTCGTTGGTCATGTTGCTCCTCGGAGCGCTCTACGTGACGGTCTTCGTGGCACTGGCTGCTTTCACTGACTTGTCCGGTGGAGTCGTGCTGTTCCTTGCGGCCGCCTTCGGTATCGGACAGTGGTACTTCTCCGACAGCCTTGCGATGAGGGCGATGCGGGCCCGAGAGGTGAGCCCGAACGAGGCGCCGGAGCTGCACGGAATGATCGACCGCATGTGTGCCCTCGCCGACATGCCGAAGCCGCGGGTGGCGATCGCCGACACCGACCTTCCGAACGCCTTCGCGACCGGGCGCAGCCCGAACCACTCAGTCGTCTGTGTCACCAGAGGCATCATGCGTCGACTGGATGCCGACGAGCTCGAGGGCGTGCTGGCGCACGAGCTGTCGCACGTCGCCCACCGCGACGTCATGGTCATGACAATCGCCGGGTTCCTCGGGGTGGCCGCCGGGCTTGTGATCCGGTGGGGCATGTACTTCGGTGGCGGCCGACGCGACAGCAACAGCGCACCGTTCATCGTCATCTGGCTCGCGAGCATCGTGGTCTACCTGATCTCCTTCCTGCTCACCCGGGTGCTGAGCCGCTACAGGGAGCTGTCCGCGGACCGGTCCGGTGCCTACCTGACCGGCAAGCCGTCCGCCCTCGCATCAGCGCTGACCAAGATCTCCGGTGACATGGCACGCATACCCACCCGCGACCTGCGCGAGGTGCAGAGCGCGAACGCCTTCCTGTTCGCCCCGGCCATCAACCGCCAGTCGATCGGCGGGCTCATCTCGACACATCCACCGCTCGAGCAGCGGCTGGAGCAGTTGGCGAACATCTCGTCGGACCTGTCGCGTCCCACCTACTGACCGTCGGGTGTCCGCACTGCGGCCGCTCGCGTGTAAGGATCGACCGTGGGCTTGTTGAAGAACCTCTTCGGGCGCAGTGAGCCGCCGAAGGCCAACCTCGACAACCTGTTCGCCGTACCCTCGGCGGCAATCACCCTGGAGGCGTCCGCCGGTTTCAAGCCGACGGGTGTCGCCTCCGTGTGCTACCGCCAGGCCGAGGGCGGCGCGTTCGCGACCGCCCAGGCCGACGTACAGGAGCTGCTCGACGCGGACGCCGGTCCCAAGGTCGAGCGGACCACGGACAGCTTCGGCTTCACCTGGCTCGTCTGCCGCCATGATCCCAGCGAGGTCGCCGAGCTGGTCACCGAGGTCCATGCCGTCAACTCGTCGTTGGAGAACGCCGGGTTCGGCCCTTCGCTCCTGTGCTCGCTCGTCGCCTTCCAAGACGCTGCAGGGCGCTCACTCGGACTCGTCTACCTCTACAAGCAGGGCACGTTCTATCCCTTCGCGCCGAAGTCGGGCCAGCAGCGTGACAACACGATGGAGCTGCAGATCCGTGGACTTCTCGGCGACGACCTGACCATCGAACCGGAGCTCGGCCGCTGGATGGCCATCTGGGGAGCCCCCGGCCTCTAGGCTCCTGGCCGGGATGAACCCAGCTTCGTCGGCCGGTGCGTAGCTGAGGGTGCCTCGAGCAGCAACTTCCATGTCTACCAAGGCACACCCACCTGGTTGCGTGGCTAACGCCCTCCCGGTGACGGTGGTGAGGGGTCGAAGGGGGCGGGTCCGCGGGGCCGGGCCTTGCAGATCACGGTGTCGGACGGTGTGTAGCTGACCTGGTCGGTCTCCTTCTTGACGAGCCTGTTGGAGCCGGCTTTGCGGAAGTACCGGTAGACGTCGACGTCGAAACCGCGATAACCCTTGTTCTCCACGCAGGTCTTCTTCCGGTCGTACCTCGTCTTCGGCGCGGTGAAGTTGTAGCGCTTGGAAACGCCCGCCGTGATGTCCCAGTACTTGGTGCTGTACATCTCGACGTGCATCTCACCTTGGCGAGTGGCGTTCCCCGGCACCACCCAGGCACGGATCATGACGCCGTACGGGGTGTCGTTGCGGAACTTCAGGTCAACGGTCGGCCACGCCACGGTGGCCTCTCGTCCGAGTGGATAGCGGTCGATGTAGAAGCTGTGCGGAGTGTGCTCGACATCCTCCAGACCGGCGAAGAAGGCGGCGTTGTACGTCGTGGTGACGACCTGCGAGACGCCCCCGCCGAGCTCCTCGGCGAAGACGCCGTCAGCGATGATGAAGCCCTTGACGAAGCCGTTCTCCTTGGTGCGCTCACCGACCGTGCCGTTGAAAGAGAAAGTTTCGCCAGGCTTGACCACCGTGCCGTTGATCAGCTCGGCTGCCCTGCTCTGGTTGATGTTGCGATACTCGGC
>JAUJOO010000006.1:139561-141812 GCA_030447585.1 Nocardioidaceae bacterium | reverse complement strand
GCGGACCGCGGACCGCAGCTCTGCTCGGTCGACGGCTATGACCGGCTCGACCTCGTCGCCTGACCCGAACAGCAGATCCACCATGCGGACCGGGTCCCACGAGCGGCCCCCGCCGGCGTTTTGCAGCGTCTCCTCAACGTCGATGGAAAGGCCGGAGGTCTTGGGTTGCAGGGGGTACCTCTCGCCGTCGTACGCGAAAGTCACCGGAGCAGCGGCGTCGTCGGCGAGCCCGGACTCGAGCTTCTGTCGCGCCTCCTCCGCTCGTAGGCGACCGATGTCGACCCCGGCCACGGTGGTGCCGCTCGGAACCCGGTCGCCGGTCATGAACCAGCCCGCCACGTACAAAGCCGCCAACAAAGTGGCGAGCAGCCCGAACACCCACCACCACCCCCGACGCCGTCGGGAGGACCCGCTCGGAGACGTCCGGTCCGCTGGCTCGTCGGACCTACCGGTGATGTCTGCCACGGAAACCGCTCCTCCAGCCGGTCCCGGGACCAGCGTCGCTATGTCGCGACCAAGGATAGTTGCCTCGGTCATGCCCGCGGTGATCAAGGCTGCGACCACCCGAGCGCCGCAAGGCGCAGGCCCGTTGGCACCATGGGGGACGTGCGTGTGCTGTTTGCCCCTGACTCCTTCGGCAACACGCTGACCGCGGTGGAAGCAGCCGACGCCATGGCGACCGGGTGGCGGAAAAGGGCCCCCGACGACCTGCTGGAGGTGGCGCCGATGTCGGACGGCGGACCGGGCTTCGTCGGCGTCCTGCATGCCTGTCTCGGCGGAGAGCTCCTCGCGATCCCGGTGCGCAACCTGGACGGCGACAACACACTCACCGCCGTGCTGATGGTCGAGGACACCGCCTACGTGGAGTCGGCCCAGGCGTGTGGGTTGCACCTGTCGAAGCGGTGCGACCCAGAGCATGCGACGTCGTACGGCGTGGGGCAGATGATCGGCGCAGCTGTCGACCATGGTGCTCGCCGCGTCGTCGTGGGGCTCGGTGGTTCGGGCACCAACGACGGGGGTGCGGGGCTTTTCGCTGCTCTCGGAGCCGTGGCGAGTCCGCCGGAGGCCCTCATCGGCGGCCCCAGCGACCTGGATCGGTTGAGCGCCATCTCGGTCGAGCCCGCGCAGCAGCGCACTGCCGGCGTAGAGATGGTGATCGCATCCGACGTCGACAACCCGCTGCTTGGGTTGCGAGGCGCGACGAACGTCTACGGACGCCAGAAGGGCGTGGCCGAAGATCGCCTGGTCCACGTCGACGGTCGGCTGCAGCACCTCGCCGAGCTCATCGACCGCCGCCTCGCCGACCGACCAGGGGCGGGGGCGGCAGGCGGCCTCGGCTTCGCGCTCCTAGCGCTCGGCGGAACCCGGGTGAGCGGAGTCGGGGTCGTCGCCGAGGTGGTGGGCTTGGCCGACCGGGCCGCCAGGAGCGACATCGTCGTGACTGGTGAGGGAGCGTTCGACTTCTCCTCGCGGTCAGGGAAGGTGCCGTACGGCGTGGCAAGGATCGCCGCGGAGGCGATCCGCCCCTGCATAGCGCTGGCAGGCCAGGTGCTGGTCGGGTCACGTGAAATGCGTGCCTTGGGGATCGAGTCGGCGTACTCGATGGTGGATCTGGTCGGGGAAGAGGCTGCCTTCGCTGAGCCGGCGGAGAGTCTTGCTCTGCTCGCCGAGAGGGTCGCCCGCACCTGGTCCCGCTGACGCCACACCAAGCCCGTTCGGTGCGTGGCGCTAACGGTGGGCTGACCGGATGTGTCAACATGGGAATGACCTCAGGACATTCTTGGTTGCCGTCGGATGACGGACCGACCCGATCGGACGAGGCGCCTAGCCGGCGCGCCCGACACGACGTATGGAGCTTGACTATGACCGTTCAGGACGAGACCGCGACGGCGACCACCGAGTCCAGTCCGACCGCTGCTGCCGACGGCGTCCTCTTGACCGACACTGCCGCGAGCAAGGTCAAGGCTTTGCTCGAGCAAGAAGGCCGCGACGACCTGCGCCTGCGGGTCTCCGTGCAGCCTGGTGGTTGCTCCGGCCTGCGCTACCAGCTGTTCTTCGATGAGCGCGACCTCGACGGTGACGCGGTGCGAGACTTCGGTGGCGTCTCGGTCGTCGTTGACAGGATGAGCGCGCCCTATCTCATGGGAGCCACCATCGACTTCGTGGACACCATCGAGAAGCAGGGCTTCACGATCGACAACCCGAACGCCGGCGGCTCCTGCGCCTGCGGCGACTCCTTCCACTGAGCGCC
>JAUJOO010000006.1:118225-139461 GCA_030447585.1 Nocardioidaceae bacterium | reverse complement strand
ACAACCCGAACGCCGGCGGCTCCTGCGCCTGCGGCGACTCCTTCCACTGAGCGCCTGCGGCGACTCCTTCGACTGAGCGCCGGCGGCGACCCATAGCCGGCGGTGTGCCATGCGAACGCCCCGCTCCGCATCACGCGGAACGGGGCGTCGACGCCTCCGGATGACCCATCGGTTTCCCCGGGGGCGAGTGACGCCGGGTGGGCAGAGCGTCGAGGCGAGTCAACAGGTTGCGGCCGGTGGGGTCAATGTCTCGACCGGTAGTCTTTGGCGACGTGCCTATCGCCGTCACCGGGTCTGTCGCCACCGACCACCTGATGTCCTTCCCCGGCCTGTTCGCCGAGTCACTCGTGGTCGAGCAGCTCGACAAGATCGCGCTGTCCTTCCTGGTGGAGGACCTGGAGGTCCGCCGCGGCGGATGCGCCGCGAACATGGCCTTCGGACTGGCGGCGCTCGGACAGCGGCCGGTTCTGGTTGCCGCCGTCGGTGAGGACTTCGCTGACTACCGTTCCTGGCTCGAGCGTCATGGCGTGGACTGCGACGCCCTCCGCTACTCCGAGACACGCCACACCGCGCGGTTCATCTGTACGACCGATACGTCGCATGCTCAAATTGCCTCCTTTTATGCGGGGGCGATGAGCGAGGCCCGCCACATAGAGCTCCTACCTATCGCGGACCGGGTGGGCCCTCTCGACCTCGTCGTCGTGGCGCCCAACGATCCGGACGCGATGCTGCGCCACACGGAGGAGTGCCGCAGTCGCGGGTACAGGTTCGCAGCCGACCCCTCCCAGCAGCTGGCCTGGTCCGACGGCGAGGCGATCCGCCGGCTGATCGAGGGAGCGACGTACGTCTTCTCGAACGAGTACGAGGCCGCGCTCATCGAGCAGAAGACGGGCTGGACCGCAGACGATGTGCTCAAACGAGTCGGGACCCGTGTCGTGACCCTCGGGGCGGCCGGCGTACGCGTCGAGAGGGCGGGTGAGGCGCCGTTGACCGTGAGCGCCCTAGCTGGAGTCACTGCCGTGGAGCCGACCGGGGTCGGTGACGCCTTTCGAGCTGGCTTCCTTGCCGCCGCCGCGGTGGGCCTTTCCCCGCTACGCGCAGCGCAGACCGGTTGCGTGCTGGCGGCGTACGTCGTGGAGCGCGTGGGTACGCAGGAGTACTCCTTCACACCCAAGGAGTTCTGCTCGCGGGTGCACGGCGGGTACGGCGACGAGGCTGCCGACGAGATCGCGGATCGGCTCCTGGCGCTGCGCTGAGCCAGGCCCTGACGGCACTCGAGCGCAGAAAGTGACACCGTCGTGCGCATCGCTGGGCAGAAGAGCTGAACAGCCTACGGAAGTCAAAGCCCCGCGAACTCATACTTCGCGGGGCCTGACCCATTGAATGACAGATCAGCGTGACGGCCGTGGACCGACACGCGCTCGCTGTCTTCGGACTGACGACATGTGCGTAACAGACGGCCCCCGCGCGACGACGGTTGTAGCGGGAACCGGGGCCGCATCGAGGCGCTGCAAGGCCGCTAGGGCCACCGTCCGCAACGCCGTACCTGGGGGTTCGGAACGGGGATCGCTGGAGTAAGGTGCTCCTGTTGCACCGCTCGCCGCCATCACCACCGACGAAAGGCGCCACGTGAGTCGGATCCTCCTCACCGAGCGCGGCACGCGACGCGTTCGTCCCCGCCGGGTGGCGACAGCGGCGGCGGCCTTCGTCATGCTGCTGCTCCTGACCGGTTGTGCGCAGGAGACCACCGACGAGTTTCAGCGGCTCGGTCTGCCCGAGGGTGTGACCGACAAGACGCCGTACGTGCTGGACCTGTGGATCGGCGCATGGATCGCCGCCGGCATCGTCGGAGTCTTCACGTGGGGGCTGATCGGCTGGGCGGCGATCCGCTACCGGCGGCGCAGCGACGACGACCTACCCGTGCAGGTGCGCTACCACTTGCCGATCGAGATCCTCTACACCGTCGCCCCGATCTTCGTGGTCGCGGTCTTCTTCTTCTTCACCCTTCGGGCGCAGGAGAAGCTGTTCGCAGACGAGGAGGACCCCACTCACACGGTGGAGGTGACCGCCCAGCAGTGGGCCTGGACGTTCAGCTACATCGGTGAGCCAGCCGTGGACGGCTCGGACGTGTACGAGGTCGGGACACCGGCCTTGGAGCCCGAGCTGTGGCTCGTCAAGGGCGAGACCGCCACCATCGAGATCGAGTCCCCGGACGTGGTCCACTCGTTCTGGATCCCGGCTTTCTACTTCAAGCTCGACATCCTGCCTGGTCCCTCCGGCAGCGCTGTCCAGTCGTTCTCGATCACCCCGACCAAAGCGGGCAAGTTCGAAGGCAGATGTGCCGAGTTCTGCGGATGGCTCCATTCCCGCATGCTGTTCACGGTGGTAGTGGTCGAGACCCGGGAGGAGTTCGATGCACACGTGCAGGAGCTGCAGGAGGCAGGGCAGACCGGTTCACCTCCTGGGGGCGAGAACGCCTCGGTTGTAGCAGGACTTGATGATGCGGAGGCAAGCGAATGACCGCGATCGACGCACGTACGACGACCCCGCCGCTGGTCGAGCCGCATCGCCCCACCAAGGGTCAGCTCTTCGTCAAGCTCATCACCACCACCGACCACAAGGTGATCGGCAACCTCTACCTGGTCACCTCGTTCGCGTTCTTCCTGCTCGCCGGTCTGATGGCCATGGTCATCCGCGCCGAGCTCGCCCGCTCCGGACTGCAGTTCGTGGAGGAGGACGTCTACAACCAGCTCTTCACGATGCACGGCACGATCATGCTGCTGATGTTCGCCACGCCGCTGTTCGTGGGTTTCGCGAACTGCGTCATGCCCCTCCAGATCGGCGCCCCCGACGTAGCCTTCCCTCGGCTGAACATGTTCAGCTACTGGCTGTTCTTGTTCGGCGGCCTGATCGTGGTGTCCGGCTTCCTCACCCCAGGAGGGGCAGCCGCCTTCGGCTGGTACGCCTACACGCCGCTGTCCGACGGCGTCCGGTCGCCCGGGGTCGGCGGCGACTTGTGGGTGATGGGTCTGTGGATGGTCGGCCTGGGCACCATCTTGGGTGCCGTCAACTTCGTCACCACGATCTTCTGCATGCGTGCACCCGGCATGACGATGTTCCGGATGCCCATCTTCACCTGGAACATCCTCGTCACGTCGCTGCTGGTGCTCGTCGCCTTCCCCATCTTCGCGGGGGCGCTGCTCGCCCTGCAGGCCGACCGGGCGCTGGGCGCGCACATCTTCGACCCCGCGAACGGCGGGCCACTGTTGTGGCAGCACCTCTTCTGGTTCTTCGGCCACCCGGAGGTCTACATCATCGCGCTGCCGTTCTTCGGCATCGTGACCGAGGTCCTTCCCGTGTTCAGCCGCAAACCGATCTTCGGCTATATCGGCTTGGTCGCCGCGACCCTCACCATCGCGGCATACTCCCTCGCGGTGTGGGCGCATCACATGTTCACGACGGGGGCGGTGAACCTGCCGTTTTTCTCCTTGATGACGTTCGCCATCGCGGTGCCCACGGGGGTCAAGTTCTTCAACTGGATCGGCACGATGTGGGGCGGCTCCGTCTCCTTGGACACTCCCATGTTGTGGTCCATCGGCTTCTTGGTCACGTTCCTGCTCGGAGGTCTGACCGGGGTGATCCTCGCGTCGCCACCGCTGGACTTCCACCTCAACGACTCCTACTTCGTGGTGGCCCACTTCCACTACGTGGTGTTCGGTACCGTCGTCTTCGCCATGTTTGCCGGCTTCTACTTCTGGTGGCCGAAGATCACCGGCCGCATGCTCGACGAACGGCTCGGGAAGATCCACTTCTGGTTGCTGTTCGTCGGCTTCCACACGACGTTCCTGGTGCAGCACTGGCTCGGCATCGCCGGCTTCCCCCGCCGGTATGCCGACTACAAGCCGACAGACGGGTTCACAACTCTCAACGAGGTGTCGTCGATCGGTGCCTTTGTCCTCGGCGCCTCCACGTTGCCGTTCCTCTACAACGTCTGGAAGTCACGTAAAGGCCCGAAAGTCCTCGTCGACGACCCATGGGGCTGGGGACGCTCACTGGAGTGGGCGACGTCCTGCCCGCCGCCACGCCACAACTTCACCGAGCTGCCGAGGATCCGCTCGGAGAGCCCGGCATTCGACGTGCACCATCCGGAGGTTGGCCTGCTCGAGCTCCGGCACAACGAGGAGCTCAACACCGAAGGTCAGGCCGCCGACACCGGCGACATGACTGGGCGCCGGGGCCACCTCGAGGAACAGGTCGAGGACCGTCGTGACGATCGCGGTTCCGGAACCGACGAGGGACGGCGGCCGTGAAGGTCGAAGCCTGGGTATTCGGAGCAAACGCCGTCTTCTTGGGTATCGTGACGCCGATCTACTGGATCGTCAGCGAGGACCCGACCGGCACCTCCGCTCTCGTCATGGCGACGGGGCTGGCGGCGCTTGTCGCGTTCTATCTTGGCTTCCACGGCCGCAGGATGGATGCGCGCCCCGAGGACCGCAAGGAAGCCGAGATCGTCGAGGGAGCCGGGGAGCTCGGCTTCTTTCCTCCGTACTCTTGGTGGCCGCTGTGGTGCGCTCTGGCACTCAGTGTCTGTGTGCTCGGTGTGGTGTTCGGGTGGTGGCTCTTCCTCATCGGGGTTGCCGCCGGCAGCATGGCGTTGACGGGCTGGGTCTTCGAGTACTACCGCGGAGAGCACGCCCACTGACCCGAGCCGGCACACGCACCGCACGTCGTTGCCCCCTGAGACTTGGCTGTCGGGTCAACCGCCGGTGACGCCGTCGATGCGCTCGCGCAGCAGGTCCGCGTGACCGTTGTGCCTGGCGTACTCCTCGATCATGTGGTTGAAGATCCACCGAAGCGACATCTGGCCGAACCGGGGGTGCTCGTAGACGTCGTCGAGCGACGCGTCCGCCACGGCTCGGCGGCATGCGTCCCACTCGACGACCAGTGCCTGGTAGTCGAGGTCGGCGCTGTGCGCGTCAACCCCTTCGAAGGCGTGGTCACCCGAACCGTTGTGGAGGTAGGCAAGCTCGACGCTCTCGCCTGCGAAGCTAACTCGAAACCAGTGCCGCTCTACGTTGGTCAGATGGCGGATGAGCCCGAGCAACGACAGTTGGGACGGTGGCACCGACCGTTGAGCCAGCTGCTCGCCGGTGAGACCGCTGCACTTGTGCAACAAGGTGGCGCGCTGCCAGTCGAGGAAGCCTGCGAGCATGGTGCGCTCGTCGGCGACGAAGGGCCAGTCGATCCGGTTGACCAGGGGAGCGGACCACTCCTGCGGCGGCATCACTGCCGTCCGGTGGCACCGGGAGATCGCTGGTGGTGGCCTGGCACCCGGCTCGTCATCTGTTGGGAGCCTGTTCCAGGTCGAAGTCGTCGCCGCCGACGTGGCCTCCGGTCTCGATGCCGACGTGGCGTCCACCGTCGAGCTGGCCGTGCTCGGCGGCGTGGTGATGCGCCTCTTCGAGCTCCTCCGCAGTCGGCTTGTCGACGTCGTCGCCGTACCAGAAGCGCGAGAGGCGTGCCCGCACCCGCTCCTTGCCCGGTTGGGGTGCCCTGACTCCGTTCGCGTCCTCGCGCGGCGGGAGCTCCAGCGGCGAACGACGCTCGTGGGTCGTCAGGTTGTAGGCGCTGACTGGGTTGATCGGGGCGTGGATCTCGCTGTACGCGCCCTCGGGTGAGCGGACGATCACCCCGGTCTCGTACCCGTGCAGCAAGACCTCACGGTCATGGCGTTGGAGCGACAGGCACCAGCGGCGGGTGATGATGAACGCCAGCACTGGCAGCACGAAGAGTCCGATCCGGCAGAACCAGGTGATCGCATATATCGACAGGTTGAACATTGGCCCGATGACGTCGTTCCCGGCAGCTATCCACAGCACGCCGAACGCCGTCATGCCGGCGACGCCGAACGCCGTGCGGGTCGGCTGGTTACGGGGACGGTCGAGCAGGTGGTGCTCACGGGTGTCACCGGTAATCCAGCGCTCGATGAACGGGTAGACCGCGAGGACGGTGAACAAGAGGCCCATCAGGACCACGGCGGGCACGAAGACGTTCCACGACAAGGTGAAGCCGAATGCCGTCGTCTCCCAGGCGGGCATGATGCGAAGCCCACCGTCGAGCCAGCCCATGTACCAGTCTGGTTGTGAGTCAGCCGTGACCTGGGACGGGTTATAGGGCCCGTACAACCAGATGGGGTTGATCTGCATCAACCCGCCCATCAAGGCGGTAACGCCGAAGACGATGAAGAAGAAGCCACCCGCCTTCGCCATGTACACCGGCATGAGGGGATAACCGACCACGTTGTTGTTCGTCCGGCCGGGCCCCGGCCACTGGGTGTGCTTGTGATAGACGAGCAGCAGCATGTGCGCTGAGATCAACGCGACCAGGATGCCCGGGATCAGCAGGACGTGCACCGTGTAGAGCCGGGGGATGAAGTCGTCGCCGGGGAACTCGCCGCCGAAGACGAAGAACGTGATGTAGGTGCCGACCACGGGTATGGAGAGCATGATGCCCTCGGCGATGCGAAGGCCGATGCCAGACAGCAGGTCGTCGGGAAGCGAGTAGCCGGCGAAGCCCTCGATGATCCCCAGCTGGAGCAGCCCCAGGCCGATCAGCCAGTTGATCTCACGAGGTTTGCGGAAAGCGCCGGTGAAGAACACCCGAAGCATGTGGATCATCATGGAGGCGATGAAGAGGTTTGCCGACCAGTGGTGCATCTGCCGCATCAGCAGACCACCGCGGACGTCGAAGGAGATCTCGAGTGTCGAGGCGTAGGCCTCCGACATGTGCAGGCCGCGAAGGTTGGCGTAGGACCCCAGGTACTCCACCTCGGTCATGCTCGGCTTGAACCACAAGGACAAGAAGACGCCGGTCAGCAGCAAGATGACAAAGCTCCAGAGGGCTATCTCGCCCAGCATGAACGACCAGTGGTCCGGGAAGACCTTCCGCAGCTGCTTCTTGCTCAGCGCAGCCAGGCCGGTCCGCTCGTCGAGCCAGGCGACCGGGTTCGGCTTCTGTCCCTTCTGGCCTCCGCGTCCGACGGACGCCTTGGACGTGGTAGTGCTCATGACGGCTTCACCCTCGTTCCCAGTAGCTTGGTCCCACGGGCTCCTCGAAGTCGGACATGGCCACGATGTAGCCTTCCTCGTCAACCATCAAAGGCAGCTGCGGCAACGCCCTTGCCGCCGGTCCGAACGTGACACGTGCGCCGTCGGTCAGGTCGAACGTCGACTGGTGACAAGGACACAGAAGCAGGCGTGTCTGCTGCTCCCACAGGCTGATGGGGCAGCCGACGTGCGTGCAGATCTTGGAGTAACAGACGATACCGTCGATTCCCCAGTTCTCGCGCCCGCTGACCGGGGTGATCTCCTCGGGGCTCATCCGTACGACGATGACGGCTGCCTTGCCCTTCTCGATGATGAGCTCGGTCCCCTCGTACTCCGCGGGGACAGTCTCGCCGTCGGGCCCCTCGTGCTCGAAGAACGACGCAGGCTCAGCGTTCACGAGCTGGCCGATCCGCAGATCTTCGGGACGCAGGGGCAGTGCGGTGACGTCGTTGACGACCCGGACGCCACGCTTCCAGACCGTGTGCTCGAGCTTGCGGCCCGGCAGCGGCCCGAGGTCGCGAAGCAGGACCACTGCCGGGAGGCCGAGCAGGGCGAGGCTGCCCAGCATGCTGTTGCGGATCAGCTTGCGTCGCCCGAAGCCCGACTCCCGCGACCCCGCCCGGAAGGCCGCCAGCGCCTCCTCGCGGTCCTCTGCGCTCGACGGCGCGCCGTGCCGGTACTCGATCAGCTCGTGATCGCCCATCAGTTTGCGCGCCCACTGGATAGCGCCGATTCCGATGAGCAACATCGCCAGGCCAAGCGTCAGTCCGAGGGAGGCGTTCGACGCGCCCATGCCGACGAAGGTTTCGCCCTCGATCCCCGGCTCGAAGACGAAGTACGCCACGCAGAAGAGGACGGACAGCAGCCCGGCGGCCAAGAACAGCATCGCGACCTGGCGCTCGGCGCGACGTTCGAGCCTCTCGTCGACGTCGGTAGGGCGGGGGGTGTGCTCCGGCAGTCCTGGGTTGGGGATGGGCTCGGCGTCCGGGTCGGAGTCGGGCGCTCGGTCGAGGTCGTGGCCGTAGTCCTCGGGGTTGTCCTTGCCGGCCTTGTGGCGCTCGAAGTCGGGGTCGTGGAACTTGTCGGGACTCATGACTTCGACTTCCCGGCTCGGGCACCGTTGTTGGCGATCCACACCGCTGCGAGCACCAGCGACCCGATGCCGACCAGCCATGCCCACATCCCCTCGCCGACAGGCCCCAAAGACCCAAGGTTGGATCCGCCGTAGTTGGCCTGCGTGTCCAGCGAGTCGATGTAGGCGATCACGTCGTGCTTGTCCTCTGGGGTGAGCACCTCGTCGGAGAAGACGGGCATCTGCTGCGGACCGGTCAGCATCGCCTCATAGATGTACCTGGGCTCCACCCCCCGGACGGGCGGAGCGTAGCGACCCTCGGGAAGTGCTCCGCCGGAGCCGGCGTAGTTGTGGCAGGCGGCGCAGTTTGTGAGGTACAGCTGGCCACCGCGCACGATCTCTTCCTCGGTGGCGTCGGTGACGTCGTAGTACTCCTCGGCCGGGATGGCCGGGCCTGGTCCGAGCGAGGCGATGTAGGCCGCTAGGGCACTGACTTCTTCGTCGCCGTACGCCGGGTGCTTGTCAGGGATCTGGGTATCGGGACGCTGCGCCGGCATCCGTCCGGTGCCCACCTGGAAGTCGACGGCGGCGGCGCCGACCCCGATCAGCGGGGGACCGTAGTTGTCGCCCCTCTTCGTGACGATGCCTTCGGCGTTGAGACCGTGGCAGGACGCACAGCCGACGACGTAGAGCTCGCGGCCTTCGGCAATCAGCTCCGTGTCGTCGCGAGTGTCGTCTGCGACCGCCGGACGGAACGCCGAATAGCTCGCACCCACCGCGATCAGGCCGAGCAGCACGACCAGCAGGCCCGCAAGCGGGTGCCGGCGGCGGCTCGACAGGAACTTCACGAAGACATCCTCTTCTCCGTTACTGCAGCAGGTAGATGGTCGCGAACAACCCGATCCAGACGACGTCGACGAAGTGCCAGTAGTACGACACGACGATCGCCGTCACGGCTTGCTCGTGGGTGAACGTACGGGCCATGAATGTCCGGCCGATGACGAACAAGAAGGCGATGAGACCTCCGGTGACATGGAGGCCGTGGAAGCCGGTGGTGAGGTAGAAGATCGAGCCGTACGCCGACGAGGGGATGGTGACGTTCTCGCTGATCAGTGCGGCGTACTCGTACACCTGTCCGGCGATGAAGAAGGAGCCCATGAGGTAGGTGAGCACGAACCACTCGCGCAGCCCCCACTTGCCGACCGCAAGCAGACTGCCGCTTCTGCCGACATTGCCACGCTCTGCGGCGAAGACGCCGAGCTGACACGTGACAGAGCTGAGCACCAGGACAGTGGTGTTGACCGCCGCGAACGGGATGTTGAGCTTGGCGGTCTCCTGTGCCCACAGCGCGACCGTCTCCGGCGTGGCGTTGCGCAGGGTGAAGTAGCAGGCGAAAAGAGCCGCGAAGAACATCAGCTCACTGGCTAGCCACACGATGGTCCCGACGCTGACCATGCTCGGCCGGTCATGTTGGCCGTGGAGCCGAGAGGACGGCAGTGCCGTAGACGTCGCCACGACGCCATTATGTCCTGGGACGCCTAGCTGGGCACGGCGCCCCCCCGCCCGGAATCCAAGCGTGTCTGCTAGGACCGAGCAGGGCGCCGGGAAGGTCTCTGAGGGTCGGCCGCACGGTCGAGCGACGGTCATGTCGCGGGACACTTACGCTGGCTGCTGTGAGCTATCAGGCGCACGCAGGCGTGGGTGACTCGGTCCCTGCGATATCACTCGAGCGGGTGCTCACGCAGTGGACCTTCGAGCCCGTCCCGCTGACGGCGGTGGCCATCGTCCTCGCTTTGTACGTCGCTGGGGTGCGGACGTTGGCGCGTCGCGGTGACCACTGGCCGCTGCTTCGGACATTCAGCTTCTGCGTGGGGGGGCTCGGGTCGCTGGTCGTGGCCACGACGTCCTCGCTGGCCGCGTACGACAACGTCCTGCTCAGCATGCACATGGTGCAGCACATGGTGCTCTCCATGCTCGTCCCTGTCTTCCTGGCCCTCGGGGGGCCAGTGACGCTGGCCCTTCGCACCCTGCCACGCCGACCGCGCGGCTGGCTGCTGGTCCTGCTGCACAGCCGCGTCGCTGGCGTGCTCTCCTTCCCCCCGGTTGCTTTGGTGATCTTCATAGTCAGCCCGTGGGCGCTGTACTTCTCGGGCTGGTACGCCGCGACGCTCGAGTCAGCGCTGCTGCACGACCTGCTGCACCTGCACTTCGTGGTCATCGGTTCGTTGTTCTTCTGGCCGCTGCTGGGGTTGGACCCGGTACCGGGCCGGGTGAGTCACGGCTTTCGCCTGCTCACCGTCTTCGCGACGCTGCCTTTCCACGCGTTCCTGGGTGTGACCATCATGTCGATGGACACGTTGATCGGAGGCGACTGGTATCTCACCACCGACCGCGCCTGGTCGCCGACCCCGGCGCAGGACCAGCACTTGGCGGGCGGCATTTTGTGGGCGGCCGGTGACCTGGTCGGAGGGCTGCTCTTCTCGGTGCTGTTCGTCCAATGGGTTCGCCAGAGCCAGCGAGAGGCAGCGCGCGAGGATAGGCGGTTGGACCGCGAAGAGGCCGAAGCGGCCCGAGCGCAGGCCGAGGCATCCAGGGCCTCCGCGGGCGACCCGTAGCCTCACCGGGCGGGTCAGCTCCGGTCGGACCGCGGCGCGGCATACCGGCTGTTCCCGGTAGCATCCGACACACACGTCAAGGTCTCGAGGCAGGTCCCTACATGTTGGTGCTGGTCTACAGCGACGACTCCCACACGCGAAGCGAGATCATCGCGTCACTCGGCAAACGGCCGCACCCCGACCTGCCCCCCATCGAGTACGTCGAGTGCGCCACCGAACCGGTCGTGATCTCCACCATGGACGCCGGGGGGGTGGACCTTGCGATCCTCGACGGCGAGGCAGCCCCAGCCGGAGGCCTTGGCATCTGCCGCCAGCTCAAGGACGAGATCTATCAGTGCCCGCCGGTCCTGGTGATCGTCGGACGCCGCGAGGACGGTTGGCTCGCCACCTGGTCCCGGGCGGACGCATCCCTCATCCACCCCATCGACCCGCTCATCTTGGCCGACACGGTGATCGCCCTGCTCCGGCCGCGGGCCCAGCTCACCCCCGGCTGACCGCGTCGTGGACGACCGGAGCTTCACCTGGCCCGACGTGCTCTCGACGCTGATCGCCGGGAATGACCTGAGCGCTGACCAGACCGGTTGGGCGATGCGCGAGATCCTCGCCGGTGCCGCCACGCCGTCGCAGATCGCCGGCTTCGCGGTGGCACTGCGAGCGAAGGGCGAGACGGTGGAGGAGGTAGAGGGACTCGTTGCCACCATGTACGAGTTCTGTGCGCCGATGTCGTACGACGCTCGAGCCGTCGACATCGTGGGGACCGGTGGCGACCGCTCCCACACGGTCAACATCTCCACCATGGCGGCGCTGGTGACCGCCGGCGCGGGAATCCCGGTAGTCAAGCACGGCAACCGGGCCGCCTCGTCGTCGTGCGGCTCCGCAGACGTGCTGGAGGGCCTTGGCGTCCCACTCACCCTGTCCACCGAGCGGGTCGAGGAGATCGCGCGAGAGGTGGGGCTCACCTTCTGCTTCGCGCCGGTGTTCCACTCTGCGCTTCGCCACTCGGCGGTGCCACGACGCGAGCTCGGAGTCGCGACCACGTTCAACTTCCTCGGTCCGCTGGCGAACCCGTCCAGGCCGGCCGCTCAGGCGGTGGGGGTGGCGGACCTTCGGCTGGCCGGGATCATCGCTGGGGTGCTGGCACAGCGCGGCGTCGATGGCTTCGTCTTCCGGGGCAACGACGGACTCGACGAGATCACCACCACGACCACGTCGCAGGTCTGGTCCATCGTCGGGGGAGCGGTGAGTGAGCAGAAGCTCGACCCGGCGGACGTGGGTGTGCCGGCGGCGCGCTCCGAGGACCTCCGGGGCGGAAGTGTGCAGTTCAACGTCGCTGTCGTGCGTCGGCTGCTCGACGGGGAGGAAGGGCCGGTGCGCGACGCCGTACTGCTGAACGCGGCTGCCGGCATCGCGGCGTACGAGGTCTCCGACGCTCCGCTGGAGGAGCGGCTGCTGGCTGGACTCGGCCGGGCGGCCGATGCCGTCGACTCAGGCGCCGCGAAACAGAAGCTTTCGGCCTGGATCTCGGCGGCGTCCCGCTGAGGTCGGTGTCTGCGGGAGATCCTGCGGAAGGGTCCGACCGTCACGCTGTCCTGGCGCCGTGAAAGTCGGACTGTTCGCGGCGGATCGTTTGCGGGTTACTCCTCGGCACCCAGCGAGAACGCTGCCTCGAGGTCGTGACTCGAGTACGTGCGGAAGGCGATGTGTGTCTCGGTGGCCAAGACGCCGGGGACCTTGTTGATGTGGTCCGGCACGAGGGCGGCGACGTCGTCATGCTTGCGGACCCGCAGTAAGGCGATGAGGTCGATGTCGCCGGTCACCGAGTACACCTCGCTGACGCCGACGATGGAGGCTATCTCCTGGGCGACCTCGGGGATCTGGGACACCTCGGCCTTGATGAACACGATGGCGGTGATCACGGTGACTCCTCAGACTCGGACAGTCCTGCGGCGTGCGACTCGCTGAGCCTATTATGTGGAGCCGTTTGTCAAGTGGGCAGGAGAAGCGGCGGTGAGCGAGGCCCCAGCCAGTGACTCCCCATACCGTCTAACGCGCGGCATTCACACCTGAGGAGAGCATGGGGTGCTGCAACGGAGCCGGCGCAGTCCTCATGATGCGACGAGGTCGGCGTACTCGGGGTGCTGCTCGATGTACCAGGCGTAGAAGGAGCAGACCGGGCGTACCGAGCGGACGCCTTCTCGGCGTACGTCGTCGAGCGAGGCGCGGGCCAGTTGCGAGGCGATGCCCTGGCCGCCGTAGGCCGGCTCGACCCGAGCATGCGTGAACGCGATAACGCGGTCGGACAGCTCGTAGTCGGAGTAGCCCACCACTCGCTCTCCGATGCAGGCCTCGTAGCGGCTGCGTTCGGGGACGTTGCGGACGTCGATCCCGCTCATCTAGGCCTCGCTTGGTTGCTCGGCGGCTCGTGTTCGGCTGCCGAGACGAACGTCGTCGTGCGTACCAGGGGCGCGCCAAGCGTAGCCAGGCGCGCAGGCATGAGCCCCGTTCAGTGACGATCGGTTCTGGCAGCATTCTTGTCGTGTGGTGGCGCGTGGTGCTCGGGTACGCCGACGACGCGATCATGGTGGCGTGCGTGCTGCGCTCCGTCGTACGGCGATCTGGTCCAGAGGCGTTGTCTCGGCACTGGCCAGGGACTCCGGAGGGGTTGGCGTCGGTGGAGAGACTCGCCGGACGCTGAGACGTCACCACGTAGTGCGGGAACCTGCCCCGAGAGATCAACTCGCGCAGAAGCCCCCGCAACGGTGGTAGCCCGCGGGCAGATCGCTCAAGGCAGGTTGTCGATGGGGACGGGGTCGATGGGGTCGGCGGGAGTGAACCCGAAGATCCGGCTGAAGAAGTACAGCACCGCCTCGAGCGCGCGGGCGATGTTGGCCTGCTGCCTGAAGCCATGACCTTCGCCCTCGAACATCACCAGTGCCACCGGCAGACCCTTCGCTCGCAGCGCGTCGGCCATGCTCTGCGCCTGGTTGGGCGGAACCACCTCGTCATCGGCGCCTTGGAGCAGGATCATCGGGCTGTTGAGGCGGTCGACGTGGTGGATGGGGGAGCGCTCGAGGTAGCGCTCGATTGCCTCCGGGTACGGCCCGATGAGCCCGTCGACGTACCGTGACTCGTACTTGTGCGTGTCCCGCACGAGCGCCTCCAGGTCACCGATGCCGAAGAAGCTGGCACCTGCCTTGAACACGTCGGTGAACGTCAGCGCACACAGGGTCGTATAGCCACCGGCGCTGCCGCCGAGGATCGCCAGCCGGTCATCGTCGACGCGCCCGGCATCCGCGAGCGCTCGCGCACCGGTGGCACAGTCGTCCACGTCGACGACACCCCACTCGCCACGTAGTCGCTCGCGGTAGGCGCGACCGAAGCCGGTGCTGCCGCCGTAGTTGACATCGAGCACGGCGAAGCCGCGGCTCGTCCAGTACTGCAGCCCCAGGTTCAGCCCGGGCGTCGCCATCCCGGTGGGGCCTCCGTGAGAGAGGACCAGCAGCGGAGGCGGCTCGTCAGCAGGTGCGGAGAAACGCGCGTTGGCGGGCGGGTAGAAGAAGCCGTGCACATTCTGGCCCCGGCTGTTGTCCCACTCGACGGTCTCGGCCACGCTGATGTCTGCCGCTTCGAGCCGCTGGTCGGTCGCGCGCCGCAACACCTCGAAGGTGGTCTCGGCGTCATGGAGCCCAAGGCGTACGACGGCCGACGAGTCCGCCGGGAAGGCTGCCGTGAAGACCGCCACTTCGCCGCTGACCCGGACGCCGTCGAAGCCGACCGCCTGCGTTTCGACGGGGATGAGTGCACCGTCGGCGGGGTCCAGTAGCCCCAGCCAGCCCACCCCCTGCTCGACCAGGCTGCACAGCAGCCGGCCGTCAGCGGTGAAGTCGTAGTCCGACGAGCCGAGAGACCAGCCGGGTTGGCCGAACTCCAGCTCCCAGCGCGGCAGTGGAGCCGAGGCCTCGCCGGGGTTGTCCAGGTCCAGGAAGGTGATGTTCGCCCAGCCGCTCTGCTCGGATATGTAGAAGAGTCTCCCGTCTGGCGCCCAGCGCGGCTGGCCTGCCGCATATGTCCCGTCGGTGATGGCGTGGGCGTGAGACAGGGACCCGTCCTCGGTCACGTCTGCGACCCACACAGTGGTGTTGTCCCACGGCATGGCGGGGTGGTCCCACGTGACCCACGCGAGCCTTCGGCCGTCCGGGTCGAGCGTCGGGGAGTTGACGAAGTCGCTCCCGTCGACGATGACGCGGCCCCCGTCGTCGTTGCCGCCGTCGAGGTCCAGGCTGACCAGCGTGTTGACCGGCTCCGCGTCCGGTTGGCTGTGGTCCTCACGGATGGCGATGAGGCGTCTGCGTCGTACGTCGAGCTCGGGGGCGGCGTACCTGAACCCGCCCTCAGGAGTAAGTGGCGCCGGCTCGCTGCCGGGCTTGGTCGTGTCGAGCAGGTACAGGCGGCGGTCGGCGAAGTTGGCGAAGACGACGAGCCCTCCGGTCACGGCATAGGCGCCGCCGCCGTACTCATGGACGCGGGAGCGCACGTTGAACGGGTCAGCTGTCACGTCGACGCGGACGCCGTCGGCAGTGCGACGGACCAGGACGGTCCGACCTCCCTCGCTGGCGCGGCCTTCGAGCCAGTAGACCTCATCTCCGTCTATCCGAGTCTCACGAAGGCCCACGGTGCCGGCAGTAAGCAGCTCCGTGGTGATGGGGGAGGCCCAGGAGCCGTACGGCGCCGTGCGCAGCGGCGAGTCAGTCATGGACCTGAGCGTATGACGACCGCGAGCCGGTGGGGCTGCTCCACCGCGAAACCCCGGCCGTGCTGCTCCGTACGACGTCGGCCTGACGTTTCCCGCACCGGGCGGCGGGTCAACGCGCAGGACGGCTCCCCGGAGGTGCTTGCCGCGGTGAGGGCAGAGCGGGCGGCGGGTCAACGCGCAGGACGACTAAGGGTTGCCGACTGTCGCGGGTCGTCGAAGCGTGTCATCGAGTCCCTGGAGGCGTCGATCGCGTCGAGCAGCTCACGCCTCGACTCGGCGCCGTTGATCGGGCACGACCAGGTGCCGTCGACGTGGACGAGCCGGACACCGGGCTGCTCCAGCCAGCGAAGCAGCTTCTCGGACTCCTCGGCGGTAGCCGCCGGAGCGGGTCCGGGGCCAGGCACGACCGTGTCGGCGCCTCGTCGCAGGGCGTCGGTCCACTCGCGAGCGCTCACCCCCGTGGGTATGACGCCCGCCGCGGCAAGCCTGCCGTGCCGGATCACGTGAACCGCCCACCGACCGTCGTCCCCGCGCCGAGCGGCGACGATCTCGGCGCAGCCGGTCAGGGCGCGCAGCCGTTGGGTGCGGGCGGCCGCGCGGACGAAACTGGTCATCCGGTTGCGGTGGGAGGCGGCCTCCTCGAAGCGTTCGGCGCAGGCGAGGGCCTCCATCCGCTTCCCGATCGCCGCGGTGACCGGGGCCGGGGACGAGTCGAGGCTGCGGCGTACGGACTCGACCGTGATGAGGTAGTCGCCCTCGCGAGCGGTCCCGTCACACGGTGCCAGGCACCTACCCATCTCCGCCAGTGCACACGCGCTACCGCTGGGCTTCTTCGGCAGCCGGCCGCTGCACTGACGGATCGGGAAGCTCTCGTGCAGAGCGGCCACCGCCGCCTCTGCCTGCTTGCGGGAGCGGAAGGGTCCGAGGTAGTCGGCGTCGTCGTCGAGGACCTGCCGCACGAGGGACAGCCGCGGCCAGGGCTCGACCGTGAGCTTCACCCAGCTGACTCGTTCGGGGAACTTCGAGCGCCGGTTGTAGCGTGGCCTGTGCTCGGCGATGAGCCGCAGCTCGCGGACCTCCGCCTCCAGCGCGGTGGTGCAGGCAATGGCCTCGACCGACTCGGCGAGCCCTACCATCTCCCCCATGCGCGAGCGGGTCTCGCTGGCGGTGAAGTAAGTGCGCACACGCGAGCGCAGGTCCTTCGACGTCCCGACGTACAACACCTTGCCACGGTGGTCGCGGAAGAGGTAGACGCCCGGCGCGTGCGGCAGCTGCTCGGCGAGGTGGCGCTTCTTGCGCTGCGCCGCCGACACCCGGGAGGAGAAGGTCTGCAGCTCCTCGAGCGTGTGGACTCCCAGGTTGCCGAGGCGTTCGAGCAGGCCGTGCAGGACGTCGACGGTCGCCCGCGCATCTGACAACGCCCGGTGGTTGGGCGTCGTGGAGGCGTGGAAGAGCCGGGCGAGCGACGAGAGCTTGCAGTCGGGGGCGTCGTCTCGGGTGATGACCCGCCGCGCGAGCTTCGCTGTGTCGAGGACGTCGAAGCGTGGCCACCCGATGCCTGTCGCCGCGCAGTAGTGGCGCAGGAAGCCGACGTCGAACGGCGCGTTGTGCGCGACCAGCACACAGCCGCGGGCGAACTCCAGGAACGCCGGCAGCGTCGTCTCGATACGGGGCGCGTCGGCCACCATAGAGTTGGTGATGCCCGTGAGCACCGAGATGAAAGGCGGGATCGGCTCACTCGGCCGGACGAGCGTCTGGAACTCTCCCAGCACCTCACCACAACGCACCTTGACGGCGCCGATCTCGGTGATCGACGAGCCGCCGGCCGCGGACCCACCGGTGGTCTCGAGGTCCACCACGCAGAAGATCACGTCGCGCAGCGCCGTGCCCAGCTCGTCGAACGTCTGCTGAGCGCCTCCTTGGTATGCCGCTTGGGCGGTCGTCACGGTCGAGGTGTCGAGCAGGTTGCTCATGAACCGAACGGTAGGCCCGGTCACCGACGAAACCGCCGGCGACGCGCGGCAACCCGGCTCGCGACGCCCGACACCGGACGGCAATCGACGCGAGTCTCGGCCGCCCCGCCACTACGCTGGAGGTGTGATGGCGCCTGCGCTGATGCCGTGACCCGCAGAAAGGCCTGCCGATGAGCAACGCCGCCGAGACCGGAACCTCGTTCCGGCGGGTGTCCGAGCGCCCGACTGTGCTCGCCGTGCCTGACCCACAGCACCGGTGGCGTTGCGGTGGCCGCGGCAACATGACGCGGTTCGACGTCGTACGCGAGGCCAGGACTCGGGAGTTCTGGCATCTCGACCCCGCCGGCGCAGCGACGGTCGACGACACCGACATCTTGTCGGAGCGGGTCGCGTCGGTGTCGTGCCGGTGGTGCGGGCGCGATGATGTCATCGAAGTCGTGGCGCGACCGGGAGCTGAGTCCGGATGAGCGGTGGCGAGGAGCCCACGACCGCTTGGGGCGCGAGCCTTACGACGGAGGCTCTGTCACCCCGGCTGCGCAGCAGGGTGGTTGCCCTGGCATCCCAAGGGCTCGGCCGGGTGCCGCTGGTGCACGTGCCTGCGGCACTTCGCAAGTCTGTCTCGTTCGCTCCCAGTAAGCGCGCCAAGCTTGTCGGTGGGCAGATCGCTGCCTCGTTGGACGGAGACGACGAGTTCCGGGAGCACCTGGCGATGCAGGTCCGGGCTATGGTCCCGAGCCTGGCGGGGCTGTTGGACGCGGGGAGTCCACCAGACGTGCCGGAGTCGTTGGCCGAGATGGGCGCACTTGCGTTCATCGTCCGGACCGACGGCTGGGAGTCCGTCGTGAAGGAAGCCATCGATGACGAGGTGCAGCGACACACAGCCTCCGGTGGTGACCTGCAGGACACCGTCGACAGGCTCGAGGCTGCGTTGGTCGCCGCCCGCTCCGAGGCGAAGGCTGTCCGCGACAAGCTCCGGGCTCAGGTCGAGGAGCTGAAGTCGGACAACGCGACCCTTCGCCGTACCCTCGGCCAGACCCGCTCGGAGCTCAGGCAGGTCCAAGAGGCGGCAGCCTCGGCGGACTCGGTGATAGCGGACCTGCGGCGGGAGGGTGAGATCGCGCAGCGGGCCGCGGCGGCGGAGGCACGTCGGTTACGGGCACGGGTCAAGCGGCTCGAGTCGCAGACGACGTCAGCCCGCCGGGCCGTGCGTGACGACCGCGACGCGGAGACGATGCGGCTACGTCTTCTCCTCGACACTGTCATGGACAGTGCTGCAGGGCTGCGGCGCGAGCTCGCCCTGCCGCCCAGCGACATGCTGCCCGCTGACTCGGTGCGAGCGGTGGAGCCAGGGGTGGATCCTGGTGTTGCCGGTGTGGGCCGGTCCCTGCTGGGCGACGACCCGATGCTCCTGCGGCGACTGCTCGAGCTGCCGCGCGCCCACCTGATCATCGACGGCTACAACGTGTCGAAGTCCGCCTGGCCCACCGCTCCACTGGAGGAGCAGCGCAACCGGCTGGCGAGCAAGGTCGCCGCCCTGGTGGCAGGCAAACGCATCGAGACCACGATCGTCTTCGACGGCGCCGAGCTGAAGCATCCACCCGTCATCAGCCCGCCTCGGGGCGTTCGGGTGCTCTTCAGTCCGCCTGGTGTCATCGCCGATGACACGATCCGCCAGCTCGTGTTCGTCGAGCCCGAGGGCAGGCCGCTCGTTGTCGTCTCGACGGACCGCGAGGTGGCGGAGAGTGTCACGAAGATGGGTGCCCGGTCGGTGTCGTCGCAGGCTCTTGTGGCCGCCATGGGTGTCTAGTGGGTTCCTTTGTCGTCTCGGTCGCGGCCAGCAGTCGTCACACCTTCAGCAAGCGGCCGCAATCGGCCGTAACGCTCCTGGCCGGTCGAGGGGTGGCCGGTGACGCCCACGAGGGTGAGACCGTTCAACATCGGTCGAGGGTGCGGCGCGACCCGGGGCAAGCCAACCTCCGCCAGGTTCACCTCGTCCATGCAGAGCTGCACGAGGAGCTGGCGGAAGCCGGCTTCGTGGTGCGGCCAGGTGACATCGGCGAGAACATCACCACCCGGGGTGTCGACCTGCTTAACCTTCCCCGGTCCACACTGCTGCACCTTGGCGACTCGGCAGTCGTCGAGGTTACCGGCCTACGCAACCCGTGTCGCCAGCTCGACAGGTTCCAGTCCGGTCTGACCAAGGCGACCCTTGCTCGCGATGACGACGGAACGCTGGTGCGTAAGGCCGGGATCATGGCGGTGGTGATCCGCGGGGGAGAGGTACGCCGGGGCGACGATCTCCGGGTCGAGCTACCGGCGCCGCCGCACCTGCCGTTGGGGCCGGTCTGAGCGCTGGGGACGGCTGACTACTTCGAGGTGGTGGCCACCTCGGGTGAAGACTGTCGGAGGCCACCCCTAATGTCTTGTGTGACCGCAGTTCCCCTCACCGTCGGAGGTCGTCATGGCCGCAGAGGCATCCCGCTCCGTTCCTGGGCCTCGGCCTTCCGCGTTCCATGCTCACGGCGAGGATCGGCCGTCCTCCCGAGCCGGCGGCGGCGGTGGCGCTGCTTCCCAGCTCCCCCTCGTCGTCGACTGCGACCGCTGTGCGGTGCGCGGCCTCGGGTGTGGCGACTGCGTCGTCACCGTCCTGCTAGGCGGGCCGCCGTACGGTGTGGAGCTCGATGACGAGGAGCGCCGCGCTATCAAGGTACTAGCTGACGCTGGTCTCGTGCCGCCGCTTCGGATGGTCGAGGCGACCGAGTCCCGGCATCCGGAAAGCCCGTGACGACTGCTCGCCGCAACTTGCCCGATGGCAGCAGTTCTCACCCTTTGTGACTGGCTGTTGAGCGCGTTGTAGCGACACTCCGGGGCCGACTCGTCGATTCCGGGGCGGACTGGACCCCCTCGGGCGCTCTCTGTAGGGTGGCCCGTGGCTTTGCACCACCGCGTCCCTCGTCGTTCGCAACGGAGGCCGCTCGAGCAGGACGCTTCTCCTGTTGCCTGGAGTGCTACTGAGATGGGAGACCGTCGACCCGTGTCGTTCGGCCACACACGTCAAGAGTCATCCTTCGCCATCCGCGCCGCCTTGGTGTGCGCTGCTGCACTGGTTACCAGTCTGGTGCTCGCCCCCGAGGGGTCCGCTGAACCCGACGGAACCAACGGCGGCGACAAGCCCACGATCAGCGAGGTGAAGCAGCGCCTCGAGGTCCTCAACCATCGGGCTGAGATCGCGTCCGAGAACCTCAACGCGGCCCGAGTGCGGATGCAGGAGGCCCAGACCCGCTACCAGACGCTGCGGGCCGACGTGGACCGCCAGAGCAGCCGAGTCGACAAGCTGCACGACCGTCTCGTCGGCACGGCCGTCAACAACTTCCAGAACGCCTCGGTAACGTCGCCTACCGCGGCGTTCTTCACCTCCGCCGACGCCAACGAGTTCTTGGAGAGCATGGCCACGAGCTCCCTCGTCGAGGAGCAACAGGCCGGTCTGCTCCTTCGGTTGACCCAGCAGCAGAAGCAGCTGGGCATCCAAGAGCAGCAGGCCGAAGAGGCGCTGAGCGCGGTGACCGCCGAGAAGGTGCTCGCAACCAAACACGAGAACGAGCTGGACGCCCGCATCCAAGACGCCAAGGATCTGCTCGGACAGCTGGAAGCAGCGGAGCGAGCCAGACTGCTCCGGCTACAGCGGGCTGCCGAGCGAGCCGAGGCCGCAGAGGCCGC
>JAUJOO010000006.1:84112-118125 GCA_030447585.1 Nocardioidaceae bacterium | reverse complement strand
CCAGACTGCTCCGGCTACAGCGGGCTGCCGAGCGAGCCGAGGCCGCAGAGGCCGCCGAAGCAGCGGAGGCCGCGGCGGAGGCCGCAGAGGCAGCGGAGGCAGCGGAGGCAGCGGAGGCAGCGGAGGCAGCGGAGGCAGCGGAGGCAGCGGAGGCAGCGGAGGCAGCGGAGGCAGCGGAGGCAGCGGAGGCAGCGGAGGCGGCAGAGGCAGCGGAGGCAGCCGAGGTGGCTGAGCCGGCTGCTGAGCCGGAGCCGGACGTCGCCCCAGCGCCGACGCGCAGCGCGCCCCGCACGCCGGTCGCCACCGCCCCCACGTCGGCGCGGGCAGCGACCGCCGTCCGGACGGCACTCGCTCAAGTGGGAGACGCCTACGTCTACGGCGCGGCAGGGCCCAACGCCTTCGACTGCTCCGGCCTGACCATGTACGCCTGGAGGGCGGCCGGAGTTTCCATACCCCACGCCTCGAGCATGCAACCGGGTGCCGGCACCCCGGTGTCACTTTCTGCCCTGCAGCCCGGGGACCTCGTCTTCTACTACTCGCCGATCTCCCATGTGGGGATGTACATCGGGGGTGGCCGCCTCGTCCACGCCGCAAACCCCAGCCGACCCGTCGAGATCGTCTCGGTCCACTCCATGCCTGTCAACATGGCCGTGCGCATCGGCTGAGGCTCCTGGCCGCTGGGCCCCGCTGCCGTTTACAACCGGAGACTCTCGGCTTCGACCTAGGATCTACTGGTGGCAGGGCAGCAGCAGTCGCGTACGTTCGCCGCTCTCGTGGCGTTCCTCATCGCGGCAAGCGCGGTAGGCTGGCTGGTTTTCGATGACAACACCGATCGGCTGCTCAGTGATGGCCGCTCCACTCCCACCCAGAAGGTAACCGACGACCCCGCCGCTCGGCGCGATGCGCTTGCGCGTGATGCGTTGGAACGTCAGGCGAGCGCCATCAGCCGAGGCAGCCAGGCGACCTACCTGGCTGCCTGGGACACCTCCACGGTGGAATCCCAGCAGCGCGGCGAGACGACGTACAGGAACCTTCGAGCGCTGGGGGTCAACAGCCTCGACACACGTTACGTGGCCGCTGAAGCCGGGCTGGGGCCGGCCGAGGAGCGTCGGCTCGGCGGTGACGCTTGGCAGGCGGCGGTCGAGATCACCTACTCGCTGCGGCGGTCCGCGTCCTTGCCCGCCCGGATGACCGTCTCCTACACCTTTGTCGAGCGTGGGGACGAGGTGTTCATCGTCGACTTGCAGGCAGCGGAGGAAGAGCGTGCCCCCATCTGGCTGTTCGAACGGCTGGTGGTACGCCGCTCTGAGCGCACAGTGGCTGCCGCAACCACGACGGCTGACACCGAGCGCATCGACCACAGACTTCGGCAAGCGGTTCGCGACTTGCAGTCCGTGGTTCCCTGGTGGACGGGCACACTGGTCGCCTACGCTCCCCGCTCGACCGAGCAGCTTGAGGCCATACTCGCCGCCACACCTGGCAGCTACGACAAGATCGCGGCTGTCACGACGACTGTGGACGGCTCCGATCGTCCTGCCTCCCAAGTCGTGATCGTGGTCAATGCCAGGGTGTTCGACCGGCTGGGCCCTATCGGTTCACGGGTCGTCATCACGCATGAGGCCACCCACGCCGCCACTGGCGCCGCTGTCGTCGAGATGCCGCTGTGGGTGGCGGAAGGCTTCGCCGACTATGTGGGTGTCGGGGCGGTCGACGTCCCCATCTCGGTGTCGGCGCGCGCCGTCATACGTGACGTACGCCGCAACGGCGCGCCGGCGGCCCTGCCTGACAACGAGGACTTCTCGGCGGCGTCCGGTGATCTTGAGCTAGCCTACGAGCAGGCCTGGCTCGCCAACCGGCTGATCGCGAAGATGTACGGGGAGCGCAGTCTCGTGCGGTTCTATCGTTTCGTCGTCGAGCGCCCCGACGACTTGTCGAGCGCCTTCCGTCAGCTAGGAACGTCCGAGGAGGCGTTCACGCAGCGTTGGCGGCGCTCCCTTCGAGCGTTGGCATCGCAGGGATGACGAAGACCCTTGTCGTGACCAATGACTTTCCGCCTCGGCGCGGGGGGATCGAGTCGTTCGTCTACTCGCTGTGCGAGGGGTTCAGCGCTGACGAGCTCGTCGTCTATACAGCACGGATGTCGGGATCAGATGCGATCGACCGCGGCATTCCCTACCTCGTGGTCCGTGACCGGGCCCGGATACTGCTTCCCACCTGGCGGCTCGCCCGATCCGTGCGGCGCGTTGCTGTCGGTCACGGTTGCGACGCTGTCGTGTTCGGAGCGGCTGCCCCGTTGGGTCTGCTTGCTCGAGGCCTGAGGCGCAGAGCCGGTGTGGCGACCGTCGTCGGTCTCACCCACGGTCACGAGGTGTGGTGGTCGAAGGTGCCCGTCGCTCGATCGCTTCTTCGGCGGATCGGCGAGGACGTGGACATCTTGACCTTTGTGAGCGAGTACTGCCGTCGAGAGATCGCCTCGGCGCTCTCAACACAAGCGGCCGCGAGGATGCGGCGGTTGTCTCCAGAGGTTGACAGAGAGCGCTTCAAGCCCGGTCTCGACAAGAGCGTGTGGCGACCCAAGCTGGGGCTGTCTGACGACCAGCCCGTCGTGCTTTCGGCGTCGCGGTTGGTACGTCGCAAGGGCCACGACACGCTGATCAAGGCCTGGCCACAGGTACTGACCCAGCACCCCGACGCGAGGCTTGTCATCGTCGGCGACGGACCCTCACGAGGTCGACTGGTGCGGCTTGCGCGCCGGGTAGGAGTCGCGCAGTCGGTGACCTTCGTCTCGAGCCGGCCATGGGAAGAGATGCCGCTCGCCTATGCGATGGCAGACGTCTTCGCACTTCCTTGCCGGACCCGCCTATGGGGGCTTGAGCCCGAGGCGTTCGGAATCGTCTTTCTCGAAGCAATCGCGTCAGGAGTCCCGGTACTGGTGGGGGACTCCGGTGGAGCACCGGAGACCATGCAGGTGGCCGGCTCAGGGTTGGTGGTCGATCCACGTACTCCGAGTCAGGTGGCGGCTGGCATCGTGGAGCTCTTGTCCAGCAAGGATCGACAAGCATCCGAGGTGTTGCCGACCCCCGTCCGCGAGGACATGCGGCTGCGGGAGCTCCTGCTCGCTGCCGCGCCAGTGTGAGCTCTTCGAACCACCCTGACGCAGCGGTGATGCTTACTGGTATAGGGACTCGACCTCGTCGTAGAAGCGGCGCGTCACCACCGCGCGCTTCAGCTTCAGGGTGGGCGTGAGCTCGCCCGTCTCCTCGGTCCAGTCGACGGCGAGAATGGCGAACTTGCGGATCGCCTCCGCTTGGGACACCGCCTTGTTGGCGTCGTCGACCGCGCCCTGGACTTCCGCTAGGAGGTCCGGGTCACGCAGCAAGGCGCTGATGCCCCCGGCCTTCCCATGGGTCTCACGCCACGCTCCGAGTGCTTCTTGGTCGATCGTCACCAGCGCCGCCACGAAGGGCTTGCCGTCGCCGACCACCATGCACTGGCTGACCAGGCCGTGCGACCGGACTCGGTCCTCGAGCACCGTCGGAGCGACGTTCTTGCCGCCCGCGGTCACCAGGATCTCCTTCTTCCTCCCGGTGATGCGCACGAAGCCGTCGTCGTCGACCTCCCCGACATCGCCTGTGTGGAACCAGCCGTCGTCGTCGATGACCTCGGCGGTCGCGGCCTCGTCGTGCCAGTAGCCGGCAAAGATTTGCCCGCCCTTGAACAAGAGCTCTCCGTCGTCGGCGACTCGCACCGACGTACCGGGCAGCGGCCTTCCCACCGTCCCGATCCGTTCCGAGCCAGGGATGTTCACGGTCAAGGCGGCAGTGGTCTCGGTCAGGCCGTACCCCTCCATCACCGGCAGCCCGATACCTCGGAAGAAGTGGGCAAGGCGCTCTCCCAGCGGCGCCCCTCCGGAGATCGCGTACCGGGTCTTCCCTCCGAGCGCTGCCCGCAGCTTGCGGTAGACGAGTCGGTCGAAGAGGGCGTGGCGCCCCTTGAGCAGCTGGCCGGGGCCGCTGCTGTCCTGCGCCTGGCTGTACGCGACCGCGGTGGCAACAGCAGCGTTGAAGATCTTGCCCCGACCGTCGGCGGTGGCGCGCTGACTGGCGGTGTTGAACACCTTCTCGAAAACCCGTGGCACAGCCAGGATGAAGGTCGGCTGGAAGGAGCCGAGGTCGTCCAGCAGGTTCTTGATGTCGGCAGAGTGTCCTAGCCGTACCCCCATCTTCACCGCGCCGACCTGGATGATGCGCGCGAAGACATGTGCGAGTGGAAGGAAGAGCAGCGTGCTGGCCCCGTCGGGGTCGAACAGGTCGTCGAGGACCAGGGTCGCGACACCGAGCTCGAACATGAAGTTGCCGTGCGTGAGCATGCAGGCTTTCGGCCGTCCGGTTGTCCCGGAGGTGTAGATGAGCGTGGCCAGGGAGTCCGGCGCCACCGCGGCTCGTCGAGACTCGAGATCGTGGTCGCTCACCTGGCTGCCGGCGGCCATGAGCTTGTCGAGTCCGCCCTGGTCGAGGCAGACGACCTCACGCAGCTCTACCAGCTGCCCGCGAGACTGCTCGATCGTGCTGACGTGATCAGCAGTCTCGGCCACCGCGAGAACTGCCGCGGAGTCCGCGAGGATCCACGCGACCTGCTCCTTCGAGGACGTCTCGTAGAGCGGGACGGTGACCGCACCGGCGTACCAGATCGCATAGTCGAGCAGAGTCCACTCGTAGCGAGTCTTCGACATCAGAGCGACGCGGTCCCCGGGGGCGACGCCGGCCGCCAGCAGCCCCCTGGCAGCCGACCGCACCTCGCTCAGGAACTCGTGCGCGGTGACGTCGCTCCAGGTCTCGCCTCGCCGGCGAGTCATGACGACCTGGTCGCCACGATGGTGGGCGTTCGCCACTATGTCGTCAGTCAGGCTGCCGGTCGCGGGAACGGAGTATGTTGCTGGAGCGGTGAACTCATGCAGGCTCACTGCTACGGGCCTCCTCTCGCGGCTGGTCTTCGTGAGGTTACCGTGGCCGAGCCGTGAGCCCGTCAGGAGCGGTCGACGAACCCACGGCTGACCAACGCGCGGTATGCGTTGCCGCCTGAAGGCGCACCCCCCCGCTCGGGGTCAGGCCCGCACTGGAGGAGCTCCGGGAGCTAGGAACCCGGCGTGTACCGCCGAGCGAGCGGGTAGTCTCGGGCCGGCAAAGTGCACCACCTGTAGACGAGACGTCCTAGGGGCAGCAGATGGCAGACACCACGTCGAGCATCGAGATCGACGCTGACCCGGCCGCCGTGATGGCTGTCATCGCCGACTTCGAGTCCTACCCGCAGTGGGCCAAGGGCGTGAAGTCGGCGGAGGTGGTGACCGAGGATGAGGACGGACGCGCCGGCGAGGTCGCGTTCGTGCTCGACGCGGCGCCCATCAAGGACGAGTACACGCTGTCCTACGAGTGGGACGGGAACCGGCAGGTCTCCTGGTCGCTGGTCACTGCACAGATGCTGAAGTCCATGGCGGGCTCCTACGTGCTCGAGCCGAGGGGTGATCGGACCGAGGTGACCTACAAGCTTGCCGTCGACCTGTCGATCCCCATGATCGGCATGCTGAAGCGTAAGGGGGAGAAGGTCATCATCGACACGGCCCTCAAGGGGCTGAAGAAGCGCGTCGAGACCCTCGGCTGAGACGTCGACCGGGACGCGGGAGGTGGCATCGGCCGCCGGATCCGACACAATGGCCCCTCATGGGTCAGGAGTCGGTCGGATCGGTTGGCGAAGAAGCGGCCACACTTCGCGCGGTGCAGCCCCACCGCAGCGCGGAACCGCGAGGGTGACGTGCCGTTCGACGAGATCGACAAGCGGAGGACTGAGCGGATGTCATTGACGATCGGTGTCGACGTGGGCGGGACGAAGATCGCGGCGGGAGCGGTGACACCGGACGGCGAGGTCGTCGAGAGGCTCCGCCGGCAGACACCAGACGATGTCGCCGGGGTGGACAGCACGATCGTCGATGTGGTCCGGGACCTGACGCAGCGTCACGAGGTGAAGGCGGTTGGCATCGGTGCTGCCGGCTGGATCAGCGCCGACCGGGCGACCGTCATCTTCGCCCCCAACCTGGACTGGCGCGACACGGCCTTACGTGACCTCGTCGAGAGACAGATCGGCATACCCGTCATCGTCGAGAACGACGCCAACGCCGCCGCCTGGGGCGAGTTCCGGTTCGGCGCCGGCGCCGACGCCGACGACCTGCTCCTCGTCACCGTCGGCACCGGAGTCGGAGGCGGAGTGGTCGTCGACGGTCAGCTGATGCGCGGCGCCTTCGGCGTCGCCGGGGAGATCGGACACTTCCGCGTCGTGCCAGGTGGTCACGAGTGCGGGTGTGGGCGCTTCGGTTGCTTCGAGCAGTACGCCAGCGGCACGGCGCTCGTCCGGGCAGCACGAGAGCGCGCCAGTGTCGACGCCGCGGCTGGTCCACTGCTAGAGGTCGCTGGGGGCGAGCCCGACAAGATCACCGGCCCCATGATCACCCGGCTCGCAAATTCGGGGGACCCAATGTGCATCGACCTGCTGGGCGACCTCGGCACCTGGCTGGGAGAGGGCATCGCCAGTCTTGCCGCGATCCTCGACCCTGGCGTCGTCGCACTCGGTGGAGGAGTCTCGGAGGCCGGCGAGCTGCTCATGGGGCGCGCCGAAAGAGCTTTCGAGGCAGCACTGCCCGGATCCGAATACCGCCCCCACCTCCAGATGAGGCTCGCCACGCTCGGCAACGAAGCCGGCCTCATCGGTGCCGCAGACCTGGCGCGAGACGTACGCCGATGACCCAGCGGCTCGCCATCGGCATCGACATCGGCGGCACGTGCGTCAAGGCGGGCGTGGTCAACGAGGACGGGCTGGTTCTCGAGCGTGTAGGCCGCGACACTCCGTCGACGAACCCGACCCAGGTCGAGGACACCATCGCCGACCTCATCTCCGAGCTCCGCTCCCGCCACTACGTGATGGCTGTCGGCATCGGAGCGGCCGGCTTTGTCGACGCCTCATGCTCCACCGTGCTCTTCGCGCCCCACCTGGCCTGGCGCCATGAGCCGCTTCGCGATGCCGTACGACGAAGGGTCGGGCTGTCGGTCCTGGTGGAGAACGACGCGAACGCCGCCGCCTGGGCCGAGTGGCGGTTCGGCGCGGGGCAGAACGAGACAGACCTGGTGTGTATCACCCTCGGAACTGGCATCGGCGGTGGCATGGTATTCGGCGGCGTGCTCCACCGCGGCAGCTCCGGCATCGGCGGCGAGTTCGGACATATGCAGGTCGTACCGCACGGGCAGCGGTGCGAGTGTGGCAACCGCGGCTGCTGGGAGCAGTACGCCAGCGCCAACGCGCTGGTACGGGAGGCGAAGGAGATGACCCGGGCGAGGTCCTCGCTCGCCGACGCGCTGCTCGCCCGCGCCGGTGGAGATCCGGAAATGATCACTGGGCTGATGGTGAGCGAGGTCGCGTTGGCAGGGGACCAGCTGGCGATCGAGCTGCTTGCCGAGGTCGGCGACTGGCTCGGCGTAGGGATCGCGAACCTGGCAGCAGCACTCGACCCTGGCACCTTCGTCATCGGCGGGGGTGTCTCCGATGCCCGTGAGCTGCTGCTCGGTCCGGCGGTGGCCGCGTACCGGCGGACCCTCACGGGCAGGGGTTACCGGCCCGAGGCGCGCATCGTGCGGGCTCATCTCGGCAACGAGGCCGGGTTGGTGGGTGCCGCCGACCTGGCGCGCGTGCAGGCGCGCAGAAGCCGGCGCAGGTCAGGGTCGAGCCGCCGCGCGCGTAAGCCGCTGCTGAGCGTGGGCAGAGCCGAACCGCGCTCCACCAGGGCCAACCTCCGCAACGTGAAGTAGCGGCCGTGGCCAGTCGCTCCTCCGGCCAGCCCGACCGCAGCAGCTTCGACTTCGCCAGGTGTTCGCTAGACGCTTTGGTCCAGCCGGATCGTGGCTGCAGTCTGCATCGTCGGGGCCAAGATACGCGAGTCCAAGAGTGACTGCGCCGAAGACAGTGCTGACGAAACGGGGGAATCCGGGCAAATGCAATCCACGGGTCCTATAGTGGTTGCGGCGCTCACGCCAACGAGATCGCACCACCCCACCGCCTCTCTCAGAGGCTTCTTACCGCGCACCCCTTGCGGTGTGGGGACGGAGTTGCCATGGTCCGACGAACGACCGTCGCGACGGCCCTTGCGCTGTTCGTCGCCCTCGGCGCAGCGTCAGGGACCTCTACGCACGCCGTGGCTGACATCGGCCCGGACTACATCTTCGTCTCGACTCCGGACCTGCTCAACACTGACGTCGCCGACGTGACATCCAGCCCCTACTGGCAGCCGGGAATGCCCAACAGCACCAACAGGTACTACAAGGCGGGGTTGACGGTGTTCCTCGACGATCTCGCCGCCCAAGGCGCCACCGACGTGCTGGTGGCGGGCGACCTGGTGGAAGGGCGTTGGGGTTTTGACTCGCACGACACCGGTGTCTTCGGGCCAGTCGACACTCGCGCGCACCGACAGAGCGCGATCCGGCTGGCGGCGCGGGAGTACTACCCGACCTACAAGCAAAGGTTCAAGACTCGCAACTTGAACCTGTTGCCAGCGGTCGGGGACCACGACATCGGTGACAACCCCTGGCCCGCAGGTGGGTTCAAGTACGACCAGGTGCCGATGCGCAAGGAGCTGTTCGCCAGGTACTTCACGGCCAACGGGACCCGTTTCGCCGACCACCCCACCGGCCAGCACGCCGCTACGGCGTACGCGGTGCAACTGGCCCCGGAAGTACTCCTGATCACCCTGGACGAGTTCCACCGGACGTCTGCCGGCATTCAGTCGCAGCTCGGCCAGGCCCAGCTCGACTGGTTGCGGGCGACGTTGGCGGAGGCCAACACCCGAGGTGTCGACTGGATCATCGTGCAGGGCCACCTGCCGGTGCTGCAGCCAGTGAGATTTCGTCATTCGAGCAACCTGTCCTTCGACGGTGGTGAGGCGTCCGGCCTGTGGCGGGCGATGGTGGCTGCCGACGTGGACCTCTACCTGAACGGCGAGGTCCACGACAACACCACCATCACCCCGGAGACTGGCCCCGTCCAGATCAGCCACGGCGGGTTGTTCCACTACGGCCAGGCGGTCTATATGACCGGCAAGGTGTACGGCGAGCGGCTCGACTTGGAGATCAGGGGCTTCGAGACGACCGTGGTCCCGTCCGACCGCTTCTTGTGGCAGACCGACCGGCGGGCCAACTGGCAGCCCGTCTACAATCCCGGCTCTTTCGGCATCGGTTCCATGAGTTTGACCAAGGACGGCGAGGTCTTGTCGCGAGACGGCGTGATGGCTCCCTACGAGGTCACCCCGTGAGCCGACTGGAGGCTCTCGATCCCTGACCCCGTGAAGCGGGCTGACGGTTGATGAAGGCGGAGGGGAGGGCGGCTTTCAGCCTTGGCGCTGGTACGCCGGAACGACCTCCATCGCGAGCTGCTCAAGGAAGAGTCCCACGTCGGTCACGATCCCCCTTGCCTGTGACGAGCCTCGGTCGGCGAGCTTGGTGACGGTGGCCGGGTTGATGTCGACGCAGACGAGCGGGATGGAGGCCGGCAGGATATTACCCGTCGCCACCGAGTGGAGCATGGTCGCCACCATCAGGCAGAACCCCACCTCCTTGAGCCCTGCCCGCATTGCCCGTTGACCTTCGAGCACGTCCGTGTAGACGTCTGGTAGCGGCCCGTCGTCTCGCACCGACCCTACGAGCACGAAGTCCTTGCCGTGCGTCACCAGAGCGTGCATGATCCCGCCGGTCAACACGCCCTGCTCGACGGCGGCCGCGATCGAGCCGGCCTTGCGGATCGTGTTGAGCGCCCGGATGTGATGCTCGTGACCGTGCTCGACGCCTCGGCCACGCGTCAGGTCGACGCCAAGCGAGGTGCCGTAGAGAGCTGACTCGATGTCGTGGGTGGCGAGGGCGTTGCCGGCGAAGAGCACGTCGACGTACCCGGCCTCGACCATCGCGACCATCGCCGGTGCGGCGCCGGTGTGGACGACGCCTGGACCACCGACCCAAAGGATTCGCTTACCAGCCGCCTTGGCCTCACGCATGCCGTCTGCGACCTGCCGGACGAGGAGCGTCTGCGGCTTCTCGCTCGACACCTCCGACTCCATGAAGCCGAACACCTCATGCTCGACTCCGCTCGCCGGGGCCGGTGTGGTCACCTTGACACCGGCTGCACCGCAGACGACGTGCATCCCCGCCTTGGCATCAGACATCGGCACCGTGTAGACACGCGGGGGTTCGGCGTCCACGTCCACGATGAGACCGCAGTCCATCTCGGGGTTCTCCACGAGATGCCAGCGGTCACGGAACTTGACCCTGGTCTCGAGATTGGTGGTCGAGTAGAAACCGTCCGGGAAGACACCGTCGGTGTCGGCCTCGGAAAGCGTCACCTGACCTGGATGCACCAGGTTGACGCCGCGCGTCTGGAGCCGCATCAGGACCCGCTGCAGCGACTCCTCGTCATCGGCGGTCACCAGGATGCGTGCGTACGACGTGTCGGCGGAGTTGTGTCCAAGGTCGAACCTCTCGACCACGTGGTCTCCGCCGTACTCGCGGATGTCACTGAGCACCCGTGACAAGATGCCGCTGTCCATCAGGTGCCCGGTGATCTCGACGGTGTCGGTGGCTTGGCCGCTCATGGACGACAGGCTAGTTCCCGACCCGAGTGACCGGCGCGTCAGGCTTCCCGTCTGCTGGCACCGACTCCTCCGGCCGGGGGCGGGGTCCATCCGTCCGCGGCGTCGCCGCGCGATCACTGGGCCGGCATCGAACGAATCGCAGTCACGAACCCATGGGGCGGCAGTCAAGGGTCAGACCACGGCTCCGTTGCCTGAGTCGTCGTCGTCACCGTTGTCCATCGTGGCCACCAGGGTGAGGAAGCCACCGATGAAGCCACCCACCGCAAGCACCGACACCCAGCTCGGCAGGGTGATGTTGAGCAGCACGGCAAGCAGCAACAACGCCGGCCCTCCCACCACGCCCACCCAGGCAAGGAGCTTGTAGGGCTCAGGTTTGGGCAACGGCGGCGGAGGTGGCGGCACGAACCCGTCCTCCTCGTCGGCACGAGAGGTGCGGGCGCCCTCATCGGCGGCGTCGCCGTCCGGCAACGCCGCTAGTCGTTCGGCGCGCACGCGGGTGTCACGCAGCCAGGCGTCTCGCTCGGCCGCGGCGTTGTCGTCGCTCCCCTCGTCGGGCGTGACGTCTTCGTTGGCGGGCCACGGCGCCACGTCCGCGGTCATTGGCTGGTCGAAGCCGGACACGATCTGCGCCCAAGTCAGGTCGTCGTTGTCCGAGACCAGGGTCGGGTCCTTGTCGTTGAGCAGGTCGCGCACCTGCTGCGAGGCGGTGGCGTCGACGTAGAGCCGGTCGAGCGCGCCGTCCCGGAACTCCGGGCGGTCGAAGCCGGACATGGAGGTCGACCCCACCGGTCGCGTGTACGCCGCGACGCCTTGCTCCCTGAGCTCGACCAGCAGCGCGTCGCTGAGGCGTGGGTCGAGGTCGGCAACCGGCAGGTACGACGCCGCGGTCAACCCGTTAGACCGCATCGGAGCCGCCGGCGCCACGGTGCTTAGCAATGAACTCGGCCGACTGGGCGAAGATGCTCGGCGCATCGTTGTCCAGCACGGCGACGTGGTAGCTGTTGTCGAGCACGCGCTCGGTGACGTCTCGAGACGACACCCGCTGCAGGATCAGCTGCGCGGACAGGGGCTGCACCACGCGGTCCTCGACCGAGCGGAAGAGCAGCAACGGTGCGGTGACCTTCGGGAGGTCCACCGCGGTGACCTTCCACAGAGCACGCAACGAGTCCAGCGCCTTCAACGGCACCCGGTCGTAGCCGGGCTCGTCCACGTCGGCCTTCTTGATGTCACTCTTGATGCCCTTCACGGAGCCGCGAAGGCGCTTCAGGACCGGGAGCAGGAGCAGTCGCCTGTCGGTCGTCGCCACTGAGGGGTTGACGAGGACGAGGCCGGCCACGTCGTCGGGCCGCTCCTCGGCCAGGCGAAGGGCGAGGCCGCCTCCCATCGAGAGTCCGGCGACGAAGACCTCGTCACACCGTGCCAACAGCAGGTCCAGGCCTCGAGACGCCTCGGCATACCAGTCGGTCCAACGGCTGCGATTCATCTCCTGCCACGTCGTACCGTGGCCGGGAAGTCGTGGGATCTCGACGGCGAGACCTTCTCCGGCGAGCTGCTCGCCCCACGGCCGCATCGAGGCGGGCGACCCGGTGAACCCATGCACGAGCAGCACCCCGGTGCGACCGCCGGGAGCGCTGTACGGCTCGTCGTCGGGGTTGAGCGGCACGGCGCGCTCCTCGGGGAAGGACGGACAGATGAGGGCTTCATCGTGTCACGCGGCGATGGGCTTTTCGAGGCCGATCACCCGGTCCGGCTCGTTGAGCGCCAGAGCGCGGGCTCCGCGGGATCGCTGCAGCCGGCGCTCGAGGCGTCTCAGGCGCCGCTACTCTACGCTTCGCCGGCATACGACAGGGGTGCTCCAGTCGTTGCCTGACCCCGAGGGTGTCCCTAAGGTGGGCAGGTTCAAGGAGGTCGCCTCGTGTTCTACTGGCTGCTCAAGTGGATCTTCCTCGGTCCGCTGCTCAAGGCGATCTTCCGGCCATGGGCAGAGGGCACCGAGAACGTCCCTCAAGAGGGTGCCGCGATCCTTGCCAGCAACCACCTGTCGTACTCCGACTGGCTGTTCATGCCGCTCATGATCCCGCGGCGGGTGACGTTCGTCGCCAAGGCTGAGTACTTCACGACCCCCGGCCTCAAGGGATGGTTGCAGAAGGCGTTCTTCTCCGGCGCCGGACAGGTGCCGATCGACCGTTCGAGCGGCACGGCGGCGGCCGGTGCGATCGCCACCGGGCTGCGGATCCTCTCGAAGGGCGAGCTGTTCGGCATCTATCCGGAGGGCACGCGCTCGCCCGACGGCCGCCTCTACCGCGGCAAGACCGGCATCGCCCGGATGGCGCTGGAGGCGAAGGTCCCCGTCATACCCCTGGCCGTGATCGGCACCAACGTGGTCGCCCCTCCCGGCAAGATCTACGGCAGGTACGCCCATCCCGGTGTGCGTTTCGGCAGACCGCTCGACTTCTCCCGCTATGAGGGCATGGAGGACGACCGGTACGTCCTGCGGTCGATCACCGACGAGATCATGTACGAGATCATGTTGCTGTCGGGCCAGGAGTACGTCGACATGTACGCCGCCAAGGCCAAGGAGGAAGCGCAGCGGGAGGCCAAGGAGGCACGGGCCGAGGCGAAGGCGGAGGCCAGGGAGGCGAAGGAGGCGGAGGCGAGGGAGGCCAGGGAGGCCAAGCAGGCCAAGGAGGCGAACCAGGCCAACCAGGCCAACCAGGCCAAGGCGCGCGCCGACGTCAAGCAGGCCGCGGCTCAGCCGGAGCCTTTAGAGCCCGAGGCTGGGGACCCGCCCTCTCGTTGAGTGGTCACCACTTCCAGTCCACGAACGCCCTGGAACCGACTTCGAGCGACCCGTCAGCCACCGCGGTGAGCGCTGTACTCCTCGAGGAACGCCCGCTGACTGTCGGACTCGACGGGGTGTGTACGTCGAGATCGGACATGGTCGAGGGCTTCCTCGGCCGATGCACCGTGAGCGATGAGGTAAGCGGCCAGCATCGTGCCTGTTCGTCCGATACCGGCCTGACAATGGGCGGCGACCTGGCCGCCCCGAGCCAACGCGTCGTCGACGAACGCCACGAACTGGTCCGCCTGAGCGAGGGTTGGCGGTTCGAGGTCTACCACGGGGATGTGTCGGTGCTCCATCCCGTGTTCACGCGCCACGTCACCGGAGATGCCGGTCTCGTCGAGGGACACCAGGGCAGTGACGCCGCGCGCGCTGAGGTCCTTGAGCGTCCTGTCGAGGTGTCCACCGGTGCCAGGATGCGCCAGGCCTGCGAGCTTGTCGTCAATCAGGTATCCGAAGTTGCGCAACCCGGAGTGCTCGTCTTCCAGGCGGGTGAGAAAGGCGTCGACCGCCCTGGTGACCTCGAGGTGGATCTCGACGGTCCGTACGGCGTCACCGGGGACATGGACGAAGTGAGTGGCTTCGGCGAAGTCGACGACGTCGCAACCCAGTGTGCGGGCGCGGTCGGCATCCCAGGCTGGATCGGCATTGCCTCCGACGAGCAGCTGACGGGCACCTGCGATGGCGTTGCGCTCGATAGCGGCGATGGAGGTCTCGCGGTGGAACAACGGGGTGAGCCAGATGGCATCGAGCCCGTAGTCAGCGGCGACTGGCGCGGCGAGCGTTCCCAACGACTTGGCAAGGACAAGGGCGCGGTCAGCCGCGGTCTCCGCGCCGAGCGTCGTACGCACCTGGTCGCAGACCCAAGCTGCGAGATCGTCGGGGCCGCGTCCGTCACGCGGCTGGTCCCACCAGATCTGCTGCACGGTCCAGCCGTGCTGGAGCAAGCTCTGCCGGCCGAACTCGAGCAGCGGATGAGCCGGGGAGTACCCCGAGCCTGGGACGACGACAGCCACCCGTGAGGAAGGGCCGTCCGCGGGGTCCCAGCGGGTCGGCACGCCGCCGAACGGTGCGGTCATGAGGTCACTGTGCCAGAAGTCGGGTTCGCACTCTGACAGGTGCCGGCCGCGGTGCTCGCCAGCTCTGGTGTATTGGGGCCGCCCTCGTCCATGGTGTCGCTGTCCATGATGCAAACGCACCGCCCCGTCGGATGGCGCCGCCGGGTCGTCTGTAGGTTGGGGTTCTGTTGGAGCCAGCCCGTTGACCAACTGACTCGAGGAGCCGCGCATGCGCGTGGGAGTACTGACTGGGGGCGGCGACTGTCCCGGCCTCAATGCGGTCATCCGGGCGATCGTGCGCCGGGGAGTGAGCGAGTTCGGCTATGACTTCGTAGGGTTTCGAGACGGCTGGCGCGGGCCGCTCGAGAACGTCACCTCTGAGCTCGGCATCCCACAGGTACGCGGGATCCTGCCGCGTGGGGGCACGATCCTGGGGTCGTCGCGCACCAACCCGTTCAAGGTTGACGGCGCCGTCGAGCAGATCACCGCAAACCTCAGGTCGAACGACGTCGACGCACTTGTCGCGATCGGCGGCGAGGACACGCTGGGTGTCGCCACCAGGTTGGCCGACCTCGGTGTCAAGGTCGTAGGTGTCCCGAAGACGATCGACAACGACGTCGGCGGGACGGACTTCACCTTCGGGTTCGACACTGCCGTCAACATCGCGACCGAGGCGATCGACCGGCTGCACACCACAGCCGAGTCACACCATCGGGTCCTCGTCGTCGAGGTGATGGGGCGCCACGTGGGCTGGATCGCTTTGCACAGTGGGCTTGCCGGTGGCGCCAACATCATCTTGATCCCCGAGCAGCCCTTCGACATCGAGAAGGTCTGCTCACTAGTGGAGAGGCGCTTCCAGCTCCAGTACGCGCCGATCATCGTCGTGGCCGAGGGCGCCGTACCCGCCGAGGGCACCATGCAGACCGTCAGTGGCGAGCTTGACTCGTTCGGCCATGTGCGGCTCGGCGGCGTCGGTGACCGGCTGGCTGCCGAGATCGAGGCGCGCACGGGCCAGGAGGCGCGCGCCGTTGTCCTCGGCCACATCCAGCGTGGGGGTACGCCGACGGCTTTTGACCGCTGGCTCGCCACCCGCTTCGGCTTGCATGCGATCGCCGCCGTGCACGACGGCGACTTCGGGAAGATGGTCGCGCTACGTGGCACCGACATCGTGCGCGTCGACCTCATCGAGGGGACGGCTGCCCTGAAGAGCGTGAGCCCGGCGCTGTACGCCGAGGCGGAGATCTTCTTCGGCTGAGCGCGGCACCTTGTCCCGGGTGCCGGGTGGCACAACGATCCGGCTGGGAGGTGGTCCCAACCACGTGAGAGCCGGATCCCTCGACGGTGGAAGCCGCACTGAGACCGCTTGGGGGCGTTGTTGCTGCCACGGGGCGCGGGACTCCGGCGGCGTACGTCTAGGCTTGAGTCGTGAGCATCCCCACCCTCGACGAGCTGCACGCCCGCGGCGCTGCCCAGCAGCCGACCTGGCCTGAGCCGGCCGGCGTCGAGAGGGCGGTCGGCAAGCTGCGGTCGATGCCGCCGCTGGTGTTCGCCGGCGAGTGCGACGAGCTGAAGACCAGCCTTGGCGACGTGGCGGCCGGTCGAGCGTTCCTGCTCCAGGGCGGCGACTGCGCGGAGACGTTCGACACGCTCACCGCCGAGAACGTCCGGGCCAAGCTGCAGGTGCTCCTGCAGATGGCAGTCGTGCTGACGTACGGCGCTTCCGTGCCGGTCGTCAAGCTGGGACGGATTGCCGGTCAGTATGCGAAACCCCGCTCGAACGACACCGAGACCCGAGGCGAGGTGACTCTGCCGGCATACCGTGGTGACGCGGTGAACGGGTACCAGTTCACGCCCGAGAGCCGGGTGCCCGACCCCGACCGGCTCGTGCAGGTCTACCACGCGTCTGCAGTGACGCTGAACCTCTCGCGGGCCTTCCTGCAGGGCGGGTATGCCGACCTGCGCCAGATGCACGCCTGGAACACCGACTTCGTCCGCACCAGCCCGATCGGCGCCAGGTACGAGAAGATGGCAGCCGAGATCGACCGGGCCCTGGACTTCATGTCGGCGATCGGCGCGGAGTCCGACGAGCTGCACCGGGTTGCCTTCCACAGCAGTCATGAGGCGCTCATCCTCGAGTACGAGCACGCACTGACCCGGATCGACTCACGGACCGACAGGCCCTATGACGTCAGCGGACACTTCCTCTGGGTCGGCGAGCGCACGCGTCAGCTCGACGGCGCTCACGTGGAGCTGTTGTCGAGGGTCGAGAACCCGATCGGAGTCAAGCTCGGGCCGACCACGACCACGGACGAGGCGGTCGCCTATGCCGAGAAGCTCAACCCCCACAACGAGCCGGGGCGGCTGACTTTCATCACCCGGATGGGCGCGGGCAAGATCCGCGACGTGCTGCCCACCCTGGTCGAGAAGGTCACCGCTGCGGGCATCACCGTCGGCTGGGTCACCGACCCGATGCACGGCAACGGTTTCGAGACCTTGACCGGCTACAAGACGCGTCGGTTCGATGACGTCCTGGACGAGGTCAGCGGCTTCTTCGAGGTCCACCACTCGCTCGGCACCTGGCCAGGCGGCATGCACGTCGAGCTGACGGGGGGCGACGTTACCGAGTGCATCGGGGGCGGCGAGGCGCTCGACGAGGCAGGGCTGCGACACCGGTACGAGTCTGTCTGCGACCCGCGCCTCAACCGGACGCAGTCGCTCGAGCTGGCCTTCCTGGTGGCGGAGATGCTGCGGGCGAGCCGCGGCTGAGAGCGCCTCCGGGTTTGCGATGTAAACAGTTCAGTTGGACTGCAGTCACCGGCTGTGAAGGGGTAGCGGCGCTGCCCCGTTGCGCAAGATCGTCCACGTCACGACCTTGCGGATCAACACGAGACCCGCCGCAGTCACGATCGCCGTCCAGGTCGACGAGGCCGCAAGCCGCAGCAGGCCGGCGGCCAGGAGCAGGTCAAGCATCAGGGGCAGTGCTGCACGTAGATCCCTGGTAGCGGCAAGCGCGACTGCGCCGACCACGACCGCTGCCGCCCCAACGGCGAGTGACAGATCCGATAGCAGGTGGCTCATGGCCGGTTACCTGTCTTCGACGGCTCCTCCCGCTGATCTTTGTCGACGGCTTGCTCCTGCTCCTTGATCTCCCGTGACAGGAAGTAGTTCAGCGCGGTACGGATCGCAGCCACCGCTGCCAGCTTTCCCAGTTCTTCCCACGTCGGCGCGACGGCGGTCGAGAGAATGTCGCTGGCGAGCTGGAACTCCAGCCCTAGAGCGAGAAACCGGCCCAGCGTCAACCGGACGCGCACGAACTCATGGGCGTCACGTCTCGGGAGCACCCGAAGGAACTGCACGATTGCTACCACGGCACCGAGGAAGATGATCGCCGCACCAGCCGCCTCGACGAGTCGCACCAGTGTGTCGACCGCTGCGCGGAGCGTCTCTTCGGGCAGGAGCTCGACAGCGACATCGTTCGACATGGCCATCTCATACCCGGGGGCCGTCCCAATCATGCCGGCGACACCTGCTCGCCAGTCACCTTCAGGCGGGCCCGGAAGAGCGGAGGGGGAGGCTGGGGGGCGATGATGGCTCGATGATCGATCTTCGCAGCGACACCGTCACAGCACCGACGGACGACATGCGAGCCGCGATGGCGGCCGCCGAGGTCGGCGACGACGTGTACGGCGAGGACCCGACGGTGCGCGAGCTCGAGGAGCGGGTGGCGGACCTCTTCGGCTTCGGTGCCGCCCTGTTCACGGTGACAGGCTCGCTCGCCAACGTTCTAGCGATCCGGGCACTCGCCGGGGTCGGGGATGAGGTCCTCTGTGAGTCCGGCGCCCACATCGCCCGTGCGGAGCTCGGAGCACACGGCGCCATCACGGGCGTCACGATGCGCACGTGGTCGGACCCCCGTGGGTACGCCGACCTGGCCGCCATCGAGGCGATGGTCGCACCGGACATGGGGCCTTTCTTCGTCGCGACCCGAGCGGTGTCGGTGGAGAACACGCACAACTTCGGCGGGGGCAGGGTCCAGCCGGTCACAGCTTTGGAGGGGCTGCGGCGTCTCGCCGATGAGGCCGGGATCTCGATCCATCTGGACGGCGCCCGTATCTGGAACGCGCACGTGGCCTCGGGGCGCAGCCTGCGCGACCTCGCTGCCGTGGCTGACACGCTTGCGGTCGGGATGTCCAAGGGGCTCGGTGCCCCGGTGGGGTCGTTGATGCTGGGCTCGGTCGAGCAGGTCGCGCAGGCGCGGGTATGGCGCAAGCGGCTCGGCGCGGGCTGGCGGCAGGCGGGTGTGCTGGCCGCCGCCGGACTGTACGCCCTGGACCATCACATCGAGCGGTTGGCGCACGACCATGCGAACGCTCGGGTCATCGCGGAGGCGCTCGGTCTGGATCCGGCGGACGTCGACACCAACATCGTGGTGGTTCCAACCGACGACGCGGTCGGGGTGGTCGCCGGCTGCCGGGCCGAGGGTGTCCTGGTCGGCGCCGTAGGGCGGCGCATCGTCCGGGCGGTGACACACCTCGACGTATCAGCCGGTGACGCGCGCCATGCTGCCGCTGTGCTGGCGAAGGTGCTGTGACCGCCCGCTCGTCGCTCGCACGACCAGGAGGCCTAGCCGGCGATGTGCGGAACCTCCGCCTCGACCCGACGACGCGGAGCCAGTTCGACCAGGTACATCGCCGTGAGCACCAGCGATCCGCCCACCAGCATCCGGGCGGTGAGACTCTCGCCGCCGAAGATCACGGCGAAGAATGCCGCCCAGACCGGCTCCATGGTCATGATGATGGCCGCTCTCGTCGACGCCAGGTGCGCCTGCGCCCACGTCTGGAGCAGCATCGCCGCCGCTCCTGCGACGATCGCCATGTAGAGCAAGGACACCCATCCTCCGGTTGAGTTCGGTGCACCGATGCCGTTGGGCGCGCTGGCGACCGTGCAGATCACCGCTATCACGCCCATCTGCACGACGGAGAGCCCGATGGCGTTCCCAGGCGTGGACCACTGACCGAGTCCGACGATGTGCAAGGCGTACAGCAACGCCGACACGAAGACGAGGCCGACGCCGGCTGAGATCGCGAACCCCTGCAGCGACAGGAACCCCAGACCCACCGTGGCAACCAGCACGGCGACCCACACCGTGCGCCCGATGCGCTCGCCGAGCAGCAGAGCAGCGAAGATGGGCGTCGCGACGACGTACATGCCGGTGACGAAGCCCGAGACACTCGCCGAGGTCTGCTCCAGGCCTAGCGTCTGCAACACCTGAGCGCCCCCGTAGACGGCGCCGAGGACTACGCCGTAGCGCAGCTCGCTCCTCGACAACCGCAGCACGCTTCGGGGGGCGAGCGCGAGCAACACCGCAGTCGCGATGGCGAAGCGGATCGACAAGAAGTCCAGCACCGAGACTTCCTGAAGCAGATCCTTGATCAAGAAGAACGTCGAACCCCACGTCGCCGTCACGGCAAGCAAGGCGACGGAGGGGAGGGCGCTTCCCTGCGTGATCGGCCTCACCTCGGCAACTCTAGGGAGGTACGCCGGGTGACCTCTCACAGACCGGACTCGGTGAACCGCCGTCAGACGACAGTGATCTCCAAAGTGGACCCTAACGGTGCCATCGCACCCGCCTTCGGGGTCTGACCCACGACGAAGCCGAGGCCGAAGAACGGCTGGTACTGCGTCACGGCGACCTCGAAACCCGCCTCTCGCAACGCCTGTTTGGCGTCCTCGACCGGCCAGGTGTCGACGTTCGGCACCTCGACAAGGGGTGGACCGAGGCTGACGACCAGCGTGACTTCCGCCCCGGCGTACCCGGTGCCTTCGGCGGGGCTCTGCCGGATGACCAGCCCCTCGTCGATGGTGTCGTGGAAGCGCCCGGTGCGCTTGACCTCGAACCCGGCAGCTACCAGCGCCGACTTCGCCTTGTCGCCCGGCTCGCCTGTGTAGTCGGTGATCTGGACAGGTCTTGGCCCCTTGCTGACCACCAGCCGGACGGGGTCACCAGGCCTCAGCTCGGTGCCGGCCTTCGGCCTGGAGCCGATGACGTCGCCTCGGGTGACACGCTCGCTCCAACGACGCTGCGGTGTGGCCGCGGTGAGACCGTCGGCAGCGATCTGCTTGACCGCCTCGGACTCGCTCAGCCCTCGAAGTGGGGGGACCTTGTGGCGCTCCGGTCCCTTGGAGACAACGGCGTTGACCGTGGCTCCGTCGAGTACGTTCTCACCGGCCGCCGGATCCGTGGAGACGATGTGGCCCTCCGGCACTGTCTCGGAGTACGCCGTTGCGGTGACCTGGAGGTCGAGCCCGACGCCGGCGAGCTCGCCTCGTGCGTCTTGCTGGCTGAGCATCACGACGTCGGGGGTGTCGGAGTACCGGCCCAACCCGTAGTACCAGCCGGCAACGGCCGCGACGGCGGCCAGAACCAACACCACCAGAAGCGCCACCCAGCCGCCCCGGTTTCGGCGACGGGCGGCAGATGCACCAGCCGGACGGCGACCGGATGCCGCCGTGCTGCCGGCACCGGCAGGACCGACCGGCGCTCCCACCGGCTCGCGCGGGTGGTCGACCCGGGATTCGAGCGGCGCAGCCAAGGTGTGGACGTGATGAGGGCGCACGAAGTCAGGCCCGTCGAAGCGCTGCGTCCGCGACGGCTGCGAGGGAGCGAAGTCGTCGTAGGCGGCGAAGTCGAACACTTCGTCGGGGTCGCGGCTCGGCGCCTTGACGGACCCGTACGCCAGTACATCGAGCCCTTCGTCTGTCGGCACCCGCATCGCAACCACCGTGGGTGTCAGGTCGTCGGTGAGCTCCTCGTCATCTACGACGCCGTGGTCGACGGCGTGGCGGACCCGCTTGAGCTGCTGAAGCATCACATGAGCGTCGGCTGGCCGCAGGTCACGTTGGCGTGCTGTGGTCCGCGCGACGAAGGCGTCGAGGTAAGGAGGTATGCCGTCGGCCACCAACGACGGAGGCGGCACGTTGTCGTGCACGTGCTTGTAGGCGACCTGGATGGGCGTGTCGCCCTGGTGGGGCTTGGTGCCGGTCAACAGCTCGTAGAGCAGGACCCCTAGCGCGTAGACGTCGGACCGAGCGTCGGAGCGACCCTCCGTGACGAGCTCCGGGGGCAGATAGGAGACGGTGCCCATCAACACCCCGCCGGTAGCGGTGGCCGTGGTTGCCGAGGAGATCGCCCGAGCAAGGCCGAAGTCGGCAACCTTGACGCGACCGCGCGGGCCGATCAGGACGTTCTCCGGCTTGATGTCGCGGTGGATGATCCCCGACTCGTGGGCCGCGGCGATCGCCGTCAAGATCTCCTCGAGGACGGCCAATGCCTTAGCAGGCGCCAGCGGCGCTTCGTCGCGGACGACGTCGCGGAGGGTCAGCCTGCCCGGTACGTACTCCATGGCGAGGAACAGCGTGCCGTCGTCGTCTCCTTGGTCATAGACCGCGACGACGTTGGGATGCGTCAACCGCGCAGCGGCTCGTGCCTCGCGGACGAACCGCTGGCTGAACTCCTCGTTGTCGGCGACGGCGTGCGGCATCACCTTGATGGCGACCAGGCGGTCGAGCCGCAGGTCCGTGGCCTCGTAGACGGTGGCCATGCCGCCACGCGCGATCCTCGTCCCCACGAGATAGCGCCCGTCGAGCAGTCGCCCGACGAGTGGATCGCTGGTCGCGGATCGGTCCACGGTCTCGAGTTTACGTATCCCGCCACCGCCGACCCGTTAGCCTCGCCGCCGCTGATCGGCCGTCCCGCCTCGGCCGGAGAGGCGCATGCCCGCAGTGGCGAGGTGGTACGAGCCGGGATCGACCACCACGTTCGCGGCGCCGAACTCCCTGCGCAGTGGCGGTCGTGACGTGTCAGGCTAGTCGGGTGAGTGATCTTGACGACCCCACCGCACTCGCTCAGCTGGTCGAGCACTGGCTGACTCTCGACGAGGCCGCGGAGCAGCTCGGGGTCACTCCCAGCAGGATCCGCCAGCTCTCTCGGGAGCATCAGCTCGTCGCGCTGCGCCTACCAGCGACCCCGGGTCTGGCGGTTCCTGCGGAGTTCATCCTCGACGGCCAGATAGTCAAGGGACTGGCTGGGACACTCACGGTGCTCTCGGATCGGGGGCTGAGTGATGTCGAGGCGGTCGAGTGGCTCTTCACCGGTGACGACTCGCTGCCTGGGCGTCCCATCGACGCGCTGCGCGAGAACCGCGGTAGGGAGGTACGCCGCCGGGCCCAGGTCATCGTCTGAGCGCGGCTGCGTACGGCTTCCGCGTCGGAGTTGCATCCCGTACCAAGGAACGGGCTTACGGTGGGAGCATGCGCGATGTTGAAGTGACAGGAGCCGACACGGAAGCCGGTTGGATGCCCCCGGCCTGTACGTTGCCGAGCGACGAGCTGCCGCTGCGGCAGGCGGAGTTCGACGACCTGTTCAGGGCCGCTGTACAGCTGGTCGAGCGGCCCGATCCCACACACCTCGTCCTCGGTCTTCGTCCGGCACCGGGCAGGACGGAGGCTGTGCGCGGCCTGACTCGTCGCGAGACGCAGTGCTGCTCGTTCTTCGCGTTCACCGTGATCGAGGGCGGCGGGTTGCTACGTCTTAAGGTTCGCGTGCCCTCCAACCGGGCTGGCGTACTCGACGCTGTCGCCGAGCGAGCTGCGCGCCTAAGCGGGAGCGTCCCATGACGCAGCATGGGTTGCGGAGTGGGCAGGTGGCTGAAGCGGCGGGGGTAAGCGTGGAGACGCTGCGCTACTACGAGCGTCCGGGGATTCTCGATGATCCCGTGCGCACTCTCGGCGGCCACCGGCTCTATCCCACAAAGACTGTGACAGTCCTCAAGGTGATCAAGGCTGCGCAGCGGCTCGGGTTCACGCTGCGCGAGGTAGCGGACCTGCTTCAGGCCGGCGAGCACCGTCATGGCCGTCGCCCCACTGCCGGGCTGCGCCACTCGCTGGAGGCGAAACTGACCGAGGTCGAGGCCAGGCTGGCTGACCTTGTCGTCATCCGCGACACACTCCGCGAGGCGCGAGACGCAGGATGTGACGATGTGGCTGCCTGTGCGGCCAGTTCCTGCTGTCCGCTGCCTTTCGCTGAGCTGGCCACCGTGCCGGCTCGGCCGGCGTGACGGCGAGCGACTCATACGTTCCGGTTGGTGACCCGGTCGCACAACACCCGCAGGGCGGACCTGGCCTCCTCGTCGGCCACCGGCGCCTGCGCCAGCGCCTGCACTGACGCGGCCGTCAGCTCGGTGATCACGGTTTCGACGGCGCCGAGGGCACCGGTTTCCCGGATCACGTCCTGGACGGCTGTGATTGCGGCCGCATCCACCTTCGGGTCCCCGAAGTGGCGGTCGAGCAGCGCCCGCTGGGACGTATCCGCTTTGTCATACGCACGCGCCACGAGCAGCGTGCGCTTGCCCTCGCGGATGTCATCGCCGCTTGGTTTGCCGGTGACTCGGGCCTCCCCGAAGACGCCTAGCACGTCGTCTCGCAGCTGGAATGCCTCTCCGAGCGGTACGCCGTACGACGACAGGGCCGAAAGCAGCGGCTCGTCCGCCTTCGCCAGCGCTGCCCCGAACTGCAGCGGCCGCTCGACGGTGTATTTGGCAGACTTGTAACGGACGACCCGCAGGGCGTCCGAGGCGCTGCCGGCGCCACCCGCCTGAGCCAGCAGGTCGAGATACTGTCCGGCCACCACCTCGGTGCGCAGCTTGTCGAAGTAGACCCGCCCACGTGCCAGCGACTCGGGTTTGAAACCACTTCGGCCGAGCAGCTCGTCCGACCACGACAGCAACAGGTCGCCGAGCAGGATGGCGGCCGAACGCCCGAACCGCTCGGCGTCGCTGCGGGCGATGGCCGCATCGCGAAGGCGCCTGCTGAAGACCCGGTGAGCAGCGGGTTTCCCGCGTCGCGTCTCCGAGTCGTCCATGACGTCGTCGTGGGCCAGGGCGCTCGCATGCACCAGCTCGATGGCTGCCGCAGCGGTCAGGATCGGGGCTGCCTTTTTGGCCGAACCGCCTGCCGCCCGCCAGCCCCAGTAGGCGAACGCCGGCCGAAGTCGCTTCCCGCCGTGGACAGCCCGTCTGGCCGCTTCGACGAGCTGGTCGAGCTCGGTGCCGATAGGCGCCAGCTGCGCCTGCTTGTCGTCGATGAAGCTGTCGAGGATGGTCGACACAGCGCCGGTCAGCTCAGCCGGGATCGGCTCCGTATCGGCGGTGGTCTCGGTCACGTCCGCGAGCCTACCGAGACGTCGGTGGTGCGCCCGCGACCCAGCCGGTCCATCCGCCGCCTGGACGCCGACGACACTCGCCGTCAGGCACTTCTAGCATGGGCGGATGGTAGAGGCTCATCGTCAGTCCGTCGGCGGTCGCACACCATCGATTCGCGAGGTCATCGCCGCCGGCACGGCGACGTTCTCCTTCGAGTTCATGCCGCCGCGGGACGACGAGGGGGAGGTGCGTCTGTGGCAGGCGATCCGCGAGCTCGAGCCGCTCCGTCCCACGTTCGTCTCCGTGACGTACGGCGCTGGGGGGTCCACGCGCGAGCGCACCGTCCGAGTCACCGAGCGCATCGCCAGCGAGACGACACTGACACCGGTGGGGCACTTGACATGTGTCGGTCACTCACGCCAGGAGCTGCGCGCCGTCGTCGGAGCGTATGCCGACGCGGGGGTCCGCAACGTGCTGGCGTTGCGAGGAGACCCTCCAGGAGGGCCCGGGAATCCCTGGACGCCTCACCCCGAGGGTCTCAACTACGCCGTCGAGCTTGTCCGGCTCGTGCGTGAGCTCGGCGACTTCAGCGTCGGGGTGGCGGCGTTCCCGGATCGTCACCCCGAGTCAGCAGACCTCGACGCTGACGCCGCCGTCCTGGTGGCCAAGGCACAGGCTGGCGCCGACTTCGCGATCACCCAGCTCTTCTACGAGGCAGCGCCGTACTTCGCGCTCGTCCGGCGCGTGAGGCGACTTGGTTGCGACATCCCCATCATCCCCGGAGTCATGCCGATCACCAGCGTGGCACAGGTGCAGCGGTCCGTCAGGCTGTCCGGTGCTGCCGTGCCCGCGTCCATCGTCGCGAGGTTCAGCCGTCTGGACGACCCACAGCAGGTGCGGGCCGTGGGGGTTGAGGTTGCGACGGAGCTGAGCCGCGAGCTGCTCGATGCGGGAGCGCCGGGGCTGCACTTCTACACCCTCAACCGGTCGAGGGCGACTCGCGAGGTCTTCGCGGCGCTGCAGTCTGAGCCCCTGCTCGACGGGGCAGCACGGCGTCGCTTGCGCGATGGCCTGGCCTAGCCGGCTTCACGCGTAAAGGCGACGAGCTGCAGGTTTGCCAACGGAGGACGAACGCTTTCGTCGCCGCAAGGGGCGCCGCAAGGAGAGCCACGAACGAAACGGGCCGTCAGGCGGTGGGGACGGGCAGCGTGAGGTCCAGTCCAAGCCACTGAGCCAGATCCTTGATCTCGCGGCGCACTGCGGCGGTCATGGTCTGCGTGAATGCCACGTCCCGATGGATGGCGTTGACCCGGAGGACCCCGGCTTTGCGGTCGGCCGCGGCGTCGAGCTTGCCCACCAGCCGGTCGCCGTACAGGATCGGCAGCGCGAAGTACCCCCAGCGGCGCTTGGCAGCGGGCTTGTACATCTCCAGCTGGTAGTCGAACTCGAAGAGCTCGGTCGTGCGCCTGCGGTCGTGGATCAGCCGGTCGAACGGCGACAGCAACGCCGCACGCCCCGAGAAAGGTTGGCCCAGCTGGGACGGGTCGACTCGCCAGGTGCCCTTGACACCTTCGACGACGGCCGGCTCGCCGGCCTCACCCACATCGCTCGGTTCCATCGGACATATCGGTCCCCTGGCCCGGGCGATGCCGAGAGCGTGCAGCCGCCGCTCGTTGCGGACGCGTAGCGCCTCGTCGGCGGGGACCACCGGGTCATCGGGGTAGACCCGCGTGGCCAGGTCCCACAGTCGCTCGCGTCCCTTGCGCCCAGCGGTCGCGACCTCGCCGCGCGCCACCATGAACTCGAGGAGTCTTATGACGTTCTGGTTGTTGGTCCACCCGGTCAACGCCCAGGGCACCGCACACGTCTCCGCAAGTTCACGCGAGGTGAGCGGGCCTGAGGACCCGAGCCGGTCGAGGATGTCGAGGCGGCATGCGTCGTTGGCCTTCACCCAGTCGCGGTTGGACTCCTGCCAGTCGCGCAGCTCGCCGCGCCCGGGCCACTCGGCCATCTTGCCGCGAAAGAGCGCCAGGTCTTCGCTGGGCCGGATCATCGCCTGCAGCTCGAGCAGCTTCCGGTTCACCAGTGTCGTGGTCAAGTCGCCTGGCGAGTAGGACGACCCGAGGCGGCTCCACGCCACCAGATCGGCATTCGGCGCGATCGCGGCAGAGGGATCGATCTGGAGCATGGTGAAGTGGCGGACCATGTCAACCAGCTCCGTCGGCCGCTTGCTTTCCAAGAGCTGCGCGCGTACGGCGATGCGGCGAGCGTCCGTGCGAGAAAGCCGGTGGACGGTCATGATTTGGAGGCTACGCCCCGACCCGCCCCCCGCGCGATGTAGCGCATCGGCTAGCGCATCGGCTGAAGGGCTACGTCGCCCGGACGGCCCGACGCGGCTGCCACCGATCGGTGGCAGCCGCGACTGCATGGAGGTCGGTTTCGGCGGATACCCGGTTGGGATCCCCGCGTCGTGGATCTTGACTTCGCTCGGACCAGCTGCGCGGCAATGGTCGGCTCGGGCGCCGCTCAAACGCCCGGTGAACTATCGCCCCTGATTGCGGAGACGGGCCAGCAGACAGCGTCGACCCGGCTCAGGGCAACAGCCAATCCCTCGGCTCTGCGGGCCGTTGCGGTGGGGACGCCAACAACCTGTGCCACCACCCCACATCGTGCCAGGATCCATGTTTGTACCCGACGTTCTCGAAGATCCCGACAGCCCGAAAGCCGACGTCTTCGTGCAACCTGACACTGGCCGCGTTCGGCAGGGCGATACCGGCGAACAGTGATACGTAGCCAAGCTCGCGAACTTCGCTGATGAGCCGCTCGTAGAGCGACCGCCCGATCCCTTGGGAGAACCAGAGCGAGTCGACGTAGACGGAACTGTCGGCGGACCACCGGTAGGCGGACCGTTGCCGATGGGGAGACGCATACGCGTAACCGACAACCTGGGCGTCCACCTCGGCGACAAGCCAAGGCAGGCGCGGCCTCGACTGCATGCGACGGGTGATCTCCGCCGAGTCCGGCGGCGAGTCCTCGAAGGAGATAGCCGTCTCGCTCACGATCGGTGCGTACACGGCTGAGATGGCGTCGGCGTCCTCCGGAGCGGCTGGACGCACGAAGGGCACTGTTCTCATCGGCTCATCATGTCGTGATGTGGGTAGGTACGTGACCGCGCGAGCGGGCACGCGCATCGATCGTGACAGGACCTCGGCATGGCTGAGGAGACGCTCGATGGTCCCGACAGTTCTCTGCGCTGTCACCTGTGGGTACATCGACTACGCCGTCTGCCGGCTCGGTTTCACCAACCGAAGCGGTGCCCGACGAGCTGGTGGCGAGGCGCACCTGGTCGCGCAGACCCGGGAGGGGCACGTCATCGTATGCCGAAGCACCCAAAGATGTCCTTCCGGGCGGCACTCGCGAGGAAGGCGAGTCCCTTCCGGAGCTGGCCGGCCGTGAGCTTCTCGAGGAGGCGGGTGCCCTGCTCACTGGCCGGTTCAGACGTTCGCCTCACGTGTGGCCGACAGCGTGCGTGACCAGCCCTATCGACCACACCTGCCGCATCCGCGCGCCTCTGGTCGTACGCGGTGGCACAGGCGCAGGTCGTGCAGCAGCCGACGAAGCACGTCGTCGAGGTTCTAACCATGTCCCTCCGCGACGCAGCGAACTACATCGCCGCCCGTGATCCGCTGCACGCGGACGTTGTGCGTCTCGCTCAGGCGATGGCGCTGGTCTAGCAGCCCTCACGCCTTGCCGATGCGGGCTGCCACCTGAGCCGCGCCCCAGCCGACGTACGGGATCGACGACCCAGGATGCATCGAGGCGCCGAGCAGGTACAGCCCGGGGACCGGATGGGTCTGCCCCGCACGTTGCACGTGCCCGCGCCAGCCAGCCCAGGCCAGGCCGTACGACGACCCGTTTGTCTCGTTGATCAGGTCGACCGGGCTACGGTCGACGCGCGTGACGACGTGCCTCCGCACGTCGATGCCGCGGCGGACCAAGGTGATCAGGACGTCCTCCTGCGTCGATCCTCGTCGCAGGACCGTCCAGGCCCGCCGGCCTGGGGGAGCGGATCCTGTTGTCCTCACGACGAGGAGTGGCTCACCGTGAAGGACCACTTCCTCCGGCAGGTCCACGAGCTCGCCCTCGAGGCCCAGATGCGTGACACCGACGGGGATGGCCGGCGTGGCCGATCTGAAGACCCGGTAGCCGGGAAGCCGCCGGCCGCCCTCGAGCAAGGCACCGAAGACCTTCCGCGGGTCGATGTCCGTCACCACGATGTCAGCAGGCAGCCGGTCACCGGTATGGACCTCGACGCCGGTGACGCCACCGCCGGCCGTCGTCAAGGCGGTGACCTCGGTGTCGAGGTGCAGGGCGACGCCGCGCTCGGTGAGGCGGTCCACCAAGGCGTTCGTCAGCTGCCCGAAGCCTCCGTCGACAGTCCAGAGCCCGAACGTCCGCTCGACGTACGCGTCGACCGCGGCGAAGGAGGGGACGTCGCGAGGCTGCGACCCGGCGAGGACGAAGGGGTGCTCGGCGATGAGGCGCAGCCGAGTGTCCTTGAACGCCTTCTTCTGCACGGCGGCGAGGCTGGTCCTGGCCTTCAGTCGGCGAGCCAGGACTCGATCCCCCAGAGCGTCACCGCCGTCGGGCGGGTCGAGCACGCGTTCGCGCAGGATGTCCCAGGTCTCGGCCTGGGCGTCGACGTACGCCGTCCAACTCGCTCCACAGCCAGGTCCGAGCCCAGCGTCGACGGCGTCCGTCTGCGCGGCCCGTGAGCCCGACGGCAGGTCCACGGAGCTGCCGTCGGAGAAGACGTGACGCCGGGCGACGGTCCGCATCCGCATGTCGAGGTAGCGCTCGATCGGACGGCCCGACTTGCGGAACAGGTCGCGTAGCACCGCCGGGAGTGTCGTCGACGTCGGCCCGGCGTCCCACCTGAAGCCGTCGGCCTCCAGGGTCCGGACGGCGCCACCTGCCGCGGCTGCTCGTTCGCAGACGGTGACCCGGTGGCCCTGCTTGGCGAGTCTCGCCGCGACGGCAAGCCCACCGATCCCTGCTCCGACGACGACCACCTCAGCCATGTGGACCATCGCCGGACGGCGGTGTCGACCGCACGTCGGGTGGCATGAGCAGGCGGCCGAAGCCGGTGTCCCACGTCCGGTCCGCGAAGTCGAGCAGCAGGACGCCGTACGGCGCCACCCGGTCTCCCACCGCGACGACGCCGTCGGCGAGGACGAGACGCAAGAACACCCCCAGCGGCGAGGGTCCGGCCGAGATGTGCCCGATGACGTCTAGGCCTGCACCCTCGTCCCCCCTGGTGGCCCACCCGGCATACACCTCGCCGTCTGTGCGCTCCAGCCGCCCATCCCCGGCGCCCACGGCGACCTCGGCGGGTTCGTGCAGCGTCCGCCGTGCCGACAGGCTCCGCACGGCGACGAACCGGTGGTCGTCGAGGAGCGCAAGGGTGCGCTCCTCGATCTCGACCGCGGACTTGGCGACATCGCGGCCGATGAGGGCGTTGAGCTGGATCAGCTCCAGGTGGGCTCGAGGAGCGGCTCGGTGGAGCGCGGTGATGCCGGCGCTGAAACGAGCGTTCACCTCCGTGACCCGGAAGCCGTCGGCCGTGATGACACCGTCGATGCCGAAGGCGCCGCGGTACCCCGTGCTGCGCCGAAGATGCTCGCCCAGCGCCCGGGCCACTACCCGCATGTCGGAGGTGTCGCCGGGCCCGGGATCCCACGACGTACCCATCCCGGCCGCGACGAACCGGCCGCGCTCGGGGTCTCGCAGCGTCGCGAGCTCCACTGGGCGCAGGACCACGACGCCGTCCGGGAGGCAGATCCCGTGGATGCTGCACGGCACCCCCTCGAGGAACGCGGATACGCGCACCTTGCCGCAGTGGTCGCGGAAGAAGTCTGCCGCAGCCCTCGCCTGGTCAGTGGTCCGGATCCAGCGGACGTAGTCACCTCCGCCGTTCGTTCCTTCCCGGGCGTCCCCAGCCCAGACGAGGTGGTCGGTGCCCGAGGCCGCCATCACCTGCTCAGTGGCTGCCATGAGTTCGTCGTACGACGCGGAGGTGACTGCGGCCGCAGGCGCACGAGACACGTCGATGGCTTCCAGCAGGTCGTCGAGGAGAAGCTTTTCCTCGAGCAGTGCCTGCTCCGCGGGACGGCCGCCGAGCACGCCGCGCCCGAGCAGTGGCGTGTTGGGTCCGACCGGACTCATCCACCACATAGCACGCCGCTGGGGGTCGTAGGCGTCGACAGCCGCAACCAGCTGCGGACTCAGCTGCTCCTCGGGGCGCATTCGCGCCCGGACCTGCTCGGTCACGGAGTCGAAAGCGCCGTCGTCGACGGTGAAGATGGCGGCCTCCTCGGGCCCGGGCACGACACCGACGCCTCGGCCCTCTGCCACGACCAGCGGCTTGGCTGCCCCCCACCGCTCCAGTCGCTCGACAGTTCCCGTCGTGGCGGCCAGCGGCTCGAACGCGACGATGACCGATCGGTTTCTTACCGGGGCACTGAGATGTCGCTCCCACTCGTCGACGTCGAGGTGAAGCTCAGGCACGTGCTGCCTGTCTGGCTCGCCAGCGACGCCAACCTCTGCGAACCAGCGAGAACAGCACGATCATCAGCGCGAGCCCGACGAGGAAGAAGAAGGAGGCGATGGCCAAGGCCAGCCAAGGCTGATAGACGGCGAGAGCGATGACGCCCACCACGGCCACGTCCTCGCCGAGAGAGACGCCGATGTTGGTGAAGGGCTCGGGGGAGGCGTTGATGGCAAGTCGGTTCCCGGCCTTGACGAGGTGTGATGCAAGTGCAGCGCCACCACCGGTGGCGGCGTACAAAGCCTGGTTGACCGACTCCGCGTCACCTGCGACGAGGAATCCGAGCATGGCGCCGATCGTGGGGCGTACAAGGGTAGACAACCCGTCCCACGCCGAGTCCACGTAAGGGATCTTGTCGGTGATGAACTCGACAGCGAACATGGCCCCGGCGATGGCAAGCACAGTGTTGCTCTGCAGCGACTCCGGAACGACGTCGACGTCGGCGAAGCGGCCGAGCAGGCCCATGACCACGATCACGGCGTACGCGTTGATCCCGCTCGCCCACCCCGACGTGGCCACCAGAGGCATCAGGTCCACGGCGTCACTGTAAGGGGACAGTGCGACCCGCGTCACTGCACCCCGAGACCGCCTGCTCGTGACCGCCGTCGCCGGCAGCGGCCGACCCACCGTCGAGGTCATTGCGGCGTCTGCGCAGCTTGTGCGATGGTGGGGCGGTTCTGTCCCGCTCCACCCAGCTGGGAGACACCATGACCCACCTTCCTCGCCGCCGCATGCTGTCAGCTGCCGCCGGCTCCGGCGCCCTCACCCTTGTGCTGGCCGGCTTCACCGTCGGTACGACGGCCGCCCCCTCCAACGCCCAGTCGGTGCCGTCCGGCACCGACTGCCTCGGGGCGATCGCCGACGGGCCACCGGACCGGGCGCGGCAGCGGGCGTTCACGGCCGCCGCCAGCACGTACGGCGTGCCGTCAGCGGTCCTGCTCGGCGTCTCCTATCTGGAGTCGCGTTGGGACGACCACGGCGCCTCGATGAGCACCTCCGGCGGCTACGGGCCGTTGCACCTCACTGACGTGCAGGTCCCCGACATGAGCACCGCCAAGGGTGACGGGTCGACCGTCACCTCCGGAGGTCCGGCCTCCCTGCGCACCGTCGACGTAGCCGCGCGCCTGACGAAGTTGGACCGCCAACAGCTCAAGGCCGACGACGCGGCGAACATCTGCGGCGGCGCGGCGCTGCTCGCGTCGTACCAGCGAGAGCTCGGCCAGCCAACCGGCGCCCGCACCTCGGTGTCGGCGTGGTACGACGCGGTCCGCAAGTACAGCGGGGCGCCGCAGGCCGCCGAGGCCGATGCGTTCGCGAGCCGGGTGTTCAGCACGATCAAGCAAGGCGCCGACAGGGTCACCACCGACGGGCAACACGTCAGGCTGGCCGCTCATCGGAGCCTCGATGTCCCGACGGCGACGAGCTCCGCGGCGACGTCCGACCCCCGCGCGGACTGCCCCCCGACGCTTGGCTGCGAGTGGGTCCCCGCGCCATACGAGTGGTACGGCTACCCGAACCCGTACGCGTACGGCAACCACGACCTCGCCAACCGCGAGGCCGACATGGACATCGACTACATCATCGTCCACGACACCGAGACGAGCTACGACGGCACGATCCGGTTGGTGACCAACCCACGCTACGTCTCCTGGCAGTACACGCTTCGCTCGAGTGACGGGCACATCGCCAACCACGTCGAGGCCAAGAACGTCGCCTGGCACGCCGGCAACTGGTACGTCAACATGCACTCCATCGGTCTCGAGCACGAGGGCTACGCCGCCCAGAGCACCTGGTACACCGAGGCGATGTACCAGACCTCCGCGCAGCTCGTCGCCTACCTGGCGGCGAAGTACGGCGTCCCGCTGGACCGGGCGCACATCATCGGCCATGACCAGATTCCCGGCACTACACCCGCCACGGTGAGAAGAATGCACTGGGACCCCGGGCCGTACTGGGACTGGGAGCACTACATGGAGTTGATCGGCGCGCCGATCGGGCCAGACCGTCGCAGCAGGTCCGACGTGTGGACCGTGCGACCGGGGTTCACCGACAACGTCCAGCCGATGGTGGGCTGCACCCAGGCCGGCCAGCCGTGTGAGCCGCAGGGAACCAACTTCGTCTACCTCCACACGCAACCGGACGCCTCCTCGCCGCTGGTGAAGGATGCCGGCCTGCGCCCAGACGGGTCGTACTCGACGACCCACGTGTCCGACATCGGGGCCCGGCTCGCGGCCGGCCAGAAGGTCGTCGTGGCGAAGCGCTCGGGTGACTGGGCAGGCGTGTGGTACCTCGGAGAGATCGGCTGGCTGTACACGCCGAAGTCCGACCCGGTGCTCGTGCCGTCCGAGGGCCCGACCGTCTCGGCCAAGCCCGGCGCTACGTCGGTGCCGGTGTACGGCCGCGCCTACCCGGAGCAGGAGGCGTACGCCGGCACCTCCATCCCGTACCAGACCGTGACGCCCTTGCAGTACACGATCAAGGCAGGCCAGTCGTACGTGCTGGCCGATGACACCATCGAGACCGACTACTACTACGCCAAGACGTACGACGACTCCATACCCGACGACCACACCCAGGTAATGGGGAAGGACAAGTACTACGAGATCTGGTTCGGTCACCGGATGGCGTACGT
>JAUJOO010000006.1:81192-84012 GCA_030447585.1 Nocardioidaceae bacterium | reverse complement strand
GTACGTCGAGAAGGTCCCGCCGTTGACGGTCGTCGGGTCGATGGGGAAGTTTGTCCACACGCCGCCCTCGTTGCGCTGGACCTGCACGGTTGTCCCGGGCGGCGCCTGGTAGGTGCCGGACAGGGTGACCTGCTGACCGGTCGTGGCCTGTAGCGGGCTGGCGACCAGCTGGATCGCGCCCTGGGGAGGGCGTGGCGTGGGCGTGGGACTGGTCGATGTCACAACAGGGCTGGTCGGTGGGGACGGTTTCGGGGTCCTGGTCCGGGGTGCCGAACTGGTGGGTGCGGACGGTTTCGGGGTCCTGGTCGGGGGTGCCGAACTGGTGGGTGCGGCCGGTTTCGGGGTCCTGGTCGTGCGGGGTGCAGAACTGGTGGGTTCCAGTCCAGGCGGCGGTCCCGTGTCCGGGGCCTGTGTCTCGCCGACCCCGGCGACGTCAGCGGCCTTCAAGGCGACCAGCCCGATGATTCCCCCGACAAGGAGTCCGACGACGAGGAGCAGGCACACCCCGACCAGCAGCTGCTTCTGCCAGGAGGTGTCCTCGTCTATCAAGTGAGCTCCGCAAGTGGGCAGGATTTGGGCGATGGTTTCGGTGTGCTGCGTTCCTATGGTGACAGACGCGTGGGATCCGCCTCTGGTTGCCTGTCGGGGTCAAACCTTCCGCGCCGCGGGGCTCACGTCGCCGGTCGGCGAGGTCAGCGAACGTCGATCTCGGTGGCTCCCGTGATCCGGCGCAGCTCGTCATACGTTGTTTTGAACACCGCGTTGGAGTGCCCGGCCGCCGCCCAGATAGCAGGGTGGATGCGGAGGGCTCGGTCGAGGTACGTCGGCAGGGGCGCAGGGTGGCCAAGCGGCGCGACACCTCCGATCACCTGGCCGGTATGGGCGCGGACGAAGTCAGCAGTCGCTCGGGTGAGGGAGCCGACGGCGAGGGTGCGAGCGACGAGCTGCGGGTCGACTCGGTGAGCACCGGAGGTGAGGATCAGGAGTGGGGAGCGGTCAGCGTCGAAGACGAGCGAGTTCGCGATCGCGCCGACGTCGCAGCCGAGAGCCTCGGCCGCCGTCTGCGCCGTCTTGACGCCGACGGCGAACGTGTGGACAGTACCGTTCCACCCAGCCAGCCGGAGCAGAGCTGTGACGTGGTCGATGGTCGGGTGGCTCAGCTGCGCAGCCATCCGCCGACCTTAGATCATCCGTCACGGGGCTTGACGGGTCGCCGGGAACGAGGCTACTGTTAACTCGTTCGAACATTTGTTCGAACGAGTCGGGTGGAGTTTCGCGGCCCACCCGAGGCGGTTCGCTTCCGGCGAGATGGCTTCGACCCCCATCTTCGCCGAGCGGCCGCCGGATGGCCAGGAGGTCATCGTGGTGCCCGGAGGGAAGCTCGCGGCACCACGAGGCCCCTTCGGCCGTCCCAGCGGTGCGGTGCTTCCCTCGACACGCGTATGACGATGTGAGTGACGGAGGAAGCACGGGCCAATGCGCAGATATGACGAGCTCGTCGAGGTCAGGCGCGGACTGGTCGCCGGGCAGGAGGCTCCGGAGCAGTTCCGCTGGCGCAGCCGGCTCTGGGTGGTCCGAGACGTCCTCGCACACTGGGTCGAGACCGGAGCCTGGTGGGAGCAGCCGGGGGTGGCAGCACTTTTCGGCGTAGGCGCGACGGGCGCGGGCTGGCAGGCAGGTGCTGACCTGCTCGGCGAGCGTGAGGTGTGGCGGGTGGAGGCCGGCCGTGGACGACGGCCCGTCTGCTCGGGTGTCTTCGACCTCTGCTTCGACTGGTCTGACGCGCAGTGGCGTCTCGTCGGCTGTGCGGACTGACGGGAGCTCCATGGATCCCTTCGTCCACCTGCACGTCGCCTCGGGCTACTCCCTCAAGTACGGCGCATCTTCCCCCCGCCGCCTGGTCGAGCGTGCTGTCGAGACCGAGATGGACACGCTGGCGCTGACCGACCGCGACGGCGTCTACGGTGCAGTCCGGTTCGCCAAGGCCTGCATGAGCGGCGGCATCCGGCCGATTCTCGGCGTCGACCTGGCCATCGCACCTACTGGCCTGCTGCCTCCCGGCAAAGCGGGTGCGGCCCCCTCCCGGGACGGTGATGGCAGCCTCAACCGCCACCGGGCCTCACCAGCTCGCGGCGGCACCTACCAAGATCCGCCGTTGCCGCGGATCACCCTGCTCGCCGGTAGCAAGGCGGGCTGGGCGGCGCTGTGCCGGCTCATCTCCGCCACCCATCTGCAAGGAGAGCGGGGCGCACCCGTCACCACCCAGCAGCTTGTCGCCGAGCAGCTGGCCACACTCACGTCGGACCACGACATGGTTGTCCTGCTCGGACCCGCCTCAGAGCTCGGGTGGGCGGCAACCCGGCGCCGCGACGACCTCGCCTCGGCGGTGCTACGTGACTGGCGTTCGGTCGTCGATCCCACCAACCTGATCGTCGAGGTCGTCTCACATCGCGTCGCCGGGTCTGGGCCTGGCTCCAGCGCCCATGCAGCCCGGATGGCAGGAGTCGCTGCTGCCTTTGGCCACGGTGTCGTACTCACCAACGCAGTGCGCTACGCCGACCGCTCCGACGCACCGGCTGCTGACGTCCTCGACGCCGTACGCCGGTTGGTCCCGCTCGACCTGCGCCACGTCGACCGGGCCAACGCCGAAGGCTTCTTGAAGTCAGGCAAGCAGATGGCAGATGTCGCCGACGAGATCTGCCGCTACGCCGGGTTCGACCAGCGGGAGGCCGCACGCCTGCTGGCCCGCACCCGCACCCTCGCCGACCGGTGTGTGATCGACCCACGAGCCGACCTCGGCCTCGGCGAAGTTCACTTCCC
>JAUJOO010000006.1:76083-81092 GCA_030447585.1 Nocardioidaceae bacterium | reverse complement strand
TGTCATCGCTTCGCTGGGCTACGCGTCATACTTCCTCACCGTCGCCGACGTCACCGACCTGATCCGCGAGATGAGCGTCCGGGTGGCTGCCCGCGGCTCGGGAGCCGGCAGCGTTGTCAACTACCTGCTCGGAATCTCCGGAGTCGATCCGCTGCGGTACGGCCTGCTCATGGAGCGCTTCTTGTCACCGCTGCGCCAGGCGCTGCCCGACATCGACATCGATGTCGAGTCGGCCCGTCGCACAGAGGTGTACGAACGCATCCTCGACCGTTTTACCGGCACCCGATGCGCCTGTGTCTCGATGATGGACACCTACCGTGTCCGCCACGCGATCCGCGACGTAGGTGCCGCCCTCGGGATGCCGCCGGGCGAGATCGACTCGATCGCGAAGGCTTTCCCGCACATCCGCGCCAAGGACGCCCGCGCCGCACTGCGGGAGCTGCCCGAGCTGCGGTCCTCCGGTCTCGGCGAGGAGCGCCTCGACGTGCTGTTTCGGCTCGCCGAAAGACTCGACGGGCTGCCACGTCACATCGCCGTCCACCCGTGCGGGGTGCTGTTGTCGGACGCGACACTGCTCGACCGGACCCCGGTCGAGGCCAGCTTCCTCGGCTTTCCGATGAGCCAGTTCGACAAGGACGACGTCGAAGACCTCGGACTGCTCAAGCTCGACGTACTGGGCATCCGGATGCAGTCGGCAATGGCTCACGCGGTCGACGAGGTACGCCGCATCGATGGTGTCGACGTCGACGTCGACGACGAGCTGCAGGCCCCCCGCGACGACCCGGCGACGTACGCGTTGATCCAGAGCACGAGGACGCTCGGCTGTTTCCAGATCGAGTCACCCGGTCAACGCGAGCTCGTCGGCAAGTTCGCACCCGAGACGTTCGAAGACATCATCATCGACATCTCGCTGTTTCGGCCCGGCCCGGTCAAGAGCGACATGGTGGTGCCTTTCCTGCGTGCTCGGCAGGGGTGGAACACCGCCGAGTACATCCACCCAGATCTATTGCCGGTGCTTGCGCAGACCTACGGGGTCGTGGTCTTCCATGAGCAGGTGATCGAGATGATCGCGGTCCTCACCGGGTGCACCCTCGCCGAGGCCGACGAGGCGCGGCGGGCACTCGGCGACTACGAGGGCAAGCAGGACGTCAAGACGTGGTTCTTCCCCCGCGTGCTCGGCCGGGGCTACACCACCAACATCTCGCGGCGGTGCTGGGAGGTGCTCGAGGCGTTCGCGTCGTTCGGGTTCTGCAAGGCCCACGCAGCCGCGTTCGCGCTGCCTACCTACCAGTCCGCGTGGCTGAAGGCGCACCACCCGGCTGCGTTCCTCGCCGGCGTGCTGACCCATGACCCAGGCATGTACCCCAAGCGGCTCATCCTCGACGATGCCCGCCAGTTCGGGATCGCCATCCTGCCGCTCGACGTCAACGTCTCCGACGACGTCTATCGCGTCGAGAAGACCAGCACGTACGGCGAGCTCCCTGCTGGCTACGGCATCAGGTTGTCGCTCGGTGACGTGAAGGGCATCAGCGACGCCGAGGTGGCCCGCATCATCGCCGCTCGTCCCTACTCCTCGCTCACCGACCTTTGGCGGCGGGCTCGACCATCCCGTCCCATCGCCGAGCGACTGGTGCTGGCAGGGGGCGTCGACTCGCTCTACGGCATCGGCTCCGCTCAACCCGTGCGCCGCCGCGGGCACGTCACCCGGCGTGACCTACTGCTCCAAGTCACCGAGCTCGACCGGTGGAGCAGAGCCACCGACAAGGCAGTTCGCAGGGCGTCACCGCGCGCTGCCCGAGCGTTGTCTCCAGCTGCCCCGCAACTGCTCGAAGCCGCCTCTGGACACACCGCCGCGAGCATGCAGGTTCCCGCCATTGCCAGCGGAGGTCCACGGGCAGCCGCGGGAGGAGACCCGCGCGTCCTCGCAGCGGGCCAGTCCCAGGCAGCAAGACCCGTCGAGCACATCGACGCCGTCCAGCTGACCCTTGACCTCGATGACATCCCCGCCGTTAGCGAACCATCCGGCCTGCCGGAGATGTCTGGCGGTGAGCGGGTACGCGCGGAACTGGAGATCCTCGGCCTCGACGTCAGCCACCACGTCGTCGAGTTCTACGCACCGATGCTCGACGAGCTCCAGGTGACGTGGTCACGCAACTTGTTGAAGCGGCGCAGCCGCTCGCAGTTACTGGTCGCCGGTGTCAAGGTCGCCACCCAGACCCCTCCCGTCCGCTCCGGTCGCAGGGTCGTGTTCCTCACGCTCGACGACGGCACCGGTCCTGTCGACGCGACGTTCTTCGAAGACGCCCAAGGACCGTATGCCGCCACGCTGTTCCACTCCTGGCTGCTCGTCGTTCAAGGTGAGCTGCGGCGAACCGGTCCTCGAGGGGTGTCCTTGCGAGCCACCGGATGCTGGGAGATGGCGAGCCTGCACAACATCTGGAAGGACCAGGGGGTGGCAGGCGTCTGGGACTTCATGAGTGAGCCACCGGTTGGCTTCGACACCAGTGAGCTGGGCAGCGAACAGTCGGTCCACGGTGCTGCCGAGAGCCGCTCCTCACGTCCGGTGATGGCGCAGCCACCGCGGTTCGATGCGACCGAGCCCGGTGCCGAACCGGCTGCCAAAGCCGGTGGCATGGGTCGACGCCGGGTGCTGGTGCATGCCAGCGGCTTCAAGCAGTCGCCATACTCCGACATCCGTCCGGCCGGTGACGACGCCACGTCGGTGCCACGCACCCTCTGGCACCGCTCTCCAGGCAGCGCAGGATGACGCCCGGCTCAACAACCGGCACCACTAGGGTTGACCACAGCCACGTCGGTGCTCTCGTCGACGTGCTGACCGTGACCTGCCCAGGAGGACGCCCGTGGTGGAGCCTCGGCGCAGCGCGATTCGCAGCGCCGTCGTGTTCGAGGCCTTGCAGGCGGCCCTCGAGGCACGTCAGAGCACACATGAGCCTGATCCCCAGCCGGCTCCCGCCAGGTCGCTTCGAGTTGTCGACCTCGGTGGAGGCACCGGCGGGCTCGCCGTCCGAATCGCCCAGCTCGGCCACGAGGTCGTCGTCGTCGACCCGAGTCCCGACGCTTTGGCCTCGCTGGAGAACCGTGCCGCGCAGTCCGGCGTCACCGGTTCCGTCAGGGGAGTGCTTGGGGATGCGGCGACCCTGCACGAGGTCGTCGGCGAGCACAGCACAGATGTCGTCATCTGTCACGGCGTCCTGGAAGTTGTCGACGAGCCGGCTGAGGCTCTCGCCGCCGCCGCAGCTGTCCTCGTCGACCACGGCTGTCTCAGCGTGCTCGCTGCGCAGCGTTCGGCTGCGATCTTCGGCCGCGCGATCGCGGGCCACCTGGACGATGCCCTGGCGGCACTCGCCGACCCCGACGGCAGCTGGGGCAGTACCGACCCGGTGCCTCGCCGGTTCAGCCGCCAGCAGCTTGCTTCGTTGGTCGCGGAGGCAGGTTTCACAGTGGCAGAGGTCCGTGGTGTCCGGGTCTTCGCCGACCACCTCAGCGGTGCAGTCGTCGACGCCGAACCCGGTGCTGCTGACGCACTGCTTGAGCTCGAGGCGGCTGTCGCGACTGATCTTGACTTCATGTCGATGGCGACCCAGTTGCACGTTCTCGCCACCCGCAGCTAGTGCCCATGGCCGAGGCCGTCGGAAGCCGGCGGCATCACCATGACCGACGACGATGGCTGCCCGATCCTCCACGTCGACATGGATGCCTTCTACGCCTCCGTAGCGATCCGCGACCGGCCCGAGCTTCGTCACCTGCCCGTGATCGTCGGGGGCGGCCACCGTGGCGTCGTGTTGTCGGCGACGTACGCAGCCCGCATCCACGGCGTGCACTCGGCGATGCCGATGACGCGAGCCAGACGGCTATGCCCGAGGGCCATCGTTGTCGCACCCGACTTCGAGCGGTTCAGTGCGGTCTCGTCGGCCATCATGGAGATGTTCCGCAGCGTCACTCCGACGGTCGAGCCACTGTCGATGGATGAGGCGTTCCTCGACGTCTCGGGCTCGTTACGCCGGTTTCCGTCGGCGACCGCGGTCGGTGACTATCTGCGCATCCGCATCTTTGACGAACAGCAGATCACCTGCTCGGTGGGGATCGCCTCCACGACAGGACTGGCGAAGATCGCCTCCCGACGGGCAAAGCCCGACGGCCTCGTCGTCGTCCCACGACATGGGGTGACTGCCTTCCTCCATCCGCTGGGGGTGGAGGAGCTGTGGGGAGTCGGCGAGGTAACAGCAGCCCAGCTGCATCGTCTCGGCCTGCGCACCGTCGGCGACCTGGCCCATACGCCGTTGAGCGTGGTGAAGCGTGCCCTCGGCCCATCCGTCGGCGCACGACTGCATGCGATGGCGTGGGGCGACGACGCACGGATGGTGACACCTCGCCGCGGCCCCGACGAGCCCGACCGCAGCATCGGCGCAGACGAGACATTCAGCCGGGATACCGACGACGAGGCCGTTGTCCGACGAGAGCTACTGCGACTGTCCACGAAGGTCGCTGCCCGGATGCGGTCAGCGCAGGTGAGCGGTCGAACCGTGACCCTCAAGGTGAGGTTTCATGACTTCACCACGATCACGCGCTCCCGGACCCTGCGCGACACCACCGACAGCACCCAACAGGTCTATGCAACAGCAACCCAGCTGTTCGCAGCACTCGGACTGCAACGCGCGCGGATCCGACTGGTGGGTGTACGTGTCGAGGGGCTCATCGACAAAGCCCTGTCGACGCGCCAGCTGATGCTGGGCGAGCGAGCTCATGGCTGGGAAGACGCGGACAAGGCCGTCGACCGCGCTGTCACCCGATTTGGAGGAGCAGCGGTACGACCGGCGACTCTCATCGAGACCTCCCGTCCTTAGCTCCGGTGGCAGGCCGCCCTAGGTCAGCCTTTCTGACGCGATCCCCGGAACAAGTTCCGCCGATCGCTGAGGACTGAGCTCACGGGCGCCGGCCGCAGGCCGCCGGCGCCTTCCCCTCAAGCCCAACGGCCGTAGACGGTGACG
>JAUJOO010000006.1:0-75983 GCA_030447585.1 Nocardioidaceae bacterium | reverse complement strand
CGGCCGCAGGCCGCCGGCGCCTTCCCCTCAAGCCCAACGGCCGTAGACGGTGACGATGAGCCGCTTGTTGTAGGTGAGGTTCCACAGTTGGCGGGCGTCCTCGACGTACATGTTCACGCAACCGTGGCTATGGCCGTAGAAGGGATCGGTCATCAGTCGTGAACCGTGCAGCGCCTGCCCACCGTCGAAGAACTGGGAGTACGGCATCGGGGATCCGTACAGGCTTGAGACATGGTCCTTGTTTCGGTAGTAGACGCGGTGCGTCCCCCGCCGGGTGGGCATGCTGGCTGCCCCACCGCGGACAAGCCAGGTGTTGACGAAGTTGCCGTTGTGCAGCAGGACGACCTGGTGCATCGAGCGGTCGTAGCACGCGTGCCAGCCGAGGCGACGGCAGACCGAGGGGATGGAGGATCGGTGTCGGATGGTGTCGCGCAGCAGGTGCGCCCACGTGACGCGGTTCGCCACCCCAGTTTGCAACAGGCCCTCCCGGCGCTGGTAGCGCTTGACCGCGGCCCGGGTCAGGTCAAGGAACCTGCCGGTCACGCCAGCGCGAAAGGCGCCAACCCAGCGCAGCCGGTACTGCAACTCGCGCACGTGCGCGATCCGGTAAGGGCCGCGATCCGCCTGCCCATATCGGACCACCTCACGGGCGAACTGCGTCCGTCTCGCCAGCGTCGAGACTCCCGTCGAGCTGGCCGCGGAGGTGGCGAGGGAGGCTGGGGCCACTGGAGCGGCTGGGGCGGTAGTCGGGGCTGCCTGCACGGGTCCGGGCCCAGCTAGACCGACGGCGAGGGCGACGACGACGGCGCCGGTCGCTGACCACATCTTCTTCACGGTTCTTCCTTCATGTTCACGGTTGCGCGGACGTGGATGCTGCCCTGCACTGCTGCCGCAGGGGTCGGCTGACTGCATTGTCGTTGACCAAGACACCCTCTCGCAGCAAGACGACAGAGGAGCCGCGGACAGGTGTGCTCACCGATCTACACTCGAAAGACGCGTGACCCACCAATTTGGTTGCCTGGCTTTCGTGCGCCACTCTACGCGCCTAGACTGAGAGCCAGCGATCCGGCAAGGCCTCGTCGGTTGGGAGGACATGGTGCCGCTCTCTGAAGAGGAGCAGCGTCTGCTCGAGCAGATGGAAGAAGCGCTGGCGGCGGAAGATCCGCAGTTCGTCTCCGCTCTGCGTGGCGCCTCGTCGCGTCGCCATCACAAGCGCATCGTCGTGTTGGCCGGTCTCGGCTTCCTGGCAGGTGTCGCGCTGTTGATGACCGGTGCGGTCCTCACCCTTACGTTCGTGGCGGTCGGCGGCTTCGTGGTCATGCTTGGGTGTGCCTACACCGCCTTGAGCCATGCACGCCGGCTCGGCGAGCCGGATCTTCCCGCCAATGTGCACTCTCTCAAGCCGAAGCAGCGGTCAGCCTCACCGGAGCGGTCGTCGGGGTTTATGAACCGGATGGAAGACCGCTGGCGTCGTCGCCGCGACGACTACTGACGCCACGTCTCGACCAAGGTTATTGCGGCCGCAGCTACTCGGCCGCAGCTTGTGCAGCTACTCGGCCGCAGTTTGTCCGGTGCGTCGCTTGCGGGTGACCGACGCCAACGCCTCACGGAGGTCCGGACCAAGTGAGCTCGGCAACAACAACGCCCGCAACCGCTGAGACCTCTCGGCCGCCTCGCTGATCGATCCCATCACGGTGACGGCGTCCGCGGCGGGGTTGGTGCCCAGCAATGGGTAGACCGCGTATCGCGACCGCTCAACGCTGAGGCAGAGTCTCTTCAGCGCAGCCAAACCCTCGGCATCGCCTGTCAGGAGCGGCGTCACCGACCTTTCCCGTGCCCGGGGCGTCATGGACCCGGTCCACGGCAGACGTAAGTCACGGATGTGGTCACGAAGCTCGAGCCACGCCGACTCAGCGGCATCGCGGTCGTCGATGGGTCTGTTGAGGCGGCTGCGACGAATGCCTCGGCGCAGTGCCATCGGTGCCATGGCGATGACCGTCACAGCGATCAGCCAGAGCCAGGTCTTCGACGGAGCGGAAGCGTCGTCCCCGCCCGAGGAGTCCGTGGCACCTGCGGCCGCGGTGGGGCTGGGTGGCTCCCGACGGGACTCGGTCAGCTCTGAGCCTGTCGGCAGGTTCGGTGGGGGGCCGGTTGGGCGTGCGGTCGCGGCGGGCTTGCGCGGAGCCCAGGTCGGCAGGGTCGCGCCGACGCCAGGGGTCGGCTCGAAGCGTACCCATCCCGCGCCCTCGAAGTACAGCTCCGGCCACGAGTGCACATCGTGCGAGGTGATGACGTATGTCCCGTCGGACTCGGTGCGCGCCGGCTTCAGGAAACCGACGGCGATCCGTGACGGGATGCCCAACGTCCGCGCCATCATCGCCATGCTGGCGGCGAACTGCTGGCAGAACCCGCGGCGTTCCTGGAGGAACTTCGTCATCGCCTCATAGCCGTAGCCGTATGCCGCGTCGACGTCGTAGGTGAACCTGTCGTCGCGAAAGAAGTTCTGCAGTGCCACGGCCTGCTCGTACGGCGTCCTGGCACTGCTGGAGATGGCGCGAGCCAGGTTCTCGATGCCGGGGGGCACGTCCCCGGGCACGGTACCGAACTCGTCGCGAATGTCAGCAGGCGCAGCACCAGCCGCCGCCAGCTGTTCGGACGTGGGGATACTTTCCGAGTACGAGACGGCGTACTCGGACAAGGAGGCGGCAGCGGTCTCGCTCAGGGCGGTCACGGTCTGGTCGCGCGACACATAGCCCCAGTCGCCATCGACGGCCACTTGATAGGAGAAGAAGGGAACGGGCAACCATGACGAGTTTGTCGGGAAGGCGTCCAGCACCTCGATCGACATCTGGTGGTCCTCAGAGCGGATCTCGTCAACCATCCCTGTCGGTCGCGGGAGCAGATTCGAGGTGTCGATGGTCTCGCCGAGGTCGAGCGGCTGAGCGCTCCAGTTGTTAGGACCGGGCGAGTCGAGTACGACAAGTCGCAGATACTCGGGCACCTCGTCGCTCGAGACCTTGAGCACGTCCACCGGCTCTGGGCGTCTCAGGCTCGAAGCGAGGCTCACCATCGGGTCATCGAAGCTGAACGACGACGGGCCCTCGCCGGGTCCTGACCCCGATCCGGCACGGTTGTCCAGGAATGCTGAGGAGAACGCCGGGATGAAGATGGGCATGACCACCGCGGCCGAGACCGCAATGACAGAGATACGACGGCCGGTGGCGACCAGGCCCGATGTGTCCATGGCGGACTTCTCGCCCCCGTGCGGGGTGCGCGCCACCAGCCGACCCCAATGGGAAAGGCGGTCACGTTCATCGGCGAGAAGCAGCGCCACAAATGCCGCGGCCCCGGGGAGAAAGCCGTAGAAGGGAACTCCCTCGGGCAGGGCTGTCACCGGAATGGTGTACATCGTCAACAACGGAAGACCCGTCAGCGGCACCCGCCGCACGCCGGCCGCCAAGAAGTCGACGAGAATCGCTACGACGCCGATGGCGAACAGCACGAGAAGCGTCAGGCCCGCGCTCTTCGGTGCGGGGGCGGCGTACTTCGACGCGACGGCGAGTCCGGACTCGATGGTCGCTTGGAGTCCCGTCACCGTTGCCCTGGTAGGCAGCAGTCCGTACTTGAGCGACGAGCCGTAGCCCAGCAAGAGCATCTCGACGAGCGCTACGACCTGGGCCGCCAGCACCAGCATGGCCGGTGTCCGGGCGAGTCGGAGCCCGGTTCCCAGCAGCACCAAGACTGCGGTGATGAACGCCCCGATGAAGAAGTAGCTCTTGTTGGTGATGGTCGGCAGGAAGCAGGCGGAGGTCCCCACCGTCGCCAGCCAGCCCAGGAAGGCGATCTTCGAGCTCTCGGCGAAGGACTCTCTCATGCGGCCGGTCCTGTCTGCTCGAGTACGCTGCGGGGCGACTGCGTAAACCCGGCGCTGGCGGTCAAGTCCTGCCACACGGCAGGAACTGGTTGGGAAGGACGCGCGACGGCGACAACCCAACCGCGTGCGCGCAGGGCACGCGCCTGCTCTTGCACGGGTCGGCTACTGGTCACCACTTTGTCCCGTGACCAGCTTGCGGTGTCGAGGAGGATCGCGAGTGCACGCGTAGCACCAGCGCGCAGGCCGGAGATGGAAGCGATGTCGGAGTCCGAGCACTCACCGAGGATGGCAATGACCATTCCGGCGCTGTTGCGGTCAGCCAGTGCCGCAGTCAGGGACGTGCGCGTGGAGGTACCGATCACGGCCAGTGACTCCAGCAGCATCTGCACCTCGACCGGGCCGCTGATTCCCCTGTCATGCCACGTCGCGTCCGCTGCTCGGACGTCGTCGGTGAGCAACCGCACGGTGAACCCCAAGCCGGCGAGATGCGCCCCGATCGAAGCAGTCGCCGAGACGGCATACTCGAACGACGACGCCGGCCCCGAGCCCCGGTGAGCGCCGGTGCGGGTGTCGAGCACTATGGTGGCGCGGCTCTGGTGGGGCTGCTCCTCCCGGCGCACCATCAGCTCGTCGGTGCGCGCGGTCGATCGCCAGTGGATGCGTCGCAGGTCGTCGCCGAGCCGGTACTCGCGCACCATGACGTCCTCGGTTCCCGCGGCAGCGAACGCTCGTGGCCGGTTCTCGCCGCTACCGGACCAGTCACCCGACAGCCTGACCGCGGGAAGGTCGACGACGACCGGAGTCACCACGAGCACGGTTCGTGACGTGAACGCGCGGGTGAGCTCGACGAAACCGAAGGGGTCACTGATCCGGACGCTGAGAGGACCGATGGGAAATCGGCCCCTCACCTCCGAGCGCACGGGATAGCTGACCGTTCGTTGCCACCGGGGCCGTAGCTGGTCAAGTACGAACCGCGGTCGGCTGCCGAGCACGTAGGGGACCTGGTCCTCCAGCAGCATCAGTCCCGTGGGGGCACGGCCAGGGTTGTCGAGCCTGAGTGACACGTGTGCGGTCTGGCCCGCCTGCACGCGCGCCGGCGAGATCTCTCGCGTGCAGGACAGCCGGTAGCGCGCCCTGTTCGCCAGCAGCGCGGTGACGCAGGGAAGCATGATCAGCAGCAGCCCGACGCGAAGGAGATCCTTTTGGCCAAGGGCGATGGCGCACACAGCGCTGGTGATCCCGCCGGACAGGAAAGCCCGACCGCGGGTTGTCAACGTGGAGAGCGCCGTCCGCATAGACCGGTCAGCCCGCGTAGTCGGGTCTAGTGGCCGGCTCCGGAACAGCGATCGCACGCAACAGCGACGTGATGATCTGCTCGGCACCGCGGCCGCCCATCTGCGCCTCCAGGCCGGTGATCAGGCGATGGGCCAGGACCGGGACGGCGAGGGCCTGGATGTCGTCAGGGATGACGTAGTCGCGGGCTTCCAGCGCGGCATGTGCTCGGGCCGCACGGACCAGGTGGAGTGAGGCTCGAGGCGATGCACCAAGCCGTAGCTCCGGCGAACGCCTGGTCGCCGAGGTGATGTCGATCGCATACTGCTTCACGGACTCAGACACATGCACTGAATGCACGATGTCGATCAGCTTGGCGATCTCAACGGCGTCCGCGACGGGTTCGAGGTCATCAAGCGGGTTGGCGGCCGAGTGGCTGTCGAGCATGGCCAGCTCCGCCCGGGGTAGGGGATAGCCCATCGCGACACGGGCCATGAACCGGTCCCGCTGCGCCTCGGGGAGTGGGTAGGTTCCCTCCATCTCGATCGGGTTCTGGGTGGCGATGACCATGAACGGCGGCTGGAGCTCGTACGTGGTCCCGTCGACCGTGACCTGGCGCTCCTCCATGCACTCCAGCAGCGCCGACTGGGTCTTGGGCGACGCGCGGTTGATCTCATCACCGACAACGATGTTGGCGAAGACTCCCCCCGGCCGGAACTCGAAGTGACGCGTCTCCCGGTTATAGATCGAGACGCCGGTGACGTCCGAGGGCAGCAGGTCAGGCGTGAACTGGATCCGCTTGACGCTGCCGTCGATGGACCGAGCCAGTGCCTTCGACAACATCGTCTTCCCGACACCTGGGACGTCCTCGATGAGGAGGTGGCCTTCGGCCAGGAGCACGGTGACGGCCGTGCGAACCACATCTGGTTTTCCTTCGATGACCTTCTCGATGTTGCCGGTGATTCGACCCGTAACCGAGGTGAGGGTGTCGAAGCTGCTCATGGATCCCCTTGGCGAGTCGTGCGCGCACATCCGTCGGCCGGACCATCGCGGCCCGACGTTGATCTTCGCAACTTCGGACCACCCGCGCGAGTCACAACGGTAACGATGTGGTGACGCGGTGACTGACGCACCGGCCGTCGACGGGTCACCTTCGGTTACTGGGCCGAACTTACCGCATGGCGAGGCCGGATCCACGCGCCTTCGCATGCCCCACTCTGCTCCACCAGCGCTCACGCAATGCCCCGGGGACCCTCCCCCTGGTCCCTGGTACGAGCCGGCCAGCTTCGCGTGGAGGAGCGCGACACGGCTGGAATACGCGTAAGCGGTTGACGGTGGAGCATGGTGGGGTACAGTGGTGCGCAATGGAGCAATCGAGGCGAGAGGGGTCACCGGATGTTCTTGGGCACCCATACCCCTCGTCTCGACGAGAAGGGCCGGATCTTCCTCCCGGCGAAGTTCAGAGAGGAGCTGTCGGAAGGTCTCGTCGTGACTCGTGGGCAGGAGCGCTGCCTCTACGTCTGGCCGAGCGCGGAGTTCCGCCGCTTCACCGAGCAGCTGCGCGAGACCCCGGTGACGAACCGCAGGGGGCGTGACTTCATGCGCATGTTGTTCGCCGGCGCCTCAGCCGAGAGCGCAGACAAGCAAGGCCGGATCACGCTGCCGCCGCTGCTTCGAGACTACGCAGGGCTGCACCGCGAGTGTGTCGTGATCGGTGCCTACAGTCGCGTGGAGATCTGGGATGCAGAGGCATGGAACACCTACAGCGCCGAGCAAGAGGCGGCGTTCTCCGACTGGTCCGAGGAGGTGCTTCCCGCCTCCGAGTTCTGAGTAACCAACCAGTCCGTCCGCGACCATCTCTGACCAGCCTCTCGCGCGTCGAGGTCTCCGAACCGCCCCTTCAGGCTCCCTGGCACACCTTCCCCGGTGCCAGACGGCCAGCAGCAGGAGGTGCGGGCGGAGACCTGGGCGCACGGTCGGTGCCGTCAGCCGCAAAGCCGCCGAACAGCAACCTTTCCACCACACTCTCGAAGGGTCGAAGATGTCGAGTTGCGGAGTCCCAGTCCACGAGCCGGAGGCTTCAGCGCGTCGGATCCGCGACGAAGTCAAGGACGGCGTGGCCGTCGTCGTGGCGTCGGTGATCGCCTCCGCGCTGCTGGCGACGCTCCTCGCGCTGGTATCCACGCTCGCTGGCTGACCGACGCCGATGTCCACTGCCAGTCACGTCCCGGTGATGGTCGACCGGGTGGTCGCGCTGATAGCGCCGGCGCTGACTTCGCCCTCGACCGTCCTCGTCGACGCGACACTCGGGCTGGGGGGTCACGCGCGGGCGGTACTCGCCGCCTGCCCGAGTGCCACCGTGGTGGGTCTCGACCGCGACAGCCGAGCACTGGACGTGGCCGGGGAGAGACTTCAGGAGTTCGCTGCGCGCACGGTGTTCGTGCATGCCGTGTACGACGAGATCACTCAGGTACTCGAACGGCTCGGCATCCAGCGGGTTCAGGGCGTCTTGTTCGACCTCGGCGTCTCGTCCATGCAGCTCGACGAGCCAGGCCGGGGCTTCGCCTACGCTCAAGACGCTCCACTCGACATGCGGATGGACCAAGACAGCGGCCGCACCGCCGCTGACCTTCTCAACTCGCTGTCGCTCCAAGAGCTTTCGCGCATCTTGAGCCGGTACGGCGAGGAGCGCTTCTCCCGGCGGATTGCCGAAGCGGTGGTGCGTGAGCGCGAGCGCGAGCCGTTCTCCACTAGCGCGCGGCTGGTTGAACTCGTCCGCGCCGCCATCCCCGCACCGGCTCGTCGCACTGGCGGCAACCCTGCGAAGCGCACCTTTCAGGCGTTACGTATCGCCGTGAACGACGAGCTGAGTGGACTGGAGCGGGCGCTGCCCGCCGCCATCGACGCCCTCGCCGTCGGCGGGCGGATCGTCGTGCTGTCCTATCACTCGCTGGAGGACCGACTCGTCAAGCGGGAACTCAACTCTCGGGCGACCTCGACCGCCCCTGTCGGTCTCCCCGTCGTGCCACCCGAGCATCAGCCGGAACTGCTCATGTTGACCCGCGGCGCCGAGGTCGCGACGCCGGAAGAGACAGCCGACAACCGGCGGGCGGCATCGGTCAGGTTGCGCGCGGCCGAGCGGATCAGGGAGGTCGCGTGAGCTCCTTGTTGAACCAGGCCCGGGAACGCGCGTTGCGCCCGATGGCCGGTCAGTCTCGGCCGCGGCTGACGGTCGTGCCGAAAGTGGCGGCCCGAGCTCCGCGGATCCCGTTCGTGCTCCTGGTGGTGACGGTTCTGGCCGCTGGCCTGGTTGGTCTGCTGCTCCTGAACACCACCCTGCAAAGCGGCGCCTACCAGGTCACTGCTCTACAGCAGACGGCGAAGAGCTTGTCGGTCAAGAAGCAGAATCTGCAGACCCGGGTGGCTGAGCTGCAGCAGCCGCAGCGGCTCGCAAACCAGGCCCGTCGACTCGGGATGGTGCAGAACGACAGTCCGGCGTTCCTTTCATTGTCGACCGGAGTGATCATCGGAAAGGCTGTTCCTGGCGTTGCGACGAACAAGGTCGACGTTGGAGGTAGCGTTCCCACGGTCGCCGTGAGCGGGGGAAAGATCGCCCTACCCGTCTTTCTGCAGCAGGTGTCTGGCAGCGCGCCGGCCGAGCGGCACGGTGGCGACGGCAAGGGCACCGATCGCGCGAACGCGCCGGGACCGCAACCAGCTAGCTCCCGAGAGCGCGGACGCCGGTGACCTCGCCACCTCCTCGCCTCGGCAAGTCGTCGGCGGCCAGGCGCTCGGCGGCCGGCCGTCAGCGCTCGCGCCCGGCAGCCAAGCGCGCCGTCTCGAGCCGGCCGACGCCGAGCCCGAGCACCCGCCGACGATTCCGCCGACGCCCTCGTACCGTCAAGCTGTCGACCGGGCCCTTTCGGCTGTGGAGCAGCTTCTGCGTTGTTTCGTTCGTGTTGTCGGTCTTTGCGGCGAGGTTGATCCAGCTGCAGGGGATCGACCAACACGACTACGCCGCCATGGCGGCAGCCAAGGGCGCCAAGACCGTCACCCTCGAGGCGCCCCGCGCGCCGATCTACGACCGCAACGGCATCGCCCTCGCCGAGACCGTCGACGCCGCCAAGATAGTTGCCGACCCAACCGACGCCCGCGACTACGCGACCGAGATCGCCGTCGTCTTGCACGAGCGGCTCGCCGTCGACTACATCGACACCATGTCGTTGCTTCGCAGGACCGACACCCGCTACGTCGAGCTCGCTCGACACCTGAAGCCCGAGCTTGCCGGCGCCGTCGTCTCGCGGCTGCAGCGAGCCGGCTACCCCGGCGTGTACGCGGACAAGGACACACTGCGGGTCTACCCGGCAGACGACGTGGCCGCCAACCTTGTCGGTTTCTTGACAGACGACGGCATCGGCGCCGCCGGCTTCGAGGCGTCGCAGGACTCCACGCTCGCCGGGCGTGACGGCTCGGCAACCTTCGAGATGGCCGACGGGCAGCAGCTGCCCCTGGCGGACAGCACCGTGGTGGCGCCCGAGGAAGGCACGGGCATCCGCCTCACCATCGACCAGGACCTCCAGTTCCTGGCTCAGCGCCGCCTCGCCCAGGCAGTTCGCGAGTCGGGTGGAACTGCCGGGTATGCGGTCATCATGGACGTCCGAACGGGTCAGCTGCTCGCCCTGGCCGACACGCCGACGTTCAACCCGAACCAACGCAAGCTGTCACCGCCGGAGGACTACGGGTCTCGTGCCCTGCAGGATGTCTACGAGCCGGGGAGCGTCGAGAAGGTGCTGACCTTCGCCGCGCTCGTCGACGCCGGATACGTCACCCCACGGACGAAGATCACGGTCCCGTCAGTGCTTCCTCGAGACGGCACGACGATCAATGACTACTTCTACCACGGCACGTTGCGTCTGACGGCTACCGGTGTCGTTGCCAAGTCCTCGAACATCGGGACGGTGCTGGCCACGCAGAAGATGCCCTCCCGTGAGCTGTACCGCTACCTGCGCAGCTTCGGGTTCGGCTCTCGTACAGAGGTGGGCCTGCAGGGTGAGAGTAAGGGGCTGCTACCGCGACCTGAGGACTGGTTGCCGATCACCAGGGACACCATCTCCTTCGGGCAGGGCCTGTCGGTCAACGCAGTGCAGATGGCGGCGGCCATTGCCGCCGTGGCCAACAAAGGCGTCTACGTCCGGCCCTCGCTGGTCGACGCGTACATCGCCACCGACGGTGAGGTGACACCGGCCGCCGAACCTGAACGGCACCGCGTCGTCAGCAGCGAGACGGCCCGGCTCGTCGCCCGCATGATGGAGGAGGTGACCGGCCCCGAAGGGACCGCCCCGAGCGCGAACATCAACGGTTACCGGGTCGCCGGGAAGACCGGAACCGCCCAGCGCGTCGATCCCGCCTGCGGTTGCTACCGAGGGTTCACCGTCTCCTTCGCCGGGTTCGCGCCGGCGGACGACCCCCGATTCGTCGTGTACGTCGTCGTCCAGCAGCCGAAGGACGGCAACGGCGGCGGTCTGACGGGGGGCCCGGTGTTCCATGACCTGATGGCCGCGACGTTGCAGAAGTTCGGCGTCCCGCCGACCGGCCAGCGCCAACCCGCGCTGCCGGTCGAGTGGTGAGCGTCGTTACCCTTCGCCTGTGCCCTCACAGGACTTTGTGGTGAGTCTGCCTTCGCGACCCTCGACGCCACGTCCTGTCTCGCTGCTGGCCATCGCCGAGCAGGCCAATGCCGAGGTCCTGCCGGGACGTCGCGGTGGGGCACCGGCCGACGTGGGAGTCGCGGGCGTCGCGCAAGCGTCGGCACGCGTCCGGCCGGGGGACCTCTATGTCGCTCGACCGGGTGAGCGAACTCACGGCGCGCGCCATGTCAAGGACGCCGAGTCGGCAGGTGCCGTCGCCTGGATGACCGACAGGGTCGGCGTGGAGATGGGCGTCGGCTCCGATCTGCCCTGCCTCGTCGTCGACAGTCCGCAACAGGAGCTGGGATCGACTGCCGCGCTGGTGTATGGGCGGCCGGCAGAGCGGTTGACGCTCATCGGGGTCACCGGCACTCAGGGCAAGACAACCACGACGCGACTCATCGAGCGGGGTCTGTCCGGGGCAGGCGCAAAAAGCGCCGTCATCGGCACGATGGGGACGTCGATCGCGGGTCAGCCGGTCTCAAGCCTGCTGACCACACCCGAGGCGTCGGACCTGCACGCTCTGTTCGCCGTCATGCTCGAGTACGGCGTCGAGGTCTGCGCGATGGAGGTCTCGAGCCACGCCCTCGCGGCTGGGCGCGTCGACGGAGTGCTGTTCGACCTCGCGGTGTTCACCAACTTCGGGCGCGACCACCTGGACTTTCACGAGACGGTGGAGGACTACTTCGCGGCCAAGGCCCGCCTCTTCACCCCCAACCATGCGCGACGGGGGCTCGTCAATGTCGACGACCCCGCCGTCGCACGACTGCTGGTGGACCCGGCCATCGATCTGCGCACCTTCTCCTCGTCGGGCGCCGACGCGGACTGGCGCGCGACCGAGGTCACCGCTACCGAGCAGGGGTCCAAGATGACGGTCACCGGGCCTGGGATACAGGTGGCCGGCTCCATCGCTCTTCCCGGTGCGTTCAACGTCACCAACGCGCTCTGTGCGCTGGCGTCTGTCGGGGAGGTGGGACGCGACGTGTCGTCGGCGGCCGAAGCCGTGGCCGGTGTCGCCACCGTGCCCGGGAGGATGGAGCGCATCGATGTCGGTCAGAACTTCCTGGTGGTCGTCGACTATGCACACAAGCCAGATGCGGTCGCGGCAGCGCTGATCGCGCTACGCCCACTCACCCGAGGACGCCTCACCATAGTGCTGGGGGCGGGCGGGAACCGGGACGCCGGCAAGCGGCCGCTGATGGGACAGGTCGCCGCTTCACTCGCCGACGTGCTGGTCGTAACCGACGACAACCCGCGATCAGAGGACCCGGGTCTAATCCGCGCTCAGATCATCGCCGGTGCTGAAACGGTGAAGGACGGTGCGGTCGTGTACGAGATCGCGGACCGTGAACAAGCGATCGCCATCGCGTTGCGAGAGGCGACCCCCCACGACACCGTCGTGGTTGCCGGTAAGGGTTCGGAGACCGGGCAGGAGATCGCCGGTTCGGTCTATCCGTTCGACGACCGAGCCGTCGCTACGGCGGTGCTCGAGGAGCTCACCAGGAACGCTGGTAGGCCGTGATACCCCTGACGCTGCGTGACGTTGCCGTGATCGTCGGCGGAACAGTGCACGACGCCACCGGCGAGGAACGCGTCATCGGCCCCGCGTTCGTGGACTCTCGCCACAGCGTGTCCGACGGGCTGTTCGTCGCCGTGGCCGGCGAGCATGTCGACGGGCACGACTACGCTGCAGCCGCGGTTGCGGCAGGTGCCTCGGCGGCACTCGCGGAGCGTCCGGTGGGAGTACCCGCGGTCGTGGTCGAGGACTCCGTGCAGGCCTTGGGCCGGCTGTCGCGCCACGTGGTGGATGCCCTGCCGTCGCTCCACGTCATCGCGATCACAGGTTCCCAGGGCAAGACAAGTACCAAGGACATGCTCGCGCAGGTGCTCGAAGCGGCCGGTGACACCGTTGCGCCTGCCGAGTCGTTCAACAACGAGATCGGAGTGCCCCTGACGGCGCTGGCCGCCACCGACGCCACCCGCTTCCTCGTCGTCGAGATGGGCGCCAGGGGACACGGCCACATCAGATATCTGACATCGGTGTCGCCTCCGCAGGCGGCGATCGTGCTCAACGTCGGCATGGCACACGTGGGCGAGTTCGGCTCCAGAGACGACATCGCGGTCGCGAAGGCGGAGCTGGTCGAGGCTCTGCCCCCGGGCGGTGTCGCCGTACTGAATGCCGACGACCGGCGGGTCAGCGCCATGGCAGGCCGCACGCGCGCAGCTGTGGTCACGTTCGGCGAGTCTGCACACGCTGACGTACGGATCGGTGACGTCCGCGCGGACGACGCGGGGCGAGTCGGGTTCGACGTCACGGTCGGCGACGACGGCGGCCGGGTCCGACTTTCGCACTTCGGGAGGCATCAGGCGTGCAACGCAGCAGCGGTGATTGCTCTTGCCACGTCGATCGGCGTTCCGTTCGGCAGCGTGGTACGAGCTCTGGAAGCGGCGACCAGCCGGTCGAGGTGGCGGATGGAGGTGGCTACCACCGATGCCGGCGTGACGGTGATCAACGACGCCTACAACGCCAACCCGGACAGCACTCGGGCAGCTCTGGAGACGCTGGCCGAGCTTGGACATCGACACGGACCGAGCTCCCGGACGTTCGCGGTGCTGGGAGAGATGCGAGAGCTGGGGGAGGTCAGTTCGGCTGAGCACGAAGAGATCGGCCGGCTCGCCGTGCGTCTCGGTGTCTCCTCGATCGTCACCGTCGGCGACGGGGCCCGTCCCGTACAGGCTGGCGCCGCCGAGGAGAGCCGTGGGGCAGCTGAGCTGGTTCCGGTCACTGACGCACAGTCGGCGATCGACTTCCTGCGGGGCGCCTTGCAAGCCGGCGACGTCGTGCTCGTGAAAGCATCGCGTGCGGTAGGACTTGAACAGGTGGCCTTGGCGCTGACGAACGGACCAGCCATCGAAACCTCGACGAAGGCGGACGCATGAGAGCGCTCCTGCTCGCGGGAGGACTCAGCCTGATCGGGACACTACTGGGGACCCGGTGGGCCATCGCCGTGCTGTCCAAGCAGGGATATGGCCAGCTCATCAGAGACGACGGGCCGACCTCACACCACACCAAGCGCGGGACTCCGACGATGGGCGGCCTCGTCGTCATCCTCGCCACCTTGTTCGGATACTTCTCCGCCAAGCTGCTCACAAAAGACGCCCCGTCGGCGTCGGCGCTGGTCTTGCTGTTCCTCCTTGTCGGACTTGGTGTGGTCGGCTTCGTCGACGACTACATCAAGATCGTGAAGCAGCGCAGCCTGGGCCTTCGCAGCAAGGCCAAGTTCGGCGGTCAGATCGTCATCGCGGTCGCTTTCGGCTGGCTGAGCCTGCAGTTCCCCGACGACCGCGGGAACGCGCCGGCTGCGCCGGCGATCTCGTTCATCCGGGCGTTCAACTGGGAGCTCCCGACGATCCTGGTGATCCTGTGGGTGCTGATCATGATCGCCGGGACCAGCAACGCCGTGAACCTGAGTGACGGTCTCGACGGTCTGGCGACCGGCAGCTGCGTGATGGTGTTCGCCGCCTACACCTTGGTGGGCATCTGGCAGAACAACCAGTTCTGTGAGATCACGCCAGGAGGTCAGTGCTACGAGGTCCGGGACCCGCTCGACCTCGCGGTCGTCGCCGCAGCGATCACCGGCGCATGCTTCGGATTCTTGTGGTGGAACGCACCACCGGCCAACATCTTCATGGGAGACACCGGCTCGCTGTCTCTCGGCGGCGCCATGGCCGGTCTCGCCATTATGACGCGTACCGAGCTGCTGCTCATCGTCCTGGGCGGGCTGTTCGCCCTCATCACGCTCTCCGTCATCTTGCAGGTGGGTTTCTTCAAGCTCACCAAGGGCAAACGCCTCTTCCGGATGACACCGTTGCATCACCACTTCGAGCTGCTCGGGTGGGCAGAGGTGACCATCGTGATCAGGTTCTGGATCATCTGCGGCATCTGCGTGGCCACTGGTCTCGGACTCTTCTACGCGCAATGGGTGCTGGGGGTCTGAACGGATGACCTCGGCTCGGGATACCTCCTGGCTGCCCTCCGCGGACCGTCGTTCGCCATGGCACGAGCTGAGGGTGGCGGTAGCGGGTCTCGGAGTGTCGGGCTTCGCGGCGGCCGACGCGCTTCAGCACTTCGGCGCCAGGGTCACCGTCGTCGCCGACTCCACCGACGCGGGCTCCAGCGACAAGGCGGCCCTGCTGGAGATCGTGGGTGTCGACGTGCGCCTCGGCGGGGATCCGGTGGACGACCTCCCCGACGACGTCGACCTGGTCGTGATGTCGCCCGGCATACCCCCCGGGGCACCGCTGCCGCAGGAGGCTCAGCGCCGCGGCCTGGCGGTCTGGGGCGAAGTGGAGCTCGCGTGGCGACTACGCGACCCCGAGCGTCCGGCTCCCTGGTTGTGCATCACCGGAACCAACGGCAAGACGACAACGGTGCAGATGCTGGAGTCGATGCTTCGTGGGGACGGGCTGCGTGCGGTCGCTGCCGGCAACGTCGGCCTACCTCTTTGCGAGGTGGTGATGGACCCCGAGCCCTTCGACGTCGTAGCGGTCGAGCTCTCGTCCTACCAGCTGCACTGGCTGAGCTCCTTGTCGGCGCACTCGTCCGCCGTCCTCAACGTGGCGCCCGACCATCTCTCCTGGCACGGTGACGTCGAGAGCTACACGGCGGCCAAGGCGAAGATCTACAACAACTGCCAGGTCTCAGCCGTCTACAACGTCGACGAGCCGCTGACACGCCGGCTGGTGGAGGAAGCCGAGGTGGTCGACGGCTGCCGCGCCATCGGCTTCACACTGGGCATCCCCTCCGTGGGGATGGTGGGGCTTGTCGACGAAGTGATCGCCGACCGGGCCTTCATCGCCGGGCGTGACCGCAACGCGGCCGAGCTGGCCAGGGTGGCCGACGTCCCCAGCGGCGGGGCGCCGCACAACGTTGCCAACGCCTTGGCAGCCGCGGCTCTTGCCCGCTCTTTCGGCGTGGCGCCTGGCGCCGTACGACGGGGACTTCAGGGTTTCCAGCTGGACAGCCACCGGATCGCAGCGGTGGGCGACTTCCACGGCGTTCGGTACGTCGACGACTCCAAGGCCACCAACCCCCACGCGGCGCTCGCCTCGTTGCAGTCGTTCGACCCGGTCGTGTGGGTGGCCGGTGGCCTGGCCAAGGGGGCCACGTTCGACGAGCTCGTCAAGTTGTCGTCGAGCCGGCTGCGCGGCGCCGTGCTGCTCGGCACCGACCGAGGCCTGATCGCGGCCGCCCTTTCGCGACACGCGCCAGATGTCCCGGTGATCGAGGTGTCCGACACCGACACTGGCGTGATGGAACGCGTGGTCGAAGCGGCGGCGTCGCTCGCCCGACCGGGTGACACGGTGCTGCTGGCACCAGCCTGCGCGTCACAGGACCTGTTCGCTGACTACGCGGCCCGCGGAGACGCCTTCGCAGCTGCCGTGCAGACGCTTCGCGGACGCTGACGGCCCGGAGTGGGTTTGGCAACGGACACGAGAAGGGCAGACGTGGCGACCACCACCGGCGCGGCAGCCAAGGCGCGTAAGCCGTCCGGCGACAGCCTCGCCGACGCCCTCAAGCGCACCCTGGACCGGCCACTGACGTCGTACCACATCGTTGTCGGCGTGACCGGGCTGCTCCTCTGCCTGGGACTGCTGATGGTGCTCAGCGCGTCGAGCGTCTTGTCCTTGCGCGAGTACGACAACCCGTACGCGATCTTCGCCCGCCAAGCGATGTGGGTGGGAATCGCGGGGCCTATCGCCTGGGTCACCTCCCGCCTACCTCAACGCCTCATCAGGGCCTTGTCCTGGCCGGCGCTTCTCGTGTCCGCCGGGCTGATCTTCATGACCTACCTCCCAGGTTTCGGTGTGCTGGTCAACGGGAACCGCAACTGGATCTCTTTCGGCGGGCCGTTTCAGCTACAGCCTTCTGAGCTCGCGAAGCTTGCCCTCGTCTTGTGGCTGGCAGACGTCTATGCCCGCAAGGGCAGGCTGCTGCGGGAGTGGCGACATCTGATCGTGCCGATGATGCCGGTCTCCGCGGTGATCGTCGGACTCGTCATCGGTCAGAGCGACCTCGGGACTGCCCTTGTCCTGTTTGCGATCGTGTTGGGCATGTTGTGGGTCGTCGGCGCGCCGGCCCGGCTGTTCGGCGGAGCCCTTCTCGTTGTCCTCGTCACTGTGTTCGCGCTCGCGACGACCAAGCAGGAGCGGGTCGCCCGCCTCACCAGCTTCGTGGACCCGATCTCGGAGTACGGCGCTAACGGGTGGCAGGCCAGCCACGGTTTCTTCGCGCTGGCGACCGGTGGTCTCTGGGGCCGAGGGATAGGCGCCAGCAGCCAGAAGTGGGGTGGGCTGCCGGAGGCGCACACCGACTACATCTTCGCGATCATCGGCGAGGAGTTCGGCCTCTTCGGCACCCTGGTGGTGCTCGCGCTCTTCGCGACCCTCGCCTACGCCGGCATCCGCATCGCCGCCCGTTCCAAGGATCCCTTTGTCCGCTACGCGTCGGCAGGCATCGTCGTGTGGCTGTTGTCCCAGGCGCTCATCAACATCGGAATGGTCCTTGGCCTGCTGCCCGTCATCGGTATCCCCCTGCCGCTGATCTCGTACGGCGGCTCGGCCCTGGTGCCGACCCTTGTCGCCCTCGGTCTGCTGATGTCGTTCGCGCGCCACGAACCGGGCGCCCAAGCCGCGTTGCGAACGCGTCGTCGTGCTCCCCGGACCAGAGCCCGGGCGTGACTGCGGCCGGCTTGTGATCAGAGTCCTGCTCGCCGGTGGCGGCTCCGCCGGACACACGTCGCCGCTCATTGCCACCGCCGACGCCTTGCGGCGCAAGATGCCTGACGTCGAGATCACCTGCCTCGGCACCGAACGCGGCCCCGAAGCGCGTGTGATACCGGCGGCGGGGTACCGCCTCGAGCTGATCCCTCCGGTTCCGCTGCCCAGGAAGATCTCGCTCGACCTCGCCCGCGTGCCCGCCCGCCTCCGCGGCGCAGTCGTCTCGACCCGGGCCGTCGTCGAGCGCATCCACCCCGATGTCATTGTCGGGTTCGGCGGGTATGTCTCCATGCCTGCCTACGTGGTGGCACGCAGGTTGAAGGTGCCGCTGCTGATCCACGAGGGGAATGCCTTGCCTGGGATCGCCAACCGCTTCGGTGCTCGGTTCTGCACGAACCTGGTGGCAACGTCGTTCCCCAACACCGCGCTGCCGCACGGCCGCTTCATCGGGCTGCCGATCCGCCGCGCGATCTCGACGCTCGACCGGGCTGAGATGCGGGCGCTCGCACGCGACCACTTCGGGCTGGACCAGGATCTGCCGACGCTGCTCGTCACCGGGGGGAGCCAGGGAGCGCGGCGCATCAACCACTCCATGGCGGCGGCGGCCGAGGACCTGGCGGTGGCGGGAATCCAGGTTCTGCACGTGAAAGGACCCAGGGGTGACGTTCCGCTGGGCAGAGACGCATCCACGCGGCCGCCGTACGTCGTCGTGTCGTTCGTGGACCGGATGGAGCTCGCCTACGCCGCAGCCGACGCCATGGTCGGAAGGGCCGGCGCCAACTCCGTGACGGAGGCCGCGGCCATCGGGCTGCCGGCGGTGTTCGTGCCGCTGCCCATCGGTAACGGGGAGCAGGCGCTGAACGCGATGGCGGTGGTCGAGGCCGGTGGCGGCTTGCTTGTCGCAGATGCCGACTTCACTCCTGACTGGGTACGGCGGACGGTCCCTCCACTGTTGTCGGACCCGGCCCGCCTGCAGCAGATGAGCGAGGCGGCGGGGGGCCTCATTCGGCGAGACGCCGACGAACGGCTGGCCGACCTGGTCATCGAGGCGGCTGGTCGATGAGGGTCGAGGTGCCCGACCCGGTCGTTGCGGCGGAAGATCTCGGCCGCGTGCACTTCGTCGGCATCGGTGGCGCCGCGCTGTCGGGGCTGGCCCGGATCATGGCTGCCCGAGGTATCTCGGTCTCGGGGAGCGACCAGGCGGACTCCGCCGCCCTCAGCGCGCTCCGGTCCCTCGGCGTCAGATGCTGGGTCGGACACGACGCACGCCACGTCGAGGATGCGGACACGGTCGTTGTGTCCACTGCGGTGCGCGAGGACAACCCCGAGGTGGTGCGCGCACGAGCGCTCGGGCTCCGGCTGTGGCCGCGGGCGGCTGCCGTCCAGTCGGTGATGATCGGGCGGCGCAGTGTCGTCGTCACCGGGACGCACGGCAAGACCACGACGACGTCGATGCTCACCACCGCACTGCTGGCCGCAGGCGCCGAGCCGTCGTACGCCATCGGGTCTACTCTGACCGCATCCGGTCTCAACGCCGCCGCCGGTAGCGGCGACATCTTCGTGGCCGAGGGTGACGAGAGCGACGCCGCGATCCTTGCCTACACACCGGTGGGCGCGGTGGTCACGAACATCGACGTCGACCACCTCGACTACTTCGGGTCTCGCGAGGCCTATGCCGCCGTCTTCACGGAGTTCCTGACCAGGATCCAGCCAGGGGGCTTCCTGGTGAGCTGTGTCGACGACCCAGGAGCCGCCGATCTCCTCCAGCAGGCCCGTCGACAGGAGATGGCGGTGATAGGTGTGGGCCTCGGCGGCGGCTGCGACGTGCAGGCGGTGGACGTGCGGTTCGACGGCGCCAGGTCGTCGTTCGGGGTCCGACGACGAGACAGCTTCGTCGGCACGATAAGGCTGCAGGTTCCGGGCCGCCACTACGTCGTCGATGCGCTCGCTGCCCTCACGGCCGGTCTCGAGCTCGGATTCGACTTCGCCCCGCTGGCAGCCGGCCTCGAGACGTTCGTCGGCTCAGGTCGCCGAATGGAGGCGAAGGGCTCGCACGACGGTGTCGCCGTCTACGACAGCTACGCCCACCACCCCGTCGAGATCGCCGCCGACCTCGAGGCGGCTCGCGCGCTCGCGGGGAGCGGACGGCTTGTCGTGTGCTTCCAGCCACATCTGTACAGCCGTACCAAGGTCTTCGCTCAGCAGATGGGGGAGGCGCTGTCAGCCGCCGACGATGTCGTGGTGATGGACGTCTACGCCTCCAGAGAGGACCCGGATCCCGCCGTGACCGGCGCGCTGGTGGCGGCGGCTGTGCCGCTGCCTGCGGAGCGTGTGTCGTTCGTGCCGCAGTGGTCGGCTGCCGCTCCCGAAGTGGTGCGGCGGGCAGCGCCCGGCGATGTCGTGATCACCCTTGGAGCCGGTGATGTGACGTCGGTCGCCCCGCTGGTGATCGACCTGCTCGAGGCCCGAAAGGAGCAACGGTCATGAGAGGTGAGCTGGACAGCTCGTCACGCTTCGTACGGCGCCAGTGGCAGCGACGACTCGAGACGCTGCGACCGACGCTGCTCTGGGTTGTGATCCTTGGCGCTGCGGCGTTCGCGGGTTGGGTCGTGTTCTTCTCGTCCTGGTTGGCCGCCGCCGAGGTGGAGGTGGCCGGCACTCGCACGGTACCGGCGCAGGACGTCATCGCCGCCGCGGATGTCCAGGTCGGTACGCCGCTTGTCCGCATCGACCTCACCGCCGTGGACCGCAAGGTGTCGGCCATCCCCGCCGTTGCGAGCGTCGAAGTCCACCGGTCCTGGCCGCACACGGTCAGCGTCACCGTCGTCGAGCGCCGCCCGGTCGCCACCATTCGTCGTGCCGGTGAGTGGTGGGTCTTCGACGCCGAGGGGGTGCTGTACCGCAAGTCGGGGGTGCGTCACCGCTCACTTGCCGTTGTCGAGTTCCAGGGGGAGAATGAGCCGGCTGAGCTGCGCGAGGTTGCGGCGGTTGTCACGTCTTTGCCGGCCGAGATCCGGGCGCAGATGACGCGTGTCCGGGCCTCGTCGATCGACTCCATCACACTGGTGTTGAGAGGTGGCAGGCAAGTCGTGTGGGGCAACGCGGGAGAGTCTCACCGTAAGGTGCAGGTGCTCAGCCTCCTGCTCCAGCGCCCTGCTGCGGTATACGACGTCAGCGTCCCCGAACAGCCGACCACTGTGGCCCGGCTCCGCAGATGAGATCGCTGGGCGTGTCGGTTGCCGTCGGCGGCTGCGGTGACCTAGGTTGAATCCAACGCCGAGGTTGATACAGCGTAACCCTCAACTTGAGGCTTACCCTTGCATCTCTGCAGCGGCTTCCCCAACCGCAGCAACACCCAGCACGTCGTCGGGCACAGGTCAATCCCATCGAGAGGCGTTCGTCGTGGCAGCACCGCAGAACTATCTGGCGGTTATCAAGGTCGTAGGCATCGGCGGCGGGGGAGTCAACGCCGTGAACCGGATGATCGAGGTCGGACTCCGGGGCGTGGAGTTCATCGCCATCAACACCGATGCGCAGGCGTTGCTGATGAGCGATGCGGACGTCAAGCTCGACATCGGTCGAGAGCTGACCCGCGGGCTCGGCGCAGGTGCCGACCCGCTGGTGGGGGGGCAGGCTGCGGACGACCACAGCGAGGAGATCGAGGAGGTGCTCAAAGGCGCCGACATGGTCTTCGTCACTGCCGGTGAAGGTGGTGGTACCGGTACCGGCGGGGCCCCCGTGGTGGCACGGGTCGCTCGCTCCCTCGGCGCCTTGACCATCGGCGTGGTGACGCGGCCGTTCGCGTTCGAGGGCCGCCGCCGCGCCAACCAGGCCGAGGAGGGGATCGCCGCCCTCCGCGAGGAAGTCGACACGCTCATCGTCATCCCCAACGACCGGCTGCTGTCGATCTCCGACCGGACCGTGAGCGTCCTCGACGCCTTCAAGCAGGCCGACCAGGTGCTCTTGCAGGGCGTCTCCGGCATCACCGACCTCATCACGACCCCGGGTCTCATCAACCTCGACTTCGCCGACGTGAAAGCGGTGATGTCCAACGCCGGCTCGGCGCTGATGGGCATCGGTCGTGCCAACGGAGACGACCGGGCGGTGACCGCCGCCGAGATGGCGGTGTCGAGCCCGTTGCTGGAGGCCTCCATCGACGGCGCTCATGGAGTCCTCCTGTCGATCTCCGGCGGCTCCGACCTCGGCTTGTTCGAGATCAACGAGGCGGCAGCGCTGGTCGCCCAGGCCGCACACGCCGAGGCCAACATCATCTTCGGTGCCGTCATCGACGACGCTCTCGGGGACGAGGTCCGGGTCACCGTCATCGCCGCCGGGTTCGACGGCGGTATGCCGAAGCGGCGAGACCAGAGCCAGCCCGCGCTGCGCAGAGAAGGCGCTCCGGCACCGGCTGCCGCACCTCGGACACCGGCTCCGGCGGCAGCCAACGCCAGCACGGCGACCTCGGCGCCAGCGGCCGCAGCCAGGGCTGAGGCGGCTAAGCCGCCCTCCCCTTCAGCGAAGCAGCCAAGGCCGATCCCGTTCGATGACAACGAGGACCTCGACGTTCCCGACTTCCTCAAGTAGTCGGTGTTCGCGAGCCGCGACAGCATCAGATCTGCCTCTGCTGTCATCGATATCGCCTTCACCGACCGGCTAGGTGGTGTGAGCCTGCCTCCGTTCGACACCTTGGACCTCAGCAGGTTCCGCGGGGACCGAGGCGATGAGCTGGAGTCCAACCTTGCCCTGGTGGCCGACGCTTTCGGCGTCGCCGGATTCGCCGGCATGCGCCAGGTGCATGGCGCCGATGTCCGCGTCGTTGACAGCATCGGGCTGGCGACCGGCTCCTGCGACGCCCTCGTCACGGCGGTAGCGGACGTTGCGCTGATGGTTCGGGTCGGTGACTGCGCGCCGGTGGTGTTCGCAGACGTCGGAACCGGGGTAGTCGCAGTCGCACACGTGGGGCGCGGCGGTCTGGCCGCGGGCGTGGTGCCCGCAACCGTCGCAACGATGCGTGAGTTGGGGGCTGCCTCGGTCGAGGCCTGGGTGGGGCCGCATGTCTGCGGCGGATGCTACGAGGTGCCTGCACCGATGCGCGATGAGGTCGCCGCCGTCGTACCGACCTCCTACGCCTGCACCACCTGGGGGTCGCCGTCCCTCGACATCGGCGCGGGTGTGCGGTCCCAGCTGGAGAGAGCCGGCTGCGCCGTCCGCGACCACAGTCGCTGCACCGTCGAGTCACCCGACCTCTACTCCCACCGCCGCGACGGTGACCGGTCGGGACGTTTCGCCGGGCTCGTGGTGCGCAGACCGGTCACCGATGAGTGACGAGCGGCGGGAGGCGCTCCGGTCGGCGCTCACAGCGGTGCGTGGGCGAGTCGACGCCGCTGCCTCCGCGAGCGGTCGGGCCGGCTCGACCGTGACCATCATTGTGGTGACGAAGACCTTCCCGGTGAGCGACCTGCGCACGCTGTACGGCCTAGGCGTCCGCGACTTCGGTGAGAACAGGCATCAAGAGGCGAAGGAGAAGGTGGCGGCACTCGCCGACCTCGAGCTGCGGTGGCACTTCGTCGGCCAGGTCCAGTCCAACAAGGCCGCCCGCATCGCCGAGTACGCCGCCGTGGTTCACGCCGTGGACTCCCTGCGTGTCGTGCAGCGACTCAACAGCGGCGCCCACCGCGCTGACCGAGCCGTCGACTGCTTCATCCAGGTCAGCCTCGACCCTCCGCAGACCCGGAGTGGCAGGGGCGGTGCACCCCCGGCAGCTGTCCCCGAGATCGCCGATGCGATCGTGGACTGCGGGCTGCTTCGTCTCGCCGGCGTCATGGGCGTGGCACCTGCAGGTGGTGACGCGGCAGCGGCGTACCAACGGCTGCTGCAGTCGAGCCGTGAGCTGGTGGCCAGACACCCCGTTGCAGCAGCGGTTTCGGCCGGGATGAGCGGCGACTACGAAACGGCTGTCAAGGCCGGTGCGACACACGTGCGTGTCGGGAGCGCGGTGCTCGGCCCACGGCCCTCGCTCGGGTAATGTCGGCCGCGACGGCCGGATGACGACCGGGTCGCATGTCAACATCGCGGCAGTATCGGACGAGGCGGAGGCTACGAGGTCATGGCGAGTGGAATGCGCAAGGTCGGGGTGTACCTGGGCCTGCTCGAAGACACCGACCGCTACGAGGACGACTACTACGCCGACGACGAAGCGACGCAACAACCTGCCTCGACGGCGCGCCCACTCGCAGCGACGCCGCAGGAACGCTCCGCTTCGGTGGCGTCACTGTCGGAGCGTCGGCGGCCCGCCCAGTCGGTCGCAGAGCTGTCGCGCATCACCACGCTGCACCCCCGCAACTACAACGAGGCTCGTACCATCGGCGAGCACTTCCGCGACGGCATCCCGGTCATCATGAACCTCTCCGAGATGGATGACAGCGACGCCAAGCGCCTGGTCGACTTCTCGGCCGGACTCGTCTTCGCCACCCGCGGCTCGATTGAACGCGTGACCAGCAAGGTCTTCCTGCTCTCGCCTGCCAACGTCTCGGTCACGGCGGAGGACAAGCAGCGCATCGCCGAAGGCGGCTTCTTCAACCAGAGCTAGCTTCAGCCAGAGTGCGTTTGCAGGCCGCCACTAGGCTTCACTCGTGCGCGTTCTCGGCTTCGTCATCGAGCTTGGCCTCTGGTTCTACATCCTGCTCCTCCTGGCGCGCATCGTGGTCAACTGGGTACAGATGTTCGCCCGGTCCTGGACCCCGCAAGGAGTGTCTGTCGTCGCCTTGGAAATCATCTTCACCGCGACAGACCCACCCATCCGGCTGCTTCGCCGTTTCATCCCACCGCTTCGGATCGGTGGCGCGACCCTCGACCTGTCTTTGCTGTTCGTGCTCCTGATCTGCTACGTCTTGCAGGCTCTGAACCGCCGAATCCTGCTCTGAGGAGCCGACGTCTCGATGTCGCTTTCGCACAGGTAGGGCAGACGGAGTAGCGTTGGCAGCCACGTCCAGATCCATTGAGCTAGCTGAGGTGAACTCATGCCGTTGACGCCCGAAGACGTCCACAAGAAGACGTTTACACCCGTTCGACTGCGGGAGGGGTACGACATGGGGGAGGTGGACCAATTTCTCGACGAGGTGGAGGTCGAGCTCACCCGCCTTCGTCAGGAGAACGATGATCTCCGCACGAAGCTGACGGCAGCATCGACTGCACCGGTGGCGGCCCCGCCTGCCCAGCAGGAGCCGCCTTGGACGCCGGAGCAGACCGCACCAGCGGTCGCCCCGCTACCACCCGTGAAGACGGTTCCCGAGGCGTCCACTGCGGCGGCTCGGCTGCTGGAGATCGCGGCGCAGAACGCCGACCAGCTCGTCAACGAGGCGCAGAACGACTCCGACCGGATCCTTGGCGAGGCGCGAACCAAGGCGGAACGGCTGCAGGCCGACGCCAAGGCAAAGGCTGAACGTCTCGAGCTCGACGCCCGCACCCGCGCGGAGAAGCTCGACGCCGAGACGAGTGAGCGCCGGCAACAGTTGTTCGGTGAGCTGGAGCGAGACAGAGAAAACCTTGCCCGTGAGCTCGAGGACCTGCGCGCCTTCGAGCGCGAGTACCGCAGCCGGCTGCGCGGCTACTTCCAGAGCCAGCTCAAGGCGCTCGACGGCGAAGGCGATCCTGACGCACCACATACCCCGTCCGCCGATGGTGAGACTCCCCGCCGGCTGCGTGAGCTCCTCGGCGAGGACCAGCAGCACCAAAACTGACTTACCCAGCTTGGACTAGACCTTCCGCAGCGAGAACGAGAAGTCGAGATCCTCGTCGCGGTGCCAGTTCGGGTCGCCCTCTGCCGCCCCGCTGACCTCCGTCGCGAGCACCTCCTGAGCTACCAGGTCTCGATGTGCCCGCATCGCGTCGCTGACGCGCGGACCGCCGTACCAACAAAGCCGGATGCGGTCCGAGACCTCAAGGCCCTGGGACTTGCGTGCCTCCTGCACCAGCCTGATGATCTCTCGAGCCACACCTGCGCGTTCGAGCTCGGGACTCAGGTGCAGGTCGAGCGCGATGGTCTCCCCGTGCTCGTTGACGACCGACCACCCTGCACGTGGTCGCTCCGAGATGATCACATCCTCTACCGTCACCTCAACGCCGCCGTCGACGTCGACCGTCGCCGCGCCGGTGGTACCGAGCGACAGCGCCAGAGCTGACGCGTCGGCCGAGGCGATCGCTGCCGCGACCTCAGGCGTCCGCTTTCCGAACCGTCGCCCGAGGCTGCGGAAGTTTCCCTTCGCGGTGTGGTCGACGAGGTCACCAGCCGAACCGAACGATTCCACCGTCTCGACGTTGAGCTCCGCCGCGACCTGGGATCGCAACTCATCCGAGAGCAGCGCCAACGCCGTCGACGGCACCAGGGCGCGGCGCAGCGGTTGGCGCGTTCGCACCTTCGCCTCGGCCCGCGCGGACCGGCCGAGCTCGACAAACCTGCGCGCCAGGGCCATCCCCTGTTCGAGCTCCGCGTCGACCAGCTCCTCGTCGTAGCCGGGCCAGGACGCAAGGTGCACGGAGGGAGCAGCCGAGTCGTCCACGGAGCGCACGATGTCTTGCCACACCCGCTCGGTCACGAAGGGCGTCAGCGGAGCGAGCAGCCGGGTGAGTAGCTCGAGCGTCTCGTGCAGCGTCGCGAGGGCGGCGTCGTCGCCGTCCCAGAACCGACGCCTGGAGCGACGGACGTACCAGTTCGAGAGGTCGTCGATGAAGTCGGCCAGGAGAGCACCGCCGCGCTGTGTGTCGAAGGCCTCCAACGCCGCTGTCACGTCGCGGACGAGACCGTTGCGACGCGAGACCAGCCAGCGGTCCAGCACCGGCCGTTCGCGTACCGGCGGCGCCTCGTCCGTCGGGGTCCAGCCGTTCGTCCGGGCGTAGAGGGCATGGAAGGAAGCCGTGTTCCAGTAGGTCAGCAGCACTTTGCGGACGATCTCCTGCAAGGTGGCCCGGCCGACGCGACGGGCCGCCCACGGCGATCCCGAGGCGGCCATGAACCAGCGCACCGCGTCGGCCCCGCTCTCGTCCATCAACGGCATGGGCTCGAGGATGTTTCCGAGGTGCTTGGACATCTTGCGTCCGTCCTCGGCCAGCAGCAGCCCAAGGCAGACGACGTTCTGGTACGACGACCGTCCGAACACGATCGTCCCGACGGCCATCAGAGAGTAGAACCAGCCGCGGGTCTGGTCGATCGCCTCGCTGATGAACTGAGCTGGATAGGCGTTCTCGAACTCGTGCTCGGACCCAGGCAAGTAGGGGTAGCCCCACTGGGCGAACGGCATCGAGCCGGAGTCGTACCAGGCGTCGATGACCTCGCTCACCCGTCTCCCGGCCTGCTCGCACTGGGAGCAGACGATCTCGACGTCGTCGACGTACGGCCGGTGCGGGTCGAGGTCGCTGAGGTCGTCACCGGCCAGCTCGCTGAGCTCGGCGAGGGAGCCGACGCAGGTGAGGTGCCCCTGGCCGCACCGCCAGATCGGCAGGGGCGTACCCCAGTAGCGCGTCCGCGACAGCGCCCAGTCCACGTTGTTGTTCAGCCAGTCCCCGTAGCGGCCGTGCTTGATCGTGTCCGGGTACCAGTTGGTCTTCTCGTTCTCAGCGAGCAGCGCATCCTTGACGGCCGTGGTGCGGATGTACCAGGCGAGCAGGGCGTAGTACATGAGAGGGGTGTGGCACCGCCAGCAGTGCGGGTAGGAGTGCTCGTACACCTCGTGCCGGAACAGCAACCCCCGCTTGTCCAACTCCTTGACCAGGTCGGTGTCGGCGTGCTTGAAGAACTGTCCTCCGACGAGCCTGACGGAATCCTCGAAGTGCCCGTCCAGACGGATGGGGTTGACGACCGGAAGGCCGTAGGCCATGCACACCGCCATGTCGTCGGCGCCGAAGGCGGGTGACTGATGGACGAGCCCGGACCCGTCGTCGGTGGTGACGTAGTCACCGAGTACGACGAAGTGCGCGCCGGTCCCGCCCTGCTCCTCGTCCCGCGCCGGGAAGTCGACCAGGTCGAGCGGGCGGGCATAGTGCCAACGCTCCATCTGTCGTCCCTCCAGCCGGGACTCGACCGTCCACCCCTCGCCGAGCACGGTCTCGAGCAGAGGCTCGGCGATCACCAGCCGCTCGGCTCCGTCGGTCGCGACGACATACGTGACGTCAGGGTTGACTGCGACCGCAGTGTTGGACACGAGCGTCCACGGCGTCGTCGTCCACACCAACAGCGAAGCCCGGCCCGCCAGTGGTCCTGACGTCAACGGGACGCGGACGTAGACAGACGGGTCGAGGACCGTCTCATAGACACCAGGTTGGCCGAGCTCGTGATCGGACAAGGCGGTCTCGCACCGCGGACAGTACGGCGAGATGCGGTGCGCCTCGTAGAGCAGGCCCGCGTCGTAGGTCTGCTTGAGAGCCCACCAGACGCTCTCGATGTATGACGCGTCCATCGTGCGGTAGGCCTGGGCGAGGTCGACCCAGTAGCCCATCCGCTCCGTCATCGCTTCCCACTCGGCGGTCGCCCGCTGCACCGACTCACGGCACTTGGCGTTGAACTCGGCGATCCCGAACCTCTCGATCTCTTGCTTGCCGGAAAGCCCGAGCTCCTTCTCCACCCCGACCTCGACGTGCAGCCCTTGGCAGTCCCAGCCGGCCTTGCGGTCGACGCGGAAACCCCGCATGGTCTTGAAGCGGGGAAACACGTCCTTGAAGACCCGCGCCTCGATGCTGTGCACACCTGGCTGCCCGTTGGCTGTTGGTGGACCCTCGTAGAACGTCCACCGCGGCGCGTCCACGCGCTGAGCAAGCGACGCCTCGAACGTCTTCTGCTCCCGCCAGAGCTCGAGGATCTCGTGCTCCATCTCCGGCAGGTCGACCTGCGCAGGGAAAGCGGGATACTCGCCGGCCATGCCTTCTCCTCCTTCGTCACTGCGCCTCAGCGCAACTGTGGCGAAGGGACGAAGCCGTCCGGGTACGGCGGCTCCGCGGTACCACCCTCCTTGGTCATCGCCCAAGACGCACAACGACCCGCTCGTGGTATGCCGCAGCCGGTTCTAGTGAGCCAGTGCTGGTGCGCCAGTGCTGACCGTTCTTCCGGCAACTCCGAGGTGATAGCCCCATCAACGTCGCGCGACGATGAGCATCCTAGGCGATCGGCGTGCCGTCCCACACACTGATAACGCCGACGGGCGGCCGGTCGACGGCATGGCTATTTGAAGCGGAGGCAATAACCGCTTATCCTCTCCGCACCGAATCCGGGGGACGCCCACAGTCAGGAGAGGCCACCATGGCTGCCAACACATCAGCTGCGGTCAGCGCAGTGAAGCAGGCGGTCGCGAAGGCCACCGGGCGCGGGAGTGCGTCGTCGAGCGCGACGACGGCGGCATCGACGAGGCACAGCAGACGAGGCGCCACAGAAGAAGTCACCGGCCAAGGGGGCCGCGCCTGCCGCGAAGAAGACGGCTTCGGCCAAGAAGGCCGCGTCTGCGGCGGCGGCTCCGGCCAAGAAGAAGACTGCGGCGAAGAAGACGGCTCCGGCCAACGTCAGCGCGACGAAACCAGAAGCGGAGAAGCAAGCAGCCAAGAAGCAAGCAGCCAAGAAGTCGGCAAGCAAGAAGCCGGCAGCCACGAAACCGTCGGCGTCGAGTGAGGCTAAGGGTGCGGGCGCGAACGGCCTGGCCGGTGGTCTCGCCGTCCGAGCTGACGAGAAGCCCTGGACCGCCGCGGAGATCAAGGATGTCCGGGCCACTCTCGAGCACGACCGGAGCCGGCTGCTGGCCGAGATCGCGGCCACAGAGGCTGACATCAACCACCTACTGCGCGGCGGCGGCGAGGGCGCGGGCAACGACCAGGCTGACGTCGGTTCGAACACGTTCGAGCGCGACCACGAGATGAGCATGGCCAAGAACGCTCGAGACAACCTCGAGCTGGTCGAGGCCGCTCTCGCCCGCATCGACCAAGGTGACTACGGGGTCTGCGAGTCGTGTGGTCAGCCGATCGGGAAGATGCGCCTGCAGGCATTTCCCCGTGCGACACTGTGCATGGAATGCAAACAACGCGAGGAACGCCGCTGATCGACGCGACGACGGCAGGCGACCCGCCACCGCGCAGGTCGCGCCTGAGAGTGTGGGTCGCGGTCGCCTCGATCGTCTACCTGCTCGACCAGGCCTCCAAGTGGTGGGCCGAGCGGGCACTGTCGAACGGCCGCCCGCATGAGGTGGTTGGCGACCTCCTGCAGCTGCGCCTGACGCACAACCCCGGCGCCGCCTTCAGCGTCGGCACCGGTTACACGATCGCACTGACGGTAATAGCCCTCGTCGTCATCGCCGTGTGCCTGACCCTTGCCAGCCGGCTGGGGAACACCTGGTGGGCCGTCGCCCTCGGCTTGCTGCTCGGCGGAGCGTTGGGCAACGTCACCGACAGGCTCGTGCGCGCGCCTGCACCGTTTCGTGGGCACGTCGTCGACTTCATCGAGCTACCGCACTGGCCTGTCTTCAACGTGGCCGACTCGGCGATCAGCGTCGCTGCCGTCCTCTTCATCGGTCTCAGCCTTTCTGGAGTCCGTCTGGACGGAACTCGCGAAGAGAAGCATCTCCGGGCCACCGAGCCGGGACGTCAGAGAGAGCCTGACGCGTCGGATGCCCACGAGACCGGGGAGAAGCGCGCTGATGACTGAGCCGGCCGGCCGCAAGGTGCTCCACGTGCCGAGCGGTCTTGCCGGCGAACGCGTCGACGCGGCCCTCGCACGCCTCTTCGGCCTGTCGCGCACCAAGGCCGCCGAGCTGGTTGCCGCGGGCGATGTGAGGGTCGACGGAAACCCCCGGCCAAGTCCTATCGGGTGGAGGAGGGCGCCTTCCTCGAGGTGACCATCCCTCCTCCGGTCCAAGCGGCGCATGTCCGCAGCGAGGTCGTCGAGGGAGTCCGCATCGTTCACGACGATGATGCCCTCGTGGTCGTAGACAAGCCCGTCGGTGTGGCCGCCCATCCCAGCGTCGGTTGGACGGGGCCAACCGTGCTCGGTCATCTCGCGGGGGCGGGATACCGGGTTGCGACGTCAGGAGTGCCTGAGCGCCAGGGCATAGTGCAGCGGCTCGACGTCGGCACCAGCGGGCTGATGGTGGTCGCCAAGTCCGAGTTCGCGTACGCCGGCCTCAAGAGCGCCTTCCGGAGCAGGTCCGTCGACAAGACCTACCATGCGCTGGTCCAGGGTCATCTCGACCCCTTGCACGGCACGATCGACGCCCCGATCGTGAGACACGTCAAGCACGACTACAAGTTCACTGTCGGCCAGGGTGGCCGGCACAGCGTCACCCACTACGACACGTTGGAGGCGCATCGTTTCGCGTCGTTGCTGGAGATCAAGCTGGAGACCGGCCGCACTCACCAGATCCGAGTCCACCTGAGCGCGTTGCACCACCCCTGCGTCGGTGACCTCACCTACGGCGCAGATCCGGTGCTGGCCACCCGGGTCGCACTCAGCCGCCAGTGGCTACACGCTGTGCGGTTGGGGTTCACACATCCGGAGACCCGGGAGTGGGTGGAGTTCGAGTCGCCGTACGCCGACGACCTCGTCGCGGCACTCGAGGTCATCCGCGGTGCGGACTGACACTATGCGCTGTCGCAGCTGACGCGTACGCGGCACGCAATCGCATCACGCCCGAGTGTCGGTCGGCAAAGCCATCGTGGAGCAAAGTACGCTGTGGTCTCTTCCCCAAGCAGGTGGCCGCAAGCCGCCATCCAGGTGTGTTCGCCATGCCCGGATACCAGGGTCCCGACTCAGGCTAGGAGGCTGCCCCCCTGATGTCCTCGTCGTTCGTCCACCTGCACGCGCACACCGAGTACTCGATGCTCGACGGGTCCGCACGGGTGGGCCAGCTTCTCGACGAGACGGCTCGGCTCGAGATGCCGGCGCTGGCCATCACCGACCACGGCAACATGTTCGGTGCCTTCGAGTTCTACCGGGCAGCGAGGGCCCGCGGAGTCAAGCCGATCATCGGAGTGGAGGCCTACCTCACCCCTGGGACTAGCCGGTTCGAGCGACGCCGGGTCCAGTGGGGCAACGGTGGGGGGGACGACGTCTCGGGCGGCGGCGCCTACACCCACATCACCTTGCTGGCTGAGAGCACGCAGGGTATGCAGAACCTGTTCAGGCTGTCGTCGTTGGCCTCGCTCGAGGGCCATTTCTACAAGCCGCGGATGGACCGCGAACTGCTCGAGCGGCACAGCTCGGGCATCATCGCGACCACCGGCTGCCCGTCGGGCGAGGTCCAGACACTGCTTCGCCTCGGCAGGTACGACGAGGCCCGTGAGTCGGCTTCGTGGTATCGCGACCTCTTCGGCACCGGCAGCTACTTCGTCGAGATGATGGATCACGGCCTCGGCATCGAGAGCCGCGTCCGCGACGACCTGCTGCGGCTGGCCAGGGAGCTGAGCCTTCCGCTCGTGGCCACCAACGACCTGCACTACACCAAGCGCGAGGACTCGGTGAGCAACGAGGCCCTGTGGTGCGTGCAGACGGGGTCGACCATGAACGACGCTAACCGGTTCAAGCTCGACGGCGACGGCTACTACCTCAAGTCTCCGGCCGAGATGCGCGAGCTGTGGCGGGACTTCCCCGAGGCGTGCGACAACACCTTGCTCATAGCCGAGCGTTGCGAGTCCACGTTCGCCGAGGGCCGCAACCTGATGCCGCACTTCCAGGTTCCCGACGGCGAGACCGAAGACACCTGGTTCGTCAAACAGGTCGAGGGGGGGCTGTCTCGCCGTTTCCCCGACGGGATCTCGGCTGCGGTGCGTGAGCGCGCTGACTTCGAGGTCGGTGTCATCTTGCAGATGGGCTTCCCGGGCTACTTCCTCGTTACTGCCGACTGCATCGGCTGGGCGAAGTCGCAGGGCATCCGGGTCGGCCCTGGGCGAGGTTCAGCGACCGGTTCGCTGGTTGCCTACGCCATGGGCATCACCGAGCTCGACCCTCTGGTCCACGGCCTGCTCTTCGAACGGTTCCTTAATCCCGAGCGTCTCGAGATGCCCGACATCGACATCGACTTCGACGAGCGCCGGCGCGGCGAGGTGATTCGGTACGTCAACGAGAGGTACGGCGAGGACCGGGTCGCGCAGGTCGTGACGTTCGGCACGATCAAGGCGAAGCAAGCGGTCAAGGACTCCTCACGGGTGCTGGGCTACCCCTTCGCGATGGGCGAGCGGATCACCAAGGCCATGCCGGCTTCGGTGATGGGCAAGGACATCCCCGTCAACGACATCTTCAACCCTGCGCACAAGCGCTACGCGGAGGCGAGCGAGTTCCGGGCCCTGTACGACGGCGACCAGGAGGTGCGCAAGATCGTCGACACGGCGCGTGGCCTCGAGGGGCTCAAGCGCCAGTGGGGGGTCCATGCCTGCGCGATGATCATGTCCAGCGAGCCACTGCTCGACAACATTCCCATCATGCGGCGCGAGCAGGACGGCGCCGTCATCACGCAGTTCGACTACCCGACGTGCGAGGCGCTCGGGCTGCTCAAGATGGACTTCCTCGGGCTACGCAACCTGACCGTGATCGACGACTCGCTCGCCAACATCAAACGCAACCGCGATCTCGAGCTCGACCTCAACGCCCGCGACCTGAGCGACCCCGAGGCCTACGCTCTGCTCGCGCGCGGCGACACGCTCGGGGTGTTCCAGCTCGACGGCGGCCCGATGCGGTCACTGCTGCGGCGGATGAAGCCGACGGCATTCGAAGACATCTCGGCGGTGCTTGCGCTCTACCGTCCCGGGCCGATGGCGGCGAACGCCCATATCGACTATGCCGACCGCAAGAACGGACGCAAACCGGTGACGCCGATCCACGCCGAGCTGGCGGGACCACTTGCCGACATCCTCGACGAGACGTACGGCCTCATCGTCTACCAGGAGCAGGTGCAGGCCATCGCACGCCAGGTCGCGGGCTACTCGCTCGGCCAGGCGGATCTGCTTCGACGCGCGATGGGCAAGAAGAAGCGCGACGTCCTCGAGATGGAGTACGAACGGTTCTCCGCCGGCATGCTCACCAACGGGTTCTCGAAAGGTGCGATCAAGGCGCTGTGGGACACGCTTCTCCCGTTCTGCGACTACGGGTTCAACAAGTCCCACACTGCGGGCTATGGCCTGGTGTCGTACTGGACGAGCTATCTCAAAGCCAACTTCCCCGCCGAGTACATGGCTGCCCTGCTCACCAGCGTCCGCGACGACAAGGACAAGTCCGCGGTCTACCTCAACGAGTGCCGGCGGATGGGAATCAAGGTATTGCCACCCGATGTGAACGAGTCCGATGCCAACTTCACTCCCGTCGGCACCGATATCCGCTTCGGGCTGACCGCCATCCGCAACGTCGGAAGCAACGTGGTGGCCGGGTTGATCGGCGCGCGAGAAGACTCGGGAAGGTTCAAGGACTTCGCAGACTTCATGGCCAAGGTGCCGGTGCCCGTCTGCAACAAGCGGGTCCTCGAGTCGCTGTGCAAGGCAGGCGCCTTCGACTCACTTGGTCACACCCGGCGCGGGCTCGTCACGATCCACGAGGACGCCGCTGACCAGTATCTGGACCTGAAACGCAACGAGGCGATCGGGCAGGACTCTCTTTTCGGCGACCTCGTGGACGACGACGCATTCTCGGCGGTGTCCTTGCGCGTCCCCGACCTCCAGGAGTGGGACAAGCGGTCCCTGCTCGCCTACGAGCGCGACATGCTCGGCCTCTACGTCTCCGACCATCCCCTGAACGGTCTGGAGCACCTGCTTGCGCAGATCAGTGACGTCACCATCGGCTCACTCGTCACCGGCGAGGACCGATCCGACGGCAGCCTGGTGAGCATTGCGGGTCTCATCACGTCGGTGGTGCGCAAGACGACGAAGCGGGGAGAGCTGTACGCCGTCGTCACCGTCGAGGATCTCGAAGGCGCCGTCGAGGTGATCGTCTTTCCTGGCCACTACCAGGCATCCTCGACTCTGCTCATCGAGGACTCAGTCATCGCCATCGTCGGCAAGGTGGGCCGTGGTCGCGACGAGGCGCTCCAGCTCACGGCAGTCGAGATCTCGGCGCCGGACCTCAGCAGGAACGCTCTGACCGGACCGATCGTGATCTCCCTGCCCGCGGTGCGGGTCACGCCGCCGGTAGTCGACCAGCTCAAGGATGTGCTTTCCACCCATCCGGGAGTCGCCGAGGTCCACCTACAGCTGCAGTCGGCCGGGCGCACCATGCTGATGCGGCTGGACCAGGGGCTGCGCGTCAACCCGTCCGCCGCGCTGATGGCGGACCTCAAGGCGCTGCTGGGACCGGCCTGCCTCTCGGGTCGCTGAGCCGTTGTCGTGCAACGGCTCAGCGAAGCGCCGCCCTGCGCGCCCGTAGGATCAACCGGTGACCTTCCCCGGGGTGCCTGATGCTCTGACGCCGTGGCCTGGTGCGGCGTACCCACCTGCGCCTGAGCCGCAGACAAGCTCGGTAGCGGCGAAGATCGTCTTGGTGGTGGCATGCGCTGTCGCCGGCGCCCTGCTCGCGCTGGCCGCCGGCTGGGTCTGGGTCGCGGTCGCTCACCCACCGACGGCAAAGGTGACTGCCGACGGGCTTGCCTTCGACCCGTCCTACTACGACAGGGCGGCCGGAATAACCCTTTGGTTCATCGTCGTCACACTGGCGTTCGGGATTGTCTCGGGGCTGGTGGTGGCTTGGCGAGGTTACCGGCACGGTGTCGTGACGGTTCTCGCCATTCTTGTGATGAGTGTCGTGGGCAGCCTGCTCACGCACTGGTTCGGCCACCGTCTGTTCGATGCGGATCCAGAGGCCCAGTTCAAGGCGGCCGAGGTGGGCGACATCATAACTTTCGGCGTCGAGCTCGACACGATGACCGCCTACCTCGGCTGGCCGGTGGGCGGAATGATCGGCGCCTTGGCCGGCGTATCCGGGTGGCCGAAACGTCCGATTGGCTCGCCGTCGCCTCGCGTGGAGTAACCTCAACTCTGACGTTTCCTGACCTAGGGGTCCACAGCATGTCCGATCACACTCCTCCTCCGGCGGTGGCTACGGGCCAGCAGGTCCCGGTCCGGGAGGCCCTGGCCCGTATGGTCCGGGTCAGTACGGTCAGTACGGTCCAGGTGGTCCGGGGTCAGGGTCACGGTCCGGGTGGTCCGGGTCAGTACGGTCCGGCGGTCCGGTCAGTACTGGTCCGTATGGTCCGGGTCAGGTGGTCCCGGTGGTCCGGGTCAGTACGGTCCGGGTGGTCCGGGTCAGTACGGTCCGGGTGGTCCGGGTACGGTCCGGGTGGTCCGGGTCAGTACGGTCCGGGTGGTCCGGGTCAGTACGGTCCGGGTGGTCCGGCGGTCCGGGTCAGTACGGTCCCGGTGGCTACGGCTCGGGCGAGCCGTCATACCAGCAGCGGCCGGCGAAAGGTCACGGCGCCAAGGCGTTGATCATCGGTCTCGTGGTGGCCGTGTTGCTCGCCGGAGGCGCGTTCGCGGTCTACAAGCTCGACCCGTTCAACACGTTCAGCTCCGATCCGGCGGCCGCCGAGGCTGTGCCCGCCGAAGCGTTGTTCTACATCGGTGTCGACCTCGACCCCTCCGCCGAGCAGAAGGTGCGGGCGGTGCAGTTCCTCAACCACTTCCCGGCCTTCAAGGAGAATGTGGACGTCACGGACGCCGAGTCGGACGTTCGCGAGTCCTTGTTCGAAGAGGCGACGGAGGAGGGTGGCTGTGAGCTCAGCTTCGACGAGGACATCAAACCCTGGCTGGGATACAAGTTCGCCGTCGCTGGCATGCCATCCAGCGAGGAAGGGGCCGAGGAGCCAGAGCCGTTGTTCGCCCTGGAGGTCACTGACGAGGGTGCCGCCAAGGATGGGCTGGAGAAACTGGCCGCGTGTGACGAGGGGAACAGCGACTCCGGGGTCGCGTTCAGCGGCGACTACGCGCTGGTCGCTGAGACCCAGTCTTTGGCGGACGAGTACGCCGACAGCGTGGCCGAGGGCTCGCTGGCCGACGACGACAACTTCAAGTCAGACCTCGACTCGCTTGGCGGGTTGGGGTTCGCCACCATGTGGGTCGACATCAAGGACTCGGTTCGGCTCTTCGCCCCGCCCCAGTTCGCGACTGGTGACCTGGACTTCCTCCTCAACTCCTACCAGCGTGCGTCGGCAACATTCCGCTTCGAGAGCGACAGCGTCGAGGTGGTGGCGAGCGTCTTCGGCGACCAGACCGACATCGAGGCTGGCGACAACAAGATCGTCGACCTCCCCGAGAGCACGGCGTTTGCCGCGTCGCAGAGCGGCGGCGAGGCGCGGATCGACGAAGGCTGGCAGCAGCTCATCGACGCCGGCAAGAGCCAAGGCGTCGACTTCGAGTCACAGATCGCCCAGTTCGAGGCCGAGACGGGTCTGAGCCTGCCCGAAGACCTGGCGACCGTCCTCGGTGACAACATCATGTTGGCGATGGACGCGGAGGGGCTTACCCCCGAGGGGCTGGACGACCCTAGCCTGCTCAATATAGGGATGCGCCTCACCAACGATCCGGCCGAGCTGAACGCCGTCTACGACAAGGTCATATCACTCGTCCAGGAGGAGACCGGCGCAGAGCTGCCGCTCGTGAGGAAGGACCTTGACGACGGGATCGTCGTCGCCACGAACGACGACTACGCGAACAAGATGTCGGAGGACGGAACTCTCGGCGACAGTGCGGCCTTCCAGTCGGTCACCGAAGACGCCGCGAGCCAGGAGTTCGTCATGTTCTTCAACTTCGACTCCGTCGAGGAGCAGGTCGTGCAGGCGCTGGAAGATGACGGCACTCCCCCCGAGGTGATCGAGAACATCACGCCGATCCAGGCGTTCGGGATCACCGCGGGGGTCGAAGGCGACTACGCGGTGACCCAGGTGCGACTGTCGGTCAACGACTAGCAAGACAGCTCAGTTCGGCGACCACCGGGTCCGCGCGATGGACGCCGCCGGCAGCGATGCGACGGCGGCCATGGCGCGGATCTCGGAGCGCATGAAGCGGGTCCCGAGCCGTAGCCTGCTGACCACGTCCGGCGACTCGAGCATCGCCTGACGGTCCGCCAACGTCATGACGAGGGCAGCCGCCAACGTGTAGGAGAGGTCTACCGGGTCTGTCGGAGCGTCACCTTCGAGCACGTCCTCCCCGGTCAGCTCCGCGACGGTACGACGATAGGCATCGAAAAGCGAACGGGCGGTGTCCGCGGCTCGTGTCGCGGCCGAGGACGAGCCTCCACCGGCTGTGTCGGACAGCCACTCGACGTCTGCTCGCAGATACTCCTGTGAGCGGTCGAGGTTCTCGACATGGAAGCGGCGCCGCCCTATCACGATGATCTCGAACGTGCCGTCGCGGTTCGCCGTCACCTCCGTGACGAGAGCGGCGCAGCCGGTGCGCTGGATCGTGTGCACGCCGTGCGCACCCACCTCGAAGCCGACCTTGATCGCCACCACGCCGAACTCTCTCGCCTCGTCCGGCGGAAGCGCTATCAGGTCACGCACGAGCAGCCGGTAGCGGTCCTCGAAGATGTGCAGTGGCATCACGATCCCCGGGAACAGCACCGTGTTCAGGGGAAAGAGCGGCAGCGGCTCACTCACGCTGCGAACCTAACATCGACGCGACGCCGGCAAGTGAGCGAGGTGACGCGTGAGTGAGGCGGCTCGGTCGCGGTGTGGGTCGCGCTCCTAGACTGCTATCCATGATCCGCCAGATCGATGTGCGCGAACTCGGCGCCGACAGAGCCCGCGTCGAATACGCGCCATTGCTGCCGCGCGCCGACTTTGACGTTGCCGCCGCCATGGAGCAGGTGCGACCGATCTGTGAGGCGGTTCGCGAGCAGGGGCACGTCGAGCTGGTCCGTCAGGCGGCGTCGTACGACGGCGTCACGGTCGAGCGGATCCGCGTGCCGGCACAGGCACTGCGCTCAGCCCTGCTCCAGCTCGACCCCGATCTGCGGTGCAGCCTCGAGGAGGCGATCAGCCGGTTACGACGGACGAGCGAGGAGGAGCTGCCAACGCAGACCGTCACCGAGATCTCGCCCGGTGCAACGGTCACCCAACGCCACGTGCCCGTCGACCGGGTGGGGCTGTACGTTCCCGCCGCCAAGGCGCCGCTGATCTCATCGGTGCTCATGAACGTCGTACCGGCACAGGTCGCAGGAGTCCGCTCCCTGGCGCTGGCGAGCCCGGCGCAGCGTGACCACGCGGGGCTGCCACACCCGCTGGTGCTGGCGGCGTGCGCACTGCTTGGAGTTGACGAGGTGTACGCCGCCGGGGGCGCAGGTGCTGTGGCGATGTTCGCCTATGGGTACCGGCACGAGGACGGCGACTGCGACCCCGTCGACCTCGTGACAGGACCGGCGAACATCTACGGCGTGGCGGCCAAACGGCTGCTGCGCGGAGTCGTCGGCATCGACGCAGAGGCCGGCCCGACCGAGATCGCCATCCTTGCCGACGACAGTGCCGACCCTGCCTTCGTCGCCGGCGACCTGATCAGCCAGGCGGAGCATGACGTACTGGCAGCGGCGGTCCTGGTGACGGACTCGCTGGCGCTGGCGGATGCGGTCAAGGCAGAGCTGGACAGGCAGGTCCTCTCGACCAAGCACGTCGAGCGAGTCACTGCTTCGCTGGACGGGTCTCAGTCGGCGATCGTGCTCGTCGACGACCTGGACCAGGGAGAGGATGTTGTCAACGCCTACGCGCCCGAACACCTAGAGATCCACACCGTCGACGCGGCTGTCCGCGCCATGCGCATCCGCAACGCCGGGGCCGTGTTCGTCGGCCCCTTCGCCCCGGTGTCACTCGGCGACTACTGCGCCGGTTCCAACCACGTGCTGCCGACCGCTGGCTGTGCCTGCCACGCGTCGGGGCTGTCCGTGCGCAGCTTTCTGCGGACCGTGCAGGTCGTGGACTACTCCCGGGATGCTCTCGGTGCGGTGGCAGGGCACGTGCTCACCCTGTCGGAGGCGGAGGATCTGCCGGCGCACGGCGATGCCGTGCGGGCACGGCTGGACCGATGAGGGCGGCCGACCAGGTGCTCCCGCTTCGCCCAGAGCTGAAAGACGTGCAGCCCTACGGTGCGCCACAGCTGGATGTGCCCGTCCGCCTCAACGTCAACGAGAACCCCTACCCCCCGTCCAGGCAGGTGGCGCGGGCGATCTCTGAGGCGACGTTCACCGCGGCCGGCTCGCTGAACCGCTATCCCGACCGGGACGCGCTCGGGCTCCGCACCGACCTAGCGGCTTACCTCGGGCATGGCCTTTCGACTGAGCATGTATGGGCGGCCAACGGGTCGAACGAGGTCATGCAACAGGTGTTGCACGCGTTCGGCGGGCCAGGCCGAAGCATGCTGACGTTCGGGCCGACCTACTCGATGTACTCCGAGTACGCGCGCACCACGGTGACGCACTACGTCGATGTCGGGCGCAAGGCTGACTTCACGGTGGATATCGACGCCGCCCTGGCTGCCATCGACCAGCACCAGCCGGGCATCGTCGTCGTCGCCTCACCGAACAACCCGACAGGTACGGCGGTTGGGCTCCAGACGATTCAGATGATCTGCGACGCGGCGCCCGGCATCGTTGTCGTGGACGAGGCCTACGCCGAGTTCCGCCGGGCCGGCACACCGTCCGCGTTGAGCCTGCTCGCCGACTGCCACCACCTTGCGGTGACCAGGACGATGTCCAAGGCGTTCGCTCTGGCCGGCGCGCGCGTCGGCTACCTTGCCGCCAGCGCAGAGTTTGTCGACGCGCTGCGCGTCGTGCGCCTGCCCTACCACCTGTCCAGCGTCACGCAGGCTGTTGCCCGGGTGGCACTGGCCTACCGCGACGAGATGATGAGCCGCGTTGACAAGCTGCGATCCGAGCGGGACAAGACCACCGAATGGCTGCGCGAGTCCGGGCTGCACGTTCCCGACTCCGATGCCAACTTCGTGCTGTTCGGGGTATTCGCAGACCGTCACCTGGTATGGCAGCACCTGCTCGACCGAGGGGTGCTTGTCCGTGAAACCGGTCCCGATGGGTGGTTGCGTGTCTCCATCGGCACCCCACAGGAGATGATGGTGTTCCGAGACGCACTCGTCGACGTGTTGCAGGAGGAGACCGCTGATGCCTCGTACGGCGAGGATTGAGCGCAGGACGTCGGAGTCCAAGGTGGTGGTCGAGGTTGACCTCGACGGGTCCGGTCGTGCCGACGTCGCCACCGGGGTGCCGTTCTTCGACCACATGCTGACGGCGTTGGCCAGGCACTCCCTGATCGACCTCACCGTACAGGCGGCCGGCGACGTCGAGGTCGACGCCCATCACAGCGTCGAGGACGTGGCGATCACCCTCGGACGCGCGCTGCGGGAGGCGCTCGGTGACAAGGTGGGGATCCGACGGTTCGGGGATTCCCTGGTCCCCCTCGACGAGGCGCTTGTGCAGTGCGCGGTGGACGTCTCCGGCCGGCCCTACTGTGTCCACGTGGGCGAGCCCGACGCGCAGGCGTATGCCGCCATCGGCACACCGGCGTACTCCGGGTCGTTGACTCGGCACGTGCTGGAGTCCCTTGCGTCGCACGCGGTGATCGCTGTGCACGTGCGGGTGCTGTCCGGTCGAGACCCGCACCATCTGGTCGAGGCGCAGTTCAAGGCGCTGGCGCGAGCCCTGCGTGGCGCCATCGAGCTCGATCCGCGGGAGACGGCGGTGCCCAGCACCAAGGGCAGCCTGTGACCCCTCGTGTGGTGTTGTTCGACTATGGCTCGGGAAATCTTCGCTCGGCCGAGCGGGCGCTGACACACGCGGGCGCCCTCGTCGAGGTGACCTCCGACTACGACACCTCCTTGGACGCCGCTGGGCTCGTCGTCCCCGGTGTGGGGGCTTTCGCCGCCTGCATGGAGGGGCTCCGGGCTCGGCGCGGACCTGAGCTCATCGGCCGCAGGCTGTCTGGGGGGCGGCCCGTCCTGGGTATCTGTGTCGGGCACCAGGTGCTTTTCGAGCACGGGGTGGAGCACGGGGTGGCGTCCTCCGGGTGCGGCGAGTGGCCCGGCAGGGTGGAGGGGCTCTCGGCGTCTACGCTGCCACACATCGGATGGAACACCGTTGAGACACCGACCGGGTCCCGCATGTTCGAGGGCGTCGAGAACGAGCGCTTCTATTTCGTGCACTCGTACGCGGTGAGACGCTGGGAGCTGGTGACCGACGGTCGCACCCGAGCGCCACTGGTCTCGTGGAGCCGTCACGAGCACGACCCTTTCGTGGCGGCGGTGGAGAACGGCCCACTGTGGGCTACTCAGTTCCATCCGGAAAAGTCCGGGGCTGCGGGAACCAAACTGCTGGCCAACTGGGTCCAACAGCTATGAGCAAACTCGCCGAAGTTCTTGTGTCGTGCCTGCTGGTCTCGCTCGTGTCCGGCTGTGGCGCCGGTGGCCCGCGTTCGGACAGCGCCGGCGACAGGCCGCAGGACTCGACACAGGCCGTCTCTGTGACCGTCAGCCACGGTGGCGGAATAGCGCCGACGCCATATAGACTCGTCTTCGCAGCCGGCGAGCCGCCACCGCCGGGCCACACCAGGGCGGACGTGCAAGCAGTGCTCGAGGCGGCTTCAGATCCGGCGTTGCGCAGGGTAGAAATGACGCCGCTGCCCGAGAACCAGTGCTGCGACAGGCAGGGCTACTCGGTCACCATCACCTGGGACGACGGATCCAGCCGCACCTACAGGACACTCGACGGCGTGGACCAGCCGCGCATCTTCGAGGAGTTCTTGAGCAAGGCCACATATGAGCAAAGAACGAGCCAGACGACGCGCTGAGCGGGAGGCCGAGGCAGAGCGAGCGGCCGGGCTTCGCGCCAGGCAGGCGGAGGTTGCCGCGAAGCGTCAGACTCGACGCGACGTCGTAGCCCGCGCCGTGCCGGCCTGGCGCCCGCGATCGGGGCCTGGTGGGCTGTTGGTCGCCAAGCGGCGCCGGATGCTTGGTCTGCTCGCCGTCGGGTTCTTCTTCGTCCAGTTCGTCTGCTGGGTCTCGACCCCCGACTGGGGTGTGCGATCGGCGGTGCTGTTGGTGAGTCTCTTCGCGCTCCCGGTGGTCGCGGTCCTCACCCCGAGCCGCTGACGAACCGGAGGTCTGCTCACGTGGTCCGGGCAACCCCAGGCTCGAGTCCTCCCACCGGGCTCGCCTCCTAGGCTGTCGTCTATGACTTTCCTCGAGCTGCTCCCGGCCGTTGACGTCTCCGATGGCCGCGCCGTGCAGCTGGTGCGAGGGGCTGCCGACAGTGAGCAGGTGTTCGGCGACCCCGTCTGGGCTGCGCTGAGGTGGCAGGAAGCGGGGGCCGGCTGGGTGCACCTGGTGGACCTGGACGCGGCGTTCGGGCGCGGCCAGAACCGAGAGCTGCTTGCCAAGATCGTGCGCTTGCTGGACATCGACGTGGAGATGTCGGGAGGCATCCGCGACGACGAGAGTCTTGCCGCGGCTCTCGAGACTGGGTGTCGCCGAGTCGTCATCGGTACCGCGGCACTCGAGAGACCCGGCTGGTGTGGCCGCGCGATCAAGGAGTACGGCGACCGGGTGGCGATCGGGCTGGACGTGCGCGGCACAAGCTTGGCAGCTCGCGGCTGGACCCGGGAGGGCGGCGACCTGTACGACGTCCTGGCGCGCCTCGAAGCAGACGGCTGCTCACGCTACGTCGTGACCGACGTCAACAAGGACGGCATGTTGCAAGGCCCCAACCTCGACCTCCTTGCCGAGGTCTGCCGGCATGCACAGGCCCCGGTGGTCGCTTCCGGTGGCATCTCCACACTGGATGACGTACGGGCGATCGCAACGCTGGTGGAATCAGGAGTTGAGGGGGCGATCATCGGCACAGCCCTCTACACCGGCGCCTTTCGCCTCGAGGAGGCGCTCGAGGCGGTGGCGGTGGACGGCCCGGCAGCGGCGTCGGCCGTCACCAAACGGCAGCCGCAGCCGTCGGCCCCGGCCCCTGAGGCTCCCCGGTGACCGTAGCGATCCGGGTCATCCCCTGCCTCGATGTCGACCAGGGACGCGTGGTCAAGGGTGTCAACTTCGAGGGTCTGCGCGATGTCGGCGACCCCGTTGAGATGGCACGCCGGTACGACGCCGAGGGCGCCGACGAGCTGACGTTCCTCGACGTCACCGCCTCCAAGGAGCTGCGCGCCGCCGTCCTCGACGTGGTCCGGCGTACCGCGGAGCAGGTCTTCATCCCGCTGACGGTCGGAGGAGGGGTGCGTGGGGCGGCCGACGTCGACACGTTGCTGCGGGCGGGCGCGGACAAGGCAGCCATCAACACCGGCGCACTGGAGCGTCCCGAGGTGATCGCCGAGATCGCCCACCGCTTCGGCAGACAGGTGCTCGTGCTCAGCGTCGACGCGCGCCGGGCGGGCGATATGGCGTCTGGATTCGAGGTGACCACCCACGGCGGTAGCCGCAGTACCGGGGTCGACGCACTGGACTGGGCGAGACGCGGAGCTGAGCTCGGGGCCGGTGAGATCCTGCTCAACGCAATGGACGCCGACGGCACACAACAGGGGTTCGACCTCGAGCTGATCGCCGCCGTCCGCTCTGTCGTGACGGTCCCGGTGATTGCGAGCGGCGGAGCCGGAGAGGCCGCAGACTTCGCCCCGGCGGTCGAGGCTGGAGCGGACGCGGTGTTGGCCGCCAGTGTCTTCCACGACGGGCGCTTGTCGGTCTCGGCGGTAAAGGCCGCCTTGGCCGAGGCCGGCCATCCGGTCAGGTGACGATCGTGCGAGACAATGGCGGCGTGCCCGAGTTTGCGCCCAGAGTGCTTGACGCCACCTCCCTCGGCAAGGTGCGGTACAACGACCAGGGGTTGATCCCCGCCGTCGTCCAGGAAGTCACGACCCGCCAGGTCCTGATGCTGGCCTGGATGGATCGCGACGCCCTCCGCCGAACCCTCGACAGCGGTCGTGCGACGTACTGGAGCAGGAGCCGCGAGACCCACTGGGTCAAAGGCGAGACCTCCGGGAACGCCCAGCATGTGCGCGAGCTGCGACTCGACTGCGACAACGACACCGTTCTCGTGCTGGTCGACCAGGTGGGACCGGCCTGCCACACCGGCACCGCGACATGCTTCGACGACGGCACCGGCCCGCTGACGCCGCCGCGACGCGCCCCCCGCGAAGGCTGAGGACATGCGCGAAGGAGCTCGCGTGGGGCCGGTCGCAACCAGGCCTCGGCGCCGGCCGCATGCACCTGGTTACGCACCTACGATGCTGGTCGGACTGCTGAGCGCCGTCGGTGTGACCGTAGGCGTCGCGCGACCTTGGGCGTCGGCGGCGGCCAGCCAGCCCGGCCTGCCTGCGCTCGGGGTAGATGTCAGTGGCGCTACTCTCGTGCCGCTCGCCGGCGCGCTCGGAGTCGTGCTTCTTGCTGCCTTCGGCGCGGTCATCGCCACGCGTGGCCGGGTGCGCCGCGGTCTTGGTTGGCTCATCGTGCTGGGTTCGGTCGCCGTCGCGGTCTCCGCCATCCATCCGCCCGGCGTAGACGCAGCACTCCAGGAGCGCCTCGCGAACAAGGGGTGGAGTGGAGGTGACTACTCCACCGGCAGCAGCGGGTGGCGCTGGCTCGTCCTGCTCTCCTCGGTCGGGTGCGCCGTAGCCGGTGCCGCGGTCGTGGGGCTCGGGGGACGGTGGGCCCACCTGGGGGAGGAGTACGACGCTCCTGCCACACCGACGTCACCACACGGTCGGGCAGGTACCGATCCTGACCTGACCGAGGCCGACCTCTGGCGTGAGATCGACCAGGGCCGCGACCCGACTCAGACACCGTGACCGCTACCAGTCACAATGGGTGGCGACCCACCACCGCCTACGAGAGGAACGCGCTCCATGGCCGCTAACCACGGATCCACCCCTGCGGCGTGGGCAGCGGTTGTCACGTGCCTGATCGGGTTCACAGTCGGCTCCGTGGGGCTGGTCGTAGACAACTGGACGGTCTTTTGGGTGGGGGTTGCGTTGGTGCTGGTGTCGGGAATCGTCGGCAAGGTCATGCAGGCCATGGGAATGGGCGCGCGCTAGGCATGTCGGTCCTCGAGGAGATCATCGCCGGTGTTCGTGATGACCTCGCCGTCCGTCAGGCGAGCGTGAGCCTCGACGAGCTCAAAGCAGCCGCCGCGCGACAGGTCCCGGCCCTCGACCCTCTGCCGGGCTATCGGGCGCCTGGAGTGTCGGTGATCGCCGAGGTGAAGCGGTCGAGCCCCAGCAAGGGGCCTCTTGCCACCATCCGCGACCCCGCTGCCTTGGCACTCGACTACGCCCGAGGGGGGGCCGCCACGATCAGTGTCCTCACCGAGCGGCGCCGGTTCGCGGGCAGCCTCGAGGACCTCTGCGCGGTCCGCGCCGCAGTCGACGTACCTGTGCTTCGCAAAGACTTCATCGTGACGTCGTACCAGCTGTGGGAGGCCAGGGCGGCGGGGGCGGATCTGGCCCTGCTCATCGTGGCTGCCCTCGACGACAACCAGCTGTGCGGCCTGATCGACCGTGCCCGCTCGATCGGGCTCACCCCGCTCGTGGAGGTGCACTCCGAGGACGAAGCAAGGCGGGCGCTTGACGCGGGGGCCGACCTGGTCGGCATCAACGCACGCAACCTCAAGACGCTCCACGTTGACCGCGACACGTTCGTCCGGATCGCGCCGATGCTTCCTGACAGCGTCGTCAGGGTCGCCGAGTCTGGGGTCCGCGGGCCTCACGACGTCCTCGAGTACGGTCGCGCAGGGGCCGATGCCGTCCTGGTCGGAGAGACACTCGTCACCGGCAAGGGCCCCCGGACCGCCGTCGCGGACCTGGTCGCCGCAGGCGCCCACCCCGCACTCAAGCAGCGACACTGACGCGAAAGAAGTCGCAGATGACGGATTTGTTGCCGGACGCGACCGGGCATTTCGGCCGGTTCGGTGGCCGGTTCATGCCGGAGGCACTGATCGCCCCTCTCGACGAGCTGGAGCGGTACTGGCGTGAGGCGATGGCCGACGAGGTGTTCACCGGCCGGTTGCGCCGGTTGATGTCCGAGTACGCCGGGCTGCCGAGCCTGCTGTACGACGCCGACCGCTTCTCGGAGGCGGTGGGGGCGCGGGTCCTGCTCAAGCGCGAGGACCTCAACCACACCGGAGCCCACAAGATCCGCAATGTCCTCGGCCAGGCACTGCTGACCCAGCGGATGGGCAAGAAGCGGGTGATCGCCGAAACCGGAGCCGGCCAGCACGGAGTCGCGACAGCGACGGCGTGCGCGTACTTCGGCCTTGAGTGCGTCGTCTACATGGGGGAGGTCGACACCGAGCGCCAGGCCCTCAACGTCGCCAGGATGAAGATGCTGGGCGCCGAGGTCGTTCCTGTGACGACTGGCAGCCGGACGCTCAAGGACGCCATCAACGAGGCCCTCCGCGACTGGGTGGCCAACGTCGAGTCGACCCACTACCTGCTCGGAACGGCAGCCGGTGCCCACCCGTTCCCCGCGATGGTGCGCGACTTCACCCGTGGTATCGGCGACGAGGCACGATCGCAGTCGCTGGACCTGCTGGGACGACTTCCTGACGCGGCACTCGCCTGCGTCGGCGGCGGCTCGAATGCGATCGGCCTTTTCGCTGCGTTCATCGACGATCCCGATGTCCGTCTATACGGCTTCGAGGCAGGCGGTGACGGGCTGGACACGGGCCGCCACGCCGCGACGATCTCGGCCGGTGAGGTGGGCATTCTGCATGGCACCCGGTCGTTCCTGCTGCAGGACGCGGACGGGCAGACAGTCGAGTCGCACTCGATATCGGCCGGGCTGGACTACCCCGGGGTCGGTCCCGAACATGCCTGGCTGGCGGAGACCGGCCGGGCGTCGTACCGCCCGATCACCGACGCGCAGGCAATGCAGGCCATGGTCGAGCTCGCCAAGACGGAAGGCATCATTGCGGCGATCGAGAGCGCGCACGCCCTCGCCGGGGCCTATGACGTGGCGCAGGAGCTGGGACCTGACGCCACGTTGCTGGTGTGTCTGTCCGGCCGCGGGGATAAGGACATGGTCACCGCCGCCACCTGGTTCGACCTCGTGAACGTGAGCGACATCGTCGAAGACGTCGTCGAGGACGCGGTGGAGGACCCTTCGTGACATCGGTCGGCCCGGCGATTCGTGCGGCCCGGTCCCAAGGCCGGGCCGCCCTGGTCGGCTACCTCCCTGCCGGTTTCCCCACCGTCGACGGGTCGATCGCGCTGATGGGCGCCCTCGTCGACGGGGGCGCCGATGTCGTCGAGGTCGGGCTGCCCTACTCCGACCCGGTGATGGACGGACCCACCGTCCAGGCTGCTGCCGAGACGGCCCTGGCGGCGGGGTCCCGGACCACCGACGTCTTCCGGGTCGTGGAGTCCGCCGCCGAGCATGTCCCGACGCTGGTGATGACCTACTGGAACCCGGTTGAGCGGTACGGGGTCGAGCGGTTCGCCGCCCACCTCGCCGCTGCCGGTGGGGCTGGGCTGATCACTCCCGACCTGATCCCGGACGAGGCCGCCGAGTGGATCGCCGCGGCGGATAGTCGGAGTCTCGACAAGGTGTTCCTGGTCGCCCCGTCCACGGGACCTGAGCGCCTCCAGCTGACGGCTCGCCACTGCCGGGGGTTCGTCTACGCGACCGCGGTGATGGGTGTGACAGGTGCTCGGGCCAGCACCAGCAGCGCGGCACCCGAGCTGGTGCGGCGCACCCGCGAAGTCACCGACCTACCGGTCGGGGTGGGCCTCGGTGTCTCCACTGGTGTCCAGGCGGCGGAGGTGGCAGCGTACGCCGACGCCGTCATCGTGGGCAGCGCACTGGTTCGCGCCGTCCTCGACGCCACAGACCTCGCAGCAGCGGTCATGTCAGTGACGTCGCTGACCAGTGAGCTGGCCGGCGCCGTCCGTGGGGAACGTCGCGGGGAACTTCGTGGGCCGGCCCGGAGTTGAGTTCTCAAATGACCCCGATCAACGTCCGAGTCCTGTCAGGCTTCGCGTGCCTTGCACTTGCCGGAATCGCAACAGCATGCGGCGCCAGCGACACCGCTGCGCCCGAGCCTGACAATCCTGGCGGCGTGGTGATCTCGAACGTGACCCGGAACGACACGTTCAGGGGCGCGGAACCGGCGACGCCGTACGTGATGCCAGACGTGACCCTGACAGCGACCAACGGTCGTGACTTCAACCTGGTCACCGACACCGCCTACCCCGTCACGATCGTATTCTTCGGCTACACGCACTGCCCCGATGTCTGTCTGCTCGTCATGAGCGACGTGACGCAGGCGCTGTTGCAGCTGCCCGAGGATGTCCGTAGCGAGACGCAGATGGTGTTCATCACCACCGACCCGGCAAGAGACACGCCGGCTGTGCTGCGAAGCTATCTCGACCGATACGGCAGCGATTTCGTGGGGCTGACGGGGGACCTCGACTTGATCGAGACGGCGGCCGCCCGCATGGGCGTCGCCATCGAGGGCAAGCACAAGCTTCCGAGCGGGGGCTACGACGTCGGGCACAGTGCCCAGGTCATCGGCTTCCGTGCGGACTCCGCTCCGGTGATCTGGACTCAGGGGACGCCACCGGCGGACATGGCCGCAGACATCGTCGACCTCGCGTCGTGAGTCTCGTCGGGCGGCGGCAGGGTAGGTTGCTCCAGCAATGTTCTTAGCCTCCATCCCCAGCCCAAGCAACGGCGTCTGGTACCTCGGGCCGCTGCCTATCCGGGGGTACGCCCTGTGCATCATCCTCGGCATCGTCGTGGCGGTGTGGCTCGGCGATCGACGGTGGGTCGCACGAGGCGGACGGCCCGGCACGGTCGGCGACGTGGCTGTCTGGATGGTCCCCTTCGGACTGGTCGGCGGACGGCTGTACCACGTGCTCACCGACCCTCAGCTCTACTTCGGTGAGGGTAAGGATCCCGTCACTGCCCTGTACATCTGGCGGGGCGGTCTCGGGATCTGGGGCGCGATCGCCCTGGGTGCACTAGGCGCCTGGATCGGCTGCCGGCGTCGACACATCAAGTTCCGTGCTTTCGCCGACGCCCTCGCGCCGGGCATCGTGATCGCCCAAGGGCTTGGCCGGTGGGGCAACTACTTCAACCAGGAGCTGTACGGCAAGCCGACGTCACTGCCGTGGGGCCTCAAAATCGACCGTGAGCTTCGCCCCTCGGAGTTCGTGGACCAGCCGACATTCCATCCCACGTTCCTGTACGAGTCCCTGTGGGACCTCGGAGTGGCCGGCATCGTCATCTACCTCGATCGGCGGCTGAAGCTCGGTTACGGTCGCGCGTTCGCCCTCTATGTCATGGCCTACACACTCGGGCGGGCCTGGATCGAGTATCTACGCATCGACGACGCGAACCACTTCTTCGGCGTCAGGCTCAACATCTGGACCAGCGCCATCGTCTTCATGGCAGCGGCGGCATACTTCGTGATCGTCGGTCGTCGCCACCCCGGCCGAGAAACCGATGTGGAGCCACTGCCCGACCGAGACGGCCCGGACACCGTCTCCTCCGAGGACACCGACAAGGCCGGGGACGACGCAGAGCCGACGAGTGCATCCCCCGACGATGTCGACACCTCTCCCGAGGCGGCGTCCACAGCTGAGTCCCAGACCTAGCTGTTCAGACCCGGCGTCCGGTTGGAAACGTCGGTTCCACCGCAGCGCCCAGCTCAACAGACTTAGGCAGACCTGGGTCCCGTCGTCGGCCGAAGCTCCGACAATGCCCTCATGGCTGAGCTCCTGCGTCTTGCGAACGATCCACCTGGACGACCACGAACACCCCAAACCGGTGGCTGGTTGACACACCGGCTTCGGTGCCATGGACGGTCTGGTGTCCAACTTCGCGCTCATTGCCGGTGTGGTCGGCGGCACCCAGGGCGGGCACCAGGACACAGACTCGTAGGGCTGGCCGGGCTGGCCGCCGGCGCCGTTCTCGATGGCTGCGACAATAGCCAGGCTCACGGCGAAGGAGATCGAGATCGAGCAGCGCGAGATCTTGGCCGAGCAGCAGGCAGAGCAGGCCGAGCTCGCCCACATGTACGTCGACCGGGGCATTGTCACCTCGCGGCCAGGTGGCGGCCGGCACGACCTTCGGCTTGCCGTGAAGGTGCACGCCCGTCTGGCGTCGACCCGGACAACTGCCGTCGCCAGTCGTCAGCAGTCTGCGTTCGTGTCGTTCGCCGTCGGCGGCACTGCCGGTCGTGCCCTATCTCCTCGGCGCTGACGCTCTGTCCTCGCTCATCGTCAGCCTGGCCGGCACTTCGCCTTCGGGGCGACGTCTCGATGACGACTCGCGCCTGGAGTACGGAGGTTGCCAGCCAGGCTCGGAGTACACGGCGAAGGAGATCGAGATCGAGCTCGGCGAGAGCTTGGCCGAAGCCACAGGCAGAGCAGGCCGAGGCTCGCCCAGATGTACGTCGACCGGGGCATTGACCGCGACCTCGCCAACCAACGGCGGCTCAACCAGGCTGGTGAGGCTGTACAAAGATCCCCGGCTCTGGTCGGCACGCCCGTGAGGAGCCTCGGCGTCGACCCGGACAAGAACGATCAGTCGTGGCAGCAGTCCGTCTGGTCGTTCGCCGTCGGGGCCGCCCTGCCGGTCGTGCCCTATCTCCTCGGCGCTGACGCTCTGTGGCCCGCGCTCATCGTGAGCCTTGGTGGCACTCTTCGCCGACGGGGCGACAGTCTCTGTCACGACTCGCGCCTGGTGGTACGGAGGCATCCGCCAGCTGGTGCTCGGCGGAGTGGCCGCAGCGCTGACCTACCTCATCGGTGATCTGGTCGGCGAAAGCCTCGGCTGAGCCTAGGCAAGAACGATCAAGACAGCCTTCGTAGCGTGGGTGCCATGCTGGAGACCGCCGACGAGATAGCCGCCCTGCAGAGGCTGTTGGACGACCGACCACCTTCGCGGCATCATCAACGACGACCGCACCTTGTCCGCGCGCGACCTCGTGCGCTGCTGACCGGGATGAAGGTGGTCAGCGTCGCCACCGTCACGGCTCGGGCCGAGCCTCGGATCAGCGCGCTGGACGGCCACTTCCTGCACGGCACCTGGACCTTCAGTACGAGCGGCACCGCTGCAAAGGCGCGGCACATGCAAGCCCGGCCCGCGGTCAGCGTCGCCCATGTGGACAACGAGGAGCTGGCCGTCTTCAGTCATGGCCGGGTGGAGCAGATGCAAGAGTCCGACCCGTACTGGGAAGAGACCATCCGCCACTGGACCGCCCATTACGACAGCTCGCCACTGGAGTGGGGCGACGATATCCGCATGTACCGCTACCACCCCCACTGGATGGTCGCCTACGCTTGGAAGAGGACCGAACTGCTGGCCAGGCGAGGCATTCACAGCCTTGGCAGCACGGGGCCGTGAGTCCTGGATCCTCAGATCGGTACCTCGACGCAGCGCTGGTCTCTGACCTCGTCAGCGAGCAGTTCCCCACTCTTGAGAACCGACAGGCGCGGCCACTGGCCGCCGGCTGGGACAACGAGCTGTTCATGCTGGGCGAGAACTGGGTCTTCCGCTTCCCGAAGCGAGCGGAGCGAGTTCCCTGGCTGCTTCGTGAGACCCAAATCATGCCGCTGATGGCTGAGGCGTTGGGCGCGATGGTGCCCCGGTTCGAGTATGTCGGCCGGCCGTCTGCGGCGTTCCCTTACGCCTTCGTTGGCTACCGCCTCCTGTGGGGTAAGGGCGCCGACCAGATCGAGTCACTCGACCAGGACGGGCTGGCGAAGGACGTCGGCCGCATGCTGAGCCGGCTGCACCGCGTCGACGCCACTCGAGTCCCGCCGACACCTCTGGGGTGGGAGCCCGAGCCCTGGAGCGTGCTTGCCAGCGGTCTTGCGAGCGTCGCCAGCAGGGTCCGCCCGCTGCTTGACAGCCGCCTTCTGACCCTGGCCGAGCCGTACCTGAGCGGCGATGTACTCGAACCAGCGCAGGACGGGCCACGCCGATTCATCCACAACGACATCTGTCCCGACCACCTGCTCGTTGATCCCGAGAGCAGTCGGCTGAGCGGTGTCATCGACTTCAGCGACGCAGTCATCGGGGATCCGGTCCTCGACTTTGCCGGCCTGATCGGTGTGGGAGACCGGGCGTTCATCGACCAGGTCATCGCCCACTACGACCTAGCCCTCGACGGCCGGTTCGGCTCCAAGCTCAAATGGCTGACCCGTGTTCTCACCCTCACGTGGCTCGCCGAGGCAGCCACTGACGATCCCGGCGCCGTCGCCAAGCATCTGACGTGGGTACGGCGCGCTTTCGACTAGTAGGACCGCGTCAGCCTAGGAGAAGCATCATGGAGGAACAGTTCACCGCTACCTTGCAGAAGAGTCCCAACAAGGGCGGCTGGACCGGAGCGCATCGAGGACTGAGTCGCCTGCGATCACGCAGCTGACTCGTCGAAGCACCTGAGCTTTACGGCTCTTGATGCCTGGAGATGAGGAGGTGGTAGGCGTCGTCACCGTCACCTACTCGCTCGTGGCGAATATCAGTCAGTCCAGCCTCCCGCAGCAACCGTTCGACCTCGTCGACCGGTCGAAGCCGGAAGCCATGGGCCGTGAACGGCATCGCCGCCATGGCTGCCGGGTCGGCCATCCCGACGACAGCCCGACCAGAGGGGGTGATCACCCGAGCAAGCTCGCGGAAGGCGCCGGGCAGGTCCTCGACGAAGTAGATGGTGTTGACAGTGATGAGCCCGTCGAGCGACTCGTCCTCCAAGGGCAGCTCACCGAGCGTGCCGGCGTGCAATGCCAGCCGACCCTCGGCGCATGCGCCGCGGTAGCGCCGTTCGGCCGCCTTCAGCATGGTCGTCGACAGCTCGACGCCGTCCACGTGGCCCGCGCTGCCAACCCGGTCCAACAGGATCTGTAGACCGATTCCGCCACCGAACCCGATATCGGCTGCCCGCTGACCCGACCCCACGCCAGTTGCGTCGACTGCTGCCGACACCGTGCCGCGGTTGCCTTTGTTGAGTCGGAGGGCGACGAGCCGGCCGCGTAGGCCCTCAGGTCTGCCGAGCTGCCTCGCCAGACCGGCCATGAACTTGTCTCGAACGCTCATCAGCCCTCCTGAATCAATCCCAGTGACACTGCGACTGTGGCACATTGAGGTCTCATGAGCCGGCTCAATGCCGAGGCCCGGCGACTCACCGAGTCCAGTCCGCTTGCTCACATGGTGGCGATCAACGAGGACGGCTCGCCTCAGGTGAGTGTCGTCTGGGCGGACTGGATGGTGACGACCTCGTGACGGCCCATCTGGACGGCCGGCAGAGGAAGCTGGCAACCTGACTTCGTCACCGGTATACGGGTCTCACGCCTGAGCGGAATCGGACCGTGGGGACTGTAGAGCTGACGTGATCAACGCGGATGACGTCGATCGCGAGTCAGCTCGCGCGTCGGGCCGGGTGGGTGCCGGTGTGGTCGACGAGGTAGTAGCGGCCGTGGGGTGATCGCCAGACGAAGACCCCGTTGAACACTTGCCTGACCTGCCAGCGGCCGTGCGTCCTGATGGTGATGGAAGACGACCATGGGCCCGAGGTTTTCCAGCGCTGTCTGGCCGGGCGGTCCGCCGTCGCCAGGGTTGACGTAGGGAACGCTGTGGTCGGCTTGCCGGTTGCGGCCGGCGTTGGTGGCGAACGGGAACACGTCGATGGGGCTGCGAAGCTGCATGGCTTCGCGGAGCCGGTCCGGGACCTCGTAGGCGTCGACGGGGATCTGGTTCGCCAGGTCGATCACCGGTTTGACGGTCACGTTGCAGTGGCCGAGCCACCGCCGCACCTGGTCGACGGTGATGGGGCCCTCGCCTTCGAAGCGGGCGACTCCTTGGTCGTCGCGGGTGAAGGCGTCATGGCTCAGGTGCATGTAAAGCGTTACCGGTGGGCGGGCGGCGTCCCCGCTCACCGCCGGGCGAACACCCCGGTTACCCCGCTCTGTCCTCGGTACGGACCCTGGGTCACCCACGGTGAGGCGTACGGTCTGGTCGATCAGGTCAAGGGCTCTGCTGCGGCTGGGCGAGGATCCCGACCGCTCTTGCGCGACGGACGTCCAGGCTCGACTTGTCACCGAACGACTCGAGGCTGTCGGCCACCCGCTGGATCGACGCGTCGAACCAGATCGCGTTGGGCGCCTGGGTGCGGATGTGGATTGATTTGATGCCGTGGTCGTTTGACTGGCTCAACCAGACTCCTTGGGCCGCCTCGGCGGCGGCGACCTCGGCGGCTGCCCCGTCGGGGTCGGCGGCGATGATCGCGGCGTGGACCAACGCGTCAAGGCGAGCCAACGAGACCGCATGCGCCCAAGGCGCGACCCGGCGGTCGACGACGTCGGCGACCTCGACCGACAGGTGGCGTGTGGTGTCCGCGGTCTTGCGGGCCAGCCATGGCTTGACCTCGCCGGCCAGTACTCGCTTCCACAGCCGGGGGAGCCGGTGTCGTAGGTCGAGCACGTCCGCATCAGCCTTGCTGCGGCCACCGGCGATATCGCCAGGACCGCGCCGAGCTCGGCGGCGGCGAACTCGGCGACCGCCGGTGTGCCGGCACCGCCGAGGCGCACCAGTCGCTCGGTCCCCGGAAAGGACCGGCCGGAAGCTGCCTCGTCGAGGTGACCGTGCAGGTCTGCCCACTGCGCCGCGGACTGCAGCACCGCGACCTCAGCGCGGTCCGACACTTCACGTGCCTCAGCCGCGGTCGCCAACGTGGCGGGTGCGTCCAGAGCGCTGAAGTCGAAGTCGAACATAGCTCAACGCTAGACCGCACCACCGACAGTTCCTCGAGCAGTTCTTCCTTGTCCACAAGAAAACGGAGAGAATCTTCCCAAGTTCGAGCGACTGCCTGGGCGCTCCCCAGTGATCAGGAGCACCGTGCGTGTGCCTCGCGCCCGTATCGCCGGTATCGAGTCGCCGGCACGCGGCGCACTAGGCGTGCAGGTCGTCGTCCAGGAACGGCTCGAGCTCGTGAACTGCGGCGCCGAAAACCCAGGTCAACAGGAGCACATCGTCGATGTAGCCTCCGACGTGAAAGTCCGGGACCATGTCGACGGGCGTGATCAGGTAGTCCAGCGCGGCGACCAGCAGCCGCTCACGGGCCGCTGTGGCGGCCGCAGATCGCGCGTCCGTGCCCTGCACAGCCCCCGGCGCGCCCGGATCGGGTCGGAGCGTGGCGCCGGTGTCGAGACGGTCCGCTCGGGCACGCAGGAAGCGGACGCCCGCGGACACCCGGTCCGCAACCGCCGAGAGGGGTGCATCGGTCTGGTCGACGCTCTCGACAGAGTTGGCCAGCATCCGCAGAGCGATGGAGTCACCGATGATAGCCCCAGCGCGGCGTCGCGAGTCGATGAACGCGGGGCTCTGCAAGGCCTTGGTGACGGTCGAGTTGCTGGTGCGGAAAAGCGGCTTCCAGCTCTGCTCGGTCATCCGTAAGCTCCCATCGACCGTTGGCCTCGCCCTGGCGAGCCGCAAAGCCTACGCGGTCCCGAGCATCTCAGAACTTCGTGCGGACTACGCCGGAGGCTGAAGAATACCGTCTCCAGTAGTGGGGCAGTCACTGACCGGTACGTCTCGGCGGTGTACTTTCGCCGCAACATGCTGGGCCAACGTCGTCCCCGCGTCAACCACTTTCCGCCATCCACGATCGCGACGACGGGAGATCTGTCCATGCGAGCTGTCCCGCTGCCCCAGGGCTTGACCGGGCCGACCGCGCTACCCGCTCCCCATCGCACCGACTGCTCGCCCGATGGCCGTCTAGCGCACGGCAGCATCACCACCGGCTGAGTAGGCTCGTCGCTGTGAGGAGAGCGAAGATCGTGTGCACCCTGGGGCCTGCCACGTCCACCCTTGGAAAGATCCGTCAGCTTGTCGACGCCGGTATGAACGTCGCCCGGTTGAACCTCAGCCACGGCAGCTACGAGGACCACGAATCGGTCTACCGGATGGTGCGCAAGGCGTCCGATGAGAGCGGGCACGCCGTCGGAATCCTCGTCGACCTGCAGGGACCGAAGATCCGGCTCGGCAGGTTCGCCGGAGGCCCGGTGTGCGTTCAGAACGGTGACGAGTTCACCATCACGACCCGCGATATCGCCGGTGGGCAACAGAGCTGTTCGACGACGTACGACGGTCTGGCCGGTGATGTGGCCGTTGGCGACCAGATCCTCATCGACGACGGCCAGGTGCGGATGCGGGCCACCCACGTCAGCGAGACGGACGTCATCTGCAACGTCGAGGTCGGCGGAACCCTCAGCAACAACAAGGGGATCAACCTTCCCGGTGTCGCGGTCAGCGTGCCGGCGATGAGTGAGAAGGACGTCGAGGACCTGCGCTGGGCGCTGCACCTGAGGGCGGACATGGTCGCGCTGTCGTTCGTCCGGTCCGCCGACGACGTGGTCGACGTACGCCGCGTCATGGACGAGGAGAAGGAGTGGATCCCCGTCATCGCGAAGATCGAGAAGCCGCAGGCCATCGACCACATCAACGAGATCATCCGGGACTTCGACGGTGTCATGGTGGCTCGTGGCGACCTGGGGGTCGAGATGCCACTCGAGGATGTGCCCTTCCTGCAGAAGCGGCTCGTCGAGCTCGCACGCCGCAACGCCAAGCCGGTCGTCGTCGCCACCCAGATGCTCGAGTCGATGATCTCGTCACCTCGGCCGACCCGGGCGGAGGCCTCCGACGTCGCCAACGCCGTCCTCGACGGGGCCGACGCGGTGATGCTCTCGGGTGAGACAAGCGTGGGAAAGTATCCGGTCGAGACCGTTGAGACGATGGCGAGGATCATCGCCTCCACCGAGGACCACGGACTGGCGCGGATGGCAGCCATCCACTGGGAGCCGCGCACTCGCGGCGGCATCATCGCCAAGGCGGCGGCGGAAGTTGCCGAGCGCATAGACGCCAAGTTCCTTGTCGCGTTCAGCCAGTCGGGCGACACGGCTCGCAGGTTGTCGCGCTACCGCTCGGAGATCCCCGTGCTTGCCTTCACGCCCGAACCCGTGGTGCGCTCGCAGCTGGCACTGACCTGGGGCATCGAGACGTTCCTCGGGGCGACCGTCGACCATACCGACGAAATGGTCATGCAGGTGGACAAGTCGCTGCTCGACATCGGCCGGTGCACCGATGGAGAGGAGGTCGTCATCGTCGCCGGCTCCCCTCCCGGTATCCCGGGGTCCACGAACGCCCTCCGGATCCACCGGATGGGGGACGCAGTGAAAGGCGTGGCGCCCGCCTACCGCTCGCAGCGGAACGCCTGAGCAGGCAACGCGTCGAAGCGTGCCGCCCGCTGGCTGTGGCGCGCCTAGACTCTCCTGATGCTGCCAAACCCGGTGCGGGTCGTGTCGACCGCCGCGCTCGCGCTGGCGCTTGGTGCCGGGTGTGCGCTGTCAGGGCCGGAGGAGACGTCCACGCCGCCCCGTCCGTCGTCGTCGCCAGACGTTCGAGGTGTGCCGCCGACCGCGTCATCGACCGCGCCGGCCACCACACCCGGCGGGCCAACCCCCCCGGCCACCACCACACGCAGCACGCCGACTGCGCCGGCCACCACACGCAGCACGCCGACTGCGCCGGCCACCACACGCCGCCGACTGCGCCGGCCACTACATCCGGCCAGGGTCAACCCCCACTACACCCGGCCACCACCACACGAAGCACGCAGAAGTCAGTACCCGACCCGACCCAGCGGGAGCCGGTCCCGGATCAAGTGCGGGTACGGGTTCGGGCCATGACTCTGCGCGACCGCGTTCGCCGCTGCTGGTGCTGCCTTTCGCCGGCACGGCGGCACCGACCCGCTTGATCGACTCGTTTCACCCGGGCGGCCTCATCTACTTCTCCGAGAACGTCCGCACCCGACGTCAGATCCGTACCATGTCGGCGGCGGCACAGCGCGCCTCCAGGGCCGCAGGTGAGCCCCTCCTGATCATGGCCGACCAAGAAGGTGGGCCTGTCACAAGGCTGCCGGGCACGAGCGACGTCCCGGCAGGGACTGACTTCGGTGGTGACGCGCCGTGGGCTCGGCGTACCGCCCGCAGCACAGCCCACGACCTCGTCGAGGTCGGGATCAACGTCAACCTTGCGCCGGTCACCGACGTCAACACGGTCGGCTCCGCGGGAGTGGTCGGGTCGCGGGCGTTCTCATCCGACCCTGCCGTCGTCTCACGGATGGTGCGTGCACAGATCTGCGGCTACCACGACGGGGTGTCGCGGCCGCGTCGAAGCACTGGCCGGGACACGGCTCGACAAGCACCGACAGCCACCTGCGGACTGCAAAGATCACCAAGTCGGGGGCCGTGTGGCGACGCACCGACCGGCCACCCTTTGCAGGCGCCGTCGCGACGCAGGTCGACATCATCATGGTCGGACACCTGGCCCTTCCCGCGCTCGACCCGAGCGGGAGACCGGCCACGATCTCGCCGCGGCTGACGCGAGAGTTGATCAGGAAAGATCTCGGGTATGACGGCGTGGTGATCACGGACGCGCTCAACATGGGCGGAATCACCTCCTGGGGCAGCTCGCGAGCCATCGCGGTCCGTGCCGTCCAGTCCGGCGTCGACCTGCTGCTCATGCCACCGCAACCACGCGAGGTCGTGCGCGGTCTGGTCTCAGCGGTTCGGGACGGCCGGATCGCGGCGAGCAGGCTCGACGCCTCGGTCGAGCGTGTGCTACGCCTCAAGCAGCGGCTCGGTCTCTACCTGCCGCCCAAGAGCCTTGCCCGCTGCTCGGGATGAGTGGCCGGTCATGGGCTGTCCTTGCGGCGAGCCGGTGTCTGCGCCGTGGAAGGGGCACGAGGCACCCTGACGTGGTCTCTGGTGGTGTCACCCGCCAACCCGCTCGCTGTTACAGCCAGGCGGTACAGCCAGGCGGCCCGGGTGTACGGTCTGCCCATGACGACGTCGAACGACGAACCCGCTGACCCAACCGCTACTGACGACGAAGCCGACGAGGGTGTCGACGACGGCACCGGCGTCGACCCGGAGCACGACGACCAGGACTCGGAGGCGACGTCGACCGCTCCGCCCGAGGGCAACCCGACCATGCCCTTCGAGTGAGTGGGCGTTTCCCTGGTCGCGCCGTGGGTACTCGCTCGGCATGACGAGTACAGGTAACGAGCCGCTCGAGCACGCCGTCAGCTCCCCGGATCCTGACAGCGACGAGCACGGCAACATCGTCGCTCAGGCGCACACTGAGCATGCCGACGGTGGGTACGACGACCGGCAGGAGAGCCTTGAGGAAGCCGACCGGGATCTGTTCGAGCGTAAGGACCACGAGGATCCCGAGGCCCGCTACCAACCGGACGACCAGCCGCTGACGGAGCCACGCAAGAGCGAACACTGACGACCGCCCGACTCGGCGCTACAGGTGGCCAGAATGGTGCCGGGAGCGGGACTTGAACCCGCACGTCCTGTCGGACAATGACTTTTGAGGCCATCGTGTCTGCCGATTCCACCATCCCGGCCACTGGGCAACATCCTATACAGCGTCGTTAGACTTCACGTGTGACCACGGACGCAGAGCTCGTCCACCACCTGCGCCCAGATCTGGCCGTGCTCGATGTCAGGATGCCCAAGCTCGACGGGATCTCTGCCGCGGCCCAGATCGCGAAGCAGCGCCTCGCCGCCGTCGTCATACTCGCCGCGTTCAGCCAACGCGAACTGGTGGAGCGTGCCCGAGACGCCGGCGCCACGGCCTGTCGAAGGCGTGGTGAGCCAGGGGCTCGACGTCACGAAATGACAACAGCAAGGCTCGACTCGGCCAAGGGGCTGACGTCCGCTAACATTCCGCGCTAAGTTGCACATACGTATCGCCGCCGACCTTCGGCTGGCCATAACCCAAGACGGAGGGGCACATTGACTCGCCCAACGCTTGCCACGCGCTTCGCGGTCCTCGCAGCTACTGCTGCGCTGGTCCTCAGCTCGTGCGCCCAAGAAGAAGAACCCACCCCAGAACCGGCCGACACACCCACCGACACGACCACGGGGTCGGAGACCACAACGACGTCCGCCGCGCCGGAGCCCACCGGCGACGGGACGCTCGTGGTGGGCTCGCTGCTTCCGACAACCGGCGACCTTGCCTTCCTCGGCCCACCTGAGATCGCAGGCGTTGACATGGCGGTCCAAGACATCAACGCCGCCGGCGGGGTCAACGGCGAGGACGTGAAACACGTCGAGGCTGACTCGGGTGACGGCACACCGAACATCGCGCCCGCCTCGGTGGACAAGCTGCTCAACCAGGACGTCGACGTCATCATCGGAGCAGCATCGTCCAGCGTGTCGCTCAGCGTCATCGACAAGATCATCAACGCGGGCGTCGTGCACTTCTCGCCCGCGAACACGTCGACGGCCTTCGACACGTACAAGGACAAGGGTCTCTACTTCCGCACCGCGCCCTCGGATGTGCTGCAAGGTGCCGTCCTGGCGAACACGGTGGTGGAGGACGGGCACAAGAACGTCGCAATCCTGGCCCGCCAGGACTCCTATGGGGAGGCGCTCGCGGACCAGACGGCGAAGGGCATCGAGGAGGGTGGCTCCACGGTCGCCACGAAGACGCTCTACTCGGCCGATGCCTCCAACTTCACCGCCGAAGTCAACAAGGTCGCTGCCACCAACCCCGACGCGGTGGTCCTCATCGCCTTCAGCGAGACGACCAAGATCATCCCGCAGATGATCGCCAAGGGCATCGGTCCGCAAGATGTCCAGGTCTATTTCGTGGACGGCAACACCGCCGACTACTCGGGGGACTTCGACCGGGGCACCCTCGACACAGTCAAGGCGACCTACCCGGGAGCGGAGCTGACCAACGACTTCAAGCAACGTCTGCTGAAGGTGGATCCGGACCTCGAGGAGTTCACCTACGGTCCTGAGTCCTACGACGCGACCATCATGTCGGCGCTCGCGGCTACGGCTGCCCAGGACGACGCTGGCAAGCCGATCGCGTCCAAGCTCATCGAGATCTCCGAGGGCGGTACGAAGTGCACCGAGTACTCGGAGTGCGTTGACCTGTTGGGACAGGGTGAGGACATCGACTACGACGGTGTCTCTGGCCCGGTCGACCTCAACGAGACCGGCAGCCCCTCGAAGGCCACCATTGGTATCTTCCAGTACGGTCCCGACAACAAGTTCTCCAACCTGGATTACGTCACCGGCGTGATCTGATCGTCCAACCTAAGGCCTCAGGAAGGGCTCGACCAGAGACGGTCGGGCCCTTCCGGGTGGTCTGTATGTCAGGCCTTCGCGAGGGTTCCGAGGTACAGCTCGATCACCTTGGGGTCGTTCATCAGGTCCTTGCCGCGTGCGGTGTAGGCGTTGCGGCCCTGGTCGAGCACGTAGCCACGGTCGCAGATCTGCAGGCAGCGTCGCGCGTTCTGCTCCACCATGATCACCGAGACTCCCGCGCGGTTGATGCGACGGGTCTGCACGAAGACCTCGTCCTGCATGACGGGCGAGAGGCCCGCTGAAGGCTCGTCGAGCAGCAGTACCGACGGCTCCATCATGAGCGCCCGCCCCATGGCAACCATCTGCCGCTCGCCGCCCGACAGGGAGCCGGCTCGCTGCTGCCGGCGCTCGGCAAGGGTAGGGAACAAGGACGCGACGAACTCGAACCGCTTCTTGAAGACCTTCGGTTTCTGATAGCTGCCCATCTGGAGGTTTTCTTCGATGGTGAGTGAGGGAAACACGTTGTTTGACTGAGGTACGAAGCCGATGCCAGCCGACACGAGCACATCGGCCCGCTGGTTCGTCACGTCCTCGCCCTTCAGCCTCACCGTCCCGGAGCTGACCTTGACCAGACCGAAGAGCGCCTTCAGCAGCGTCGACTTGCCCGCGCCGTTCGGCCCGATGATCCCGACAAGCTCCCCTTCCTGGCAGTACACCTCGGCACCGTTGAGGATGTTGACGCCGGGGAGGTAGCCGGCGACGAGCTCGTCGGCACGAAGCACCGCCCCGTCGGACACCGACACGTGCGTGTCGCGGTGGGTCGCATCGTCCTCAGCCATGACTTTCCTGCTCCTCTGCGGCCTCGATCTCTTCCCGTGCGGCGGCCAGAATTGCGTCTTCGTCCTCGACGCTGAGCGCTGCGTCGTGGTGGGCGCCGAGGTAGGCGTCGATCACCCGCTGGTCGGACATCACAGCTTCAGGCGGACCCTCGGAGATGATCCGTCCCTGAGCCATCACGATCACCCAGTCGGAGATGTCGCGCACCACGTCCATGTCATGCTCGACGAAGAAGACCGTCATCCCGTCCTCCCGCAAAGACTTCACATGTCCCAGCAGCGACTGCTTCAACGCCGGGTTGACCCCGGCCATCGGTTCGTCGAGCATCACCAGCTCGGGCTCCACCATGAGGGATCGCGCCACCTCGAGCAGCTTGCGCTGGCCTCCTGACAGCGAGCCGGCGAAGTCCTCGCGTTTGGCATCGAGCTGGAACCGCTTGAGGAGAGCGTCGGCACGCTCGGTGTTGTCGCGCTCCTGCTGTCCCCAGAGCGGCCGCAACATCGCTTGCCAGATGCTCTCCCCTGATTGGCCGGTCGCGCCAAGGAGCATGTTCTCGATGACGCTCAGCCGAGACAGCACCTTCGTGAGCTGGAACGTGCGGACCATCCCAAGTCGTGCCACCTGGTACGCCGACAAGCCCTGGATGTCCTTGCCTCCGAACGACCATTTCCCGTCGTCGGGCCGGTCGAAACCCGTCAGCACGTTGAAGAACGTGGTCTTTCCGGCACCGTTGGGGCCGATCAAGGCAGTGATGACCCCGCGTTGGATCTCCAGATGCTCGACGTCGACGGCGGTAAGACCGCCGAACTTTCGGACGACCTTGTCGGCGACGACTATCGGGTCGGGCTTCTTGGCTCCCGGCTGATGCTCGACGTCGACCAGTCCTTGGCGCGCCACGGTCGACATGTCCTCGGCCGCTGTCGGGGTGTCAGCGGCCATCGATGGCCAGCTCCCTTCTGTCTCCGAAAATGCCCTGAGGTCGGTAGATCATCAACAGCATCAAAGCCACCCCCAGGAAGACGAACCGCATCAGGCTTGCCTGCTGGTGGCTCATGAGCGCGGTTGGGATCAGCGGGTTGTCTCCGCTGGTGGCGGCGGAGAAGAAGTTGTCGAGGAAGCTGATGAGGAACCAGAAGATCACTGCACCCGCGAGCGGCCCCAGGACACGAGCGGCACCTCCCAGCAGCAGAACGGTGTAGGCGAAAAAGGTGATGTCAGTGGCGAAGTTGGTCGGTTGGACCGACTGGTAGAGGCCCGAGACGAATCCCGCGAAACCACCGATGACGCCACCGATGACCAGCGACTGCATCTTGTAGGCGTAGACGTTCTTCCCGAGGCTGCGGACGGCATCCTCGTCCTCGCGGATGCCTTTGAGCACACGGCCCCAAGGGCTCCTCATCAGCAGGAAGATCATCAGGCTGAAGAGCACCACGAGACCCCAGCCGACCGTCATGATCCAGAAGTCGGCTTTGCTCCACGACAGTCCCAGCCCCCCCATCTGTGAACTGTAGGGGTTGAGGGCGAAAAAGCTCCCGGTGTACTGCTGTAGCCCGTCCTGCCCGCCGAAGTAGCCGCGCAGGCTGGAGGCCCCGACGACGAAGCGGATGATCTCCGCCGCGGCAATGGTGACGATCGCGAGGTAGTCGGCACGCAGCCGCAACGTCGGGATTCCCAGCAGCAGCGCCAGTACCACGGTCAGAGCAAGACCCACGAGGAGCCCTAACCAGAAACTGAACCCCCAGGTGGAAACGATGGAAGCGACGCCGTAGCCGGCGACAGCCATGAAGCCCGCCTGGCCGAAGTTCAGCAGGCCGGTGTAACCGAAGTGGACGTTGAGACCGATGGCGGCCAGGCAGATGATGATCGCCGACGGCCCGAACGCCTGCTCGAGGGCCAGGGTCAGCTGGTTCGCGATGTCCACGTCACCCTCCTCACCTCAGCCGACGCGCTCGGCGCGGCCCAGCATGCCTTGTGGTCGAAACAACATCACGACGATGAGCACCGCCAGAGCACCGGCGAACTTGAGCTCTGACGGGATGACCAGCGTCGAAAGCTCGATGAACACACCCACCACGACACTTCCGACGATGGCTCCCCAGATCGTACCTAGACCGCCGAGGATCACCGCGGCGAAGATCAGCAGCAGGATCTTGAAACCCAGCTGGAAGTCGAAGCCCTGCGTCATTCCGAGCAGGAAACCCGACAGTCCGGCGAGGGCAGTGCCACCGATCCAGACCACGGAGATCACCCGCTCGACGTTGATGCCGGAGGCCGAAGCGAGTGCCGGGTTGTCCGCGACTGCTCGCGTCGCCTTGCCCATCCGGGTCCGCTGAAGTGCTTGCGTTACGGCAACCAGCACCACCACCGCCAGCAGCGTGACGAGCAGCTCCTTCGGTGTCACGTCGACGGGTCCGACGGAGAACGGCTCGACTGTCGCGTACTGCGAGTAGTTGTGGTTGTCACTCCCGGCGAAGTACTGGTAGAGGCTGCGAAGGAAGATCGACAGGCCAATCGTCACGATCATCATCGCGATCAGGCCCGTTCCCCGGCGGCGCAGCGGTCGCCAGAGCGCAGCGTCCTGCGCGTAGCCGAACGCACCTGAGACGACCACCGCGAGAACGCCTGCCACGAGCACCGGGAGGCCGACGCCGGCGTCGAAGGCGAAAGCGACCAGGGCCCCGAAGGTGACAAGCTCGCCGTGCGCAAAGTTCGTCAGTCCGGTGGTGCCGAAGATCATCGACAAACCGAGCGCGCCGAGAGCCAGCATGGAGCTGAAGATCAGGCCAGTGACAAGAAGCTGGATCACGCGCTGCCACACCGGGGTCGGCGGGCTGGGGTCCGGCCCGATCGGGAAGGTGAAGCTGATGTTGCCCTCGATGACGATCCTCTTCGTGTTCTCGACGTCCGACGGGTCTGTCAGGACGGAGCCCTTTGGGAGCGAGCCCTCGTCGATCTTGACGGTGACGGTTCTCCCGAGGTTGTCGATAGCCGCGCCCGGGAGAGGAACGACGAAGGTGCCGTCCTCACCCGTCGTGGCCTCACCGATGACTTCTCCATTTTCGGCGTCCTCCACGGAGATCTTGACACCACTGACCGGCGTGCACGGATCCGTGCGAGTGTCACTGAGCTGGCCGACGATCTGGATGACGTCATCCTTCGACGCGATCTTCTCACGTGGACACTTCGGTGCCGCAGCCTCCGTCAGGTCGGCGGGGTTGCCGGAGGCCGCGCGGACGCCGCCAGCCTGAGCCGCACCGCCTACGAGGATCGCGATGAGCACGCCAAGAAACAGTGCAGAAACGGCGGTAACGCGGACTCGCACCGGTGGCTCCTGTCGCTGTCTGCCGAGGTCTGAGGGGACGTCCAGAGCCGGACTGTATCGCGTCCGCCAGAAGGGCGTCTCCTGGGCGGAGCATACCGACTTAGCCGTCGTCGTACCGGACTTCGCTGCGCAGAGGCTACCTCAGCGCACCATGACGACGGCCTGAGTGAGGAGCGGGGCGACGACCAAAGCCGGCAGCAGATCCCCGACCGGCACCTGCTTGAGCTGCAGCAGGCGCAGGCCGACCCCGACCAGCAAGAGGCCGCCGGTGGCGGTCAGGGCCGACACATGGGCGTCAGGCAGAAAGGATCCCAACACCGCACCCAGCAAGGTGAGAGAGCCCTGGACCGCAAGTACCACCAATGCCGAGGCTGCAACCCCCCAGCCGAAGGAGGCAGCGAACGCGATCGAGGCGAATCCGTCCAGCACGGACTTGAGCACCAGCTGGTCGGCACCGTTGCCCAAGCCGTCCGACAAGGATCCGAGGACCGTCAACGGCCCAACGCAGAAGAGCATCGAGGCCGTGACGAACCCCTCGACGAAGCGGCGACGCTCCACAGACGGCCGGTCGCGCGTGAGGCGGGACTGCAAAAAGCCGCCGAAGCCGACGAGCCGTTGTTCGATGCGTAACAACGACCCAGTGATCCCACCCAGGAGCAGGGAGCCGAGAACGATCAGCACCGGCGCCGAGCCACCCACCGCGTCCGACAAGGCCTTGTCTGCCACGACGGTCACCGACGTCGCGGCGATGAGGAGCGTGACGAGGCCAAGCGCGTCGGTCACCACGTCGCGCGTCCGTTGCGGCAGCCGATGGCCGACCAGTACGCCGATTCCTGTCCCCAACACGACGGCTGCGACGTTGACCAGCGTCCCGAAGCCCCGAAACACGCGACCTCCTTTCGGTAACAGGCGTCGGAGGAGTCTGAGAATGTCGGGCCTCGACTGGCCGCCGACGGCATGCACCCGTAAGGTGAGCCGAGGCCCGTTTTGTCCGTGCATCGTAACGAGTGCCGCGATGGGTGAACTCACAGACCACGCGGGACTGAACAGAACTGGAGGAGCCCATGGCTCGCGGATCTGTAGTCGTGCGGGACGCTGTCGTCTCGGATGCGCCTGACCTGGTCGGCATCTGGGAGGGCTTCGGCCAGACCTCCGAGCGGATGTGTTTGACGACCACCCCCGAAGACACGCAGCGAGCGATCGCGAGACTCGACACAGATCCTTCCGAGCGGTTGATCGTCGCCCTCCTCGACGACATCGTGGTCGGCGTCGCCCATCTGCGTCGTGCCGCCATCTCGCCGATCCATGACGAGGACGCCGTGCACGTCGGCCACCTACATGTGCTGAGCGACCACCGCCGCCGCGGCGTCGGCACGTCGCTCATGTCGGCGGCGACAGAGTGGGCCGAGGAGAAGGACTCGAGGCACATTATCGCCACGGTGGCCGCAACCGCGCGCGACTCCAACCGCTTCCTTGCTCGCCTCGGGATGAGCCAAGCCGCTGTTGTCAGGGCGTCAACCGTCGCGGGGTTGCGTGCCCGTCTCTACGCAGCGCCCACGAAGTCGATCGCCACCAACGTGGTCGCAACGCGGCGGTTGATGCGCCGTTCGCGTCTCAGCTCTTCTGGGCCTCGATCAACTGACACGTGATGCGAGCAGTGCACACCCGGCGCGCCTGGTCATCGGAGACGACGATCTCGTAGCAGGCGATGCTGCGCCTAAGGTGGACCGGGGTTGCCACCGCGGTCACGATGCCGTCGGAGACGGCGCGGTGATGCGTCGCATTGATGTCGACACCGACGGCCACCTGCTCGGGCTGTGCGTACAAGGTGGCACCGATGGATCCGAGGCTTTCGGCCAGCACGCACGAGGCCCATGTGGTCTCCGCTCGGCTGTGCTGCACGGCGTACGGTCGATCGTCAAGCGTAATGACCGGCCGCACTGTCCGAAATGCCGTCGGCGCCCCCCACTAGAGTCGCCTTGTGGCTTCGACGTCCGCGGCACCCGACAGCGTCACCGATGCACGGCCACGTCTGCTGCTCCTGGACGGACATTCGCTGGCCTACCGGGCGTTCTTCGCGCTGCCGGTCGAGAACTTCTCGACGACGACCGGCCAGCCGACGAATGCCGTCTACGGGTTCACTTCGATGCTCATCAACGTGCTCCGCGACGAGAGCCCTACTCACCTGGCGGTCGCCTTCGACGTGTCGCGGCAGACGTTTCGCTCGGAGGAGTACGCCGACTACAAGGCGAACCGGTCGAAGAGCCCCGACGAGTTCAAGGGACAGGTCTCTCTGGTCAAGGAGGTCCTGGACGCGCTGCGCGTGGTGACTGTGGAGAAGGACGGCTTCGAGGCAGACGATGTCATCGCGACTCTCACCACCCAGGCCGTGGCAGCCGGCTACGACGTCCTCATCTGCAGCGGCGACCGCGACACGTTTCAGCTCGTCTCGGACCACGTCACCGTCCTGTACCCCGTAAGGGGCGTCTCCGACCTCACCCGGATGACCCCGCAGGCGGTCTGGGACAGGTACGGCGTTACGCCTAAGAACTACCCAGACCTCGCCGCCATGGTGGGGGAGTCCAGTGACAACCTTCCCGGTGTGCCGGGAGTGGGCCCGAAGACCGCCGCGAAGTGGATCTCCCAGTATGAGACGCTCGACGAGGTCGTCGCTCACGTCGACGAGATCCACGGCAAGGCGGGGGAGTCGCTGCGGGTGCATCTGGCCGACGTCATCCGCAACCGTCGGATCAATGCTCTCGTGTGTGATCTCGACCTTCCCGTCACACCACCGGAGCTGGCCCAACGGCCGTGGGACCGCGACGAGGTCCACAAGATCTTCGACGGCCTCGAGTTCCGGGTGCTCCGTGACCGGTTGTTCCAGACACTGTCCGTCGACGAGCCCAAGATCAGCGACGCGGCGGCGCTGGACGGCAGCCGGCTGGGCGTCGACGAGGTACGTGCATGGCTCGAGGCCCACGCCGCCGGCGACACCCCCGTCGGTGTGCACGTCGACGGCAGCTGGCGGCTGGGGGCGGGCCAGGTCGAGGCGGTGTCGGTGGCGACCGCGGACGGGGCGGCAGCCTGGATCGACACGACCACGATCGGTCCGGCGGACGAGAGTGCACTGGCCGACTGGCTAGCTGACGCCGCTCGTCCGAAGGTCATGCACGACGCGAAGGCGGCGGTGCTGATGCTGGCTGCGCGCGGGTTGGAGCTTCGCGGGCTGGCCGCCGACACGGCCCTGTCGGCATACCTGTCCCACCCCGACCAGCGGTCCTACGACCTCGCCGACCTGACGCTGCGCTACCTGCACCGCGAGCTCAAGGGTTCGGCTGCCTCGACCGACCAGCTGGCCTTCGACCTGGAGGGGGACTCGGCGCTCGCGAACGAGTCCATGCAGCGGGCTCATGCCGTCGTGGAGCTGGCCGGCGCCCTGTCCACCGAGCTTGAGGCGCGGGGTGGCTCCCGGCTCCTGGCAGAGGTGGAGCTTCCACTCGTCGGAGTCCTCGCCGTGATGGAGCGCGACGGCATCGCGGTGGACGACGACTACCTGACCTCTCTCGAGGCGCAGTTCGCCGCGCGGGTCAAGGAGGCGGCGGACGAGGCGTACGCCGTGATCGGCAAGCAGATCAACCTCGGGTCGCCCAAGCAGCTGCAGGGAGTGCTCTTCGACGAGCTCGGCATGCCGAAGACCAAGCGGACAAAGACCGGTTACACGACTGACGCAGACGCGCTCCAGTCGCTGTACCACAAGACCGCGCACCCCTTCCTGCGGCATCTGCTCGTCCACCGTGACGCCACGAGGCTGCGGCAGACAGTCGAGGGTCTGCTCAAGACGATTGCCGACGACGGCCGGATCCACACCACGTTCAACCAGCTGATCGCGGCGACAGGGCGGCTCTCGTCCACGGAGCCGAACCTGCAGAACATCCCCATCCGCACCGAGGAGGGTCGCCGTATCCGGGAGGCCTTCGTGGTCGGAGAGGGCTTCGAGTCACTGCTCACCGCCGACTACAGCCAGATCGAGATGCGCATCATGGCGCACGTCTCCGAGGACGCCGGGTTGATCGACGCGTTCCACTCCGGGGAGGACTTCCACTCCGTGATGGCGGCCCGGGTGTTCGATGCCGACGCCGGCGCTGTCACGCAGGCGCAGCGTTCCAAGATCAAGGCGATGAACTACGGCCTGGCCTACGGACTGTCGGCGTACGGCCTCGCTCTGCAGCTAGGCATCGAGCCGGCGGAGGCCCGGGGCCTGATGGACGAGTACTTCGAGCGCTTCGGCGGCGTCCGAAGCTACCTGCACGGGGTCGTCGACGAGGCTCGGCGGACTGGGTTCACCGAGACGCTCCTCGGTCGGCGTCGCTACCTGCCAGATCTCACCAGTGACAACCGCCAGCGCCGTGAGATGGCGGAGCGGATGGCCCTCAACGCTCCCATCCAGGGCTCCGCCGCCGACATCATCAAGGTAGCGATGTTGAGGGTAGACGCCGCTCTGGCCGCCGAGGGACTTTCTTCGCGCCCACTCCTGCAGGTCCACGACGAGCTGGTGTTCGAGGTGGCACCGGGAGAGCGCGCCGCTCTCGAGCGCCTCGTGCGGCAAGAGATGGCGGCCGCCGCCGACCTCGCTGTTCCGCTGGAGGTCTCGGTGGGCATCGGCCGCACCTGGCATGAGGCCGGTCACTGACAGCAGCGATGCGGCTGCCGGCACGACGTCAGTCGTAGCCGGTCGCCTTAGCCGTCACGGTGGTGGTCACTGCGGCGCCGAAGGCGACAAGCGCCACGATGCTGACGAGGTACTGCACCGAGTCGGCGACCGGCACTGCAACCACGGCCACGACTGCTGACCCCAGCCACAAGACCGAGGCGGCGTGCGCCTGGGCGGCGATCGTGTCGTACACCAGGATCTGCAGACAGGCGAACAGGGTCCCCTCGAGCGCGAACAACCAGGCCACGTCTGTCAGGTCGGCGTACTCGCCGCCCCCAGCGAACGCGACCGCTAGGTCGGGGAGCAGCGCCGTGCCGAGAACCGCGGCAAGGCCGAGTGCCGCGACGGCGAGCAGCGGCTTGAGCCAGGGTCGACCGTTGCGTTCGGCGGCCATCGTGGGGAAGGCGACGACGAGGACGAAGGTGGGCAGGAACAGGCCCGCCTTCGCGAGGATGGCCCCGGCTGCGTAGATGCCCGCGTCGTGCTGGTCGAACAGATGGCGGGCAAGGAGCACGTCGAAGTTCGTGAAAGCGAAGAACGCCAGCAGGGCATGTCCGTTGCTCCACAGCTCCCGGAGAGCCGGTTGGTGGTCGCGTGCGCCGCCAGCCGTGCCACGGCAGTACGCCGCCCCCACCAGAGCCGGAGCGATGCCACCGACGGCGACCCCGACCATGGCGGACCTCAGTGTCGGCTCGATGAGGACGGCCGCTCCACCAACGACGAGTCGGGCCAGCCCCATGCTCGCGTACACAACCGACAGCCGGACCCAGCGGCGACCGCCCTGAAGGATGCCGGCGTAGGCACCCATCAGCGTCAACGGCACCGCCGCGAAGGCAGGCAGGCAGGCGACCACCCAGTCGTCGAGGTGCAACAGCCGGTTAATGACTGGCGCCAACGCGAGCAGGACGAGCCCGAGGGCGCCGGCGACAAGCCAGGCGTCGCGGAGCAGATCTCGGGTGACGGCGTGGCGGTGCTCCGGGCTGGACGTGGCCAGTCGCCGGGCTCCCGTGGCCTGGAGCGCCAGCGCGCCGACGTTGGCGACGATCAGAACGCTGAGAAGTGCGCTGATGGCACCGAACGGGGTGGGTCCGAGGAGCCTTGCACACAGCAGCGAGAAACCATAGGCCAAGACGTTCATCGTCATCATCCCGGTGGCGACGACTCCCGTCGCCCGCACCTGACTTGGCACCGGGACCGGCGCCGCTGCACTCATGAGGTCAGTCTGCCGGGCAAGCGCGGATCAGCTCCTGACTGTCGGCAGGGTCGTCGAGAAGATCGCCGTACCGGGCAGGTAGGCGCCGCGCCCTGGACCCCAGGCTCCCCAGCCGCGGGTGTGCCCGACCGGCCACTCTGGCTCGAGGAGAGAGGTCAGGACCAGCCCGGTGGCAGCGATGGCACCGATCCAGTCGCCGAGGGTGTGGTGTGGCTCGACGTACGACACGACGCCGTCGTCGTCGAGCTCGACGTACGCGGATCGGTCGAAGTATGAGCGCACGATGTGGAGGCTTTGCTCTCCGTCCGGCTCGTCAGGTACGACCTGGCGCATGGGATGGGTAACGGAGAAGACGAAGCGGCCCCCGGGCTCGAGTACTCGCGAGACCTCGCCCAGCGCCGCCGCAACGTCGACGATGAACGGCAGCGCACCGAAGGCCGAGCACGCGAGGTCGAAGCAGTCGTCGGGGAACGGCAGCCCGGTAGCCGTCGCACACGCTGTTGGTACGACGATGGCCGTCTCGTCATCAAGACGTCGGCTGTGCTGGAGCTGTCGAAAGGACAGGTCGATACCAATGGACGAGGCGCCTTCGGCGCGCAACCATCGAGAGCACTGGGCGGCGCCGCAGCCTATCTCCAGGACGCGTCGGCCCCGGACGTCTCCCAGCAAGCGCACATCAGCTTCGTCGACGCCCTCAGGCGACCAGACGAAGCCTGCGTTGCCAAGGAAGTCACCGTGCTCGCGTTGGTACTCGTCGGCCTCCCTGTCCCAGTCCCCGCGGTTGGCACGCTGTGCCTCCGCATCACCTACCGGACCAAACTCGGCGGCGGGCCTGCCTGTCATACAGACGGACGCTACCGGCTGCCAGGCGTCTCCGCGCTCAGCCGCGGTCCAGGCGACGACGTACGGCGTTCAGCGTCGTCCCCGCCGCGGCGGACACTTTGAACTGGAGCAGGTGGTCGGCCCTGGTCCGGCCGAGGTTGACTGCCGCCACCGGCTTGGCCATCCGAGCCGCCGCCACGGCGTACCGGTAGCCGGAGTGCACGGCGAGGGAGGATCCGACGACAAGGACCGCACCCGACGTTGCCAGAGACGCCGTTGCCTGCGCGTGCCGCCAGGGCGGCACGTTCTCACCGAAGAACACCACGTCGGGCTTGACGATCCCGCCACAGCCTCGGCAGCCAGGCACCTCGAAGCCTTCGAAGTTCAGCCCGTCGAGGTCGGCGTCACCGTCCGGCGCGATGCGGCCGTGCACGCCTTCCCAGGACTGGTTACGGCTGAGGAGGAGCTGTTGCCACGTGGCGCGCGGCGACACCTGCCGGCAGGTCATGCAAACAACCCGATCGAGTCGCCCGTGGAGGTCGATGACCCGGTGAGAGCCGGCCGCCTGGTGAAGCCCGTCGACGTTCTGTGTCACCAGTAGGCTGAGGTTGCCAGTGCGCTCGAGGCCCGCAAGAGCGAGGTGTGCGTCGTTGGGTCTGGCCGTCCCGAAGCTCTGCCATCCCACCAGGCTGCGAGCCCAGTACCGTGCTCTCGCGCGAGCATCGCCCATGAACGCAGCGAACTGCACCGGCTGCTGACGCTTCCAGCCTCCGTCGGAGTCACGATAGTCGGGGATACCGGAGTCTGTGCTGCAACCTGCTCCCGTGAGCACGAAGATGCGGCGGTGCTCGGAGATGAACTCCGCCAGCCCGTCCACGCCAGCGTGGGGCGGCTCGACGGTCGGTGGTGAGATCCGACGTGTCGACGGGCCGCGGACGATGCTCATGGTGCTTCGAGGCTACTGCGAACACCGCGTCGCTCCCGGCACTCGTGGCCCTGCCTGCCGACGACCGTGCGCAAGGATGCACCTATGAGTGATGTGAAGATCGGGTATGCCGCGGCTCTGGAGCAGTTCGCGCCACAGGAGATGATCCAGCTCTGCGAGACCGCCGAGCAGCACGGCTTCGTGGGGACGATGGCCGCCGACCACTTCCAGCCCTGGGTGCCGCAACAGGGCCAGGCGTCGTACGTCTGGAATGTGCTGAGCGCAGTGGGCCAGCGCACGACGGGCGATCTTGGCCCGGGGGTCACCTGCCCCACCTTTCGACATCATCCCGCGGTGGTGGCGCAGGCGGCCGCGACGCTGGAAGCCATGTACCCAGGTCGCACGTGGCTCGGCCTCGGCTCCGGAGAAGCGCTCAACGAGCACATGTTCGGCGGCTACTGGCCGGAGGCGCCGGAACGTATCCGGATGATGTTCGAGGCGGTGGAGCTGATCCAGAAGCTTTTCACGGGCAAGGACGTCAAGCACTCGGGGGAGTTCTTCAAGCTGCACTCTGTCCGGATGTGGACGATGCCCTCGCCGCCGCCGCCGATCCTTGTCGCCACGGCGGGCCCGATCACCGCCAAGAAGGCGGGCGCCCGCTGCGACGGGATCATCACACCGGGCGCGACCACGGAGAAGGTCGCTGGTGTGCTCGCGAAGTTCGACGAGGGCGCAGCGGCTGCCGGCAAGGACCCTTCGACGATGCCGAAGCTGCTGCAGCTGCACCTGTCCTGGGCTCCGACCGACGAGGAGGCGCTCGAGAACGCGATGACCGAGTGGCCGAACGGCGGCATGAAGTTCGCCAAGCAGGACGTGCGCTCGCCGTTCGACTTCGCGCAGATGGCTGCGCTGGTACGTCCTGAAGACTTCGAGGGCCGGATGGTGATCTCCTCCGATCCCGATGCCCATCGCGCCGAGATCCAACGGTTCCTCGACCTCGGTATCAGCCAGCTCTACCTCCACAATGTGGGGCGCAACCAGACCGAGTGGCTGGACGTCTTCGGGCGCGACGTCCTCCCGGCCCTGCACCGATGAGACTAGGTGGTGCCGCGCTTCACGAGCTGGGCACGAAAAGGGCGACCTCAGAACCGACCGGGACAAGCTGGCCGGAGTCCACGTCTTGGTACTTGACCGGTGGCTGTCCGAGCCGCTCCGACGCCGTCGAAACGCGGTTGACAGCAGGCTTCAAGCCGGCGGCGAGCAGAGCGGCGAAGGCGTCGCCAAGGCGCTGACCGCCACACGCGGGCACGACCGTGAAACCTTCGGGTACGACACGTACGGAACCGACCACATCGCGGACAACGGACTGGCGAGGCGATCGCACCACCATCAGGAAGCCTGAGCTCGGTACGACGACCGTCTGCTCGTACACCCCGTGCGTGCGGTTCAACGCCGTCCCGAGCACCTTGTCGCCGTCGATCCTGTCGATAACCGGCGGGTGAATGCTGCTGTAGTACATGGCGGCCGAGGTCGGGTTCGTGAAGGCGACGGTGGAGACTCGGGGGTCGACGGCACACCTCTCGGTGACGGCCGCGTCAGGGTAGATGACGCTGTCTTGTGGTTCTCCGTTGCAGGAGACGGCATTGTGTCCCCAGTCGTCGGGTACCGCGACGGCGACATCGGCGTACCCGACCAGGCGCGTTCCTGGCGGAGCAGCAGGAAGAATCGACACTGCAGCCGAGGCTGCCGGTGAGCCCTGAGGCACGGGCTCATCCGGCCACACCCGAACGGCGAGGACGCCGACGAGCGCCAGCGCCGACGCCGCGCCTGCGAAGACGAGGGGCCGGGTTCGGGATCGGTGGGGGCGGATACCTACGGTGCCTGCGTGGATTCTTGCCAGCGGGACCACGACATCGGGGGCGTCTCGATGATGCTCCTCGAAACAGGCCGCGACCTGTGCCGCCACCATGTCGAGGGCGCCATGGCTTCGCCGGCCCGAGATCTCATCCTCCACGACCAGTCCGGCGGTCATCCCCACCTGCTCGAGTCCATGGCGGGCAGAGCGAGCGACAACGCGTTCCGGTGTGGTCAAAGCTCGAGCGATCTCCCGGTCGCAAAGTTGTTCGAACAGTCGTAACACCAGCACGGCTCGCTGACGCGGTGCGAGGTCGAGCATCGCCTGCCAGACAGCGTCGACCGGGCGAGGCCGCTCAGGCGGCGCGCCAACGCCGTCGGCAAGGTCCAGGGCCGGCTCACGCTGCGCCCTGGCTCGCCGCCGGGAGGTACGGCGGTGTGTCGCCACCAGGCGTCGTCGGGCAGTCGCGAGGGGGTCTCGAGACGCGGCGACACTTGGCCAGACGCCGTACATCTCCAGGAAGGCTTCGACGACCACCTGGTCGGCTTCTGCGCGGTCACCCGTGAGGAGGTCGGCCAGCTGGGCCAGT
>JAUJOO010000005.1:169781-195071 GCA_030447585.1 Nocardioidaceae bacterium | reverse complement strand
GTGGAGCTGCCGGGAATCGAACCCGGGTCCTCTGACGCTGAACCAAGCCTTCTCCGAGCGCAGTCTGCGTGACGCTTTTCTCAGCCCCGGCACTGGCGCAGACACCTTGCCGACAGGCTCAGTCGCTGTAAGAGTCCTGTAGACCCCCCGCGACCGGGGATCTACAGCAAGCCTCCTTGGTGAGGCCGGTTACTGGCGCGGAGGCACATCCAGACCGACCCTTCGGTTACTGCTTAGGCAGCAAGAGCGAAGTCAGTGCGCTTAGCGTTGGCACCTATTGGTTTCCAGGGATCGTTGACGAGATGACCCTGGGTCCTCGGCTCGCTTCTCTTGATTCGAACGATCAAAGTCGAAACCGTTCAGCCCCTCTTGAGTTGTATGCCGTCAAGGCTACCCGGTACGACCCACACTCGAGCACCGGATTCCTCAGGCGCCCTCGCGGGCCTTGCGGGTCTCACGGTCGTTCGCCTTGGCGTTCTCTGCGCTGAGTCAATGCCCGCTCCGCGACGGCCACGCGCCATCAGCCAATCAGGGAAGTACGACCCGGTGCGCAGCTTCGGGATCGCCATCTCCAAGGTGCCGGCGCGGGTGTCCCACTGTCAGGCCCGGTAGCCGTTGCGGGAGTTGACCCGCTCGCCGCTGCGCACCCCGTACCAGGCGCCGCAGATCGCGGCGGTCGGCACCCATCAGCGCCTCGGCGAACGCCTGCAACATCGAACGCAGCGGCCGTCCAGGAACAAACCAAAGCGCGCCGGTTGTCAACCCGGCACCAACTAGACGCGTTGTAAGGGGTAGAGACAGCAGGAGGACCCGTGTCCCGACAATCCGACCACCAGTTGACGTCCAGCTACGAAGACTTCGTCAGCGCGCGATGGAATGGAGCCGCTCGCATCGCTTGGAGTCTCACACGGGATGCCACCGAAGCGGAGGACCTGGTCGCTGAGGCCTTCGCACGCTTGTGGCCACACTGGGGCAGGGTAAGTCAGGACAACCCCACCGCCTACTTGAATCGGTCTTTGGTCAATCTCTTTCTGACCTCTCGTCGACGCAAAGACGTTCGGGAACTCCTCGCCCGGCACCGGCACCGTTCGACTGCACGAGACGTGGCCGAAGACGTGGCGACCAAGGACGAGCTGCGAGCAGCCCTGGACCAGCTCAGCGCGCAGCAGCGCCTCGTGGTTGTCCTGCGCTACGTGGCCGATATGTCGATCGAAGAAGTCGCCCAACTGCTCGGCTGCTCGGCGGGCACCGTCAAGGCACACACAGCCCGAGCAACCCACGCGATGCGTCAATTGCTGACCACCTTGTGAGAGAGGCGAAGATGACAGACTCAGAAATCCTCCGACGCTCGCTTACCAGCGAGATGCCTCGGGAGCTGCTCCTGCATGACCGCCACCTACAGGAGGTGACCTTTCGCGCCCACCGCCGCAGTCGTAACCGACGGGTGGTGCGCGCGGCTGGCGGACTGGCGGTCGCGAGCACGACCGGCATCGCTGCCATGTCCGTGTTGCAGTCAGCACCTGAAGCCACCGTCGCCGACGGGAGTCCAAGCGAGCCCGCCTCCTCCGCCATGGCCGAGCCCTGGTCAGACGTTGCCATCACCAGCCCCGAGTGGTTGCCCAATGATGCCTTCCTAGTAACGGAAGGACGGTCGTCCGACGGGCCTTGGCAGGTCGTCTCGGCCCGCTTGACTGCCGACGAAGAGGGGTGCCTGCTCACGGCTGACCCAGCCTCCATGGCCAAGACCCGAGGTGTCTGCTTCGACAAGTGGCCGACCGGCGAGGCCGCGCAGTATTACAGGTGGCCGCTGACGACCACCGATGTGCTCATCGTCGGGGCGGTCTCGGCAGAAGCACGAACCGTACGGGTAGAGCTGGCCGATGGCACTACGGTCACCACCGACGCCATCGCAACGCCCAGCTCAGACACTCTAAGGTACTTCGCTGTTCCCACCCCGACGAGTTCAGTGAAGGACGTCGCTGGGTTCACAGCTGAGGGCGAGTTGTCCTCTCCCCCGCCTGGCCTGCCCTGGGCTGCTTCCTGTGCGCCTAGCGACCCCCCCTGTCCAACCAGAGGCCCAAGCTAGCGAAGCTTGGCTCGCACACTCCCGCCCCGGATTCCTCAGGCACCCTCGCGGGCCTTGCGGGTCTCCCGGTCGTTCGCCTTCTGGAGCGCGTCGACGAGCTCATCCTTCGTCATCCGGGAGCGTCCGCGGATCTCGAGACGACGAGCCAGGTCCTGCAGGTGGGCCTTCGACGCGTTTGCGTCGACGCCACCAGCCGTCGGCCGGTCGGTGCCCGCTCCCCCGGCCGCTTGGTCGTCCGAGGGCCCCTTCTCCTCCTTGGGCTCCCAGTGGTCGCCCACCTTCTCGTGCGTGTGCTTCAGCGCAGAGAAGGCGACCCGGTTAGCCCGCTCCTCGTCGCCGTACTGCTCCGCGGCCGAGTCGTGCGCCTTGGCGAACGTCCGCTGCGCCTTTCGTTCGACCGCTGCAGCGTGCTGGGCAGCTCGCTCTTCTTCGCCTTGCCTTGCTTCGTTGTCTTGGGCATCTTCCCACCTCCCAGTTGTCGCCTACCCAGTACCCGGTACGTCCGGGTGCTCCCCACACATCTGCGCCGTGGCGCGGAATAATCGGCGCAAAGGTCAGAAACCCTTGGCGTGACGGCCAAACTCCCGTGTCGCCTCGCGCTGCGCGTCTCGGGTGGCGATCGACTGCCTCTTGTCGTAGTGCTTCTTGCCCTTGGCCAGAGCGATCTCCACCTTGGCGCGACCGTCCTTGAAGTACAGCGACAGTGGCACGACGGTGAGCCCTCGCTCGTTGACCCGCCGCTCCAACCTGTCGATCTCGTGCCGGTTCAGGAGCAGCTTGCGCTTGCGGCGCGGAGAGTGGTTGTTCCACGTCCCCTGCAGGTACTCGGGGATATGAGCGCCGTGTAGCCAGATCTCGCCGTCGACGATCTCCGCGAACCCATCGACCAGCGAAGCGCGACCGGCGCGCAGCGACTTGACCTCGGTGCCGGTCAGCACCAGCCCGGCCTCGAAGGTGTCTTCGATGTGGTAGTCGTAGCGCGCCTTCTTGTTCTGGGCGACGACCTTGCTCCCGCGCTCTTTGGCCATCCGTTCATCTTCCCCGAGATCTCTCGGACGAGGAAATGCGTTCTCGGCTCGCCGTTTCGTGCTGGCTGGCCCGACGCCGCCGTTCTGGGGCTGGCCGCCTCGCCGGTCGCCGGCCTACAGCCGTTCTGGGGCTGGCCGTTCTGGCTGGTCGCCGGCCTACAACCAGCTGACGGGGTCGACGGTGTAGCCGTTGACGTAGACCATGAAATGCATGTGACAGCCGGTGGAGTAGCCCGTCGTACCGGCGTACCCGATCAGCTGCCCTCGACTCACGTGCTGCCCGGGTTCGGTCACGAAGGATGTCATGTGGTTGTACGACGTCTGGAGGCTCACTCCGTGAGTGAAGCCGTGGTCGATGATGACTCGGTTGCCGTAGCCGGCGTTGTAGTACGCCGACATGACCCTCCCGGAGGCGGCAGCATAGACCGCGCTGCCGCACGAGGCGGAGAAGTCTGTGCCGTCATGCAGCTTGTAGATCTTCAGGATCGGGTGCATCCGCATGCCGTACGAAGAGGTGACGTAGGTGTTGCTCCCCGGGTAGGACAAGAAGCCGCCGTCGCTGCTGGGTGTCGGCTTGTCCGGCGGGCTGGCGGCGTGCGGTTCGCCGCTTCCTGCCGCTGTTGGCGAGCCTCCTGCCGCTGCTCACGAGTTCGCGAGCCTCCTCCGCTGCTTCCTGCCGCTGTTGGCGAGCCTCCTGCCGCTGTTGGCGAGCCTCCTGCCGCTGCTGGCGAGCTTCCTGCCGCTGCTGGCGAGCCTCCTGCCGCTGCTGGCGAGGCCTCCTGCCGCTGTTGGCGAGCCTCCTGCCGCGCTGGCGAGCCGCTGCCTCCTGCCGCTGCTGGCGACGAGCCTCCTGCCGCTGCTCGCGAGCCTCCTGCCGCTGCTGGACGAGCCTCCTGCCGCTGCTGGCGAGCCTCCTCACGAGCCTCCTGCCGCTGCTGGCGGGCCAGCTCTCGGGCATGCTGTCGGGCGCGACGCTCGGCTAGCTTGCGCAGCCGGGTCTCGACGCGGTCGCGCTCCTTCTCCAGCTTGGCCAGTCGATGCCTCTCCCGCTTCTTGGCGTCGGCGATCTCCTGCTTCGTCTCACGCAGGTCGCCGACCCGAGCCGCGACCCGCTCCTTCGCCAGCTGCGCCTGGGTCTCCAAGGTCTGGGTCGCTTCCAGCGCCTCCGCGGCATCGATGCGCCGGGTCTCCACCTCGGCTTGCGTGTTTGCAACCCGTACTTCGGTCAGCTGCAGCAGCACCTCGGCCGCTTGCAGCTCCTGGAGGTCAACCTCTTGCAGGTCGAGGACGGTCGAGGTCGCCTGCATCTGGTCGAAGACCTGCTCGGGCGTAGTCGCCTCGAACGCGATGCCCAGCGTACTTCCCGCGACGTCGCCCGACTGGAACGTCGAGACGGCGTACGACGTGACGGCCTGGTGCTGCTCGCTTACGTCCTCTCTGCCCCGCACCAGGTCGGCCTGTGCGTCTTCGAGGCGCAGCACTGCTTCGTCCAGCTTCGACTGCATTAGCGCGTCTAGGCGCCTGGCTTCGCGCACCTGCTCGCGCACAGTGACCAGCTCCGACCTTGCGATCTCCAACTTGCCCGCGGCAACCTCGACACGCGCGACAGCCCTCATCAGCCGAGTCGAGATCTCGTCGAGGTCCGCGGCTCCCGCGGAGAGGCGCCTGTCGAGCTGATGCTTGTCCTGGTGCAGGTGTTGCTCCCGCGGATTGTTGTCGTCGTGATCCGCAGACGAAGGCGCGGGGGCGGCGAAAAGCGCACCGAGCAACGAGGCGGTCAATGCCATCGTCACGGTGATGCGGGCTCGTGCGGTGCGTCCGTGGGGGAAGCATCGGACCACAGTCGAAAGTCCTCACCTGGTTCAGAATGCCTTGGCGGTTCGACGTTAGCCGAGCGACATCACTCTTTGAGGTATTTGCGGGGTGTCGCGCCACCCCTCTCTACACCTTGAGGTATTTGCGGGTCATGAGCAGCGTTGGAATGATTGCAAGCGTCAATGCGATTCCCACGACGACCACCATGGCCGCGAGGGCGTCAGGCATCTCGACCCATGGCCACAGCCGAACATGGCCTCGAAGCCAAGGTACCGCCCAGGTCATGATCGCAAGCACGGATCCACACGCCAGCGCGGCACCCACCAGAGCCGCGAAGACGATCTCGAGCACGAACGGCAACTGGATGTAGATGCTCGATGCACCGACCAGCCTCATGATGCCGATCTCGCGCCGTCGCGCCATCGCGGCCAAGCGGATCGTGTTCGACACCTGCAGCACAGCGGCCAGCACCAAGAGCGCAGCACCCCCGAGCGCCGCCCACTTCAACACGTTGAGCGTCCGGTAGACCGGCGCGAACTCCCGGCGCGGATTGAAGACCGCCTCCACGCCCGGAAGGTTCGCCACGGAGCTGACCAGCGCGCCGGTGTCGTCGGGGTCCTTGACGGTGACCCAGTATCCGGTGGGCATGTCCGACTCCTGGACGGTCTTCGCCACGGGGTCGAGGTTGCCGTCCTCGTCGGTGTGCGTCGCCTTGAACGTCGCATAAGCCTCCTCGCGCGTGCGGTAGCGGTATGACTCGACGTACGAGCTCTTGTCGATCACCTTCCTCACGGCTGCCTCTTGCTCCCGGCTGGCCTGGCCACTCACGCACTGCGCCGACGTGGACTGCTTGGCGCAGAACGCCACCTGGACCTCCAGGAGACCACCCATGTGGGTCTCGATGGTGTTCACCTGGGCGCGCATGAGCAGCCCCACCGCCACGAGTGTCAGGGAGATCCAGATCGTCAAGATGACGGCGATGGTCATCGACACGTTCCGTTTGAGACCGTTGCCGAGTTCGGAGGCCACATATCGCAGTTGCATGATGTCCTGGTCTTCGTAGGGAGTCGACGCCGTGAGGCGGCAGCCGTCAGCCGTTGTAGCCGTACACGCCTCGAGCCTGGTCCCGCACCACTTTGCCGGTCTGCAGCTCGATCACCCGCTTGCGCATCTGGTCGACGATGCTGGAATCGTGTGTCGCCATCATCACGGTCGTGCCTGTGCGGTTGATGCGGTCGAGGAGCTTCATGATGCCCACCGAGGTTGTGGGGTCCAGGTTTCCGGTCGGTTCGTCGGCGATGAGGATCATCGGCCGGTTGACGAATGCTCGCGCGATCGCTACGCGCTGCTGTTCGCCCCCGGACAGCTCGTCGGGCATCCGATGACCCTTACCCCCCAAGCCGACGAGCTCGAGGGTTTCGGGCACTACTTTTCGGATGGCGCTGTTGGGCTTGCCGATCACCTGGAGCGCAAATGCGACGTTCTCTGAGACTGTCTTGTTGGGCAGCAGCCGGAAGTCCTGGAATACGGTGCCGATCTGCCGCCTCAGGGCAGGCACCTTCCACGACGCGAGCCGGTTGATCTCCTTGCCTGCGACGAAGACGTGGCCTGTCGACGGCCGCGCCTCGCGTAGCACCAGGCGCAGGAACGTCGACTTCCCCGACCCCGATGCCCCTACCAGGAAGACGAACTCGCCCTTGTCGATCTCAACGTCGATGCTGTCGAGGGCTGGGCGAGTCTGCCCGTCGTAGGCCTTGCTGACTTTCTCAAACCGAATCACTGGCCAGATTCTAGGTGACTCTCTTGGCCGGCCCCGCATGGCCGGTGAGCGGCGTGCCTTGCGAGCGTTGCTCCGGCGAGGTCAGGTCGGTGCCGGGGCAGAACGGCGCCAGCGGATGCCGGCTTCGATGAAGGCGTCGATGTCGCCGTCGAGGACTGCGGCCGGGTTGCCCTCTTCGTACTCGGTGCGCAGGTCCTTGACCATCTGGTACGGGTTGAGGACGTAGGACCGCATCTGGTCTCCCCAGGACGCCATGACGTCTCCGCGCATCTCGTCGAGCTGGGCCTTCTCCTCGGCATGCTTCAACGCGAGCAGTCTGGCCTTGAGGATGGCCATGGCGGTGTTCTTGTTCTGAAGCTGGCTCTTCTCGTTCTGCACCGCAACCACCAACCCTGTCGGGAGGTGGGTGAGGCGCACCGCGGAGTCCGTGGTGTTGACGCTCTGTCCGCCAGGCCCCGAGGACCTGAAGACGTCGACCTTGACTTCCTCCTCAGGCACGTCGATCTCGTCTGTCTGCTCCAGGACCGGCACCACCTCGACGGCGGCGAACGACGTCTGGCGTCGTCCCTGGTTGTCGAACGGCGAGATCCGCACCAGCCGGTGCGTCCCCTGCTCGACGCTCAGCGTGCCGTAGGCGTACGGCGCCTTGACCGCGAAGGTGGCCGACTTGATGCCGGCCTCCTCGGCGTACGACGTCTCGTAGACCTCGATCGGATACTTATGACGCTCTGCCCAGCGCAGGTACATCCGCATCAGCATCTCGGCCCAGTCGGCCGCGTCAACACCGCCCGCCCCCGAGCGGATGGTGACCAGCGCCTCTCGCTCGTCGTACTCGCCGGACAGCAGGGTCCTGACCTCCAGGGCCTCGATGCTCTGAGCCAGCCGATCGAGCTCGGCGTCGACCTCCGAGACAGCGGCGCTGTCGCCTTCCTCCTGACCCAGCTGCAGCAGGATCTCGGCGTCATCGAGCCTGCTTCGCAGGCTAGTGACGCGGTCCAGCTCCGCCTGCAGGACCGAGAGGCGCCCAGTCACCCGCTGGGCGTTCTCCTGGTCGTCCCACAGGTCGGGGGCGGCCACCTGACCCGCGAGGTCGGCGATCTCTGCTCGGATGGCATCCAGGTGGAGCACCTGCTCGATGCTTGTCAGCGTCGCGTCGAGCTGCTTGAGACGCTCGCTGAAGTCAGGGGCCGCCACGGACGCAACAGTACGCCGTGGCAGCCCGCTGACGTGACCTGCTCAGTTCTTGCTGGAGCCCTCGTCCCAGTTGCTGTCCTGCCCTGGGCGCTCGAAGGACTCGACTCCCGAAGGCAGGTCCGTCTCCATCTCTCCGGGGTCGAGCGGGCCGGGACGCTCGCTGCGCCACTCCGTCTCCGCCATCGAGTCACGTGACGGGTCGCGGTTGGGCGCGTTGGGGACCTCGTGGGGGTCCTGGTCGAGACGCTCGGAGACGTCTGCCTCGTCGACGTCCTCCTCGGCAGGGACTCCGTGCATCTCCTGCGGTGACTCGGTCATGGACCTCACCCTTCCTCTCACGGCCAGCAGCCGGCTGTGCCGGCCAGCGGCCTTCCGCCGGTACGACGGCTCGGGTCGGTCGGGTACCCCGCCCGGCAGGATTCACACCGCCCTAGCCCTTCTCAACAAGCCACGTCGACCGGATGCCCGGAACGGGCTGCCCTCTCCGGGTGAACAGTCTGGCGTCAACTTGTCGAAGCGTAAGGTCGGCCGCATGAGAGCAGCCGTCTTCTCAATCTCAGCAATTCACCGGATCTTTCGACCGAGGGGGCCCTCCGAGCGTGCTCGAGTCGTGTTTCCACGAGCACTCGGCTTCACGGCCCTGGCCTACGTCATCTGCCATCACTTGGGTCTGTTGCCGTCGGGACTGGGGGCGGGTCCGAGCGGGACCCGTTGGGCTGACTGGTTGGACCTATTCGTTCCTTGGCTCGTCTTGGTGCCCGCGGCCATTGCGCTGTTCGCTGGGCAGGTGGCCTCGCAGGTATGGGCTGTCTTTGGCGCGGGCGCCATCGCGTATGCCTCGGGACACGGCATCCACTTGGCCGCCAACTCAGTGGGGAACATAAGCCCGGGGCCGACCGCCCACCTGTGGGACGAACAGGTGGGCCACTACGTCTGGTTCGCCGGTGTCGCGCTCGTGCTGACGGCACTGGCGCTCGCGATGGTCGAACGGCCCCGCTCGAACCCCTTCGGACACGCCCTGGCCATCGCGGCAGGACTGACTTGGGCTACCAATGCAATCGGCGGAGGCACCGTGCTCTTCAGCTTGGGTGTCGCGCTCGCGGCTGTCGCATTCGGCTGGCGGCACCGAGGGGAGCTCGCCGAGATCCTGTGGGTCGGTTACCTACCGGCCGTCGTCGTGCTGGTCGTTGCGCTGGTCATGGCTGCATAGGCGCGGCTTTCTTTGTAGCGATAGGTGTGGCCTGCCGTACCAGCGCCCCATCTTGTCCCCAGCCCCAGTTGCTGCAAGCAGTTGTCCTCAGATCGAATTCACGTTCGAAAACTGTCAGTGCCTCCCGATACCTTTGTCGTATGTCGAGCACCACTTCAGCACCGCCGCCTCCGCATGGCGGCCAGGTCCCGTCGGACCCTATCGGTGCCGGTCTGGTGCAGGTGCGTTCGACTTTGGACCTGCTGGCCGACGCTCCGGCTTGGTCGCTGGACGACCGCCGGGTCGAAGCCAGGCTGGCGGAAGCACTCGCTGTGCGGGCGCAGATGGACGAGCTGGTCGCCCGGTTGGTCTCCCAGGTCGAAGACCGTGGCATCAGCGGTACCGCCGGGGCATCGTCGACGAAGGCGCATCTGGTGGCGGCGTACCGGCTGTCGGGCGGCGCCGCCGCGGGTCTGCTGGCGCAGGCTAGGTCGATGACGGGCCGTACCAACGTAACTCGGGAGGCATGGGCGACCGGGTGGGTTTCGGCCGAGCAGGCTGCTGTCATCGGCTCGGCGATCGAGAAGCTGTCGACCACCGTGCCTGATGAAGTGGTCGAGCGTGCCCAGCTCGACCTTGTCCAGCAGGCCCAGACCTTGACACACAACCAGCTGCAGGTGCTTGCCAACCACTTGGTCGAGGTCGTCGACCCAGACGGCGCCGACGCCGCCCTCGCCGAGCAGCTCGAGGCCGAAGAAGCCCGTGCCCGGCAGCAGACCACGTTCCAAGGGCGCAGGGGCGTGGACGGGATCGCCCGCTACTCCGGCAAGATGCCGAACCTGGCCTACGACATGCTCGCCACAGCGCTGGAGGCGATCGCGTCGCCCCGGCGCAGCCCGGACGAGCCGTCTACTCCGGTCGTCGGCCCCGACGCCACCGCCGGGACTGACCCGGCCCAGCTGACGTACGGGCAAAGGATGGGCAGGGCGTTCGTCGAGCTCCTCGAACACCTGCCTACCGACGCGTTGCCCCGTCACGGTGCCGGTAACGCAACCATCGTCGTCTCCGTCGACAACGACTCGCTCGCCTCCGGCGTAGGGGAGGCGGTCTTGACCACCGGCACCGCTGTCTCCGTGAGCGAGGTACGCCGACTGGCCTGCAACGCCGGCTTGCTGCCGATAGTTCTCGGCAGCGACTCAGCGGTCCTCGACCTCGGGCGGTCACGTCGGCTCTTCGACCGAAACCAGCGCATCGCCTTGGCCATCCGCGACCGCGGCTGCGTGTTCCCTGGCTGTGACCGGCCGCCGGCCTGGACAGAGGCCCACCACAGCACGGCCTGGCAAGACGGCGGGCCAACCGACCTGGCTAACGGCTGCCTCCTGTGCAACTTCCATCACCACCTCGTCCACAAGGGTGAATGGGACGTAGTGATGGCAGCTGACGGTGCCCCCGAGATCCGCCCACCGACGCGCGTCGACCCCGAGCAGAAGCCCCTTCGCCACCAGCGATTCCGACGACGACGCGAGTAGGACCAGACGCGGCCTAGGTGTCCTGGCCAGGTACACCTAGGCGGTCGTGAGCATCGTGCGAACGACGCGGACCGCCACCGACATCCTCGCCAGGTCGACCTGCTCGTCGGCGGTGATCTCGGCGATTGTCTGCCGGGCCCGCTGCACCAGCGCCTGCTCGGCCTGCTCCCACTGCGAGACCCGCTGCTCGAGCTCCGTGGTGCAGTCGGTGGTGGACAGGACCTGAGCCGTGAGCGCGGCCTGGACCGCATGCAGGTCGTCGCGTAAGGAAGCCCGTGCCATCGTCTGCCAACGGTCCTCGCGAGGAAGTCTGACGATCCTGGCGAGCAGATGGCTGAGGCCTAGCCGGTCGCCGATTATCGCGTGGACACGGGCGACCTCGAGCGGGTCGGCATCGTCGCGCCGGGCGATCTCCACCACTTCCAGCGCCGCGTACGCCGGGGGAAGCACGGCGACCGCGGTGGCGACCTGCTCGGGTACGCCTGCCGCCAGCAGCTCGTCGCGGTGACGGGTGAACTCCTCAGCCTCCACGCCGCGGAGGATGTCGGGCAGTCCCTGCATGACACGCTGGATGTGGGTGCCGAAGTGGTCGACCGTAGCCTCGGAGTCCAGCGGGGGCCGCCGGTTGTTGACCAGCCATCGAGAGGCCCGTTCAATGAGAGTCCGCACGGACAACCGCATGCGAGTTTGAACGGCCGCCTTGACGGTGTTGTCCAGCGACTTGATGTCATTCAGGAGTCGGTTGACGCCGTACACCTCGCGGCATACCAGGTGTGCGCGAACCAGCTCGTCGGCGGTGGCGTTCGTCTCCTGGCTGAGCCGGTGGAAGAAGGTGATGCCGGCGAAGTTGACGAGGTCGTTGACCACCTGGGTCACGATGATCTCGCGGCGAAGTGGGTGGTTGTCCATCTGCTCGCGGTGGGCCTGGCGCATCTGGGTGGGGAAGTACCTGAAGAGGTCCCCGCGCAGGAACGGGTCCTCCGGTAGCGAGCCGCGGAGCAGCTCAGCAGCAAGCACGATCTTCGTGTAGGCCATCAGCACCGCGAGCTCCGGCGCGGTGAGGCCGGTGCCCGCGGCAAGTCGCGTCTGAAACTCCTTCGCCGACGGTAGGTACTCGAGCTCTCGGTCGAGGAGACCCCGCAGCTCGAGGCGCCTGGTCCAGGTCGCATGCACGTGCATCAAGGGGACCGCCCCGGCGGCTGCGCTGGCGAGGGCGACGTTCTGGCCGTAGTTGTCCTTGAGCACGAGCGCGGCGACCTCGTCGGTCATCGCCATCAGCAGCGCATCACGCTGATCCTGCGTCATCTCACCTGCGTCGACGAGCCGGTCGAGCAGGATCTTGATGTTGACCTCATGGTCGGAGGTATCGACGCCCGCCGAGTTGTCGATGAAGTCGGTGCAGATGCGGCCACCGGCCAGGGCGTACTCGATGCGACCCCGCTGTGTCAGGCCTAGGTTGCCTCCTTCGCCAACGGCCTGACAACGCAGGTCTGCGCCGTCGACCCGGATGGCGTCGTTGGCCTTGTCGCCGGCATCAGCGTGCGTCTCGCTTCGTGCCTTGACGTAGGTGCCGATGCCGCCGTTCCACAGCAGGTCCACCGGTGCGAGCAAGATGGCGCGCATCAGCTCAGCCGGCGTCATGGCCGTCGTCTCCTCGATGCCCAGGGCGGCCGCGACCGGCTTCGAGATGGGGATCGACTTCAAGGCGCGCGAATAGACGCCGCCGCCTTCGGAGATCAAGGTCTTGCCATAGTCGGCCCAGCTCGACCGCGGCAGGTCGAACAGCCGACGCCGCTCGGCGTACGACGTCGCCGGGTCGGGGTCTGGGTCGAGGAAGATGTGGCGATGGTCGAAGGCGGCAACGAGGCGGATGTGCTCGCTCAGCAGCATCCCGTTCCCGAACACATCGCCGCTCATGTCGCCGATGCCCACCACGGTGAAGTCCTCGGACTGGCTGTCGATGCCGCGCTCGCGGAAGTGTCGCTGGACGCTGACCCAGGCGCCGCGCGCGGTGATGCCCATGGCCTTGTGGTCGTAGCCCACAGACCCTCCGGAAGCGAACGCGTCCCCGAGCCAGAAGCCGTAGTCCTTCGCCATCGAGTTGGCGATGTCGGAAAAGGTTGCAGTGCCCTTGTCGGCGGCCACCACGAGATAGCTGTCGTCACCGTCATGTCGCACCACGTCGTGTGGTGGTTGCGTCTCCCCCGAGACGAGGTTGTCGGTGACGTCCAGAAGGCCAGAGATGAAGATCTTGTAGCAGTCGATGCCTTCGGCAAGCCACGCCTCGCGGTCCAGGGCGGGGTCCGGAAGCCGCTTGCAGTAGAAGCCGCCCTTTGCTCCTACGGGCACGATCACCGCGTTCTTCACCATCTGGGCCTTGACCAGACCTAGGACCTCGGTTCGGAAGTCCTCTCGACGGTCTGACCACCGAAGGCCGCCACGAGCCACTGGGCCGAACCGCAGGTGGACTCCCTCGACTCTTGGCGAGTAGACGAACACCTCGTACCTGGGACGGGGCTCGGGCAGGTCCGGCACAGAATTCGGGTCCAGCTTCAGCGAGACGGCGTCCTTCAGCTGACCCGCTCGGTCTCGTTGGTAGAAGTTGGTCCTCAAGGTGGCCTTGACGACTGCCAGGTAGCTGCGCAGGATGCGGTCCTGGTCGAGGCTTGCCACCTCGTCGAGCGCGGCCCGGATGTCCTTCTCGATGACTTCGCAGGCGGCGGCCCGGTCACCCTGGAATGCCGGATCGAAGCGAGTCGCGAACAGCTCGACAAGCAGGCGGGCGATCGGGACGTTTGCCCGCAAGGACGCCTCGATGTACTCCTGGCTGAACGTGGAGCCACCCTGGCGGAAGTACTTCGCATAGGCACGAAGGACCGTGACCTCGCGCCAGGGGATGCCGCCGTCAAGCACGAGGGCAGAGAACCCGTCGCTCTCCGCGCGACCTGACCAGGTGGCGAGGAACGCGTCCTGGAAGAGCTCGCGGGCCCCTTCAGGCATGTCGACATCTCGTCGGAGGCCGAAGTCATAGATCCAGACAGGGCGAGTCAGCCCTGAGAGCTCATACGGCCGTTCGTCGACGACCTCCACACCCGTAGCGGACAGCAGCGGCAGCACATTCGACAGGCTCAGTGGGCTTCCGGTGCGAAAGACCTTGAACCGCGCTTCGCCAGCGGCCGCGTCGACGGGTTCGTAGAGCGACAAGCCGATGGACCCTTCGGCCACATCCTCCACCCGTCGAATGTCTGCCGCGGCGACCCGGGCAGTGAAGTCCTCCTTGTACGCTTCTGGAAAGGCGTCGCCGTAGCGGTGTATCAGCTGATCTGCTGGTCCCTCGCCGAACTCCTCCACGAGGGCCGCGGCGAGGTCGTCGGACCAGGAGCGAGTCGCGTCGGCGAGTCTGGCCTCGAGCTCCGTCTCGTCGAAGTCGCGCAAGGTCCCTCCGGGCTTCGCGCGGACGACGAAGTGCAGCCGCGCCAGCACGGACTCGCTGACGCGCGCGGTGTAGTCGATGGTGTCGGCCCCTAATGTCTGCTTCAAGATGTCCTGAAGCCGTTCCCGCACCTGAGTTGTGTAGCGGTCGCGGGGGAGGTAGAGCAGGCACGACAAGTACCGTCCATAGGTGTCCCGCCGGGTGAAAAGGCGGAGCTGACGCCGTTCGCGCAGATGGAGGACCGCTTCGGCTACGGGGAGCAGCTCGTCGACGGGCGTCTGGAAGAGCTCGTCTCGGGGGTAGGTCTCGAGGATGTCCATCAGCGCCTTGCCGCTGTGGCTCGACGGCGGGTAGCCGGCCCGCTCGATAAGGGTGCGGGCCTTGTCGGCCAGCATGGGGATGCGGGTCAGGCTCTCGGTGTAGGCCGCCGAGCTGAACAGGCCGAGGAACCGGCGTTCCCCGATGACCTCCCCGTCGTCGCCGAAGGTCTTGAGCCCGACGTAGTCGAGGTACGCCGGGCGGTGCACCGTGCTGCGCGAGTTCGCCTTGGTGATGATCATCAGCTGCTTCTCGCGGGCTTTTGCGCGCACTGCCGGTGGCAGCTTCCCGAACGACGGAGACATGACCTGGTCCGAGCGAAGTATTCCGAGCCCGGTGCCAGGCACGGCTCTCAGCACGTCCTCACCATCCACCTGCTCGAGCTGGTACTCGCGGTAGCCGAGAAACGTGAAGTGGTCAGCGGCGAGCCAAGAGAGCAGCGCCTTTCCCTCGTCGATCTCGCTGTCAGGAAGCGGGGGCGGTGAGCTCTCCAGGTCCGACACGATCTTCAGCGCCTGTTCCTGCATCTTCTCCCAGTCCGCCACCACCTCCTGGACGTCACGCAGGATCTGCTGGAGGCGAGCGGTGATGGCGTCGAGCCGGGTTTGGTCGGTCTCGCGGTCCACCTCGATATGCATCCACGACTCGCGCAGCAGCTCCGACGTTGCGCCCCGGGCGGCGTCCTCGCCGTCACACACCTCCAGCAGCTGCCCCGTGACATCGCGGCGTACCAGCATCTGGGGGTGGATCACGACGTGGATGTGCTGTTCTTGCGCGGTCAGGGCCATCGTGACCGAGTCGACGAGGAACGGCATGTCGTCGATGACGATCTCGACGACTGTGTGGTTGGCGGCGCTCCACCCTTCCCCTTGCTCCGTCGGCGTGAAGACCCGAACCGTCGCGGTCCCCTGCGGTCGTTGGGAGGCCAGCAGGTAGTGGCTCATGGCCGCGCCGTAGATGTCTGACGGGCTGCGCTCGAGCAGGTCCTCCGCGGGGACGTGACGGTAGTAGACGCCGAGGAGATGCTCGGTCAGCTCGGGGTCCGCCGCGGTGTCGGAGCCTTGCCGGCCGCTGAGTTCGGCCGCCCGGGCCAGCAGCTCGCGCTTCTCCTTGTCCAACGACTTGTGCATGACGCGCGACCCTGCTCCTGCTGCCAGCACGACGCCTGGACGCCGCGGCCGCACGCCGTTGTGCGGCACCTCAGACCCTAGCCCTGTCGGCGCCTGCTGACACCTCCAACGTGGTCACCCCCACTGCGGTTCTTGCCGCCAGACCTTGAGGCTGAGGGGGAAACCGTCCTGCACCTGCAGAACGACCCACCGCTGATCCTGGACCACTTTCAGCGGCACGGTCTGGCGTTGGTCGTCCGTTGTCGCTGTCACAGTCACGGGGCCCGGTGGCAGTTGGTACGAGTAGGAGTAGACGGGCTCGTGGCCGCAATCGTCGAGAGCCGCCGGCAGCTCGACGTCGAGCGCCAGTGCGTCGCCGATGCGGATCTTTGTGCGGACGGCTGACCGTGATCCGCTGGTGACGTCGAGGGATACGTTTGCCTCCTTTGCCGAGACCTCCTTCAACTCGGGCTCTCCCATGACCTTGACCGGCGCATGTAGCAGGTCAGCGCACCGGTCGGAGCCCCAAGTCAGCGACGAGCAAGACGTGGCAAGAAGTGCGGATGCCAGCAGGACCGTGTTGAGTCGGTACCTCATCGTGCGGTCCCTCCCATCCCGTCAGCTGGTCCGTGTAGCGGCTGGTCCGTGTAGCGGCTGGTCTGTGTAGCGGCTTCCCTTCCGCTACCTCGTGCGAGCTCAGGGCGCCAGGTCGCTGATCGCGACCCGAGGTCGATCGGGTGCGCGAGGCGGGCCGTCTCGCCCTCGACCCCGTCCCAGCCTCGCGATGGACCCTCACCCGGTGTCAGCACGTACGCCGTCAGGCTCACCTCGGGGACGGTCTCGACCCGCCAGTACGCCGGGACGCCTCCAGCGGCGTACTGCGCCGGCTTGGTGATCCGGTCGTGCGTCCGCGAGGTTGGGGAGGTCCACGGTTCGATCCTGCGTTCGAGAGACAGCTCCGCCACGACGGTCCTTTCCACTCATCGAGTCTGACACGTTGTTTCAGCATCGGGCCAGCGTCGCGGCACCGGGGGCGACAAGGAGCCCCGGGAGCCGGACCTGTGGAGGTCGGTTGCCGTGACGACCCGGTGTGGACAAGCTGCTCAGAGACCGGAGCGCAGGTCCCAGAGCACGGGGTAGTAGCGCAACGGCAGACGGCTGCGGAGGTATGCCGCTCCCGACGAGCCGCCCGTGCCGGTCCGAGAGCCGATCACCCGCTCAACCATCGTCACGTGTCGGGCCCGCCAGCCGATCGAGAGCTCGTCGTGCTCGATCAGCGCCTCTGCCAGCTCCCACACGTCGAAGTACGTATCCCCTGTCGTGCGCTGCTGCGTTGAGGGAGGTCCTCACCTGCTCGTCGGAGGCGACCGCGAGCCCTCGCCCGGCGAGCAGCGCGAGGAACGCGTCCCACAGGGTGGGCTCTTCGAGGCGCCGTGCGAGGCGGTCAGTCTCGTCGTCGGTGAGCCCTTTGAACCGCTGGACGAAGGACTGGTCCTTTGCCCCGGAGATGAACTCCAGCTCACGGAACTGGACGGACTGGAACCCACTGGCCGGTGCGAGGTGCTGGCGGAAGGCTAGGAAGTCCTGAGGGGTCATCGTCTCCAGGATGTCGATCTGAGCGATGAGGACGCGCTCGATCGCGTGGATGCGCCTGAGCAGATGCTTGGCGAGCCATACCTGGTCCTCGAACATCGCCTCCCGGACCGCTTCGGCCTCGAACAGCACCTGCTGGAACCACAGCTCGTAGACCTGGTGGACGGTGATGAAGAGCAGCTCGTCGTGCGCGGGAGGGTCCGACTCCAGCTGCTGGGCGCTCAGCAGCCGCGGCAAGCTGCAGGTATCCGCCGTCCCAGTCACGTCCGTCTTCGCACCCTGCTCACCGAAGTTGATGCCCTCGCCGTCCCAGTCACCGACCGTCGGGTCGGCGGGTTCATCAGGTGACAGCCCTCGGCGGTGCTCACGCAGCCAGGGTATCGCGCATGCTCCTGCGCACGTGCGGAACGCGCCCAGGTCATCTCGTCCTGGGACCTGGAGCGCCTGGCCGACGCCTTGCCACCGGTCGACACGACCGGCATCGAGCCGGGCCGCGCCGGCCTGGCATGATCTCGCCATGCGCGTGACTGGAGAGATCACCTACCCCACAGATGACACGGCCGTGGCGTTCGCTCTCATCGCCGACCGGGGCTTTCGAGCTGAGGTGTGCGAGGCAACGCGTGCGATCGGCTACGACGTCGCAGTCCTGGAGCAGCACGGCGGGGGAACCCTTGTCACCATCACCCGCCAGATGCCCGCCGACGTACCTGCCGCTCTGAAGAGCATGGTCGGCGAGACGGTCGAGATCGTCCAGACGGAGAGCTGGGGCGCTGCTGACGAGACGGGGAGGCGTACGGCGGAGCTGGACATCAGGATCACCGGTCAGCCGGTGACGATGAAGGCGCACGATCCGCCTGGCACGCGCGCAGGCGGCTCGGTGGTGTCGGTGGTCGAGGGCGACCTCAAGGTGGCGATCCCCTTCTTCGGCAAGATGGTGGAGCCGGAGATCGCCAAAGCCATCCTCGCCGCCTTGCGGGAGGAACAGCGGGCCGCCGTCAAGCGGCTCACCGGTTGACGGTGCGTCCTGCGTCGTTTGTCGGTGGCTCGTGTCACGGTAGGGACATGAAGAACACAGCCGAGTTGCTGATGCTCGAGGGCGTCGTCGCCGAGTGCGCAGAATGCGATGGTGATCGGATCTTCCTGCCTGTGGACGAGCACTGTGGTGGCGGCGCCTGCGAGTTCTGCTGCACGACCTGCGGCGCCGCGGTGCTGATCGACCCATTGCTGTCGTACACCGGACCGTCGGTCGCCACTCACGTCGCGGTCTGACTTGTCCGAGCTCATCGGCGCGCATAGGTCGATGAGAGAGACGCGGACAGGTGGTTCAGCCCATGTGGGGGTAGCGGTAGTCCGTGGGTGGCGTGAACGTCTCCTTGATCGAGCGCGGTGACGTCCAGCGGAGCAGGTTCTGCGCCGAGCCGGCCTTGTCGTTGGTCCTGACGCTCGGGCACCCCGAAAGGCTGCTGGCCGACGACCGCCCCCGTGGGCTTGTCGTTGATGTAGAAGTTGCCTGCCGCGTACCGCAGCCGCTCCATCGCCCACGCCACCGCTTTGCGGTCCTGAGCGATGACCGCTCCGGTCAGCGCGTACTTCGAGAACGACTCCATCTGGTGCACCGCTGCCTCGAAGTCGTCGTCGTCGTACACGAGCACGGCGAGGATCGGGCCGAAGTACTCGTTGTCGAAGATCTCGTCGGTCGGGTCCTCGGCGACTACGACCGTGGGCCTGACGAAGTAACCCACCGCGTCATCGACCTTGCCGCCCGCGATGACGTCGAGGGTGGGTGAGTCGATGGCGCGCTGGATGGCGGTCCGGTGCTTGTCGAACGCGCGGGCGTCGATGACCGCACCCATGAAGTTCGAGAAGTCGGTGACATCACCCACGCCCAGCGCCTCGACCTCGGAGACGAGGTCGTCGCCCATCTTGTCCCACACGGAGCTGGCGATGTAGGCACGAGAGGCCGCGGAGCACTTCTGGCCCTGGTACTCGAAGGCGCCCCGGATCAGGGCGGTGCGCACCACATCGGGGTCCGCGGACGGATGGGCGACGACGAAGTCTTTGCTCTCCGGTCTCCCCCACGATCCTCGGATAGCCGCGGTACGTCGTGATGTTCTCCCCGACCGTACGCCAGAGGTGCTGGAACGTGGGTGTGGAGCCGGTGAAGTGGATGCCGGCGAGGTCGGGGTGCGTCAGCGCCACCTCGGACACGGCTGCCCCGTGGCCAGGCAGCATGTTGATGACGCCGGGCGGCATACCGGCCTCCTCCAGCAGGCGCATCATGAAATGAGCCGAGAACTGCTGTGTGACGGAGGGCTTCCACAAGACGGTGCTGCCCATCAGCGCAGGGGCCGTCGGTAGGTTGCCTGCGATGGAGGTGAAGTTGAACGGCGAAATCGCGTAGACGAACCCTTCGAGCGGCCGGTGGTCCGTGCGGTTCCAGACCCCCTGGAGTTCGCGATGGGCTGCTCGCGCAGGATCTGCTGCGCGAAGTGGACGTTGAAACGCCAGAAGTCGATCAGCTCGCAGGCGGCGTCGATCTCCGCCTGCCATGCGGTCTTGGACTGCCCGAGCATGGTGGCGGCGTTCAGCGTCTGACGCCACGGCCCTGCCAGCAGCTCCGCCGCCTTGAGGATGATCGAGGCGCGATCCTCGAACGCCATCGCCCGCCACTGCGGCGCCGCCTCGGCCGCAGCCTTGATCGCCGCCGCCGCGTCCTGCCCGGTGGCTCCTCGCGACACCGAGCACGTGCTCGTGGCGATGCGGCTGGACGACCTTCAGCTCCTCACCACCGGCCCAGCGTTGCTCGCCGCCGATCGTCGCGGTGAGCTCGACCGACTCCTTCTGCAGCTCGACGAGCTTCTGCTCGAGGGCCACCCGTTCGGGGCTGCCTGGCGCGTAGTCCAGGTTTGCCTCGTTGACCGGCGTGGGAACAACCGCGAAAGCGTCCATGACCCGATCTTGCCACGGCGTCGCAGGTGGGGTGAACACTGCAGCCGGGCAGTCGCGATCTGCGGCGCATCGCTTCGGCGGCAGGCGCGACCTGCGGCGCGTCGCGCTCCGCAGCGTCAGCGCTTTGGCCTGGGCCGACTTCCTGCCGGCATCAGCGGTGGTCTTCTTGGCCGTGCTCTTCTTCGCGGTCGCGTGGCCTTCTTCGCTGTCGGGCGTGGCCTTCTTGCGCCCCGACTGTTGTCGTCTTGTCGACGATGCGGCCTTCTTCGTCGTCTTCTTCGCGTCCCGCTCGGCGGACCCGATTGGCCGGCCTCGTCGCGCGCACAGCGACCGGTCCTTCTTCGTCGTCTTCCTCTGTCGTCTCTGACATCGGCAGTCCCGACGCCTTCGCCTCGACGAGCTGCTCGAGCGCTTCGCGGTCGCTGTGGTAGCGGCTGGGGATCGAAGTCCGCGCGGGAGTCGATGTACGACTCCGCGGCCACCTCCTGCTTCTTCACGTCGATGTCGTCGGCCGGCACAGCGACGCTGTTGCGCGTCGGCCACATCATGGTCTGCCACCAGCGCCGTCGCGCTCACGCAGCAGCGCCAGGGTCTCCTTCGTACGCGCGCCACCTTGACCAGAGCGCCTTTCGTCCAGGGCATCGCGCAGCAGGACGTCGCTTGGCGCCGACGTTGTCGGGGTAGTACGCCTTGGCGAAGTACTTCGATCTGGTCGGCTGGGACGAACTCAAGAACCTCGATCGACTTGCCGTCGGCGGCGGCGACGGCGAAGTCCTCGTCGGCTGAGGATCACCATCCGGCCGTCGGGAAGCTCGTACCCCTTGCTGATGTCGGCAGTCTCCTGGCCGTCCACTTCGGCCACGGATGCGGCCGCCGTCCGCCTCGTGCACCTGGCGGAACGAGATGTCACGCGTCGAGTAGACCTTGATCGGCGTGACGAGCCGAACTCGCTTGCATGCAGCCCTCGGAGCGCTAGCAAGTCGATGTCGCGCGGAAACGAGGCGAGCGGCGACTCTTGCGCGCAGGGCAGCTTCTTCATGGTCTCGATCACGCTCGGCCACGTCGCCTCGTGGTCCTCGTCTCGGCATGTACTGGCGGCGGTGAGCGCAAAACAGCCGACGAATCGGAGATCATCCAAGAGGACGCATCAGGTCACAGCACCAGCCACGACATCGGGAGGCCGAGCATCAGAAGATCGAGCTGGCTTGAACAGCGACGCCGGTACGCAGCGGCTGGCGGTGAGGGACTGACCGCCAGACGTTCACGTTCTCGATCGAGGATGTACGAGATGGCGCACGAGCCGAGGTGACGATCCTCAAGCTGCAGATCTTCGACGTCGACCAGTCGTCGGCGCCCATGCCAGGTAGTCGCCTTCATCGGCGAAGTACAAGGTCGGTCGATCGTCCGTCGCGCTCGCCCTGGCGCTGGCATTCACCGCCTGGGTCACCACGGCGATCTTCGTAACGCCGATCGACTTGACCTGTCGGCGGCTGGCCGGTCTGCGAAGCGTCTACCGTCTCTGCAGCAGTTGAGGGATCGACCCATCGCGGCCGTTGTCGGCGAAGCTACGTACCCCTTGGCGAAGTCGGAGTGTGACGTCGATCTTGCGGCTCTGGTTCGCGTCGTCAAGAACCTCGCACACCTTCGCTTGTAACGGATTTACGCGGTTCCCCGACGGCGACGGCGTCCTGGTCGTTGTCGTGCGCGCCTGGACCATGGCCAACGAGTTGTCGTCACGCCCGACAGCCTGGGTGCGGTGGCGCAGGAGTTCCCGCGGATCACATCCTGAACACGTTGGCGCTGGATCGTGCCGTCGTGATGGTGACCGGCGGCCGCCGTCGCGACGCGCACCTGGCGGATCGACATCGCCCTTCCAAATCGCTCGGCATCGTGACAGCCCTCCGGGGAAGTCCATCAGGGGCTCACGCTAGCAAGGAACTGCGGCACGTAGGTCGGGGAACCGGCTGCTGCCGCGTCGCCAAGCGCTCACTGCACAGCTGCCGATGCTGACGTTGATGGTCGGCTACACCCTCACCGGCTTGTTCCTGCTCTTCTCGTCCTGACGGTGTACGGCGCCCGGGCGCCTCAGACGCGGGCCCGCCGTGAGCGTCGAGACGAGCGCGGGGGAACTCCGGCCAGGTCGTGCGCCAGTGTGCGCAATGCTCGAGTGAGCTTCGCGCCCGGTGCGACCTCACCCAGCGTTCGCCCGTGTACGACGGCGCCGTCGACCGCTGCCTGGTCGTCCGGCAGGAAAACTACGGGGCTCGGCCCAACGGCTCGGGTGAGAGTGTCCACGATGTCGTGGTCCGACCACCCCAACCCGGGGCGCATCCGGTTGACCACCACGACCGGCGAGCTGCGGGGAAGGAGCTCCTTCAGCTCCGCGACGGCGCGGACCAGCCGGCTGAGCCCGACGGGGTCTGCGGTTCCTACGACGATGACGGTGTCGGCAGTCTCTAACGCAGCCACCGTCGCACCGTTGCGACGCGGGGCGGCTGTGTCGTAGGAGATCTCTTCGTCGAGCTCGACGCTGAAGCCGCAGTCGAGAACTGAGAAGGCGGAGAGATCCCGAGACGCGGCAACGATGTCGCGTATGCCGCGTGGGCGTACCTCCACCCATCTGTCTGCCCGGGGGATGCCGGTCAGCACGCGCAGCTTGGGCGTCACCGCCCGAGCCTGTCGAGACAGCAGCTCGACGGTCAGCTGCCCGTTGTTGGCCGATCGAGCGGCGGCCAGTAGCCCCGACGCTTCGTCCAGCAGCCCGAGCAGCTGCGCTGTCGAGCCGCCGTAGACGTCGCAGTCCACCAGCGTCGTCGACGCACCGAGCGCTGCGAACTCCGATGCCAAGCCCAGTGCGACCACTGACCGGCCGGGGGCGCCGGTAGGCCCCCACACAGCCAGCACCCGTCCTCGCGACCGCGGAACGGCCACGTCCCAATCGTCCTGCTGGTGCGTCCCCCCACGCTCGTCCGTCGGTGCGGGTTCCTGTCGGTCAACCACCGCTGCCTGCACGGCTTCGTCAAGACCGGCCAGGCTGTCCGCCGGCAGGATGACGGTCACACCAAGACTGCGCAGGGCAGCCTCATCCGCACTCGAGAACTCGGGCGTGACGCCGACGACATGGACGTCCTCAGCGGCAAGGCGGCAGAGAGTGTCGCGATCTAGGCCACGCAGCTGCGCTGACACGAAGGCAACGTCTGCTTGCCGACTGGCCGCGGTCGAGATGAGGTCGGCGATGTCGACGCATCGGCGTACGACGTGGAGGCCACTCGATGTCACCGCCTCGAGTAGCTGCGCCTCGAACGCGGCTGCACCGACCGCCACGAGCGCCCCCCGGGCGACCAAGCTCAGCCCCCGGCCCGGATCAGCGTGGCGTCCGCACCACCGAGCTTGGACAAGACGGCGGCGACGTCCACATCGACAGGCATGGTGACGAGCACCTGCCGCTCGGACCCGGCTCCTGCCGGGCCTGCTGGCTCGGCCGAGACCACAGTGACCTCGCGCAGGACGAGTACGGGCCGCTTGTTGCCGCGGTCTACCGGTACAGCCCAGAGGTCGACCCGGTTGCCCGCAGCAAGGTCAGCCGGCATACCTCCGGGAGCCACACTGAGTGGCAGCTGTAGTGGCGCGGCACCCCTGTCGTCGCTCAATGCGCTCGCCGCAAGCAGCTCGCCCGCCCCGACATCGCGAACAAGGTGCAGGTCGGCCGGCAGGGGTGTGTCTGCGCTGACGTAGCGTGCGGCGTCGGCGTCGTCGGTGAAGTGGACGTTGACGGCCGTGAGATCGTCCGGCTTCACAGGCACGCCAGCCGCCAGGTCACCGCGAAGCGCCCAGACGGCCACCGTGTCGTCTGCGGCCTCGAGGACTCTGGCGCCCACGACCGTCGACGCGAGGACAAGAGCGGCACCCAGCCAGAGCCGCGGGTCACGCCACCGTGACGTGCGCAGGCGTTGCGCCGCCGGCGATGGCAGGCCGGAGTCTGCGCCCGCAACCAGTTGGGTCGTGCGAGCGGTGCGATGCAGCACGGACACGTCCTCATTGTTGCTCCACGGCGCACGTGAGGGAAGGGTTGTCCACACTCTCTCCCCTTTCGCACCTGCTTCAGGAGGGTCGTGGGAGACTCGTGTCCATGGTTACCGACCCAGCGCGGCGGTTCTTTTCGCTTCCCGACGTGGCGGAGATCTTGAGCATCTCGGTCCCCCAGGTCTATGCGCTCGTACGCCGTGGGGACCTTCCAGCCATCAAGATCGGCGGCCGGGGGCAGTGGCGGGTGGAGAGCACGGCGCTCGAGGCATACATCGCAGAGGCCTATGCGTCGACGAAGGAGTTCATCGACAATCACCCCTTCTCCGTCGACAGTGACACCGATGCCAAAGACCCAGCCGACGTCGACTGAACCCCGCCCGTGAACCCCCGCCCGCACGATGGTGGTCAGGGAGCAGCCCACGGGTCGCCATGACGGCTCACAGCGGCGAGCGCCGCGAAGGCGATCGTGCAACGACCTCTGACCGCTCTGTCTCGCCGCGGGTCCGCGAGGTCGTGAAGTGACACGTCGACGAAGTCCGCGCCGACCCGGTCGGGGGTGCCGGTGTAGGAGGAACCGTCGCGCAGCCGCACTGTCACCGCTGAGCGGTCGACGGCGATCGCACGCAGCACCGCCGTCAGGCCCAGCTTGCTCTCCAGTGGGCTCAGGCCGTCAGGACTAACAGCCGCGACCGGCAGGTCCAACGCAGCACCGACGGCGGCAGTAGCTATCACGACGTCGTAAGGGGTCGCGAGCAGCAGCCAGTCCTTCCCCACCCGATCGAGGCGGCCCTCGACAAGCCCCACTGCCTGGACCTGCAAGCGGATCCGACTGCCCACGGCGGACCGGATGCGGTTGATGAGCCGAATCTCGGCGATCTCACCCCGGATGCGGTCGACGATCTCTGTTTCGAGCTCCTCTTGCTCCAGTGACCGTGCCTGCGCCTCGAGGTCGGCGAAGAGCTCCTGCCATCGCATGCTCGCAGGCTACGGACCGCGCCGAGGTCCCGCCACCGTTGTGGAAGCGTGCTTGACATGCCGGAAACGAAGTATTAGACAAGCAAACATAAGCAAACGTAAGGATTGCACCCATTGTCTCCTCAGCCAGCCACCCTTCGCCGCAGCCTGGTCGGCGGCGCGCTCGTGGCAGTCCTCGCCGTAACGCAACCATGGCGTTGGCTCGAGACTCCGCCGACCTGGTGGTCTCGGCTCGTCGAGACTGCGCCGACCTGGTGGTCTCGGCT
>JAUJOO010000005.1:143089-169681 GCA_030447585.1 Nocardioidaceae bacterium | reverse complement strand
CCGACCTGGTGGTCTCGGCTCGTCGAGACTGCGCCGACCTGGTGGTCTCGGCTCGTCGAGACTGCGCCGACCTGGTGGTCTCGGCTCGGGCGCGAAGAGGCTGGCTCACTGACGCTCGACGGCTTGGTCACCCAAGCCGCCGTCGGGTGCCTCGTCGTGGCGCTGACCGGCCTGGCCGCCAGCCTCGTCCTCACCTTCGCCGACGTACTGACTGAAGAGCGGTACCACTGGCTGCACCGTGTGTCGGTCGCTTGGTGCCCGCTGTGGGGCCGACGGCTGGTGGTAGTCCTCTGCGGTGTGGGCGTCACACTTCCCACCACCGGCGCCTCGTCTCTCGCCGATGACGACCGAGACAGTGAGTGTCGCTCCTCGTGTGAGATCCGAGTAGGCGGATTGCCGCTCCCAGACCTGCCCTTGCGGGAGCGTTCCGTCCCCGAGCGGAGGCCGTCGTCGGTCGTCGTACGACCTGGTGACTGCCTGTGGCTGATCGCCAGCCGCGGGCTCGACCGCAGCGCGTCGAACGCTGAGGTCGCCCGCTCCGTAGACGCCTGGTACGCCGCTAACGCCGAAACCATCGGGCCAGATCCCGACCTGATCTTCCCCGGCACCCACCTCGACAGACCGGAGGACCCATCATGACCGCTACACCTGCACGGCCGGCTCTCGTGCACCGACTTCCCAGCAGACGGAACCAGAGCTGGCATGACCTCGAGGCCGCTCTCGAAGGTCCGCAGCGCTCCTACACGCAGGGATCACTTGCGCTCAGCTTCCCGACGGGAGCCGATGACCAGCAGCCGCTGTCGCTCAGCCTTGTCGATCCAGCCTCCCCGGCGGGGGCGTTGGATGCTTCCGGCTGGGCGGGGCGCTTCCTGCAAGCCGTCGTCGAGGTCGTGTCTTGCGACCGACCCTTGACCCAGCTCCTACGCTGGACCGACGAGCGGGTCTACGAGGAGATCGGCTGCCGCCAGCGACAGGTGTCCTTACGCCGCCAGGCCACCGGCGTACGACCTGGTCGTCAACAGGTGGCGAGTGTCCATGTCGCTCAGCTCGGCCCAGCAGCGGCCGAGATCGCTGCCCGGGTCACCTGCGGTGGCCGCTCTCGCGCCGTCGCCGCAAGGTTGGAAGTAGTCCGCGGCCGCTGGCTCTGCACGGCGATAACGTTCGGCTGACCGGCGGCGCGCCTGACAGCGTCGATCGAGCCTACGCGTTACGGCGGGCGGGGTCGCCGTGGCAGCGCTTGAACTTGCGGCCGGAGCCGCACGGACACTGCTCGTTGCGGGAGACGCCGGCGAACTGGTCTTCTTCGTCCTCCACCCGCAGCTGGTTGGTGGCGTCACCGTCGACGGTCGGCGCTGAGTACGACAGCTTCTTCGGCGCGCTCGGCTCCGACAGTCCCTTCGCCTGGATGTGAGGCCGGTGGCCGTCGTCCTCAGCGTCGGCCGGCTCCGCAGGGGCGGCGTCGGTCTCGGCCGCTATGCCCCCGGACTGACCGGCCACGAGCGACGCAGCGGCCGCCTGCATCTGGGCGGCGGCCTCCTCGTCCTGCTCGTCGGCCACCGAGACCTCGACGTTGAACAGGTAGCCGACGGACTCCTCCTTGATGGACTCCATCATCGCGCTGAACAGGTCGAAGCCCTCGCGCTGGTACTCGACCAGCGGGTCGCGCTGCGAGTAGGCCCGAAGCCCGATGCCTTCGCGCAGGTAGTCCATCTCGTAGAGGTGCTCGCGCCACTTGCGGTCGAGCACGGACAACAGCACCCGGCGCTCCAGCTCACGCATGACCTCGTCACCGAGCGCCTCCTCGCGCGCGTCGTAGGCGCGGTGGGCGTCGGCCTTGAGCTCTTCGACGAGCACCTCGCGCGTCATCCCCTCGACGCCACCCAGCTCGGCCTCGAGCTCCTCGATGGTGATGCCGACGGGATAGAGCGTCTTCAGAGCCGTCCACAGCTTGTCGAGGTCCCACTCCTCGGGGAAGCCTTCGGTCGCTCCGACCACGTATCCCTCGACGGTGTCGTCGATCATGCCGCGGATATGGTCGTGCAGGTCGGCGCCCTCGAGCACCTGACGGCGCTCCCGGTAGATGACCTCGCGCTGGCGGCTCATCACGTCGTCGTACTTGAGGATGTTCTTGCGCGTCTCGAAGTTCTGGGTCTCCACCTGCGCCTGTGCGGAGGCGATCGCGCCGGTGACGCGCTTGTTCTCGATCGGTACGTCGTCGGGGATCTTCATGGTGGTCAGCACCCAGTCGACCCAGTCCGACTTGAACAGGCGCATCAGGTCGTCGTCGAGCGACAGGTAGAAGCGCGACTCCCCCGGGTCACCCTGTCGGCCGGAGCGGCCACGCAGCTGGTTGTCGATGCGACGCGACTCGTGCCGCTCGGTGCCGACGACGTAGAGGCCGCCGGCGTCGTTGACCGCGTCGTGCTCGGCCTTGACCTGCTCCTGCATGCGCTCGATCGTCTCGGGCCAGGCGGCTTCGTACTCCTCGGAGTTCTCGTTCGGGTCGAGGCCCTTGCGCCGCAGCTCCTCGTCGGCGAGGAACTCGATCGAACCGCCCAGCATGATGTCGGTGCCGCGGCCGGCCATGTTGGTCGCAACGGTCACCGCACCCTTGCGGCCCGCCTGGGCGACGATGTGTGCCTCGTCGGCGTGATGCTTGGCATTGAGAACTGTGTGGGGGATGCCACGGCGCTTCAGCAGACCGGACAGCTCCTCTGACTTCTCCACCGACGTCGTGCCGACGAGCATCGGCTGGCCCTCGGCGTGCCGCTCGGCGATGTCGTCGACGATGGCCGCGAGCTTGGCGTCCTTCGTCCGGTAGATCAGGTCACGCTGGTCGGCTCGGATCATCGGCTTGTTCGTCGGGATCGGTATGACGCCGAGCTTGTAGATCTTGGAGAACTCCGACGCCTCCGTCATCGCGGTACCGGTCATCCCGGCGAGCTTGTCGTAGAGCCGGAAGTAGTTCTGCAGCGTGATCGTGGCGAGAGTCTGGTACTCCTCGCGGATGACCACGCCCTCCTTAGCCTCGATGGCCTGGTGCAGGCCCTCGTTGTAGCGGCGTCCGTGCAGGATGCGACCGGTGTGCTCGTCGACGATCAGGACCTCGCCGTCGATCACGACGTAGTCCCTGTCCTTGCGGAACAGCTCCTTGGCCTTGATGGCGTTGTTGAGGAACGAGATCAGCGGCGTGTTGACGGCGTCGTAGAGGTTGTCGATGCCGAGGCGGTCCTCGACCCGGGTGATGCCGTCCTCGAGAACCGACACGGTGCGCTTCTTCTCGTCGACCTCGTAGTCGACGTCCTGGCGCAGCCGCCCCACCAGCGTGGCGAACTCGTCGTACCACTTCACCGACTCGTCGGCCGGACCGGAGATGATGAGTGGCGTGCGAGCCTCGTCGATGAGGATCGAGTCGACCTCGTCGACGATCGCGAAGTTGTGGCCACGTTGGACACAGTCCTCGATCTTGCTCGCCATGTTGTCGCGCAGGTAGTCGAAGCCGAACTCGTTGTTCGTCCCGTACGTGACATCGGCGTCGTAGGACTGCCGCCGCTGCTGCGGCGTCATCTGGGGCAGGATCTGGCCGACGCTGAGCCCGAGGAAGTGGTAGACGCGACCCATCCACTCCGCGTGGTACTTGGCCAGGTAGTCGTTGACGGTGACGACGTGCACGCCCTTGCCGGTGAGCGCGTTGAGGTAGGTCGGAAGGGTGGCCACGAGGGTCTTGCCCTCACCGGTCTTCATCTCGGCGATGTTGCCGTAATGGAGAGCCGCGCCGCCCATCAGCTGGACGTCGAAGTGGCGTTGACCGAGGACTCGCTTTGCCGCCTCACGGACCGTGGCGAAGGCCTCGGGGAGTAGCTCGTCGAGATCGGCGCCGCTGTCGAGCCGCTTCTTGAAGTCGACGGTCTGCGCCTGCAGCTCCTCGTCGCTCATCGCGACGTAGTCGTCCTCGATGGCGTTGACCTGAGCGGCGGCGTACTCAAGCTTGCGACGCTGCTTGCCTTCACCGATGCGGAGAACCTTGTCGAGCAGAACGGGCACGGGTGCAACTCCTGGTCAGGGGGCCTCGCCCCGGTCGGGCGGGCGGGTCGGCGAGCCGAACGCGTCGGCGCCACGCCAGTCTAGTGGCACCTCGGGGGCTCGTCACGACGCGCGTTGACAGCTCGCGAGCGCTGGCGCGAGGTCGCCGCGCGGGTCCACCTGAACCGTGCCGAGGCCGAGCCAGCCAGCCAGGGACCGCAGCTCGGCGCTCAGCTCCTCGGCCACATCGGATGGGGCGTCCCGCTCGGCGTACGCCGCCTTGACCACCAGCCGACGGGCGGATCGGTCCGCCTTCAGGTCGACCCGGGCTACGATGCGGTCGCCGAGAAGGAACGGCAGCACGTAGTAGCCGTGCACCCGCTGCGGCGCCGGTACGTAGATCTCGATCCGGTAGCGGAAGTCGAAAAGCGCCTCGGCCCGGGCCCGCTCCCACACGACCGGGTCGAAGGGGCTGAGCAGGGCACGGGCGGCAACCCGCCGCGGCAGCCGGGCGTCTCGGTGCAGGTACACCGACCTGTCCCACCCCTCCACCGTGACCGGCAACAGCTCCCCCGCGTCCACCAGCTCGACGATGGCGCAAGCGGCGGCCTTGGCCGGCATCCGGTAGTAGTCGCGGAAGCACTGCGCGGTGCCGACCCCGTGCGCGCGTGCGGCGCGACGCACCAGCTCACGGTTGGCGTCGGCGAGGGACGGTGTCGGCTGCGCCAGGACCTCGGCCGGCAGGACTCGCTCCGGCAGGTCGTACACCACCTCGAACTGCGAGTTGCGCCGGGCGATGGCAAGGTCCCCCACCAGGAAGAGGTAGTCGAGCACCATTCGGGTGTCCGACCAGTTCCATCCCCAGTGGACCTTCGCCCGGGGAAGCCCGTCGTCGAGGTCGCGGGCCGTCGATGCGCCGCGCTCGCGAACCTCTTCGAGGAGTGACTCCTCGAGCTCCGGTTTCGCTGCCATGACGTGCCACTTCCCGCGCTTGGCGCGGTAGGACTCCATCCGGTGACGCATGACCGGCCACAGGTCAACCGGCATGAACGCCTGGACGTGCGCCCAGTACTCGACCATCCGTCGCGGCGCTTGCTCGGAGGCACGGCGCAGCAGCTCGACGTCGTAGGGACCCATCCGCGAGTACAGCGGCATGTAGTGTGCGCGCTGCAGCACGTTGACCGAGTCGACCTGCAAGACGCCGGTTCGAGCCAGCGTCCGCGACAACGTGCGCATCGTGGGGGTCTCGTGGCGCGGGTCGAGAAACCCCTGCGCAGCGAGCGCAACCCGGCGCGCCTGCGCTTTGCTCAACGACTGCCGGTTCATCGCGGCGACCGTAACCGGCTGCGGCGACAGTCTTCACCCCGCCGTGGTGTGACATGCCACCCGAGGCACGTCACGACAGGTCGAACAGCTTCTCGCGGACGGCGTACATGGCGGCCTCCATGCGCGAGTGCAGCTGAAGCTTCTCCAAGATGTTGCGGACATGGTTCTTGACCGTGTTCTCGCTGATGAAGAGCTCCGCGGCGATGTCTTTGTTGTTGAGTCCCCGGGCCACCAGCCGCAGCACCTGGAGCTCGCGGTCGGTGAGGCGAGGAGCGATGGGGTCCGCGCGACTCCCGGCCGACGCAATCGCCTTGAACTCGTCGAGCAGCTTCGCCGCCATCGAGGGGCTGATGAGCGACTGACCGTCGGCAATCAACCGGACCGCGTGGGCCACCTGGTCGATCGACGCGTCTTTGAGCAGGTATCCGGAGGCGCCGCTCTTGATCGCGTCATACAAGTCTGCCTCGTCATCGGACATCGTGAGCATGATGATCTTGGTGCTTGGGGCTACCTGCTTGATCGCGGCGCAGGCCTCGATGCCGGAGCGCCTGGGCATCCGCACGTCGAGCAGGACCACATCGGGGAGTACGGCGGCCGCATGCCTGGTGGCGGCGTCGCCGTCCGGGGCCTCACCCACCACCTCGATGTCGTCCTCCACCGTCAAGAGCATGACCAGTCCTCGGCGGAACAGCTCCTGGTCGTCGACGACAAGCACACGGATCGGCTCGGGCCGCGACTCTACGTCGGTGCGGTGCAGCTGCATGCGGAAATGATCGCACGGACCGGGCCGACCCGGCGTTGCTCGCTCTAGGCGCTCAGCCGGATGACCCCGTAGTCGTATCCCTTGCGCCGGTAGACGACGGCCGGCTCGTCGGAGTCCTTGTCGACGAAAAGGTAGAAGTCGTGTCCGACGAGCTCCATCTCGTACAACGCCTGGTCGAGCGTCATGGGCACCGCCGGGTGCGACTTCTCGCGGACCACGAGGGGACCGTCGCCTTGCACTGTCAGTGGACCGACCTTGTGCTCACCTGCCAAATCGTCAGGCTCGTCATCGGTGGGCACCGAGCCCAACGGGTCACTGTCTGCCATCGCCTCACCGAGCGAGGTGGGAGTGCGGGAACCGTGATGGATCCGCCGTCGATCTGCTGCTTTGCGCGCCTGCGCACTCAGCCGTTCGACCGCCTTGTCCAGCGCGCTCATCTTGTCCTCGGCGGCCGCCTCCGCTCGCACGACGGGGCCTTTGCTGCGGATGGTGATCTCGACCCTCGTCGACTGCTGCGCCTGGCGCGGGTTCGGCTCGGCGATAACCTCGACATCGACCCGGATGATGCGGTGGTCGTACTTCTCCAGCCGCGACAGCTTGTCCTCGACGTGGCTGCGAAACCTGTCAGACACTTCGCAGTGATGACCCTTGACCACGACTTCCACACGCGCCTCCTCAGTCAGCTGATCCAGGGACACCGGATTGGGCTGCACCCCGGACCGGTGCCATGTGTTGACCCTAGCCGCTGCCTGTCGTCCTTGACACCGACGCCTACCGGGCTCCGGCAGGTCTTCGCCGAGGGCGTGGTCAGGTGTCGCCGAAGCGGTGAGGCAGACGTCGGGCCGTCGCTGCGACGACGGCCGAACCGATGACGTCCAGACCGCACTCACGCGAGGCTCTGGCGGCCTCGACCAAGGTCGCGCCCGTGGTCATCACATCGTCGACGACCACGACCGGAGACGCCGGCGGGCGGCGACGTACGGCGAAGGCGTGCTCGAGGTTGAGGGCGCGGGCATGGGCAGACAGTCCGCCCTGGTCGGCGACCGGCCGGACGACCCGCAGGCACGGGCGAAGCTCGGCCGCGACCCCCGCCCGTCGCAGCTCCACCACGGCCCGCCTCGACATCCGCAAGAGCGGGTCATGGCCGCGGTCACGAACGGTGCGCCGAGCCGACGGCACCGGTACGACCGCCACCGCGGTGATGCGAGAGCGCGGAACCTCGGCGAGCGCTGCCAAGACGGCCCAGCTCAGCGCCCGACCAAGCGGCTGGGCCAGTGACAACCTGCCCTCCTCCTTGTGGGCCACCACGGCCGCCCGCGCTACGTCGTCGTACAGGGTCGTTGCGAACACCGCAGGGAGGCCTGCGGGACACGGAGAAGGCCAGGTGCGACTCGGTCGCCGCACCAGTGCGCGCTGGCAGCGGCCGCACAACGCCCGCCCCGGCTCGAGGCAGCCGACGCAGGACGAGCCGAACAACAGGTCAATGGTCGCGGCTGCCAGGTCTTCACGCATGCTCACCAGCTCACGTTGCCTCATCCCCGGCTGCACTACGACGTACGCCGAACCGCCTGTGGACCCGCTGCGACAGCCACAGGCCAGGAGCCGATTCAGCCGGGATAGGCCGGCGACCGCACGCGCGACCCGCCACCGAACGGCTCCCAACCGGACTCGGGGTCTCGGACGTAGAGCTCTCCGCGGCGGCTCCCGACGAGGACAGGAATCTCGACGTTGGGTCCAGACGCAATCGCCCTCGGTCGAATGGGCAGGAAACCGTCGAACGCGGTGATGGTCGAGCCGTCGATGCTCACCTCGAACGGCTGCAGGTCGCCACCGACCTCATCCGCCAGGACGGCCACACTCGTCGGGCTCATCCACACCAGGTTGTTCGTGCCGCTGAAGCTCACGCTGGGCACGAATACCGGGTCTGCCGACGACAGCGTCACGTCCAACGGGTCATCAGGCGACCGATCGATCATGGCAATGACCAGGCGGGTCCGACCGTCCTGGCTGACGATCGCGGCCATGCGCGTCGCGTCGCGCGAGATCGCGAACGACAGCACCCGTTGTCCAGTGATGCCGGCCGCCTTGACTGTGCGGGTCTGGTCCCCGGTCGTGACGTAGATGCGAGCACCTGCCGACGTCCGGTCGACGAGCCAGAGCACCTGGTGCAGATCCCATGAAGGACGAAGGAGGTCTTTGCCACCGCGGAACCACGTCGACGTGCCGCTTGTCTCGTCAAACACTTGACCGACGACAACGCGGCTGCCTTGTCTCGAGACCACGGCGGCGAGTGCGCCGGAGGGGTCCACCGCCACCGAGCGAGGCTTCTCGAGGGCTGTCGCGATCGGCGCGGGCAGCAGGGTGGAACTGTCCTGCGTCACTCTGACCAGGCCCTGCCGGGTGATCCCGAAAAGCTGCGCTCTCACGGCAAAGCCGGCCGGGTCGTAGCCCTCGAAGGCTTCCTCGACACTGAACTGAGTGCCGGAACCTTCGATGGTGAGAGGCTGACCGTCGACGGTCAGGGCAATCTCCCGGACCTCCGGTAAGGGGAGCAGTGTCCAGACGAGCTGGGCCGCCAGCAACGCCTGCTCTTCGGACGTCATGGTCAACGCGACCGTGCTCAACGAGATCTCGGCCACCCCGGACGGCGACAGGGTCACCGGAGCGGTGATCGTGAGGTCGTCGGGCGCGGCGGTGGAGACTATGCCGGACATCCGTCGGCTGGGTCCCTTGAGTAGGTTCCTGACGAGCACAGTTGGAGTCGACTCACCGAGCAACGCATAGACAGGGTCCGGGGCGAGGATCGTGCTCGTCGGATCGAAGAAGTACAACGCGAAAGGGTCGAAGTAGCGGTCGAAGTAGTCGCTGTCGATGTAGGTCCCTGCCGGTGGGTTCGCCAACCTCCACTCTCCGTCCACCCGCTCGACCCGAACCGGCAGTGTGATGGCAGAGCTCGCCGGCGTGGAGGAGGTCCACGAACCCCTGTCGTCGAGGGCGCCGAGTCGTCGTGACCGGAACGTAAGGGTTTCTCCCTCCACGACCAACGTCTCGTCGTCATAGACCACGAGACCCTCGGCCGGGTCCCAGCGCTTGGCAGCAGTAGGAGTCAGGAAGCTGCGCGTGAGCGACTCAGACCGCGGGTAGGCCAGCATGGACTCGAAGTATCCCGCGACGATCTCCGCGGGTGCGGCACCTTCAGCAGGAGGGGCGGGCCGGTGGCTGTTCAGCTGAGGTTCATCCTGCACCCCCAGGTCGCGACCTGGCCGCACCGGTGAGTCGGTGGGCAACGAGACGCATCCCGCGGTGGCCACGACGCCGGCCAGGCAACAGGCGACACGACTGAGAACGCGGTGTCTCACACTCCTCACCTACTCCTCCGATTACTGTCGGAGTGCTGCTTGTACGGCGCCCCGACAGGTACTGGCTGCCGCTCCTCGGGGACCAGCGGCAGCGGCGAGCCGACCAGTGGGTCCCCGGGCCTGCGCGGCAGGGTGAGGCGGAATACGGAACCCAGCCCCGGCTCTCCCCATGCGTCCAGCATGCCGCCGTGCAAGGTGGTGTCCTCCGCGGCAATCGAGAGCCCGAGCCCGGTGCCGCCCTTGGTTCTCGCGCGGGCTGGGTCTGCGCGCCAGAACCGGTTGAAGACGAGGCATTCCTCGCCTGCTTGAAGACCGACTCCATGGTCGCGCACCACCAAGGCCACTGCGCCGTCGCCGGCGGCCACTCTTACCTCTATGTCGCTGCCTGCTCCGTAGTCGATCGCGTTGACGACCAGGTTGCGCACGATTCGCTCCACCCGGCGTACGTCTGCCTCCACGACACAAGGACTCGCCGGCACCGTGACCGTCACCGTCGAGCCGCGCCGCTCGGCCAGCGCCTCAGCGGCGTCGACGACACGCTCCGCCACCTCTCGCATGTCGACGTCAGCAAGCTCCAGAAGAGCGGCACCGGCGTCGAACCGGCTGATCTCCAACAGGTCGGTCAGGAGACCCTCGAACCGGTCGAGCTCATGCTGCAACAGCTCAGCGGAGCGCGCGGTGGCGGGGTCGAAGGACCCTCGCGCGTCGTGAAGGACATCGGAGGCGAGCCGCACGGTGGTGAGCGGTGTCCGCAGCTCGTGGCTGACGTCCGCGACGAAGCGGCGTTGCACACGTGACAGCTCCTCCAGCTGCCTGATCTGGCGTTGCAGCCCAGTAGCCATCTGGTTGAACGAATGGCCGAGCCGGGCGATGTCGTCTTCGCCACGGACGTGCATACGCTCCTCGAGCCGCCCCGCCGCCAGTCGCTCGGCGATGCGGCGGGCAAGCCGCACCGGCGTGACGACCTGACGTGTCACCAGCCAGGCGATGGTACCTAGCAGCACCACAAGCAACGAACCTGTCGTGATGAGGGCACCGCGAACCACTATGAGCGTCTGCTTCTGCTCCTGCAGCGAGAAGACGTAGACGAGGGCGAAGGTCTGCTCGGAGCCGTTGGCCGAGCTCGGCAGCCTGATCTGGGAGCCGACGACCAATCCTGGCTCGGATGGCCTGGCCGGGTCTTGGAAGTGGATGGAAGAATAGGCCCACCAGATGTCGGGTTCGTCCTGGATGCGGGACAGCAAGTCGGGGGGGACCGAGCGTTCGGCATCGATCTCGGCGGAGGATGCCCGCACGCCGCTGGTCGCCACACTGGCGTCGACGGACTCGATCGGTCCGATGGTCACGACGTAGTAGTCGTCACGAGCCTCGCTGCGCGGCGACAGCAGATCCAGGAGCTGGTTCAGGGCCGTCCCGGACTCGAAGACATTGCCTGCGTCGGGCGCCTCCAGCTGCGATTGCGCCGTGTCGATGCCCGCCGATGCCTGTGCCAACACCGCTTTTCGTTTGCTTTCCACCAGCCCGTCCGAGACCTGCCGAAGCAGGACCCAGCCGGCCAGGATGGCGAGCACCGCGCTGAGCGTGAGCGTCCCGATGACGACGCGCGCCTGTATCGACCGGCGCCACAGGCGAACGAGCTCACGGAGAGGAGTCGTGAGAGTACGGCCGATGTCACCCAACGGTGACGGCGAGACCCTGACCTGATGCGCCATGAGCTACCTGCTGCTCGCCTCACCGGCGCGATAGCCGACACCTCGAACGGTGAGGATGATCTGAGGGTTCTCAGGGTCGACCTCGACCTTGGACCGGAGCCGTTGCACGTGGACGTTGACCAGCCGGGTGTCGGCGGCGTGGCGATAGCCCCACACATGTTCCAGGAGCACCTCACGGGTGAACACCTGCCACGGCTTGCGGGCGAGGCACACAAGCAGGTCGAACTCCAACGGGGTGAGGGACAGGTTCTGGTCTGCGCGCTTGACGGTGTGCCCGGCTACGTCGATGACCAGGTCACCGATCTCTATTGCCTCCGGAGCCGACTCTTCGTGCGTGCGAAGGCGGGCGCGCAACCTGGCGACGAGCTCCTTGGGCTTGAAAGGCTTGACGACATAGTCGTCTGCCCCCGACTCGAGCCCCACGACCACGTCGATCGTGTCGGTCTTGGCCGTAAGCATGATGATCGGCATACCCGACTCAGCTCTGATCTCCTTGCAGACGTCGACGCCGTCCTTCCCGGGCAGCATCAAGTCGAGCAGCACGAGGTCCGGCTTGAACTCGCGGACGGCGGCCATCGCCCGGTCACCTCTCGCGCAGACACGCGGCTCGAAACCCTCGTTACGTAGCACGATCGTCAGCATCTCGGCCAGCGCGGAGTCGTCGTCGACGACGAGGATCTTTCCTCGGTGTTTACGCACTGTGTCCACAGTCGTGCCTGTCCCTTCTCAACCCGCCTCTCCGAGGGAGGTCACCGGGTACTAGAAGGGTACGACGCCAAGCCTCGGCCTCAGCGCAGATGCGGCAGCGCGGTCGAGCCGCCGGTCAGTAGCCGCCGGTCAGTAACGGTACTGGTCTGACTTGTAGGGACCGTTGGTCGCCACTCCCATGTACTTCGCCTGCTCCTCGGTGAGGCTCGTCAGTGAGACGCCGAGGGCGGCGAGATGGAGCCGCGCAACCTCCTCGTCGAGGTGCTTCGGCAAGACGTACACGTCGATCGGGTACTGCTCCGGCTTGGTGAACAGCTCGATCTGGGCAAACACCTGGTTCGTGAACGAGTTCGACATAACGAACGAAGGATGTCCTGTCGCGTTCCCGAGGTTCATGAGGCGACCTTCGCTCAGCACGATGATCGAGTGCCCGTCGGGGAACGTCCATAGGTCGACCTGTGGCTTGACCGTCTTACGTTCGATGCCGGGGACCGCTGCGAGACCAGCCATGTCGAGCTCGTTGTCGAAGTGACCGATGTTTCCGAGAATCGCCTGGTGCTTCAGCCTGCCCATCAGCTCAGCAGTCACGACCTTGTAACAGCCGGTGGCGGTGATGACGATGTCAGCTTGGTCGACGACCTCACCCAAGGTGGCGACCTGGTAGCCGTCCATCGCCGCCTGCAACGCGCAGATCGGGTCGACCTCGGTCACGATGACGCGCGCACCTTGTCCACGCAGAGACTCGGCGCAGCCTTTCCCGACGTCGCCGTACCCGCAGACCACAGCGACCTTGCCACCGATGAGGACGTCGGTGGCGCGGTTCAGGCCGTCGATGAGCGAGTGGCGGCAGCCGTACCGGTTGTCGAACTTCGACTTGGTCACCGAGTCGTTGACGTTGATGGCCGGGAACAGCAGCGCCCCGTCGCGCTGGCGTTCGTAGAGGCGGTGGACGCCGGTGGTCGTCTCCTCCGTGACGCCTCTGATGCCGTTGGCTATCGACGTCCACTTGCCGGGAGACTCGTCGAGGCTCCGGGTGAGCACCTTGAGGACCTCGCGTAGCTCGGCGTTGTCGGTGGAGTCAGGAGACGGAGCCGCGCCCTCCTTCTCGTACTCGACGCCAAGGTGGACGAGCATCGTGGCGTCACCACCGTCATCGAGGATCATGTTCGGTCCGACGGGCCGAACCGACTGGTCGGTGGGGCTGGTCTGCGCCGGCCAGGTGAGGATCTGCTCGGTGCACCACCAGTACTCCTCGAGCGACTGGCCCTTCCAGGCGAAGACCGGCACTCCGGTCGGGCTGTCCGGCGTACCGTCCTTGCCGACCGCTACCGCCGCGGCGGCATGGTCCTGCGTGGAGAAGATGTTGCAGCTCGCCCACCGGACCTCCGCCCCTAGGGCAGTGAGCGTCTCGATCAGCACTGCTGTCTGTACGGTCATGTGCAGGGAGCCAGCGATGCGTGCCCCGGTCAGCGGCTTGGAGTCGCCGAACCGCTCACGCATCGCGATCAGACCCGGCATCTCGTGCTCGGCGAGTGTGATCTCGGTCCGGCCGTAGTCGGCAAGGGAAAGATCTGCAACCTTGAAGTCCATGCGTCAAGGGTAGATGGGAACGGAGCCCTCGAGAAATCCCCTCCCGGCCGGGAAGGCGGCGTGTCAAATGGCAGCGGGTCAGGTCTTCGATGCTGCGCGTCTGATGTCCGGCTCGATGAAGATGTAGCGAGCCTCCGGCACCGCCGCCCGGATCTGCTCCTCAACCGCGTCGATCGTGTCGGTGACGTCCTTGACAACGTCGGTCGGCTCAACCGAAATCTTGCAGGCGACGAGGATCTCCTCCGGACCAAGATGCAGAGTCCGCAGACTGATGATGTCGTTGACGCTGCCGCCTTCGGTGATGGCCGCTTCGATCGCCTTCCGGTCCTCGGTTCCTGCTGACTCTCCGAGAAGCAGGCTCTTCGTCTCGATAGCCAAGATGACCGCGACTGCCACGAGGAGCAGGCCGATGGCGACGGTGCCGGCGACGTCCCAGTAGCCGTTCTCGGTGATGAGGCTGAGGCCGACGCCGAAGAGTGCGAAGACGAGACCCAGCAGGGCGGCCAGGTCCTCGAGCAGTACGACAGGCAGCTCGGGAGCCTTTGCCCTCCGGATGAACTGGGTCCACGTGGCGCCACCACGGACCTTGTTGGACTCCACGATCGCAGTGCGGAACGAGAAGCTCTCCATCACGATTGCCGCCACCAGAACCACGACCGGGACTAGCCTCCACTTGCTGGCGAAGAGGTCGTCCCCGTGTCCGCCTTGGAGCTCGTGGTACTTGTGATACGCCTCGTAGAGCGCGAACAGGCCGCCCACGGAGAACAACACGATCGAGACGATGAACGCGTAGATGTAGCGCTCGCGCCCATAGCCGAACTGGTGCTGCTCGGTGGGGGCGCGGCGTGCCCGCTTGCCTCCGACCAGCAGTAGCGCCTGGTTACTGGAGTCGGCTACCGAGTGGATCGACTCGGCAAGCATCGACGAGAAGCCGGTGAGCAGAAACGCGATGAACTTCGTGACCGCGATACCAAGGTTGGCGAGCAGGGCCGCGATGATCGCTTTGGCGGAGCCTTCGGTGCTCAATGTGTGCCTCCCGTTTCGTCTCGAGACAAGCCGATCCCGAGATAGGTGGCTGCGTACCAACCGGTCGTCAGCAGTGCCGCATAGCGTGCCATCTCGGGGCCTTCCTTGGCGTCGATGCTCTCTGTGTGGACGTCGTGCGCGGCCGCTACTGCAGTGAGGTGGCCTCGGTTCTCCCGGACGGAAGCCTCGTCGGTCCCGTCGTCCAGGAAGAGCAGACCGGGCCGCACCGACTCTGCGCCGACATCGTCGAAGGGGTCCGCGAACAGATCCCGTCGCCGAGCAGCCTCGATGACGGGCAGCAGGTGTCCGGCGTCCGCGGCGAGAGCCGGCCGACCCGTCGTACGCCGCACCGCCTCGGCCACGCGGCGTGCAGCCCGGGCGGCGAGGACCGAGCCTCCCCAGACCAACGGGGAGCAGTCGGCGAGGAACAGTGCGAGGTTCTTCGCCGGGTTGGAAGAGATGTCTTGATGCGGTGAGCACGTGACGGCCACCTCGTCGAGGACCCTCGCAACATCGTTGGCGGCGATCTCCGGGCCGACACCGAGGCAGTGCAGCGCCTGAAGCATCACGACAGCCACAGCCAGCGTGTCATCGGTCTGCGTGGGCAGCACGCTGGTGTGCCGACCCTGCGCCTGCTCGGCGATGACCGAGTGCGGGGGGCAGGCGGCGATGAGCGTGCTACCTCGGCGCACGGCCTCGTGGACGGCGGACGTGGCTTCGCTGTCGGCGCCGGCTGGGGCCAGCACCAGAACGAGGTCCAGGGCTCCCGCCCACCCCGGTAGCCCCGGCCCGGGCCAGGCGACGAAGGGGACGGGGCACCACGGCTCCAGCACCGCTCGCAGCAGCCGCGCGTCAGCTCCGGCAGCGACGATCGCCCGTGGCATGGAGTCCTGCGGCAGTCCCGCGATTGCGTCCACAGCGGCATCCGCCTGTGAGCGCACCCGAGCGCCGGACTCGGCAAGCCACCGCAACCCACTATCGGCCGCGGCCAAGACGTCCGGGTCGTCGAGCCTGCTGTCGTCGAAGACGTCTGGCATGCTCAGCCGGACTCTTCGTCGCCACGGCGGCGCGCCTCGTCGACCAGCATGATCGGGATGTCGTCGCGGACGGGGTAGATCAAGCCGCAACTGTCACAGATGAGCTCGTCGTTCTCGTCGTCAACGGTCAAGGTTCCCTTGCAGTCAGGGCATACCAAGATCTCGAGCAGCATCGGGTCCAGGTTCACGTGATCCTCCTCATCAGCTCCACCACCTCGTCGCGGACGCCCTCCATGACGTCTCGTGTCACCCCTTCGACGTTCAGCCGCAGAAGCGGCTCAGTGTTCGACAAGCGCACATTGAACCACCACTCGGCGGCAGCGACGGTCAGCCCGTCAAGCCTGTCAAGCGTCACACCAGGTCGTCCACCGTACGCGTCCGCAAGGGCTGCCGAGATCGACTCTGGCTCCGCCGTCAGTCGCGTGTTGATCTCGCCGGAGGCGAAGTAGGGGTCCAGACCGGCCACCAGCTTTGACACCGGCCCCCCGTAGGCGGCGAGCGCCGCCAGCAGGTGAAGCGCGGCAAGCATCCCCGAGTCGGCGTACCAGAAGTCCCGGAAGTAGAAGTGGCCGGAGTGCTCGCCGCCGAAGACAGCGTTCTGTTCAGCCATCGCCGCCTTGATGAGTGAGTGTCCGACGCGGGTCCGGACGGGCACACCGCCGTGCTGTCGGACGATCTCGGGCACTGCCCGACTGGTGATCGCGTTGTGGATGATGCGCGCCCCAGGTTCGGCGGCGAGGCAGCGGACCGCAATCAGGGCGGTGAGTGCGGACGGCGACACGGGGCGGCCCTGCTCGTCGACGGCGAAGCAGCGATCTGCGTCCCCGTCGAACGCAAGCCCGACGTCGGCAGCTTCGGCCACGACAGCGGTTTGGAGGTCCTCGAGGTTGGCGGGGTCCAGCGGGTCGGCCGGATGGTGTGGAAACGAACCATCGAGCTCGAAGTACATGGGCACCAGGTCGACGTCCAGCGGTCCGAGCACAGCGGGGACGGTGAGCCCGCCCATCCCCGAGCCTGCATCTACTACGACCTTCAGCCGTCGACCGGTGACGGGGACGAGTTCATGCAGGTACGACGCATAGTCGCCCAGCAGGTCGCGATCCTGCACTCGGCCACGTGAAAGAGCCGCAGGTCTCTCCTGCTTGGCCGCCACCCGGTCACGAATGGCAGCCAGCCCGGTATCAGTGGACAGCGCCACGGCCCCGGCTCGACACAGCTTGATCCCGTTGTAGTCGGCGGGGTTGTGGGAAGCCGTCCACATGGCGCCCGGCAGTCGAAGCCTCCCCGAGGCGAAGTACAGCTCGTCGGTGGAGGCGAGACCGATTCGGAGGACGTCACCGCCTCGGTCACGGACCCCGTCCGAGAAGGCGGCGGCAAGTGGCACCGACGTGGCACGCATGTCATGGCCCACCACGACAGCAGACTCGGCGCTGCCATCGAGCACCTCGTCGACGAAGGCGGCTCCGATGGCGCGGGCAGTTGTCTCGTCCAGCTGCGACGGAACAAGCCCCCGGACGTCGTACGCCTTGAAAATCGCGTCGAGGTCAGCCATCGAGCCATCTTGGCAGAGAGCTCGCCGGGCGGGACCTAGTGCCGTGTGTCGGAAGTCCTTTGCTGATTGCCGTGCTTCAGGTGGATGCATGGCAAGGCGGCGGAGGATGCCGATCGGTGTCGGCGACGACGCCAACGCAGCCAGGCGCCGCATGGGGTGCGGCAACGGTGAAGAGATTTTCGACACACGGCACTAGCACTCGGCGAGTAGGCGCCCTAGCCCTCGACGACTTACGCGGGGAGGTCACGGCGTCAGCGGATCGATCTCCTCGACCTCGCGCCCGAGCAGTTCCGCTATGTGCTCGACCAGGACCTCGTGGACGAGCGCGGCGCGCTCCATCCGGCCGCGCGTCCGCAGCTCGACCGGCCGCCGGAACACGACGATGCGGGCCGGTGCCCGACCTGTCGGGCGCACGAGTGAGCCAAGTGGCGCGGGCTCGCCCATCCAGCTGTCGGGGAGCTGGGGGACGTCCTCGGTCCCGAACTCGACGTCACGCAGCTCGCTCTCCCACCTTTGGGCGAGCCGTTCCACCGAGGACACCACCAGATCATCGAACTGCTGCGCTCGGGCCTGGCCGTGCGGTGGATGTGGGCTGAGTGGCCCCGCCAGAACCATCGGTCCCCGAGGGCCTCGCCCTCGTCGATCTCGAGCCGACCCGGTACGGGCTGCCGGAACCGGTAAGTGCTGCGGGTTCGGTCTGCCGGCCACGAGGCACACAGTAGTTGGTCGCCAGGGCCCGATGCTGCGCAATGCCGAGCGCTCAGTCTGCGGGCCACGAGGCACACAGTACGTTGGTCGCTCCCAGGCCCGATGCATGGCCGCGAAGAGACACGGCGACTCCGCATGGCGAGCAATGCCGAGCGCTCGCGATCGACCGCTGTACGGTCACAGGGCGAGTCCGACGTCGCGCCTGTTCCCGCACCACAGGCGAGCGCGCCGGCGAGGGCGCGCCTACGTCTACGCCGACGACCGCTGTGCTGGGACCGGCGGCGACGCGGCTCACGCGACAGCCCCAGCTGGATGCCGTCATCGACCGCCTACGTTGGCGACCGACGCTTCATGCGACAACCGCCGGGCGCTGGGCCTTCCGATGCCGAGCGGCTGAGCGTCGGCCTACCTCGGCGCGCGGCACGGTGGGAGGTGATCCGCCGTCGCGCGCGACTGCCACCAGGCGGGGTCGGCGTCCCAGTCGACTGCGGTGGATGACCTGTTGGCTCTCGCCGACGCGGTCCGCGACGGCGGGCCGGCCGAAGTCCCGCGCCGCACCACCCGAACTGCGCACGGGAACGGTCCAGGCGAGATCGGCCGGCGCCATCGGAGGGCGTGACCGTGATGCGGAACGGCGGTCCCCACCCCGGACGCCTGACGAGCGACGTGCCAAGGCCGGGCGGCTAGGGGCTGGTTCGACCGCAGGACGAACGACCTCCCATGGCCCCGGCGCGATGGCGACCGTCGAGAGTCCTGCGGGACCGCTGAAATGGGCCGCGGCTTGGACCACCCCAGGGCTGTCCGAGCTCACGAGTGCGTACGCCGACCCGGGCCCGGGGACGAGTCGTCGGCAGGTGCTGGCCCCTCCTCTGACCTGGATCTGTCGTCTCTGCATCTTCGCGCCCTGCTTGTCGACGTACACCACGGTCGCTGCCGCCCCCGCCCGGTCGGCCATCGCGAAGCACACCGTCGTTCGAAGGTCCCGGAGAAAGGGCAACACTGCAGGCCGGCTCGTCAGCGTCTCGGAGGTCGTCGACACGGCGAACTCCGGACCGGGACTGCTGACGGTTGAGACGACGCCGGCGGTCACTTCGACAGAGGACGTGAGGTGAAGCGCCGTCGACGCGTTGTCGACGACGTCGGTGATGTCGGTGACGAGCACGCTGCGAGGCGGGATGGTGAGGTCTGCAAGGGCACTGGGAAGGAAAGGCCCCGAGCTCGTGAGCGCCTCGCCCTGGACGAGCGCTTGGCGTGAGCCTGGGTTCGTGAGCATCAGCTGCTGGCGTTGCGCCTGCGGCGGTCCGCCGACAACGAGGACATCTCGCCGCGGCGGTTCGGCGGCTGGTATCCAGTCAGCCCCGGCAGGAGTTACGCCGTTCACCTTCGTGGTCGCGACGGCGGCTGTAAGCCGGCCACGACTGGCCCGGACGCGGACGGTGGCGTTCGCTGCGCCGGGCGCCAGTCGAGCCAGGTCGATCGACTTTCTGGTGTACGGAGCCAGCGGTATGTCGACGGCGCCAGCGGCTGACACTGCTCCGTGTCGACCGAAGATCGCCACGTCCACCACGGTGATGCCCGGAGTCGGATTGGTGAGGACAAGCCGCGACGTTGCACCTACGTTTGCGTCTACCCCGCTGAACCACCACTCACGGCGGGCCTCCGTGCAGGCGCTGATGGCGACCCCCGACCGGCGCTGCCCCTGCAAAGCGGAGTACTGGTAGGCGGTGGTGCCGGGCGCGAGACCTCCCCGCGCCTGGACCAGGACCGAGGGGCCGTCCTTTCGCTCGAGCGGTTTGTCGAGGGGAACTTTCACGGCACGTGTTGTCTCGAGGGGGACGGGCGCTGGGGCCAATGTCTCGAACCTCAGACTGCCCCGTGCCTTACCCGTGTCAGGTGACACACCGAACACCCGGGTCTTCATGGCGCGGTCCGGAGCGGAGTTCGGACAAGCCAGGGTCACAGCCGACGGGGGCCGCACAGTTGCAGGTGGGTCCGGGTTGGAGATGTCGACGCCTTCACGCTCGACGACGGCAACGGAAGCCGCAGCCACCGCTACCGCCACAGCCGCCACGGTCAGCTGGGTCAGGCTCACGGGGCTCTCTCTTCCGGGCGTCTGATGGCAGGGAGCGCCAACACCACGGCGATTAGGAGTGCGACACCTTGGGCGAACAGCCATCGAGGGCGCACGGACGACGTTTCGACCTCGAGTGTGCCGCCGTCCCTCCCGAGCCGAAAACCGGTGCCGACATCTACCTCCGCCTCGCTCAGGTAGGCGCTGTCCAGGCGAGCGACGAAGCTGTCGGCGTGCTCTGCGGCGACTATGACGAGTCGCGACGCACCTCCCTCGGCCACGGAGGTACGCACGGAGCCATCGACCACTGGCAGCACCTCCGTCGTCTTCGACCTGCTCTTTGCGTCGACGTCTGCGACCTGCACAAGCCCCGTCGGCAGGTTGACCTGCCAGGCTGCGGCCCGCGCGTTGCTGGTGGCGGCCCGAGCCAGCCTCGGCTGTGCGTCGAGGTCTGCGGCGACACCAGGTGAGAACGGCCGAGGCAAGACGACGTACGCAACACCGTAATCGGCGAGGCGAGTGACGTCTCGCGGTTCGGTGCGAGAGACGAGGGACCTCACCAGGGCGGTCAGCCCGGCTGAGGGGTCGCCGCGTAGAACGCTCTCGTCGCCTAGCCGACGGCCGTCGCCGAACAAGAGCTCATAGGTCACCGGTTGCCGGCCGGTGCGGACCACGAGCACCCGCTGTGCGGACTCGGCCGCCATGGCGTCGAGCATGTAGGCGGGGAGTCCGGTGGCCGCTCGGCGGTCGAGAGCCCCGTGCGGTGCCGCACCGAGCCACCAGGCCACTGCGAGAAGCGGTGAGGCCGCCGCCCCGAGCACGGTCAACGCCGCCACCGGCTGACGCCAACCGAAACTGCCCGACCGCACCACTTCAGTGAGCCCGTCGGCGGCCAGCGCTGCCGCGAAGACGGCCGCGCCCAGGGCTACGGCAATAGGGAAACCGACCCATACCAGGGCTCGGGCATTCGTGCCCGGAACGGCGACGGAGTGCGTGCTCATCACGGCGACGGTGGCAAGCGCCAGGGCTAGCACCACCCAGGCTGCCGCGACTCTCCCCAGGCGGTCTGGTCGCAGCAGAGCGACGAACGCCGCCACCGCGATACCGCCCGTCAACCACCAAGGAGCCGCACCGGCCGCGCCCACCTGACCAAGCGGCAGCTTCCAGGCGTCGGTGGCGGCCGGTGACGCTCCAGGGTCGATCCGGCCGGCTTCAGTCAGAAACAAGGTTGGTGTCGTCACCAGCCGCCACGACCACGGAGCCAGCAGTGGGAGCGGCAAGGCGACTGCGACAAGCAGCTTCGGCACTCTGGTGACTCGGCGGGTGGCGACGAACAGCAACGCCGCCGCCAGCGCCGCGGCGACCGCCATCGGCCAGCCGATCGGGGCGAAGGCGACCAGCATGCTGAGCGCGAGCCCTGTCGCAGCTACCGACCTCCAGTGGGCGCTGCCGGAGACGGCGATGAGGGGCGTGGCTGCGCGCACGACCCACGGCAGGACCACGATGGCCGCCACCGTGCCGAGGTGGCCGCTGGTGGAGGCGCCGGTGAGTGCCGGGAGCATGCCGTAGGCCACCGCCGCCCAGATGCAGACCAGCCGGTGGTTGACCAAGGCACGAGCGGCAACATAGGCCCCCAGCGCGGCGAGGGGTACAGCAAACAAGATCAGCAGGTCAACGACAAGCCAGGCGTTGCCCAGCAAGACCGTTCCGAGGACCGCGAGAACCGCTACGTACGGTGCGGTGGGTTCGTCAGACCCGAGCCCGACGCCGTGCCAGGTCTCGGTGTAAAGCCCCCACCAGGAGCTCGCCGACGCCGGCGCGGGCAGCAAGGCGCCACCCTGTAACAGGCCGGCACCGTGGAGCCCGCGGGTTGCGATCAGGGCGACAACGCTGAGCGCAGCCGTCAGGCAGACCTTGGGGTGGGAGGTCATCCAGGCGACCGGACCGGCACCGACGGGCAGGTTGACTGCCTCGTCGGCGACCGGCCCGGACTCGAGTGCGGTGGCATCGCCGCGGCCGCTACGCAGCCGACGAGCCGACGAGCCGACCTTCGAGGCATTGTCTCGAAAGGCTGCGTCGAGCAGTCCCAGGACGGAGTCGACCCCATTGGCGTACGGCGTCCACCAGGAGGGCAACAGCGGCCGCCACTGCGAGCGGTCCGCGACGGCGTAGGTCCGCCGGTGGCGCCGAGCCCGCCAGAGGATGTCTGGCCGCCCAAGGACGCCGAGCGCGGCCCGGAGCTCGTCAAGGGCGGCACCGGGAAGCTTGCCGAGCAGGTACCCCAGTGCCCGAAGCAAGGATCCCAGGGCGAGGCGGAGGTACTGCCAAGGCACGGCAACCGCAGAGCAGTTCGCGAGCAGGACGTAGAGAGCCGCTCTGCGATCGACCAGATGAGGCCGCGAGACCGTATTGGCTATCTGCCGGGCCCCCCGGCTGGCAGCCTCGGCATGGAAGACCACGGCGGCGGGCGCGACGACGACGCGCGCCCCTGACTTCGCCACCCGCCATCCGAAGTCGACGTCGTCACGAAACAGCGGTAGCCGGGGGTCAAGGCCCCCGAGCCGGTCCCAGACGTCTCTGCGGACGAGCATGCCGGCCGTGCTTACCGCGAGGACGTCACGCTGCTCGTCATACTGTCCCTGGTCGTACTCGCCCGGTTCGAGGCCTGTCTCACGATGGCCGGTGCCGCTGATGGTGACGCCGACCTCGAGTAGGCGGCGAGCGCGCGGCCAGGCCCGGATCCGCGGCCCCACCACGGCGATGCGGTCGTCACTGGTGGCGACGGCGAGTAGCTCCTGCAACGCGTCGGGGTCCGGTGCGCAGTCGTCGTGCAACAACCAGATCCAGCCCTCGGCTGTGGAACCGGTGTGGCGCAGAGCGTCCAGACCCCGGTTCACGGCGGCGCCGAAGCCCGCGTCACGGGAGGCGTGGACGACCGATTCCGCTCCCAACCGGTCCGTCAGGAGCCGTCGGGATCCGTCTGTCGAACCAGTGTCGACAGCCACCAACGCGAGCGGGGAGATCGCGCTCTGGTCGAGAGCGTCAAGGAGTCTGGGGAGGAAGCGCTCACCGTCATGACTCACGATCACGGCGCTGACACAGTCAGCGCTGAGATCCGAACTCATGTCTGCAGGACAACCTCGAGGGCGTAGGAACAGGGGACGACACCCACCGCGTCGGTGGGTCGCCCCACCCTAGCGGCCCTACCCCGCCGCTCCGCACGCCACGTCGGCGCCGCGACCTGCGCCTACGCGGTGCCTACCGATCAGACGGCCCGCCGCTTGAGCTTTCGCCTCTCACGCTCCGACAGACCGCCCCAGATGCCGAAGCGCTCGTCCTTGAGCAGCGCGTACTCAAGGCACTCGCCTCGTACGTCGCACGACAGGCAGACCCGCTTGGCCTCTCGCGTCGACCCGCCCTTCTCCGGAAAGAACGCCTCGGGGTCAGTCTGCGCACACAGGGCGCGCTCCTGCCACATCAGTTCTTCGGCGCCGCCGTCGAGTAGTTCTAGCTCTCGCACTGCGTGCCCTCCTCGACCCTACATTTTCGCGGATGGCGCCGTTTCTTAACGACACTGGTGAAATTACATGCCTGTCAGGCCCTATACGTCAAGTGGATGGCGGAATTCGACTGCGACACGCCGTACAACGGGATCCCCACGACCGCACCGGCGCTGCGCCTCCGCCGGGCAAAACCAGGTGGAGGACTCAGGAAGATGGCTGCTGCCACCAACCGCCCTGTTGAGGTGGCTGCTGCTGGTCGTCCCGCTTCTCCTCCTCCGTCTCGGCCGCCGACTGTTCCGCTGGTGCGGCAGCAGGCTCAGCCGACTGCGCATGGCTCCCTGCGGGCGGCTGAGAGGCGTCGGCGACGGGCTGGCCCGCCTGCTGGGCCCAGCTGCTCTGTTCCTGCTGGCCCCACGCCGGTTGGTCTGGGTGCTGGCTCCAGCCCGGCTGCTCCTGCTGACTCCACGACTGTTGCCCGGTGGAGGACTGGTCCCAGGACGACGCCGGTTGCCCCTGCTGCTCGGGGACCTGCGGCTGATCGCTCCATCCTGCGGCGGTGGAACCACCGACAGCGTGACTGCCCCAACCCTGCTGCTGTTGCGGCTGCCCCCAGGCCTGCTGTTGTCCGTAACCCTGGTCGGGCTGCCCCCAGGTCTGCTGTTGTCCGTAACCCTGCTGGTTCCACTGGTTTGCCCCCGCTGCCTTGGGAAGCGACTGCAAGGCGGTGAACGCGAAGAAAACCGTGAGGGCAAGGAAGATCAGCTGCGCCAACCCCAGGAAGATCCCGACGATCTTGCCTGCACCGAAGACACCACCGAAGACCTCGCTACCAAGGCCGCTGTCGGCGCCGAAGGCGCTGAACCAGGAGATGATCGCGAACAACAGTGCAACAGCTCCGATGGCAAGAGCTGCCAGCACCACGACCTTGGCGTTCTTGCTGGCCTGACCCCACCCGACGACGAGCGCCACAGCTGCGGCGAGGGACAGCACGAGAATTGGGTGGGAGAAGACGTAGCCGACGATGGCGGCGCGTTCCGGGAAGCCAGCACCGAAGTCCTCTTCGCTCTTGAAAAGCAGCGACAGGCCCGCAACGACGTAGAGAGCGGCGACTGCGAGCAGTGCGTAGGCGAAAATCTCGCGGAACTTCTTTGTCGCTTCCGTGACCACGGGTGACCCCCTTGTTGAGGTGGTGGGACTACGAGAGGCATAGCCTGCCACAACGCCGGGCCGCGTGGGACAAGGCACCCGCCGCGGTCGCACGGATCTGCGTCGACCGTTTCACCGATCCAGGAGGAGCACGACTAGCCTGCGGTCAGTGTCACCCAACCCCTCCAGCACGGCCGGAACCTGCCTCCCGACCGCGGCTTGACATAGGAGAAACTCATGAGGATTGCCGTGCTGTCGGGCGGAATCGGAGGGGCACGGTTCGTGTCGGGACTCCGCGACGCTGTCGCTGGACACCCCGATGCCGAGCTGAGCGTCATCGCCAACACGGCCGACGACATCTGGCTGTTCGGTCTGCGGGTATGCCCAGACCTCGACACCGTGATGTACACCCTCGGGGGTGGCATCGACGAGGAGCGCGGGTGGGGTCGCAGCGACGAGACATGGCACGCCAGGGAGGAGCTGGCGGCATACGGCGTGGAGCCGTCCTGGTTCGGGCTCGGCGACCGCGACCTGGCCACCCATCTCGTCCGGACCCAGATGCTGGGAGCCGGTTTCCCTCTCTCGGACGTCACCGCGGCCTTGTGTGAGCGGTGGGGCCTCGGAGTCCGACTTCTCCCCATGACCGACGACCGGGTCGAGACCCATGTGGTCATCGATGACGCAACGCAGGCGGACGGTCGGCGAGCTGTGCATTTCCAGGAGTACTGGGTCCGGTTGAAGGCTCCCCCAGCACACGCCGTCATCCCTGTCGGCGCGAAAGACGCGAAACCGGCGCCAGGTGTGGCCGAGGCCATCGCCGACGCCGATCTCATCGTGGTCGCGCCGTCGAACCCGGTCGTGTCCATCGGAACGATCTTGGCGGTGCCGGGGATGACCGACGCCATGAGAACCAGCTCAGCCGTGGTCGTAGGCGTCTCCCCCATCATCTACGGCGCTCCTGTCAGGGGGATGGCTGACCGCCTGCTGCCGACCATCGGCGTCGAGGTGACCGCACAGGGCGTCGCCGAGCACTACGGCGCCCGATCCGACGGTGGCCTGCTGGACGGCTGGCTCGTCGACGAGTCGGACGCCGCCGCAGCAGAACCGCTCAACGGCCTCGGGATCACCACCCGAGCCGTCCCCTTGTACATGAGCACCCCCCACCTGTCCCGCCGCCTCGCGGCCGACGTGCTAGACCTGGCTGACGGGCTCCGTCGTGGCTGACGCAGTGCGTCCGGAGCTGCGGGTCAGGCCGGTCGAGTGGCCGGAGATCGCCGCCGGTGACGACCTCGTAAGGCTGCTGGCGGACACCGGCCACCTTGCCGATGGCGACATCGCGGTCGTCACCAGCAAGGTGGTGAGCAAGGCCGAGGGCCGGGTCACAAAGCGGAGCAGGCGTGAGGCGGTAGCCGCAGAGACGGTCCGCACGCTTGCCACCCGGGGCGATTCGGTGGTTGCCGAGACCCGCCATGGCCTCGTTATGGCCGCTGCCGGAGTGGATGCCTCCAACACCGCGGCAGGAACCGTCGTGCTGCTCCCGGTCGACCCCGATGAGTCTGCGCGGCTCCTCCGTCAAGGCGTCGCCGAGCTGATCGGGGTGAACGTCGCGGTGCTGGTGTCCGACACGATGGGCCGGGCGTGGCGCAACGGGCAGACCGACCTGGCGATCGGATGCGCGGGTATGTCGCCGAGCCAGGACCTGCGCGGCACTCGCGACGCGCAGGGGAATGCGTTGACGGTAACCGTCCCCGCCATCGCCGACGAGCTCGCATCGGCAGCTGACCTGGTCAAGGGCAAGGCCAGCCGCTGCCCTGTCGCCGTGGTGTCCGGTCTCGGTCATCTGGTGCTTGCTCCGGGTGAGCACGGAGGCGGCGCGGCAGCGCTCATCCGCGACAGTTCCCTCGATCTTTTCGGTCTCGGAACTCGAGAGGCAGCGGTGGCAGCTGCCCTTCGCGACGACCCGGTCGCACTGTCCCACTTCCCTCCTATCGACGCCCAGCACCACCCGTTCGCGGCGCTGGTCTCGGATCGAGAGTCCGTCGAGGTCGTCGTCGGACCCGCCGAGGAA
>JAUJOO010000005.1:140108-142989 GCA_030447585.1 Nocardioidaceae bacterium | reverse complement strand
GCCGCCGAGAGGCGCCGCACGATCATCGTCGTCGCCATCTGTGTCGTGATAGCACTCGTCATCGTCGGCGTCGCCGGCTACAGCGTCTACCGGAACCGCCAGGCGACCGCAGCGCTGGAGAAGCAGCAGCTCGCGGACATCGGTGCCGCCGCCGAGGCTGCCGGCTGTGGCTCGGTCCAGGAGGAGAAGGCGACCGGCGCGGGTGACCACACCAGCGACCTAGTGGACTACTCCGTCGTGCCGCCGTCGTTCGGCCCGCACAACCCCAGCATCGACGACTCGGGAAACCACTTCTACACCGCGTCCGACCGCCCCGAGGTCGAACGGCTCGTCCACAACCTCGAGCACGGCTGGACCATCGTCTGGTATGACGAGACGATCGCAGAAGACGCCGACCAGCTGCGCCAGCTGAAGGCAACCGGCGAGAAGTTCGACGCCGGAGGCGGCGACCCGAAGTCCAACGTGATCATCGCCCCGTGGACCGAGGAGGACGGCGGCGGCCGCCCCATCCCCGACGGGAAGCACATCGCCTTGACCCACTGGTCGATCCATCAGCCGGTCTACAAGGAGCCAGCCCCCGGCGACCCGCCGCCCGAGTCCTTCGGTGTGAGCCTCTACTGCGACACCTTCTCCGGCGAGGCTCTTGACGACTTCATGAAGAAGTATCCCTACGACGACGCACCAGAGGGTTTCATCTGGCACAGGTAGCCCCTCTCCCACGATCGGCCCACCCTCGCGGCGTAGGAAGGTCTCGTTCTGAAGCTGCTCGCGGCGACGTTCGGTATGGGAGTGCTGTCATCGGTAGTCCCTCTGGTCAACATGGAGCTGTACATCGGTGGTGTCGCCGCGTTCTTGGGCAGCTTCAACATCTGGTCGGTGGCGCTGGCGGGAGGCGCCGGCCAAGCCGTCGGGAAGTTCCCCTGGTACGAAGCGAGCCGCCGTTCGCTGCATTGGCGCTTCGTACGCCGACGGATGGAGCGGCCCGAATGGCAGCGTCGTTATGCCAAGGTTCGCCGGCAGACCCATGACAAGCCCATGCTGGTGGTCGGCGTCCTCTTCACCTCGTCACTGGTGGCGCTTCCTCCGCTCGCAGTGACCGCCGTGCTTGCCGGACAGCTCGAGTTCAACCGGATCTTGTTCTATGCCACCATCGTCGTCGGCCGAACCTTGCAGTTCGCTGCCTTGTTAGGGGGCATCTCCTGGCTCACCAGGTTGTGAGGTGAGCACACCGCCGGGAGAGAAGCGGACGGCTCCGTCTTCGATGACCGCGCCGTTGCTGATACGCACACCCGACAAGAGTTCACAGGCGACACCGACCTGAGCGTCATCTCCCACGACGGCGTTGCGCAGCACCGTGCCTCGACCGATCCGAGCGCCAGGGCCCACGATGGAGTCGATGGCCGTGGCATCTGCTGATATCCATGCTCCTTCGGCGACGAGGGACCTGTCGAGCACGACGCCCTTCTCCACGGTGGCCTGCGGTCCGACCGTGCTGCCACCACGAAGCGTGGCCGTCGGCGCCACTGAAGCTGTGCCGTCGACAAGACTCTCGGCGGGTGGGCGAGCATAGGCGGGGCTTGGCGCAACGCCGCGTACGACGTCTGCGGACCCTTGGCACAGGGCTGCGGGAGTGCCGACATCGAGCCAGTAGCTGCAGTCGACGAAGCCGACGACGGTGCGGCCCTGGGCTAACAGCGCGGGGAATGTCTCACGCTCGACCGATACCGCTCGACCGGCGGGAATCTCGTCGAGGACGCTCCGTGTGAAGACATAGCACCCGGCGTTGATCTGCGAGCAGACCGGCTGCGGCGCCTTCTCCAGAAACGCGGTGACATGGCCCCTGGCATTGGTGGGGACACAACCGAACGCGCGAGCGTCAGCCACTTCGACCAGGTGCAGCGTCACGTCGGCGCCGCTGACCCGATGCCGCTCGAGCTGGCCGAGCAGGTCGTGCCCGCTCAGCACGTCACTGTTCAAGATGACAACCGGTTCGTCCGCGCGGGCGGACAGCTGTGGGGTCGCGTGCCGCAACGCTCCCGCGGTCCCGAGCGGCTGCGACTCGGTGACGTAGATCAGCTCGAGACCGAAGCGGGATCCGTCTCCCAGCTGAGGCTCGAACTGCTCGGCGCGATAACCGGTGGCCAGCAGAACGCGACCCACACCTGCGTCGGCGAGCTTGACCAACTGGTGTACGACGAAAGGGATGCCGGCCACGGGCAGCAGAGGCTTGGGACGGTTCGCCGTCAGCGGCAGCAGCCGTGTCCCGGCACCTCCGGCGACGATGATCGCGTCCACGCGGTCATCCAACCAGAGTGCGGCTACCTGAGGCCCCCGCGCTCCAGTTGCAGCGCTTCTCTAGAGTGGTTCGCGATGGCGCCCCGTGACCCATTGGCTGCCCTGGCTTGGCTGCTCCGCACCAGCCCCTCCCAGCCGCTCCTCACCTTCCACGACGGCACATCGGGAGGACGGGTCGAGCTGAGCACATTGACGGTGGACAACTGGGTCAGCAAGGTGGCGAACCTTTTCGCCGCGGATCTCGCCCAGCCCTCCGGCGTCACGTTCGCCGTGGAGCTCCCGACCCACTGGCAGACCGCTGTCACGGTCCTCGGGGGCTGGGCGGCCGGACTGACGCTGACAGCCCCGGATGGTCAGGTGAGCCTGCGTGTGGTGGGTCCTGTCGCGGTCGACGTCGGCGCCGGTGCGGGCCCTGCCGCTGAGGTGGTGGCCACAGCGCTGCACCCCCTCGGCGGCGGGTTTCAGCGACCACTGCCCGCGGGCTGGCGGGATTTCGCGGCCGAGGTGCCACCCCAGCCCGACGTACTGATGGAGCCCAGAGCACCGGCGGATCCGGTGGTCACGATATCCGGACCGCGATCTGCCC
>JAUJOO010000005.1:132011-140008 GCA_030447585.1 Nocardioidaceae bacterium | reverse complement strand
TCCACCTGACCGGGACCCGATGCCTCGGGTCAGCCCAACCGGTAGCCGCCCCAGCCGTGAGCCACATACCGTGGATCGGCCAACCGGCCGCCAGACAACTCGAGGGACGGTCCTCGCCCCGGCAGCAGCCAGACACTCCCGTCGGTAGTGCGGGCGAGCAGGTCGGCCCTTCCGTCGCCGGTCAGGTCGCCCGCGCCGAGCAAGGTGGTGTACCTGGAGAAGCCGGAGCCGATGGCGACGGGGTCGTCGAGGCCACCAGGGCCGTTGCCGGGATACAGGCTCATCGCTCCCGTGGAGCTTTGGACGAGTATGTCGGGGGCACCGTCGTCGTTCCAAAGACCGACGGGGACGATGGTGGAACCCGTGGGCAGCGACGACCTCATGATCACCGGCGCGCCGAAACCGGCCAGACCACGCCCCGGATAGAGCCAGATGCGGCCGTCGGACCCTCTTGCCATCAGGTCGGGTCGGCCGTCGCCGTCGAAGTCGCCGACCGGCGTGATCTCCGAACGGCCGGACCACCCGGTCCAGCCCTGCGTACGCGCGCCGAAGCCACCGGTCGATCTGCCTGGGTAGAGCCAGATCATGCCGGTGCTCGTCTCGCGGGCCATCGCGTCGACGTACCCGTCGCCGTCCCAGTCTCCGACGACCATGACCCGGTCGACTCCGGGCCAGGACTGGGCGCGGTCGCGAGCTGGAGCCAGCCAGTTCTGCCGACGAGCCGGCCGTAGGACCAGCCCTCCCTCGGCTGTGATGGAGATCAGGTCCGGACGTCTGTCTCCGGTGAGGTCGCCGCTCAGCGACCAGGCTTGCGCAGTTGCCGGCGTCCTCGTGAGGGCAGGGGACAAAGTCGTTCCCTCGACGCCGGCGAAGACACGGAGGCGCTTGGTGGTCGAGTCTCTCCCGACGACGTCCGGCCGACCGTCTCCCGTCAGGTCGACGCCTCCCATTGTCTGCTCGTACGCCGTCCAGTCCTGCGCAAGCCGGGCGCGCGAGGGGAAGTGGCCAGTGCCGTCGCCGAGCAGCAGCACCAAGGCGCCGCCGCTCCGGCGTGCCAACAGGTCGCGGTGGCCGTCACGGTCGAAGTCGCCCGCCGCGCTCAGCTGGTCCAACCCGGCCATCGCCGGGACCGCGACCCTCGCCGCCCGGAACGTGGCGTCGTCACGGCCCGCATAGACAAGTAGGTCGTGGCTGGTGGCATCGCGGGCGACGAGGTCAGCTCGCCCGTCACCTGTCAGATCGCCTGGACCGGCGAAGAGGTCGGTGCCGGCCCACCGCGCCGTTGTCGCAACCGGCGGTGACAGCGTGCCGTCGCCCCGACCCCTGTACACGGCAGTCCGGCCGGTGACGGTGTCACGCATCATTACGTCGTTCAGCTTGTCGCCGGTGACGTCACCCACCCCGGTCACCTGGTCTCGGCGCGCGAAACCGTCGATGGCTCCCAGGGCTCGTTCGAACCCCGGCGCCGCTGTCCCCCGCGCCGTGCGGACGCGACCGTCGGCAGCGGACACGAGCAGGACGTCGGGCCGCGCGTCGTGCAGGAAGGACCGCTTCAGGCTGCGGCCACCGAATCCGTGCTGATAGGCCGACGCCTGTGTGATCAGGTCCGGGACCTTGGCGTAGAGGTAGCGGCCGGGACACGCCGTCGCTGCGGCGTCGCGGTGCCCGCTGATGGCGTCGAAGACCCTTCCCCCCACCTGCTGCCTCGTCGCGGGCCGTACGCCGTGCAGGCTCAGCTTCCACGCGTAGAGACGTGCATAGGCGTCGAGCAGAGCCGCGGACGGCTGGACCGTCTCGAAGTTGCCGATCGCGGAGGCGGCGAACGAGTTCTCGTTGTAGTCAAGTGTGTGTGCGCCGACGACCGGGAGCGCAGTTCCGCCGTACCGGCCCTCCCAGATGCGTCCGAACTTGTCGACCAGGAAGTTGTAGCCGATGTCGCGCCAGCCCCTGCTCTGTGTGTGGTACGCGTAGATGCCTCGCAGGATGGCTGGGACCTCCGCCCTGGTGTAGTCGTTGGCGTTCACCGTGTGGTGGACGAAGCCGGCATGCACCTCTCCGTACTCGACGCAGCAGTCCCGCAGCCGCTCGTCCGCTCCCCACTCGGCTCTTGAGTGGATCGTGGGCGCGGGCGTTGCGGTGGCGCCTGGAACGGCGGCGCTGGCGGAGAGCGAAGCCACAGGCGGCGCAGTGCGCGTGGAGGCAGTGCTGCTCGTGACCTCCTTTGACGTGCCTGGATCGATCACCGACATCGTCAGGCCGCCCGGCGCCTCACCGGTCTCGCTGGTCACCCGAATCTGCACTGCGTCGACGTCCCCGATGACGAAGGGGTCGGTGCCCGCTTTGGCGTCCCTTGTCTCTGCATCACTGGGACCGTGATCGGCGTCGTACACCAGCGGAGTCCACGTGGACCAGGCGTCGTGGGCTCTTGTCCGGACAGCGAGGGCGAGACCTTCGGCGGCGGTGCCGGTCCAGGTGACGCCGGTGACGGCGAAGCCGGTGACGGGTGCGGCTTCACTCAGCGCGGCGTACGCCGTTCTGGCGCGTTGCTGCTGACCGCGAGCCAGCGTCGCGAGGCCTTGACGGCTCAGGCCTGGAACCCGGTACTCACGGACCACAGGGGTGACCGGTCGCTGCTCCGGCAGCCGGTCAAGGACCGGCGGGGAGCTGGCCGGAACGTCCGGTGACGAGGAGGGACTGTCCAGCGTCGCAAACCCCGACGCTTCCTGTCCCATGACCGACAAGACGAGGCAGGCGGCAACCGCTGCGGCCAAGGAGCCGGTCGACCGGACGGTACGGACAGTCTCCACGACAGACTCCCAACAGAGGAACAGCTTCACATCGCTCACAACTGTCACAACTGTTACAGAATGGCGCAACCGCTATCGGCGAACTACAGGCTAGTAGTTATGCCGACGACGAGGACGTCACGACTCGTCGTCGTCCTCGTCGGCGAGCTCGTAGCCTAGTTTGCGGACCGCGTCCTCGGCAGTGCCTTCGAAGGTCATCCGCCCTTGTTCGAGCACCAGGCCCCGGTTGCAGACTCTCATGACCTGCTTCGGGCTGTGACTGACGAACACCATCGTGCGGCCTTCGTCCTTCAGCTCCATGATCCGCTTCATGCACTTGCGTTTGAACGGCTGGTCACCGACTGCCAACACCTCGTCGATCAAGAAGATCTCACACTCGGTGTGGACCGCCACCGAGAACGCGAGGCGCATGAACATGCCTGACGAGTAGTGGCGCACCTCGCTGTTGAGGAACCTCCGCATCTCCGCGAACTCGACGATCGCGTCGAACTTCGCGTCGATCTCTCGCTCGCTCATGCCGAGGATGGCCCCGTTGAGGTAGATGTTCTCCCTCCCGGAAAGCTCAGGGTGAAACCCCGCTCCTACTTCGATCAGGCCGGCGATTCGACCCCGCGTCAGCACCTGCCCCTCGTCGGGTGACATCACGCCGGAGATCAGCTTGAGCAGGGTGCTCTTGCCGGAACCGTTCAACCCCATCACGCCGATGCTGTCACCCTGTTCGAGCTTGAAAGAGATGTCATCAAGGGCAGTGAAGGTGCGGCTGAGTGGTCGCCGCTTCGCGGCGTTCACGACGAACTTCTTCATGGTCTTGTGGTTTGCCAGCGTGAAGCTCTTCGTGACTGAGTCGACGATGATCGCCTCCGCCATCAGAGCTTCTCCGCGAAGCGGCCCTCGAGGCGGGTGAAGACCCGCTGCGAGACCCAGACGAACGCCAGTCCGAGCACGATCATCGCGAGACCACGGGTGAACAGGTGTGCGGGCAGCTGCTCAGGCAGGGCCTGTCTGGGATGCTCGAGCGAGGGAATCCAGAAGGCCCGGTTGTTGAGCAGCACCGCGATGCACAGCGGGCTGGACAGGTACAGCTCGTAGACCCACTGGTGGGTGTCTCGGAACTTGTCGGCGATGATGACGAACGGGTAGATCATCGGCACCGTCCAGGTGATGACCGTCTGGATGACGTCGATGATGTTCTGCATGTCCCGGAAGAACACGTTGAGCGCGCTGAGGAGCAGCGCGATTCCCAACCCCCACGTCAAGATGATGGCCAGCGCCATGCCGCCGGCAAGCAGCGCGCCGAGGTCGGGACGCCAACCGGTCAGCAGACACCCGATCAGCATGATCACGTACATGGGGACCATGTGGTACGCCGACACCATGATCGACGCGACGGGGAACATCTCCCTGGGGAGGTTGATCTTGCGCACCAGCGACTTGTTCTTGACCACCGACTTGGTGCCCGCGGACAACGCATTGGTGAAGAAGGCGACCATGATCATGCCGGAGAAGATGTGGAGTGCCCGGTTCTCCAGAGCCTTGGTGAGGATGAGGCCGATGATGTAGTAGTACATCAGGAACCGGACGGCGGGTTTGACGTACGACCAGGCGAGTCCGACGAGCGACCCCTGGTAGCGGACGCGCAGCTCCTTGCGGACGAGCAGCTTGAGAAGGTACCGCCGCCGAAAGACGTCGAGAAGTCCACCGACCCGGCCGGGGTTGACCATGGGTTCGAGTGGAGCGGCAGAGTCGTCGCGGACGTCCAGGCTCACTCGACACCGCCACTTCGCAGGGCCACGCCGTCGGCGAAGTGCGGGCGAAGCAGGTTGTCGTACATGCTCAGCGCCGACCCGATCGCCATGTGCATGTCGAGGTACTTGTAGGTCCCCAACCGGCCCCCGAAGAGCACGTTGGGCTCGGCTTTGGCCAGCTCGCGGTACCGCAGCAGCTTGGCGCGGTCGTCGGGCGTGTTGATGGGGTAGTACGGCTCGTCGCCCGACTCAGCGAAACGGGAGTACTCGTGCACGATGACGGTCTTGTCCTTGGGGTACCAGTCACGTTCAGGGTGGAAGTGGCGGAACTCGTGGATCCGGGTGAAGGGGACGTCCTCGTCGGCATAGTTCATGACCGAGGTGCCCTGGTAGTCGCCGACGTTCTCGACTGACACCTCGAGGTCGACGGTGCGCCACGAGAGCTCGCCGGCGGCATTGCCGAAGTAGGCGTCGACCGGGCCGGTGAAGACGATGGGCACCGTCCCGACATAGTCGTCGCGGACATCGAAGAAGTCGGTATCGAGCCGCACCTCGATGTTCGGATGGTCGACCATCCGCTCGAGCCAAGCGGTGTAGCCGTCCACGGGAAGGCCCTCGTACTTGTCGTTGAAGTAGCGGTTGTTGAACGTGTAGCGAACGGGCAGCCGCGTGATGATGTCGGCCGACAGCTTGGTGGGGTCGGTCTGCCATTGCTTGGCCGTGTAGCCGCGGATGAACGCCTCGTACAGGGGTCGCCCGATGAGTGAGATGCCCTTCTCCTCGAGATTGCCGGCGGTTGCCCCGTCGAACTCGCTCGCCTGCTCGGCGACGAGCAAGCGGGCTTCCTCGGGGCTCATCCACCTACCGAAGTACTCGCAGATGGTCGCCAGGTTGATAGGCATGGGGTAGACCTTGCCCTGGTAGATGGAGTAGACCCGGTGCTGGTAGTTGGTGAACCTCGTGAACCGGTTGACGTACTCCCAGACGCGCTCGTTCGAGGTGTGGAAGAGGTGGGCGCCGTACTTGTGGACCTCGATGCCCGTCTCCGGCTCGGGCGCGCTGTAGGCGTTCCCTCCCACGTGGTGTCGACGGTCGAGGATGAGGACCTTTAGCCCTAGATCGGTTGCGCAGCGTTCAGCGATGGTGAGACCGAAGAGGCCAGAGCCCACCACCACGAGGTCAGCGTTCACACATGCTCCATGTCAGTGCCGAGGGTTGGACCACCCGGGCGCCAGCGGCCAAGTCTAATCGGCGGTTTGCCATCGGCTTTCAGCGCGCGCCCTTGCGGGCGATGATTCTGCGGTACGCCGCCCTGCGAACAGCCTCGGGGGCGAGTCGATATCCACCTCTGAGGACGACGTTGCGGGCGAACTGGGCTCTCGACGTGAAACCCATATCGTGCAACTGACGTTGAAGTACCCATTCCGACTTGAGCATCGCCATGCCACCGCGTCGCGCATACGCACCGGCGCCGACTCGATAGAGCACCAGCGGCTCTGCCACGTTGGCGACCCGCGCCCCCTGCTCGATCATCTTCGCGAAGAGCAGGTAGTCCTCCATCAACGGCAGGTGACGATAGCCGCCTGCCGCTTGTACGGCCGACCGTCGGTAGACGACGGTGGGATGGTTGAACGGCTGATGGAAGTGTGAGTAGGCGACGATGTCGTCGGGGCTGATCGGTGGCACTCGGCTGCCGACGATGTCGTCTCGGCCCGTACCGAACTCCAGCAGCGCCGAACCCACCAGGTCAACGCCCGCCGCGACCATCGGTATCTGCACCTCGAAGCGGTGCGGCAGCGCGATGTCGTCGGCATCCATCCGGGCGACGATGTCGTGCGCGCACGCGGCCATGCCCTGGTCGAGTGCCAGTCCGAGACCGACGTTGTCCTCGAGCGCCAGCAGCGTCGTCGGCACGGGAGACTCGTGGATCAACCCCGTGATGGTCTCGGCGAGCAGCGAGGGAACCGGCCCGTCCTGCACCAGGACCACGTCGTCGGGTGGCAGTGTCTGGTCGTGAACGACCGACCGGAACGCAGTCTTCAGGTAGTGCGGGTCATCTCCACCCCAGACGCTCATGAGCAGGCTGAAGGCCTCAGTCATCGCCCTGGCGACCTGTCGGTCGCATCCGCGACCAGGTCCTGTGTCGGTCGCGGGCGGGTGCGGACCCCGGCGACGAGCCCCCGCCGCAGGCTGCTCCAGAGAGTCCGCCGGTCGGGTGAGGCTGCGAAGGTACGGCTCCAGCGACGTGCGGTCGACCCGGCGTACACCAGCTTCTCTGCGGGGCTGAGACCGGCTGACCGGGTGAACAGCCAGACCTTGTTGCGTACCTCGAAGAAGAAGCGCTCACCGGGGTCCGCGTCGGTGGAACCGAACGTCCTCGTCTTGTGAACGACGACCGACGTGGGGCAGTAGAGCGCCCGGTTGCCTCGGACGAGCCGAGTGGTGAACTCGAAGTCGTCGTTCCACAGGAAGTAGTCGGCCACCGGCAGCCCCCGTTCGCGGACCAGCTCGGCGTCGACCAGGACCGAGACGAACGATGCCGACCGAATGGGCCTGCAGCCGACGGCTGCCGCGGCGGCTCGCTCGTCCGCCCGGGCGCCGGGTTTTGCCCGGGGCGTGTTCATGGGATGGTCACGACCGTCGGTCCAGACAACGCGGGAGGCGACCAGTGCGGGCGTGCCGGCGTACTCCTGGCGGGCACGCACTAGCTCGGCCAGAGCCGTCGGCTCCGGAACGGTGTCGTCGTCCATCAGCCAGACCGTCTCGGCGGCCGTATCGAGGGCTCGCTGCAACCCGATGGCGAAACCGCCCGCGCCGCCGGTGTTGGAACGCGCTGACACCACGTCGAGGTGGCCGAAACGTTCGGCCAGCATCTGCTCGGTTCCGTCGTCAGAGGCGTTGTCGACCACGATGACGACCGCGGGAGCAAGCGTCTGCGTCTGGATCGCCTCCAGAGACTGGGAAAGCAGCTCGCGACGGTTCCATGTCACGACGACGGCCGCGACCTGCACCTCGCTCACGCCCTCGTCCTCCGGTGTCTGGTACGCCGCTCGGCGCCAGCAGACGCGAGCATCTCATCGTACGTGCGCCGGGCGCTTCTTCGTGGACCGACGGGGGGTATCCTTCGAGCGCCGGGGGGACGCCAACGGGAGGTCGAGGGGCATCATGAGCAATCCACCGCCGAACCAGGGACCACCTCCAGGCCAGGAGCCGCAGTGGCCACCGCCTCCCGGCGGCGATCCGCAGCGGCCTCCACCACAAGGCCCGCATTACGGAGCACCCTCGACGGACTGGACTCAGCCACAACCGGCCACCCATCCGTGGGCACAGGTCGGTGGTTACGGCCAGCCACCGCCAAGCGGCGGCAACAAGAAGCTGCTCCTCGTTGCCGGCGCCGGCGCACTCGTGCTGGCGGTGGTCGTCGTGCTGGTGCTGGTCTTCGCGC
>JAUJOO010000005.1:122200-131911 GCA_030447585.1 Nocardioidaceae bacterium | reverse complement strand
CCTTCTTCTCCTGCGAGAAGGCCGCGAAGAGGTCGGTGTCGTCCTTGGCCTCGGACTTGCTCAACGCCTCGGAGACCATCGAACGAATCTGTGCCCAGTCGGGGTCCCCGGCGTCGATCTTCGGCGGCACGAACGACACGCTGGACATAGGCATAGACTTCGCCTTGAGCGCCAGGTCGACGAATGTCGCAAGCTCGCTGCTCGGGATCGACGTGGAGACCACCTGCTTGCCTGCCTCGGCGATCGGCCCGAAGTTCCTCACCACCGTCTGCGGGTCGAGCTGGTGCAGCATGGCGTTCATCACGCACTTCTGCCGGGCCATCCTCGAGTAGTCGTTCGACGTCGCCCGGCTGCGGGCGTACCACAGCGTCTGGAAGCCGTCCAGATGCTGCCTGCCTGGCTCGATCCAGCCGGTGATGGGCCCTCCCACGCCGCCGATCGGGATGCGCTCGGCCACCTTGATCGTCACACCGCCGGTGGCATCGACGAGCTCGCGGAACCCCCGGAGGTCGATGAGCGCGTAGTAGCTGATCGGCAGGCCGGTCACCTCCTCGACTGCCTGGGTCGTCGCCTCGATACCGGGGTCCTTGACCCCCGGGAAGAGCTCGGGACGGTCGGCGGCCCAGGTGTACACGCCGTTGAGGTAGCAGCCGTCGCAGTTGAACCCGTTGGGGAACTGCTCGTGCATCACGGTGCCGGCCGGAAACGGCACGTCGGCCAGGTTGCGGGGGAGGCCCAGGAGTACCGTGCGCCCCGTCTGCTCGTCGATGCTGGCGACTGTCAGGCTGTCCGGCCGCACCCCTGAGCGCTCGGGGCCGGCGTCGCCGCCGAGGAGCAAGATGTTGAAGCGTCCGTGCGCAGGCCCGGAAACGGTCGTGGCGCCGAAAACGGTTTCGATGAAGTCCTTTTGTACGGCGACCAGGTGGCTGGCGAAGAGCAGGCCTCCGGACAGACCCAGGCACAGGACGCCGTTGAGCCCGGTCATGAAGAGCCGTTGTCTCTGGGGCAGCTCAAGCGGCTGCGCGATCCGCCAGGCGTCCACGACCAGATACGCCCAGCCAACGGCGCACAGCACGAGCCCGCCGCGCACAGCGGCCAGAAACCGGGTGTCGGTGAAGAGGCCGATGATCGTCTGCGGCGCGGCCAGGGCTGCGACGAGCAATCCCAACACGAAGATGCCGGCAGCGCCAGCACAGCGCACCGCGACCCTGCCGAGGCGACGGTTTCCCGCGGCGAGCTGGGCGCTTCCCGGTGCCACCACAGTCATCAGCAGGAGCGTCACAGCGCGACGGAACCGCACCCGACCCGCGGCAACCGACGCACCGGTGCGGGCGGCCGACGTCGGCCGCCTTGGCGGCAGCACAGAAGACACGAGGTTCAGTATCACCAGTCACACCAGTTACAGCACTCACGACCCGCCGAGCACCATAGGCGGCTTGCGTACCAGCGGCCCGAGTTGGCGATATCACCGCGTCGGACGCTGCGCTCATCTCGGCGGCAGGTAGCGTGATCGGCATGGCGGACAAGCAAAATCGGGATGACCCGGAGTACCGGTGGCTGTACTCGGGCGAGCGAAGCGGCAGCGATCCCTCGTCGGACGCCACCCAGCACTTCCCAGCCCCAGATGGCCGGAGCAACCAGGAAGAGGGCGACAGCGAGCGCACGAGCGTCATCAACCCGACCAACCCGCCGCCAGGAGGTCCGGGGGGCGCGTCGCGAGGCGGTGAGGACGACGACACCGCGACACGTGTCATCGCCGCCCAGCCGGCTTCCCGCGATGCGCAACAGGCAGACGCCGGCGACGCGAGACCGACGTCGTTCGGGGGCACCTACGGGCCACCGCCGCCCCGCCCGGAGACGGAGCCCCGCTTCGCCACTCCTACCCAGCCTCCCCAGCCCGGCGCCCGGTCGGCCCCACCGAGCCGGCCGCCGGCCGCCAGGGCCCCATCCCCCCGCCGACCCCGCCGGCGCAGGAACTGGTGGCTGCGAGGAGCTCTCGCGCTCGTCTTGGTGTGGATCGTGTTCCTCGTCGCGGTGCCCATCTGGGCATACGCGAAGGTGAGCAAGGTGGACGCCGAGCCCGACGGCGACCGGCCGGCCGACACACCTGGTGCGACGTACCTGCTCGTGGGTTCGGACAGCCGGGCGGATCTCTCCGAGGAAGAGCGCGGCCAGCTTGCCACGGGGGACGCCGAGGGTGAGCGGACCGACACCATCATGCTGCTGCACGTCCCGGACGGCGGCGGACCGAAGCTGTTGCTGTCGATCCCCCGCGACTCGTACGTCGAGATCCCTGGGCAGGGAGAGAACAAGATCAACGCCGCATACGCCTTCGGCGGACCGGAGCTGCTGGTCCAGACGGTCGAGCTGAACACCGGGGTGAGGGTCGACAGCTACATCGAGGTCGGCTTCTCCGGATTTGTGGACGTCGTTGACGCACTGGGCGGAATCGAGGTCTGTCCGAAGACGAAGATCGACGACCCGTTGGCCGGTCAGCTCAAGATGGACCCAGGCTGTCAAGACGTCGACGGCCCGACGGCGCTGCAGTACTCGCGCTCACGCGCTTTCGGCAACGGCGACATCACCCGGGCGCTTCACCAGCGCGAGGTCATCTCTGCCGTCGGCCAGAAGGCGGCTTCCTGGCAGACGGTCGTCCTACCGTGGCGGTACTTCAAGATCAGCAAGGCAGGTGGGGAGTCGCTTCGCGCCGGCGAGGACGTAGGGCCGATGGATCTAGCGCGGTTTGCGTGGGCGATGGGTCGCCCGGGCAGCGACGCCAAGCGTTGCGTCGTGCCGTACTCGACGCTCGCCGCGTCCACACCCGCCGGCTCGGCAGTGCTGTGGGACGAAGAGCGCGCGACCGCCGTGTTCGACGCCGTCCAAGCAGACGACACGGCGTCCATCACCTGCTCCGAACGACGATGACGAGCACCGGCCGCTATTCCTTGTTCTTCTGCCGTGCCCGCCGCCTGGCCCGATCACGGGCCGTCAGCACTGCGCGTACGGCGGACGCCGCCAGCGGGTTGCGGTCGGCTAGCTCGGCCGCTCTGCGCTGACCACGGAAAACGGCGCCGCGAACCTTGCTGCCGAGATTCGGCGGTGGCGTGTCCGCCTCGATCACCGCCTTGCGGCGTACCCACCACGACGTCGCGTACTTCTCGGTGAGCAGAGCCAAGGCGTCGAGTGACGCCTCGAGGAGCTCTTCGTCGGTCGGGTCGTCGGGACGCCGCCCCCCCGGCTTGAAACTGACCCGCAGCTCCTCCAGGTCGCCGGTGACGGGGTACCCGTGGTCGATGATGCCCGCGATCATCTCATCGGCTCTCGCACCGGCCCAGCGCACGTCTTCCTCGGGCAGCGTGAAGCGCACCGGCTCGGTCCGCTCCGCGAGCATGGGGACGAGCATGTTCTTGATGGCGCGGTCGTGTTCGCGCTGGTTGAGCCGCCCGCCAAGGCGCACGTTCACCCGGCGCAGCACCTCCGTGGCCGCCACTCCGACGGTCTCGTTGCTCCATGCGGCGGGCTCGGTGAGAGTCGCCGGGTCGAACCCGACTACGGAGGAGAACCTGCGCAGGAGCTCGTCCGGCGACGATCCGGACTCCGGTACGGTCACCACGTGGATGCGGTCCGGCTCCAGGGCTGCTTCCCACGTCTCGCAGATCTTGACGACGTCCTGGCGCAGCCAGAAGCCCCGGGCCGGGGCCTTCGCCAGCTGTGACGGGTCCTTGACCGAGGCGATGAACTGCTGCCAGGTCCAGGTCTCGTCGCTCTTGACGTCCTCCTGCCAGGAGGAAACCACGATCCGGCCGAGGTCTCGCACAGTGACGATGACGTGGACCTCGGACTCGGGGAACGACTCGACGATGCGACGAGCCTGCTTCAGCGTCGACATGCTCAGCCGCTCTTCGGAGATCAGTGCCGCGGGCAGGGCACGGCTGTGGATGACGTCCACGATGGCGTCCCACGCGCCCTCGACCCGCTTGTCGTTGTAGCCGCGGGGCCGCCAACCCTGTACGTCGAGTGCGGCGAACGCCGGTACCGGCTCATCGTCCCCGCCTGGGTAGTCAACGCCGGCTGCCCGAAGTCGGCTGCGGTTTGCGGCGAACAGGTTCTGCAGGTACGTCGTACCGGTCTTGTGCAGACCGATGTGGACGTAGACCCGCTGAGGAGCGTTCACGACGGCTCCCTGGACTCGCGGCGGACGACCTCTCCCCCGGCCCGAGCCGCCGCCCCCAGCGCGGACTGGAAGTCGACCATCCGCTGGCGCAGGCCGTCGTCGCTCGTCGCCAAGATCCGGACGGCGAGCAGCCCGGCGTTGCGGGCGTTGCCCACCGCGACGGTGGCAACGGGGACCCCTGCCGGCATCTGCACGATCGACAGCAGCGAGTCGAGCCCGTCGAGGTGCTTGAGTGGAACAGGCACGCCGATCACGGGCAGCGGGGTGACGGCGGCAAGCATCCCGGGAAGATGGGCGGCCCCACCAGCGCCGGCAACGATGACGCGGATACCGCGGTGATGGGCGGTGCGCCCGTACTCGAGCATGTCGTCAGGCATCCGGTGCGCAGAGACGACATCGGCCTCGAAGGCGACGCCGAACTCGCGGACCACGTCGGCGGCTGCCCGCATGATCGACCAGTCCGAGTCCGACCCCATCACGATGCTCACGAGGGCGGCCGTCTCAGCCGCGCCCCGTGTCACTGGCTCAACTGCCACCGCCTCTTCTGTCATAGGGTCAGTGCTCCTCGTCCGCTTCGTCGTCCCCGCCCTCGAACCAGGCAGCGGCGTGACGGGCCCGTCGCCGTACGTCGGCAAGGTCGTCGCCGTACGCAGTCACGTGGCCGACCTTGCGACCAGGCTTTACCGGCTTGCCATACAGGTGGACGCGCAGCCGGGGGTCGCGGGCTTGGACGTGCGGGTAGCCGTCGAAGAGCGTGGGTGCGGAGCCGCCGAGGATGTTGACCATCACCGACCAACGCGCACGTGGCGTCGGGTCACCCAGCGGGAGGTCGAGGACGGCGCGCAGGTGGTTCTCGAACTGACTGGTCACCGCGCCGTCGATCGACCAGTGACCGGTGTTGTGCGGTCGCATCGCGAGCTCGTTGACCAGCACCCGACCGTCTGTCGTCTCGAAGAGCTCTACGGCGAGGACGCCGGTGACGTCGAGCTCGGCCGCGATTCGCATGGCGGTCTGCTGCGCCCCAACGGCAAGGGCGGGATCGAGCTCCGCGGCCGGTGCGGTCACCTCTACGCACACACCGCCGCGTTGCCGGCTCTCCACCACGGGGTATGCCGCCACCTGGCCACTCGGGGCGCGCGCCACCAACGCTGAGAGCTCGCGTCGGAAGGCGACCCGCTCCTCGACCAGATGCTGACCGTTGTCGTTCCCACCGTGGTCGGCCGCTTCCATCAGCAGCCGCGCCGCCTCCGCCTCGTCGCGGACCACGAAGACGCCCTTGCCGTCATACCCCCCGCGGGTCCTCTTCATCACGACGGGGAAGCCGCCCACCGTCGCGGCAAACGCCGCAACTTCGGCGGCGGTGGTGACGAACGCGTGGCGCGGACAGGCGATGGACAGAGACGACAACCGCCTTCGCATGACCGCCTTGTCCTGCGCATGCACGAGTGCATGGGGCGCGGGGCGCACCGTCACACCATCGGCAACGAGTGCCTGCAGGTGCGCGGTCGGAACGTGCTCGTGGTCGAACGTGACGACGGTGTTGCCCTTCGCCCACGTCGCCAGGACGTCGAGCTCTGTGTAGTCGCCGACCGTCGTGTCGACGATGACCTGGGCCGCGGAGGAGTCCGCCGCCTCGGCGAGCAGGCGGAGCGGGACCCCGAGCCCGATGGCGGCTTGCTGCAGCATGCGCGCGAGCTGCCCAGCGCCCACCACACCCACGACCGGAGCCTCCACGGCGGACAGACTACCGAGGACGTCGTCCCGCTGAGGTTGCCCGATACCCGTACCCTGGGTGACCGGCCTCATCCCTGCGACCAGAAAGTCCTCCGTGCTCGAACGTCTCCGCGATCTCAGCCACGAGTTCGCCAAGTTCGGCATCATTGGCGGACTCGGCCTCATCGTCGACGTCGGCACCTTCAACCTGCTCCGGTTCGCCGGGGACCCTGGGGTACTGGAGCACAAGCCGTTGACCGCCAAGGGGATCTCCGTAGCGGTCGCCACCGTCGTCACCTACCTCGGCAACCGGCACTGGACCTGGCGTGACCGCGCCCACAGCGGAGCCAGACGGGAAGTGACGCTGTTCTTCCTGCTCAACGGCGTGGGCATGCTCATCGCGGTGGGCTGCCTCGCCGTCTCGCACTACCTGCTGGATTTGCGCTCACCGCTCGCCGACAACATCTCCGCGAATGTCGTCGGGCTCGTCCTCGGCATGGTCTTCCGCTTTTGGACCTACCGCACGTTCGTGTTCAGACGTCATCCGAACCTCGAAGCTCTCGACCTGGTCGGCCACCTCGTCGAGGAGCACGTGCAGGAGGAGCAGGACGAGTCGCTCCCGCGCTCGTGATGACTCGGCGCCAGGACCTCGAGGACGACCCGCTGTCCTTGCAGCCGGCGCCGCCGTGAAGGGGCTGCACCGTGCTTCTATGTCAACGGCGCTTCTATGTCAACGGCGCTCCGTCACCGGCGCTGGGACTCCGACGGGTGCGGCGGAGTCCCATCGTCGTCGCGACCGTCGTCGCTGCCGAACAAGAGGTCTGTGATGACCAGCTGCAGCCTCTCGACGCCCGGCACGTCCGGCAGCACCGACCGCCCTTGCTCGCTGGCGTCGGAGATGACGAGGGTGCCGCAACCGAGGATGCGGTCGAGCATGTCGCGCTCGTATGTCACGTCGTTGATCCGGTGCAGCGGGATGTCACGGCCTCGGCGGGTAAAGACACCCCACCGGTTGATCAGCCGGCGGTTTGTCACGGTGTACGACGCTGTGATCCAGATGAGGAACGGGCGCAGCGAGAACCAGATGACGACAAGGGTCGCCAGCCCGATCACCGTCCACATCAAGATGTCGTGCGAGTCGCCGTCCGGCAGGATCGCCAGCAGGAACGCTGCCACACCGCACGTGATGATGAGCACGAGGGCCGGAAAGACGAGCGCCTTCCAGTGAGTGCGGGTACTCGCGATGACGTGCTCGCCCTCACTCAGCAGCTTCTCTGAGATGCCCATGGTTCCTCCAGTGGTCGTGTCCGACGCGCGGGGTCTGCCGGACCCTGGCCGCGTGGATGTCCAGCCCCCCTCTGCCGTACACAGATCGTGTCACGTCGAAGCACGCAGGTGCACCACATCCCCGGCGCCGAACGCCTGTTGGCCGTGTGCGCCGTTCACCAGAAGCCGTCCGTGCTCGTCGACGCCGACGGCGAGACCGGTGACGGCATCCCCTTCGGCGACATCGACGCGTACCTGCCGCCCGAGTGACGTGCACGCCGCCGTATAGGCATCGTGAAGGCCGTGCTGGGGGTCACCGCCCGTCCGCAGCCAGTTGTCGTAGACGCGTTCCAGGTTGCGCAGCAGGGATCGGACGAGAACGGCGCGGTCTGTCGTGGCAGCACCTTCCAGCGCAAGGGAGGTAGCCGTGGGAAGGGGTAACTCGTCATCGCGCTGCGAGACGTTGAGGCCGATGCCGAGAACGACGGCGGGCTGTCGGCCTCCGGTGTCCGCGCGCTGGGCGAGAACCCCCGCCATCTTGCGGTCACCGACGATGACGTCGTTCGGCCACTTGACGTCCGCCTGCACGTTAGCCGTCTCCCGCACTGTGGCGGCCACCACAACTCCCGCGAGTAAGGGAATCCACGACCAGCGCGCCACGTCGACGTCGTACGGACGCAGCAGCGCCGAGAAAGTGAGTCCGGACCTGGGCGGAGCGATCCAGGTGCGGTCGAGCCTGCCCCGCCCGGCGGTCTGGTGCTCGGCGATCAGGACGACGCCGTTGTCGTCGCTGGTGCGGGCTCGTCGGGCGAGCTCGGCGTTGGTCGACGATGACACGTCGACGACGAGCACCTCAGTCCACAGTGAGCCCGAGGTCACGAGTGAGTGCTTCAGAGCGGCGGCATGCAGGGGCGGCCGGGCGAGGTCGCCGTACATCGAGGGCATCAGCCCCACGTTACGCTGCCCGATGTGAGCGAGATCGACATCCATACGACCGCCGGCAAGATCGCGGACCTCGAGCTGCGGCTGGACGAGGCCGTGCACGCAGGATCGGCTCGGGCGATCGAGAAGCAGCACGCGAAGGGGAAGCTGACTGCCCGCGAACGCGTCGACAGGCTGCTCGACAAGGGGTCGTTCGTAGAGCTCGACGAGCTGGCCAGACACCGGTCGACGAACTTCGACATGGAGAAGAACCGCCCATACGGCGACGGGGTCGTCACCGGGTACGGCACCATCGACGGCCGTCAGGTCTGCGTCTTCGCCCAGGACTTCACCGTCTTCGGCGGGAGCCTCGGCCAGGTCTACGGTGAGAAGATCTGCAAGGTCATGGACCTCGCCATGAAGACCGGATGCCCGGTCGTCGGCATCAACGAGGGCGCCGGTGCGCGCATCCAGGAAGGAGTGGTGTCGCTCGGGCTGTACGGGGAGATCTTCCGCCGCAACGTGCACGCGTCCGGTGTCATCCCGCAGATCTCACTCATCATGGGTGCGTGCGCCGGTGGCCACGTCTACTCCCCCGCCGTCACAGACTTCGCCGTGATGGTCGACGGCACCTCCCACATGTTCATCACCGGTCCCGACGTCATCAAGACCGTCACCGGTGAGGACGTCACGATGGAGGATCTCGGCGGGGCGCGAACGCACAACACGAAGAGTGGGAACGCCCACTACATGGCCTCCGACGAAGAGGATGCGCTCGAGTATGCGAAGGCGCTGCTGTCCTTCCTGCCGCAGAACAACCTCGAGGACCCGCCGGCGTACCCCGAATCCGAGCTCACCGACTCAGACCTCGAGGTCAGCGACGTCGACCGAGCGCTGGACACACTCATCCCCGACTCGCCCAACCAGCCCTACGACATGCACACGGTGATCGAGTCGGTGCTCGACGACGCGGACTTCCTCGAGGTGCATCCGATGTTCGCGCCGAACATCGTCGTCGGCTTCGGCCGGGTCGAAGGACACTCGGTCGGGATCGTCGCCAACCAGCCGATGCAGCTCGCAGGAACACTCGACATCGACGCGTCGGAGAAGGCAGCACGCTTCGTGCGGACCTGCGACGCTTTCAACGTCCCGGTTCTCACATTCGTCGACGTCCCCGGCTTCCTCCCAGGCACGGACCAGGAGTGGAGTGGGATCATCCGCCGCGGCGCGAAGCTGATCTACGCGTATGCGGAGGCAACAGTCCCGCTGGTCACGGTCATCACCCGCAAGGCGTACGGCGGAGCGTACGACGTGATGGGCTCGAAACACCTCGGCGCCGACCTGAACGTGGCCTGGCCGAGCGCGCAGATCGCGGTGATGGGTGCGCAAGGGGCCGTCAACATCTTGTACCGCAGCGAGCTGAAGGCGGCCGCTGACCCAGAGGCCCTTCGTGCCGATCTCGTCCAGGACTACGAGGACACCCTGGCGAACCCGTACCAGGCAGCCGAGCGCGGCTACGTCGACGCGGTGATCCAGCCGCACGAGACGCGCGCCGAGGTGGTCCGTTCTCTTCGCCTGCTCCGCACGAAGCGGGAGACGCTGCCGCCGAAGAAGCACGGGAACATCCCGCTGTGACC
>JAUJOO010000005.1:106342-122100 GCA_030447585.1 Nocardioidaceae bacterium | reverse complement strand
CAAGGCGTTCACACGGCGTACAACACGTCGGCAATCCGTCGTACGACGACGTCGGGCGTGTAACGGGCGGCGGCACGCTGCAGCTCGGCGGCCACCGCCTGCCGCCGTTCTGGATGGTCGAGGAAGTAGGTCAGCCGTTCCTCCAGCTCGCCCTCGCCCAGCTCGTACAGGACGTCTGGGTTCTCGCCGGTGATCTCCGGGTAGCTCCCGAGGCGCGGCAGGATGCAGCAGTTGCCGGTGTGCATTGCCTCGAGCGTCGAGACGCCCAAGCTCTCGTGCGTCGCGGTCGAGACCTGCAGGTCGGCCATCCACAGCGCCTTGTAGTAGTCCGACAGCGGCATGTCGTTGCCCAGCACAACCTGCGCGGGGAAGTCCGAGGCAAGACTGGCAACGGCCAACCCGCCCGCCTGCGCCGGGGAGAAGCGGCGCGTGAACAACACCTGCGCGTCATACCGCGGCAGGATTCGGCGCATCACGCGCACGAACAGCTCCGGGTTCTTGCTCGCGACCGGGGCATGGTTGAAGACGACCGTCGTCGGCGCCCAGCGCTCGTCGGTGCGGCACGCGTCGATGCGTCGTACGTCCAGGGGCAGGCCGACGACCTCGCACCTGGCGTCCAGGGACTCAGCTAGCGGCGCGTTGAAGGCGGAGATGGTGCGGCGCAGCGTCGCCCGAAGGTAGTCCGAGACGAGGAAGATGCGGTCCAGGCTGTGCAAGTTGGCTAGGTCGAGCATCTCCATCCGGGGATACGCCTGGAACCGGAAGGTGTCGGTCGGGTCCCAATGGCTGCCGTGGGTGTATCCCACTAGCGGCACGTCGAGCCCGAGGTCCAGCAGCATGCGCCGGATCTCCACTGGAAAGGTGGAGAAGGCGTGAAAGCAGAAGATGACGTCGGGAGCAGATGTGCTCACGACATCGAGCACCCCGTCGTACGACGACAGCAGCCAACGAAGCCGCGCGACGCGCTTGTCGTTGTCTCGGGTGGCGGCGATCTCGGGCCGGAGGACGTCGAACCCAGCAGCCACGAGCCCGGTGCGGATCGCTGTCGAGGCAGTGATCCCGTAGCCGATCGCGTCGCTTGACGGTGCGCCGCCGACGGAGCCCACCTGTTCTGTCGGGGTGGTGTATCCCTCGAGATAGAGGACCCGCCGCGTCATCGCCTGTACCCGGGCGCACCCGGCATGCTCAACGCCGCTCCGCCTGCTGCGGCTTGTAGCCCAGGACGGCGTAGTCCTGTGGTCCGTACAGCGTGTCCGCAACCAGCTTCTCGACTTCGTGGTCGGCACCGCTGCCGGCAAGCTCGAGAGGAGACCGGTTGGGGTGCAGTGGCCGAACCTCGACGTCTCCGAAGCCGGATGCGGACACGAGGTACTCGGTCAGTGCGGGCGGCAGCGGTGAGCGGTGTGTCGGGTCGTTGTAGAAGTCGCAGGCCGCCATGCGCAGGTTGGTCGGGTTGGGGGTCTCGAGCAGCAGGCAGCCTCCGGGACGCAGGGCGTGCCTTGCCGCAGCCAGCAGCGCGAGCATCGTCTCCACGTCCAAGTGCTCGATGAGGTGGAACGCGGTGACCATGCCCGCGCTGTCCGGCGGCAGGTCCTGCAGGTGCGCAACGGCGTCGCCGTGGACCAGGTCGAGGCCACGGGCTCGTCCCGCCTCGACGAAAGCGGGGTTGGCGTCGACACCGCAGGCAGGCACGTCGGCGTCGCGCAGCAGCGCCAGCCACTCCCCCCGCCCGGAGCCGACGTCCACGACTCCCGCGCCGGCCGCGTCCCCCGCGCCGACGATCCGGCGTACGTCGGGCAGGTACCCCGCCAGCTTCTCGGTGACCTCGTCGACCGACCCCCGGAAGCGGTCGGTGAAGTCGGCGTAGAGCGTGGCGAAGCGCGGCCCGCTGCCGTCGACCTTGATGCGTAGCTCGTGCAGCTCCGTCTCGAGCACCGCCGCCCGCCGCGAGTTGTCGGCCAGCTCACGGGCGAGTTCGCGCACCTGCGTCTCGAGCGCCCGCATCCGCTCGGCAGACGTCAACCCGCCCGCGTCCGTAGCTGCCGAGGTCATCCGGCCGTCACCGTTCCGGCGCCACCCGCGTCCGGGTCCACCCTCTCAGCCTCGGCCTCGCCGGGCCTGGGGATGGTCCGCAGGACACGCGCCGGGTTGCCGGCGACCACCGTGTAGGCATCGACGTCGCGCAGCACCAGCGAGCCGACACCGACCACCGCGTGCGCTCCGATCCGGCAGGGCGCGACGACGATGGCATTGCTGGACACCCAGACCCCCTCCTCGATGACGACGTCGCGCCCCGACTTCGGCACGGCGACCTGGCGCTCCGCACCGAACGTTGTCCAGTCGTGCGTGCCCGTCAACACCGAGACGTTATGGCCGAAGAATGCGTAGTCACCGACGGTGATCTCCCCGGACGAGAGGTTGAACAGCGCGTTGTTGACCACCGCGGTCGGGGCGATGTGCAGGCGCTCGGGATCGCCGTACACGAGGGGGCGGAACAGCGCCGGGTCCTCAGTCTGCCTCGCTCCCGCGGGTCGACCGACAGTGCGCCTGAGCGCGCCCGCCAGCCCCCTGGCGCCCTGCGCCGCCCGCTCACGCAATGACATCTGCGTCCCCTTCCGCCGCCGTTGAGGACCCCACCATGCTCGGTTCCGCTGCTCTTGTCCACGCCCTGTCGCCTCGACAGGAGGACAATGCTCCGGCGTAGACCTCGGCGTGGGCAGCGGAAATGGCGTCCCAGCTGTGCTTTGCCGCCTGCGCCAGACCCGCCGATGTCAGCCGGTCGGCAAGGGCGCGATCGCTGAGCACACGCCGCAGCGCGTCGGTCAGCGCCGCGATGTCGCGTGGCGGCACCCGGAGCACGGCGCCGGCCTCGGTCGGCCCGTGCACTTCGCCGGGAGGTGCCGTGGCGACGACCGGTACGCCGGCAGCCAGTGCGGCCAGCAGCGAGCTCGACTTGCGGGTCACCCCCGAATGGAACGGGAATGCCGCGACGTCGACGGCCTGGAGCAGCCGGGACACCTCGGCGTCGGGCAGGTAGCCGGTGAAGTGGACCTGGTTCCGGACGCCCTGCGCCGCGCAGACCTGCTCGAGCTCACGTCGCAGTGAGTGCGCGGCGGCGCTGGGGACTGAGTGGCTCTCCGCGCCGCCGATCAGCAGCAGCTGGACCTCGGGGCGCTCGGCTCGCAGGGCGGCCACCGCGGCGATGAGATGGTCGAGCGCCTTCTCTGCGTGCAAGAAGCCGAAGAACGCGACCAGCGACGCGCCGGGTGGTGCGCCGAGCTGGTGCCGCACGTCAGCCCGGGCGGTGGCCCTGTCTCCGGTCGTCAGCTCGACGTTGAGGCCGATCGGCACCTCGAGCGCAGCCGGCGTACGGCGCGGGAAGCGGGCGCGCAACACGTCCAGGTGCTCTGGCGAGGGGACCAGCAGACGGGCCGCCCGGGTCGTCAGCAGCAGCGTCTCGCGGTCGGCGTACCCGCGCCGTTCGGCCACCGACCACAAGGTGGAGCGCCCCCCATCGCCGCTGCCGGGCGGAGACCAGACGCCGTACTCGTGCAGCGTCACGATGAGAGGGATGCGACTCGGCATGAAGAGGGGCAGCAGGCCGACCGCGCGGGAGGCGCCGAAGACCGACGGCGCGAACTGCACGTGCACCACGTCGAGGTCCAGGCGGCGCAGGGCCCGGGCAGCCGCTTCGACGCCGGGGATGTCCCACCGCTTCGTGACGCCGACGGCACCCTCCCCGGCGGCTCGGGCCCACTCGTGGGTTGTGAGGACGAGCGGTTCCAGCCCGGTACGGCGAAGGTGGACCGCGAGCCGGCGGGTGTAGTCGGCCACCCCGTCGCGCGTCGGGTCCAGGTAGCCGCAGAGCAGCCCGACCCGTGTACCGCCGCCCATGGTGGGGTAAGCCTCCTGTCGCTCGACAGTCGCCAAAGTACACCTAACATGCGCGACCGGCTGATGCGTTCAGCCCGGCTGAGCACCATGAGATCCTGCGTCGCGCTGTCGCCGCTGGCGCGCGGTCGCCGGACGTTTGTCGCCGTTGACCGACGTCGACGTTTGTCAACCAACTGCGGCTGTGGCGGCTGATCAGCAACCGTGGCATCCCACCCGCCGCGACATGGTCGCGCGGCTGGCTGTGGCTGACGCAACCGTCAACGAGCTCGCTGAGCCTACACGGTGACCGTCCAGGCCGTCTCCAAGCACCTCAAGGTGCTGGAGGACGCGGGTCTGGTTAGCCGCACGCGGGACGCCCAGCGCCGCCCGGTGCACCTGGAAGCGGAGGTCTTCCACCTGATGACCAAATGGATCGAGCGTTACCGACGCCAGGCGGAGGAGCGCTACCGCCGCCTCGACGACGTCCTCCGGTCGATACCGGACGACGTCGAACCCACCCCCCCCACCCATTCCATCACAGAGGAGCACCCGTGACCACCCGCATTCACGAGACCGAGATCGTTTCCGACCCGGACGTCCCACTCGTCCGCATCACCCGGGAGTTCGACGCCCCGCCCGAGAAGGTCTTCCGCGCTCACACCGACCCCGAGCTCGTGCCCGTGGGCTTGGTCCGCGCAGCCACGAGATGCGCATCGACCACTACGACTGCCGCACCGGCGGGTCGTACCGCTACTTGCACGTGAGCGAGGGCAACGAGTTCGGCTTCCACGGCTCTTTCCACGAGGTGCGCCCCTCGGAGGTCATCGTCCAGACGTTCGCGTTCGAGGGCTTTCCCGACAGCGTGGCCCTGGAGCGGCTGGTCCTCGAGGACCTCGGCAACCGTCGGACGCGGCTGACGGCGACGTCGTTGGTCGACTCGTTCGAGGCACGCGACGCCTTCGTCGCCATGGACGACGAGGGCTATGCGCGCCTGGACGACTCGCCGCTGACTCATCAGGCTCCAGCGGTCTCGACCAGGTCGTCATCACTCCTGCGACGTGCCTTGGCGCTGAGCGTAGAGTCGCGCGGCGCTAGGAGCGCGCGTACACGCTCACATGAAACGGGCTCGATTCGACGAACGGCTCGCCGTGCCATCCGCCCGACCGCTCGACAAGCCGGAGGCCCGCAACCTGCGCCATGAGGTCCATCTCGCCTGGCCAGATGAGACGGCATGAGATGGGGCCCATCCGGATGCCGTCAGCGGCGAGGGTCACATGGTTCTCATCAAGAATCTGCGTGACGTGGTCGTGACTGGTTCACGTCCAGCACCACGGAGCCGGTCGAGATGTACTCGACGTTGACGAACTGGTTGCCGCGAATCCCACGGTGGCGCTGCCTCGATCACGAACAGTCCACCGTCCTCCAGATGGCGCGCGGCGTTCCGAAAGCACTCGACGGCCGCGTCAGGATGTTGTAGACGGTGTTGAAGACGAGGTAGACCAGCGGGTCGTCTTGCTGGTCGTCGCACTTGTCATATCACCAACGACGACGTCAACGCCTCGCCGCCGGGCTTCGTCGCCGAGCAACCATGTCGGAAGACAGTTCGATGCCGTCGACCTTGACGCCACGGTCTGCAAGGGGTAGGGCGACGCGTCCGGTGCCAATGGCGAACTCCAGTGCGGTCCCGCTTCGGGGCATGCCGAGCAAGGAAGTCCGACTTCCTCGTCGCCGCGCAGGTCGTCGTCGTAGCGTTGTGCGACGTCGTGCGAGAAACTGGTCTCCGGGCGGAAGTTGTCCATAGACCGGAGTCTTGCGGCTGGTTGAGCAACGTCTCAATTGGTTTTAGCGCCTGGGGTGCCGATCAGATGGCGCAACCAGCGTTGGAACGCGTTGGACGGTGACGCGCATCGTGTCGAACCCGCGCATCGGCGAGTATCAGCGGTCAGGTGGCAACAGGCGGCCAGCCTCCACAGTGGATCAACCCGGTCCTGCCACCGCGCAGTCGACTGTCCGGCGAGGCGTGGACGTGTTCGAGGACGTGCAAGGTGCCGCCCGGGCGCAGAACCCGCCGCAGCTCGGACGCCGCGCCGATCGGGTCCTGCACGCAGCAAACACCAACGCCACCAGGGCGGCATCCACGCAGGCATCCGGAAGAGGTAGCGCTCGGCCACAGTTCCGAGGAGCCAGACCGGTACCGGCGTTCGCTCAATGCGGCGCAGGGAGTGCGCGCATAGCCGAGCACGCTCTACGGCGACGACCTGCGTTACGCCGACCGGTATATGCGAGAGGTCATGCCCTGGCCCCAGGCCGACGACGAGCAGCCTGCCCCTGGCCGGCGAGAGCCTCCGCCCTGCGACGGCCGTACCCGGTGCGTTCACCGATCGCGGCGCCCGGTATAGACGAGGGCGAAGCGCGTCCGGCATACCGCGAGGGGTACGGCTGTCGCGGCCGCACCTGATGCGTAGTCCTCGGTGGTGATCGGCGATCCGAGGTCGTCGGAGGTACCGCTGCGACGAACACAGCATGAAGCGGGCCGAGCCTCCTCCACCGTCTGGTCCCACCTGGCGCCCGAGCCGCTGCGGCAACGAACTGACGACGGCGCGGTGAACGTGATCTCGCGCGTGGCCGGTGAGCCGTTGGGTTCGGCGCCGGGTCGCGGCGGGTCAGCCTTGGTGGTGACGACCGTCTTGCCACGACTGACACCGCGCAACCCAGCAGCCTTCATCAGCCGCTCCACCGTGCACCGGGCCACCTGGTGACCCTCGCGGCGCAGCTGGTGCGTTGCCGCCCCCGTACAGGACGCGGCTGATCTTCGCGCCATGGACCCGCACGATCTCGACCAGCAACGCCTCGTCGACCGACCGGGCTGACGGCAACCGCTTTTTGGCCGCATGTAGGTCGACGGCGCGATCTTGCAGTCATGCTCGCTGAGCACCCTGCAGATCGGATCGACGCCGAACCGGTCCCGGTGGGCGTCGATGAACACTACCACGCCAGTCGCGGGTCGAGCTCCCAGGTGCGCACTAGTCAACGTCTGCCGCGTGGCACACGTGACGTTGTCTGGCATCGGGCGGCGAGAATATCTCTGTCCTCATCCCGAAACCTGCCACTCGACCAACTCGGCCAGATCACGCGGGTCACCGCTGGGTCCCGTCGTCGTTGCGACAAGCCAGCCTTCTTCAAACCAATAAAGCGCAGTGCCCTGTTGTTTGCCCACCGTGCCTCGTACCGGCACGATACTTCCCACCTCGGGAAGTTGGGGACTCTGTGCCTGCAACAAGGTGACCAAGTCTCCTGAAGATGTTCGGTATGTTGTCTTCGCGGCAATGCCGTGGCGGACGTTGGTGACATCCAGTTCCACGGGTTGTAGACGCGGAAGAGTGGCGATCCTCGTCATTCCGTCTGCAGACAAGTGTGTGTGATTACCTCATCTAGATGGTTGACGGCGAAGGTTCGGGTCTGTAGCTCGCCGTTGCTGGTGAGGTGCCAGCACGGCGTCATACGCGGCGGCGATCCGGGTATGGGTGGGGTCGCGAAGGCCACAACTGTTCCCTTGGTTGCAGGGTCGGCGTCGACGCCGCGGAGAACGATGCCCGCACTCCCGCGACGGGCTCTTGAACAACCAGATCTCGAGTCTGCACGGCCAGCAGTGACTCGTCGGCCTGTGTCACATCTCCGGTGCGCGTATTGAGAGCAACACTGTCCGCGGCTTCTGATTCCTCTAGCCCGGGATCGACATACCAGGTCTCTAGGATTACGCGTTGCCCACCCATCGTCACGATAAGTCGAATGGCCGACCCCAGTCGCGTTCTCGTCTTGGTCTGCACACTGGGCGACGACGTCTTCTGGGATGGCCTCGCCGCCGTAGGCACCAAATAGTGCGATGGCGGAACGTCGACAAGGAGTGATTGGATAGTGGCTGTTATAGGCGCGTTGATCCGCATCGCATGAACGCGTAAGCCGAGGAGGTCTGGCTCTGCAGCGGTGACACGACAACGGCAACCACAGCGGCAAGACAATGGCAGTGGAGGCAATCCCAGTCTGCCGCAACAGACTGCGCCGCCTCACCTGGCGCCTAGCCTTGTGCTCCAATTGGGCATACAATACTTCAGCATCGGGTCTGGACAGCACCGCAGCCGCGCAGCCGTTGTTCATTGGTCATCACGCTCCGACCGAGCGATTGGGCCAGTGACGGGTGGAGGACGCGCAACTTCCGAAGCGCACGGGCAGTTTGACTTCACGTTGATGGATGACAACCGAGGACATCAGCAATCTGATCGTTGCTCAGACCTATCGCGAGCCGAAGATAAAGACACGCCCTCTGACGTGGATGCAGCGGACTCAGTGACTCCGCTGAGAGAGTCCCCAATCATTTCGTCACCTTCTTCAGGGGTCTCCAGTTCTTGCTGCAGGCCAACGGGGATGTCCTTTGCTGGTCTACGAATACGACCGCCCTTCGAATCATCACTCGCTTTGTATACGCAAGGGGGTAATCTATTCCCCAAACGCCGGATTATTAGTGGACCAGATGTCCTGCACGAGGTCCTCGGCGTCGGCGGCGTTCACCAGTGGGGCGACGGCGGCTTCGGGGATATAGGTACTGCAGCGTCTTCTACGATCGCGGCGTTCACGCCACTCAGCCCGCCAGACTGGTCCACCGGCCCGTGAGCAGGCATCGAGCCGCGCGCTGGCGATGCAACCGTGCTCTGCCACGGGGTGTCCTCTGCCATACACTCCACGACTACTAAGGCTACGATGCCGGCGAACGCTGCATCTCCGGCAAACTTTCTTGTCCACCCGGCCGAAGAGAACCTGGATCCCAAGTCGATCTTCGATGAGCGTTCATCGATTCAGGTCGGCAAGGCTGCGTCGTCAGATCATCATCGTAAGCGAATCTCGTGGTCAACACTGACGCTGATCAGGTGATCGACGCGGGCGCGCATCGCCCTGGCCAGGCTTTCCCGAGATCACTTGGTGGTGGCCTTGACAACCGCGAGATACGAGAGCAGGTGTGTGAAATCCTCGGGGCGGCAAGCGTGCAGAAGAGCGTGCTCGCAGACTCCGATCCAGACTTGAGCCAGCGTGACCAGTGAACTCCCGGCTGCTGAGTCACACCGGGCACCCCATGGCGGGTTGCCCGTTGGTAGGGCAGTCTCCTCCGGTGTCCCTGAGCCTTGCAATGACCCGCGGACGGCTGTTGTTTGGGTGTCCGCGCCGGTCGTGCTCGGCATGGTGCGCTGGTCGTGAGCGTGGACTGGGGTGCGGTCTGGTCGTCAACGGCTGCGCGCTCTTGGACGGCACCTTCCGCTGGCCTGTCGGCGCTGTTAACCGAGGACGTGATCCGCTTCGCAACGGTGCAGGAACTTGTGGCTGCGCCGTTTCGGCGGCGGCCATCGAGGGCGAATGGCGACGTCCCGGTGCCCGCGACTCATCGACTGGTCGTTTCGGCCCGGAGTGGGCGGCAATCGAATTCAAGTACGACGCGAGCCTCGAGAGACAAACGCCGCGGTGGACCCAGCACCTGGGCGAGGCACTCAAGGACTTCTACCGGCTGGCGACGATGCCCGCGGACTTCCTCGCAGCGGTGCGTCCAACTATGGTCGACGAGTGCGTCGGTATTTCGACGGGGTCGCTGGCACGATGTGGCGCTGGGTCTACGCCCGAAAGCAGACGGTGCTGGACCCTGCGGACGTCCGCAACTTGCCCGCCACGGCCACCGGACGCCTTGATCGATGGATGCCGGAACCTTCCTCGAGTGGTCGGCGTCTGCGTGGCCGCCGAAGCAGTCAGCACCTGACCCTGCTCGCCCACCAGGTGAACCCGGTGACGGCCGGTTGATACCGCGATCCCGGGACGCAAGGCAGCGTCTTACCGCCGCGGATACACCACTCGCCTGGCGCGGAACGCGCGCAGCTGGAAGTGCGATTCAGCAGCGTCGATCCGCCCGGCTTCGCTGCCCCTGACCCCGTCGTCCCGTACGGCGGGAAGCGGACCTTGGTCGACCGCAAGGCCCGTGATCTGGCGTACGCCTGGCTCATCCGCGACGGCGACGAGCAGCACCCTTTTGAGCACGTCGACGAAGGCCCGCTCGCCGACGCCTGGCCGTATGTCGCGCGCACCTCACCGAGCAGATGCGGCACTACTGGATCGCAGCCGCCTGATCCTGATAGTGGAGTCTCCGAACACCACCACGGCACCTTCGATGTCCTCCTCGACGGCGGGGAGGTTCTCGATGAGCAGCGAGCCGAGCTCAGGCACTCGGCGGCCGACGGCTCGGCGAATCAGCACGAACGAAGGAGTGGTGGCGCGGGTACTGGCAAGCAGAGTGCCGAAGTCTGTGTCGGCTGCGAACACTCCGACGCGGCGGCGAGCGCAAGGATCTCGGGGTCAGCGGCCGCCGCCAGACCGTGTTCACGCACGTGATCGACCTCGTAGCCCGCTTCAGTGAGCATCGGCACGAGCTTGTAGGTTCTGGTCGAGCAGCAGCTTCATGCGCTGGACGGAGTCGCGCTCACGCACTGCCTCAGCGGCGTAGCGCAGCGCCTCGGCGACGTCCTCAACCACGAGGTCCGGCAGATCGTCGACGATCTCCGCTGCAGTCATGCCGTCGGCAACCATCGAGACCACGGTGGCAACCGGGATGCGAAGACCGCGGATGGTCGGCATTCCGCCCATCACGTCGGGTTGACCGTGATTCGCTCGAAGGTCGACCGCGAGACTACCGCCGATCCGCGTGGATTCCTATCGCGCCCGCGTCACTCGAGGCCAGCGATCCGACGCGCAATGATGTCGGTCCGCAATCTGCGAGGAGGTGCCAGGCGCGTGCTGATCCACTCCGTCGACGAGGACCTTCACGCTGGCAGTTCCTCCACGATCGTCTCCGCTCCTCCAGCGACGCGGGCCGGACCTTGTTAACCCGCATGCACTGCTCGCTCCCCGGATGTGCGCCGGGTTGTACTCAGACGGACGCCGCAGTGGTGAAGATGGTGCGCAGCAAGGCCCGCGCCCGGATCGTCGGGTCGGGTGCCACGGCGTCGTACCACTTGTTCACCTCGTCAACCGAGATCCGGTCGATGCGCTCGTCACCGAAGGTCGGATGATGAAGACGCATCATCCGGTACTGGTGGCGGGTCGTCGGTCGTAGCCGCGGCCGGTCCCGTCTCGAGCCGGTCGGCGTACTCCCGGAACGTGGGAGCCGAACGGCGGACCGCAGCCACCCCGGTATAGACGAGGGCGAAGATCGGATGGGCGTCCGGCATACCGCGACCTTCCGGCTGTCCCGGCCGCACCTGATGCGTAGTCTCGCTCAGTGGTTGAGCGATGTAGTGATCGGCGATGGAAGGTCGTCAAGGCTCATACCGTTGCGCGGGCTCAGCCTCGATCGTCTGGTCCCCGACCTGGCCCCGCCTGGCAACGAACTGACGACCCGATCCATGGCGTGGCCGGTGAGCCGTTGGGTTCGGCGCCGTTGACCGCCGCGCAAGTGGGCGGTGCCGGTGAGCCGTTGCGCCGCATGTATGGCCGTGCCCGGCTGGTCGCCTCAGACCGGCGCAACTGGTGAACGACCTCTTGGAGCCGTAACCCCGCGGACCTCTCAGCCCATTGGTGGGTCGTTGGCGACTGGACGTCGCCGCGGCTTTGTCGACCTGATCGATCGGCGCCGACCAGGCTTCTTGTGGGACGGCCCGGTGCTCCCTGGTGGACTTCGGGACTGCGGTGTCAGCCCGGCCGGGCGCTGACTGGTCGCCCACGCCGAAGCCCGGCGTTCACCCTGACGACAGCGCCAATCGACGATTGATGGCGGCGGATTGGCTGCTGATGCTGTTGCCCGGCAACCCCGGACACCATCGCAACCCCGGATCCTGGTCAGCGCCGACTCAGGCCGAAGTGGGCGCCGGCGTGGTGTACGCCGCGCGGATCGCCCATGATGGCGACCATGGCGATCGAGCCCGACCGTGGACCAGCGACCCCCGCGATTGACGCCTGGGCCGCCGGTCTGGTCAGGCGCCGACCCCTGGTCGGTGATCCACGCCGCCGTCGCGTCGTTCCGTGGACCCCACGATGTCGCTGCTGCAGATCGCCGCGGCTGGTTCCGGCGGGTGTTGTCCGGGCAGGACGCACCAATTTCTGCACCTGGTCGAACGGTGGTCGATCCACGCCAGGCGTGGACACGAGTGCGCGTTCAGATCGCCCAGCTGACCTCGGCCGCCCAAGGTTTCGCTGCGCGAAGCTCGACATCGCCGAGGAGTACGCCCGCCAGGCTGACCACCGTCTTCCACGCGCAAAGGGTGGGCCAGTTTTTTCGACAGCATCGCCAAGTTCTCCGGCAAGATGCCCAGATCCTCGCCTACGACATGGTGTTCTCGCCACCGCCCTGTCGATCAGCCCTCGCCTCCCCCGGCGCCCGTCGGACAGGTTCGACCAGCCAGGCGCGCGGCCTTGACGACCTTGCCGCCGCCGCCGTCTGGCCGCTCGACGACGCCGCCACGCAGGACCGGCTCGACCAGGCGCTGGCCGCCGACCCGGCTCGACTCCGCGATCGCCCGGCTGGTCGCCCAGATCCGCTCGCGACCGGCCAAGACCGACGTCGTCGACCCAGCTGACCGCCGCCGGGATGCTGACCCAAGCCCGAGCGATGCCGTGGGCAGCGGATGGTCCGCGCCGACCAGCGTTCGTCGACAAGCTCCTCGACCACCGACCCGCCCCAGGCCGACGCCCTGCCCACGCCGCCAACCACCTGGTCGAGGTGGTCGACCAACGCGCGAGCGTCGCCCAGGTCCAATCACGAAGAACGCGCCCGGCTGACCACCGTCTTCCAAGGCCGCAAGCTCCATCGGACCGGCGATCGTCCTCGCCTACGACATGCTCGCCCTCACCACCGGCACCGCCATCTCCGCGTCGAAGCCCGCCGCCTGGCCATCAGCCGGATCCTGCAACGCCGACCTGTTGCCGATGGTGCTCGGAGCTCGCCGACTCCGAGTCCCAACGACCGTCATCACCATCGACGACGCCTCTTCGACCGACCCTCCAACGCATCTCACTGGCCGTCCGCGACGCTGCCGATGGTGCTCGGCATCTTCCTCGACCCCGGCCGCGATCGACCACCAGCCTGGTGCGAACGCCTTCTTCCCCGGCTGCGAACGGCCACCCGCCTGGACAACATCACAACCGCCTGGCACGACGGCGGACCAACCGACCTGGCCAACGGCTGCCTGCTCTGCTCCTTCCACCACCACCTCATCCACCAAAGCCAATGGGCCGTCGTGATGGCAGCAGACGGCACCCCCGAAGTCATCCCGCCACCCCACCTCGACCCACACCGAAAACCCCTGCGGCACCAGAGGTTCAAACCCAGACGGGAATGAGTCGAGAGTCCGGCCTGACCGCCCGGGCTCACTGCACACCCACCTGGCCCGCCTCCCCCCTCCCCGGGGGAAACACAGTGGTCAACTTGGGCGCCGTCGGGACGGCCGAACCGGGGTGGCGCGGCCACAGAGGGGGTGTTTCCCCTCGGCGAGCGGCATACCTGGTCGCGTGATTAGGTGTACGACGTGCCTGACGCTGGCCCACCACGCCTAGTGGACGCCGTTGCCGACCGATTCGTCGAGTCGTACGCCGCGCTCGACCCCGTGGCAGCCACCTACGTGGGCATCCCTGGGTACGACGACAAGATCAGCGACCTGTCCCTCGACGGCTATCAGGCTCGGGAGGACCTGTCCCGGACCGCGCTGCGGGAGATGGTGTCCACCGAAGCGGCCGACGACCGTGAGCAGGCCGCCAAGGACTCGTTCGTGGAGCGGCTGAGCGTCAGCATCGAGCAGTACGAGGCCAAGACGCCGCAGTCGCAGATCAGCGTGATCTTCAGCGAGCTCCATAACGTGCGGGGCGTCTTCGACCTGATGGGCACCGACACCACCGAGGACTGGGGCAACATCAACGCCCGACTCGCGGCGATCCCGCAAGCCCTGACGGACTACCAGCTGACCCTGTCGCGACTGGCAGACGACGGACACGTCTCCGCCAAGCGGCAGATCGACGCGGTCGCCTCACAGGTCCGGGCCTGGACCGGCCAGGAGGGCGCAGGCACGAACTTCTTCCGTTCGCTCGTGGAAACACCCGGCGCACCGGCCAGCATGCAACCCGAACTGACGCGCAACGCGACGGCGGCAAGTGACGCCTACTCCGCGATGGGACGCTTCCTCAGCGACCACCTTCTCCCGCGAGGACGTGATCGAGATGGGGTCGGTCGCGACAGGTACGAGCCCGAGTCTCGCTACTTCCTCGGTGCGCAGATCGACCTCGACGAGACCTATGCCTGGGGATGGGAGGAGCTCAGGCGTATCGAGGACGACATGTTGGCCGTCGCCCACCAGATCCGACCAGGTGCCTCGATCGACGAGGCCGTGGCGGTGCTCGATGCCGACTCGTCCCGCACCATCTCAGGCAAGGAGAACTTCCGGTCGTGGATGCAGGAGCTGGCCGACCGCACGATCAGCGAGATGGCCGATGTGCACTTCGACATCCCTGACCCCATCCGCCGAATCGAGTGCCGGCTGGCCCCCACCAACGACGGCGGCATCTACTACACCGGACCGAGCGAAGACTTCAGCCGCCCCGGTCGGATGTGGTGGGCGGTCCCGGAGGGAATCGTCGACTTCTCGACGTGGCGCGAAGTCACCACCGTCTACCACGAAGGCGTGCCGGGGCATCACCTGCAAGTGGGGCAGACGGCATACCGCAGTGACCTGCTGAACCGGTGGCAGCGCACCATGTGCTGGGTGTCCGGCCACGGGGAGGGCTGGGCGCTGTACGCCGAACGACTCATGGACGACCTCGGCTACCTCGACGACCCGGGCACCAAGCTCGGCATGCTCGACGGCCAGGGGATGCGGGCCGCCCGCGTCATCATCGACATCGGCATGCACCTGGAGCTGCAGATCCCACCTGACAACCCGTTCGGGTTCCACCCCGGGGAGACATGGACCCCGGACCTCGGCTTGGAGTTCCTCCGGCAGCACTGTCGCATGGACGACGCGATCATCCGGTTCGAGGTCAACCGGTACCTCGGATGGCCGGGTCAGGCGCCGTCGTACAAGGTGGGTGAGCGCATCTGGCTGCAGGCACGCGAGGAAGTACGCGCGAACAAGGGCGCCGGCTTCGACCTGAAGCAGTTCCACCGGTCCGCGCTCGACCTGGGCTCTCTCGGCCTCGACCCGCTGCGTGCCGCGCTGGCCCGCCTCTGACGGATGGCTGCTGTGTTCGTGCGGCGGTCCGCGCAGCCGTCCGTAGTCCTCGCCTCAGCGAGCCCGGCCAGGCTCGCCACCCTTCGCGCCGCAGGGCTGGATCCAGCAGTGATCGTCTCCGGCGTCGATGAGGACAGGTACGCCGCAATCACGCCAGCCGGGTTGGCCCTCGAACTGGCGGGCGCGAAAGCAGAGGCCGTCGCGGCGCTTGCGCAGGCGCAGGGAAGCATGGTCATCGGCTGCGACTCCGTCCTCGACCTTGACGGGACCGCTCTGGGCAAACCTGCCGACGCAGCCGACGCGACCGCGCGCTGGCAGGCGATGCGAGGGAGATCGGGAGTTCTGGTCACTGGTCACTGCGTCATCGACACCACCTCCGGACGGAGTCGGTCGGACTGCGCAGAGACGACGGTCCACTTCGCCGAGGTGTCGGATGAGGACATCGCGGCGTACGTCGGCACTGGTGAACCCCTCCAGGTCGCCGGCGGCTTCACCGTCGACGGCCTTGGCGGTGCGTTCGTCACCGGCATCGAGGGCGACCACCACAACGTCGTGGGCATCTCGGTGCCCCTGCTGCGGACGATGTTCGCCGATCTCGGCGTCCGCTGGACCGACCTGTGGACCGATGTCGGAACACCTGCT
>JAUJOO010000005.1:99182-106242 GCA_030447585.1 Nocardioidaceae bacterium | reverse complement strand
CCAGACCTCGCTCACTCGACGGGAAGGCCGAGGCTTCGGGCGATGAGCATCCGCTGGACCTCCGACGTGCCTTCGCCGATCTCCAGCACCTTCGCGTCGCGGTAGAACCGACTCACCGGGTACTCCTCCATGAAGCCGTAACCGCCGAAGACCTGGGTCGCTATCCGGGTGGCGGTCACCGCCGACTCCGTCGCATAGAGCTTGGCGACCGCTGCCGCCTCCCTCAGTACCGTCGCGGATGCACCGGAGTCCTTGAGCGCCGCCGCCCGGTAAGTGAGAGCGCGGGCCGCCTCGACCATGACCTTGAGGTCGGCGATCTGGAAGGCGACCCCCTGCTTACGTCCGATTGGCACGCCGAAGGTCGTGCGTTCACCGGCGTACTGCACCGATAGCTCGAGACACGCCTGGATGCAACCGACCGCGAGGGCCGCAATGGCGATGCGACCGTCGTCGAGGGTTGCCAGGAACTGAGCGAACCCTTTGCCCCGCTCACCCAGCAGGTTTGCCTCCGGTACGCGCACGTCCTGCAGGGTCAGCGGATGCGTGTCGCTGGCGTGCCAGCCGAGCTTGTCGTACGCCTTCTCCGCGACGAAGCCGGGGGTGCCCGTCGGAACGATAAGGGTGGAGATCTCGGGCCGACCGTCGTCGCGAGCTCCGGTCCGGGCGGTGACTGTCACAAGGGACGTGATCGCCGAACCGGAGTTGGTGATGAACTGCTTGTTGCCGTTGATCACCCATTCGCCGTCAATGAGGTCTGCCTTCGTCCTCGTGGCGCCGGCGTCGGAACCGGAACCAGGCTCAGTCAGCCCGAAGCCGGCAAGGCTTGTGCCGGCCACGAGATCGGGAAGCCAGGTTCGCTTCTGGTCGTCCGTGCCGTAGGTCAGGAGAGGGTTGATCCCCAGACCGACGGCCGCCTCGAGGGTGATGCCCATCGACTGGTCCACCCGGCCGATCTCCTCGATCGCCACGCACAGGCTCGTGAAGTCGCCGTCCTCGCCTGCACCGCCGTACTCCTCAGGGGCGGTGAGTCCGAAGAGACCGAGCTTGCCCATCTGCTGCACCGTCTCCACCGGGAAGTGGTGCTCCCGGTCCCACCCCGCGGCGTACGGCGCTATCTCGGCCTCGGCGAACTCGCGGACGCTCTTTCGGAAGTCCTCGTGCTCGGGGGAAAGCTCGAACCTCATGCCTTGCCTTTCAAGAGGGCGCCACCAGGGACAACGTCGAAGACCGCGCCTAGCTTTCGGTTGACGCAAGCGTAGGAGGCTCAAGCGTAGATCCCAGACCGGTGGCAGCTGACCGCGGATGGCCTGGGGAACGGTCTGCAAGACTCCGACTCATGGCAGAGTCCTTCAACGCGCGCCCGCTGACGCGGCAGACCTGGGGCGACCTGGAGGAGCTCTTCGATCTCCCGGGCGGCTCCATCGTGCGCGGCTGCTACTGCATGTACTACCGGCGCAGCGGAAGCGCCTCGGTCGGTGCCGCCGCAGGCGACGGCAACAAGTCGCAGCTGAGCGCCCTGGTCGAGTCGGGTGTGCGGCCAGGGCTCGTCGGCTACCTGGGCGAGAGCCCGGTCGGGTGGATCAGCCTCGGGCCGCGCGAGGAGTACGAGAAGCTACGGCGTTCACCGATCATGAAACCTGTCGACGAGGCCTCCGTGTGGTCCATCGTCTGCACGTTCGTCGCGAAGCGCCATCGAGGCGTTGGCCTGCAGCATCGGCTCCTGGCGGCGGCCGTCGACTACGCCCGCGACAACGGCGTGCGACTGCTCGAGGCTTATCCCGTCGACAAGCCCGAGCGCAGCCACGACGACTTCATGTTCTTCGGCTCACGCAGCCTCTACGAACGCGCCGGCTTCAAGGAGGTCGTACGCCGCTCGCCCACCAGGGTGGTGATGCGCCGCGCGCTCCGTCCCCGTCGGACCGGTAAACAGACAGCCGACCCTTGATGCCGGGCCCGCTGTGTTCGCCGAGCTCGTGGTAGGCGAGCTGGTCCCATCGCATTCGCTCTAGACTCACTCGACGTACGCCCCGCAGCTGGACGAGGAGGTGGAGGAGACGTCTGTGACCGAGCTGAGGAAGGTTCTGGTCGCCAACCGCGGCGAGATCGCCGTGCGCGTCGTCCGCGCCTGCAAGGATGCCGGCCTCGCAAGTGTGGCGGTGTATGCCGACCCGGACCGCGACGCCTTGTTCGTCCGCCTTGCCGACGAGGCGTACTCCCTCGGTGGTGCGACCCCCGCCGAGTCCTACCTCGACATCGACAAGGTGCTCGCGGCCACGAAGCGGTCCGGTGCCGACGCCATCCACCCCGGCTACGGCTTCCTCGCCGAGAACGCCGGCTTCGCCAGGGCCGTGATCGACGCGGGACTGACCTGGATCGGTCCGCCACCCGAGGCCATCGACGCCCTCGGCGACAAGGTGCAGGCCCGCCATATCGCCCAGAAGGTCGGTGCTCCACTCGTCGCCGGCACCTCGGATCCGGTCAACGGCCCCGACGAGGTAATGGCGTTCGCCCGAGAGCACGGTCTGCCTATCGCGATCAAGGCTGCGTTCGGGGGCGGCGGGCGAGGACTCAAGGTTGCCCGCTCGGGGGACGAGGTTGCGCAGCTGTACGAGTCAGCGGTTCGCGAGGCAGTCAGCGCGTTCGGCCGCGGCGAGTGCTTCGTCGAGCGCTACCTGGACAAGCCCCGTCATGTCGAGACGCAGTGCCTTGCGGACAGCCACGGCAACGTGGTCGTGGTCTCCACGCGCGACTGCTCGCTGCAGCGCCGACACCAGAAGCTGGTGGAGGAAGCCCCTGCGCCGTTCCTCTCGGAGGACCAGATCCGAACCTTGTACGACTCGTCCAAGGCGATCCTCAAGGAGGCCGGCTACGTCGGCGCGGGCACGTGCGAGTTCCTCGTAGGTCAAGACGGGACGATCTCGTTCCTCGAGGTCAACACCCGCCTGCAGGTCGAGCACCCTGTCAGCGAACAGGTCACCGGACTCGACCTCGTCCGCGAGATGTTCCGGCTGGCCGCGGGACAGCAGCTCGGCTACGACGACCCTCCGGTGTCCGGTCACTCCATCGAGTTCCGGATCAACGCCGAGGATGCGGGACGCAACTTTATGCCGGCGCCCGGCACCTTGACCAGGTGGCATGCGCCGTCAGGACCCGGCGTCAGGATCGACGGCGGGTACGACAGAGGCGAGACAGTCCCTGACGCGTTTGACTCCTTGGTGGCGAAGCTGATCGTGACGGGAGTAGACAGGACCCAGGCCCTCGAGCGCTCGCGGCGGGCCCTCGCGGAGTTCGATGTCGACGGCATGCCGACCGTCATCCCCTTCCACCGCCGAGTCGTCGACGATCCAGCGTTCGTCGGTGACGGTGATGACTTCTCGATTTTCACGAGCTGGATCGAGACCGAGTTCGACAACACGATCGAGCCGTATGACGCAGCGGTGCAAGCCGCGGAACCGGGCGCGGCACCGACCAAACGGGAGACCATGACGGTCGAGGTGGGCGGCAAGCGGTTCGAGGTGTCGCTCCCAGCCGGTCTCGCCACCACAGGCACCGCCTCCAGCAGGAGACCGGAGAAACGCAGGGCAGGCAAGAAGACTGGGGCTGCGGTCAGCGGCAATGCCCTGACCGCGCCCATGCAGGGCACCATCGTGAAGGTCGCCGTCGAGGACGGCCAGCAGGTGGCGGCGGGAGACCTCGTCGTGGTCATCGAGGCGATGAAGATGGAACAGCCGCTCAACGCCCACCGCGCTGGAACGATCAGCCACCTTGCCGCCGAGGTCGGAAGCACGGTAGCCAGCGGCGCTGTGGTCTGCGAGATCGCTGACTAGGTCGCGGCTCGTTCAGCTGCTGTTGCGGGTGACCTTGAACGAGTCGGTGGCCCGCTTCCAGGTGATGGTGCCGTGCTCGAACCTGCACCGGTGGCCGCCGTCGACGGCGTAGACGTCAGTGATCGGATAGCCCAGCCAGCCCTCGGCGTACTTCTGCCGGGCCCAACGGTCCAAGATCGGCCCGCGCACCACATGCGCGCCAGTTCCCCGCTTCGAGTAGATCCGACCGGACTGGAACTTCACCTTATGGCCGCCGTCGACCGCTCGCTGGACACCGCTCACCGGCCAGCGCAGGTTGGAGAGAGGGCCGCCCCACTCGCGGTACGCCGTCAGCAGTCGTCCGTACACCTCCCGCGCGCCGGTGTCGGAGCTCCAGTAGATGCGACCGCCGTCGAAGACCTGGATGGCGCCGCGACCGACAGGGAACTCACGGGTGGTCGGCGAGCCGAGGCGGGACCTGGTGGCGCCGAGGTGCCTCCATCGCACCGTGATCGGCGTCGGGGCGATCGTGAACCAGCTTGACCGCAGACCGTATGTCCAGCGGAAGTCGTCGCCGGTCATGTACGCCCGGCCGCGGGTCCCGACGAGGACGATCTTGAGGACGCGGCCGTTCCACTCGCCGTTTCCGTCGCGCTTTGTGACGCGCAAGGCGACAAGGTGGCCGATAGCCGGATGCGACCGCTCCAGGGTGAGGGCGCTCACCTTCACCGACCAGTCATGGACATAGTTGCCCCCGAACCCGTCATACGGATCACGCTTCGCAGGCAGGTAGGGGACATCCCCGGCCGAGGTCCAGCCACCTGAGGACGCCGAGAACTGCGTGAACGCCGGCCTGCCCCCGTAGGTCACGATCCTGCGGGCGGTCGCCTTGACGGCCGCGTTGCTCGACGACCGCTCGGCACCCACGCCGCCGTACACCTGACAGGCCGTGGTGTCGCAGATCTGGTAGTAGCGGTCAGGGTGCTGAGCCCGCTGCCAGGCGGCGTACGTGCGCGCCGCGACCGACTGCGCACGCAGCGACTGCTGGTGCCAGGACGTCGGCATCTCGTACGGGACGACTCCCTGCACGTACGCGTCCATCGACAACACGTTCACGGTGTCGCGCGTCGCGCCCGGCGAGGGCCTGACGATCCGCAACGCGCCCCGGTATCTCTTCAGCGCCCCGCTCGGCAGCCGCAGGGTCAACGGCGCACCGGCGAAGAACTCGCCGTCGCGTCGGAACGCGACCCGTCCGTCGGGAGCGGTCCACCGATGCCAGCCGCTGGCGTTGCGGAACTGGACGGCGGTTCGGCCCTCGTCGGTCGGAAGCATCCGCCAGGTCTTGATTGCGGGCCGAGTCGGCAGCCGCCAGCTGGAGCGGTCGGCCAGGTCTCGGATGCGCAGCCCTCGCCGTGGGAGCACCTGCAGGTCCGGCGTGTAGTCGGCACTGATGAGGACCCGTACCCTCCCCTTGACCGTCCCCCAGGCAGTGTGCGGGTAGTAGAACTTGATGATCTCGGCGTAGGTGAGGCCGCGGAGGGCGGCACCCTGGGCGCCGTACTGGCTCATTCCGTGCCCGTGCCCGTAGCCGTGGCCGGAGACGGTCCAGGTCTTGGTAACCGGCACGTAGTACGTCTGGTCCGCACGAGCCACCCCAGCGGTAAGGGCCGCCGCCACCGCCGAGGCGGCCACCAGCACGACTGCGGAGCGGAGACGGCCCGCGAACAGCACGCTCACTCGTAGGTCACCGTCACCCGGTGGGTGTCTCTGTCGAAGGTGATCCTGCCGTGCTGGAACCGGACAGTCGCGGAGTCCGTGGCCTCTTTCAAGCCGGTTGCCGGAAACCCGAGCGGACCGAACGCCCCGTGTTCGGCTCGGTAGGTCTTGAGTACGGCGCTTCGGGGCAGGACGTGGCTCCCGGTGGCCGGCGACCAGAAGATCGCACCTCCTTGGAAGTCGGCAGCGTATCCGTTGCGGGGAGAGCGTACGCCGCTTGCGGGATAGCCCATGTCGCTCCCGGTCGATCCCATCCGTACGTACCTGTTCAGGAGCGGCGTCGGCCTCATACCGAAGACCCCTGCCACGCTCGAGAACATGCGCCCCTGCTGGAACACCGTCTGGTGGCCGCCGTGAACGACGCGTTCACCGCGTCGCACGTGGCTGAAGAAGCTTTGGGTGCCGCCCTTGCTGCGCCACAACCGCTCGATCCCGGACTGGTAGTCACCGAGGCGGTGGGCCACCCTTTCGCGCAACCGAGGAAGCCAGTCGTACACCCGTTGGCCCGGGCATGCTGTCGCCATGGCGTCTCGGTGACCCGAGATGCGGGCGAACCGTTCGCCCTGGACGACCGCCGTGCGGTAGGCGCCGTGGTATGCCGTGCCGAGACGCCAGGCGACCAGCTCTACGAGGCCAGCTTTCATGGCGGCCGTGGGTGCGGCGGTCTGGAAGTCTCCCATCAAGGAGATGCCGGTCGTGTTGACGTTGTAGTCCCCGGCGTGCGCGCCTCGCACGGACCTGCGGATTCCGCCGGCCCGTCCCTCATAGACGGTCCCGTACCTGTCGACCAGGAAGTTGTAGCCGATGTCGCACCACCCTCGCGCCTGGGTGTGATAGGCGTAGATTCCTCGAACGATGGAGGCGGACTCGGCCCGGGAGTAGTCGTTGCTGCCGACCGTGTGGTGGACGAACACCATCTTGAACGTCTTGCCGAAGCGTGGCGCATAGCACGTGTCGCCAAGCCTCTCGTCGGCTCCCCACTGTCGGCGCGTCACGATGTCCGGCATCGACGGGAAGGTTCCGGCAAGGCCGGCAGTCGTGGTCGCCAGTGTCCTGGTCGCCAGTGTCGTGGCGGTGCCGCCCTCCCCGGAGACACCGGGAGAGAACGCTGCCGTCTTGTCGTAGCGGGAGGTGCCGGGGTCGATGGCCTCGACGCGGAGGTCACGCGGTGGCTCCGTCGAGGAGTACACCGCGAGGTCGAAGGCGTCGGCGTCGCCGACCCAGGCCGGTGAGCTGCCCTGCCGGGTCCCCACCTCCTCGTCGGGCGCGGGCCCCTCGTCGTAGTCCACCTCAAGCTCGCTCCATCGCCCCCAGGTGCCCTCGGTCCGGGTGCGCGCACGTACGTCCGGAGCATCGGACCCGGCGTTGCCGGCCCACGTGGTGCCGAGCACGGAGAAGCCGTCGTCGAGGCGCGCGCGCAGGTGGGCGACGAGTTTGCCGCCGTCGTGCTTCTTGGCAACCCCCATGGCGGTGGTGCG
>JAUJOO010000005.1:70469-99082 GCA_030447585.1 Nocardioidaceae bacterium | reverse complement strand
GGGCGACGAGTTTGCCGCCGTCGTGCTTCTTGGCAACCCCCATGGCGGTGGTGCGACGTCGTTCGCCCTGCTCGACGTGCGGGATCGGAAGGCTTCGCACGCGCGGCCGCACCGGGTGCTTTCGGGACGCGAAAGGTTGCGTCCGGTTCGCCAGTGTCTGGGCCGGTGTCTGGGCCGGTGTCCGGTTCGCCAGTGTCTGGGCCGGTGTCCGGGCTCGGTCCGGGCCTCCTAGCGGCCCGAGCGCGGACTCGGCGCGGCCTTCGGCAGCGGGTGCCGCGGTGGCCGTCGCCGGTTGCCACGATCCCCACACCGCCGCTACGAGCGCAAGCGTGACCACGAGCGAAGGTGATCGACGACACTTCGGGGACTTGTGCGCACGTCGTCGTCGAAGAGCTCGACCACGGGACAAGCCCACGAGAGCTCGCTCGGCGGGCCGTTGTCGGGGGAGGGACTGGTTGCGAGTCACTCGCATGTGTTTGGCTCTCCTCCGCGTGGGCGGTTGGTTGCGGGGGTTGCGATGGGGTCCCCGGCCGGCGTCAGTGCGCACTGGTCTGCTTGGGGCTCATGAGACTGCTGTTATTGAAGTGACGCAAGTCCACGATTGTGGTCCCGGATGTCCGATTTAGCCAGCGCAAGGGCGGAATTCTTATAATCCAACGTCGTAATTACATTCGCGTAATTGCGAGGCATGCTCGGATCCTCGCCGCTGGGAGCCCGTGATCCACCAGTACTGGTGTCCGGCACGCAAAGAACGGTCAACGCATGTGAAGGCGGCGCGCCGCCTCGGCGATCGACCCCGAGATAGAGGGGTAGACCGTGAACGCGTGCGCCATCTCGTCCACGGTGAGCCGGCCCGCGACCGCAACCGAGACCGGGTGGATCAGTTCGCTCGCGCGCGGAGCGACCACGACGCCCCCGATGACGATCCCGGTGCCTGGACGGCAGAAGAGCTTCACGAACCCGTCCCGGACCCCTTGCATCTTGGCTCGCGCGTTTCCGGCCAGCTTGAGCGTCACGGCGTTCGCCTCTATCTCCGACGCGTCGACGGCCTGCTGCGTCCAGCCGACAGTCGCGATCTCCGGAGAGGTGAAGACGTTTGATGACACGGTCTTCAGATCGAGAGGTGTCACGGCGTCGCCGAGGGCATGCCACATCGCAATGCGTCCTTGCATCGCGGCCACCGACGCAAGCATCAGTACGCCGGTGCAGTCTCCAGCGGCGTAGACCCCACGTGCGGTGCTGCGCGACACCTTGTCGACGCGGATGTTCCCGGCCTCGTCGAGCTCGACTCCCGCGGCCCCGAGTCCTAGGTCAGCAGTGTTGGGGACGGAACCGACTGCCAGCAGACAGTGCGACCCCTCGACGGCACGCCCGTCAGTGAGGGTCACGAGCACTCCGTCACTGCATCGCTCGACCGACGCCGCCCGGGACCGGCCAAGCAGGGTCATTCCACGTCTGGTCAGCACCTCTTCGATGACCTCGGCCGCGTCGGCGTCCTCGCCCGGTAGGACCCGGTCACGACTGCTCACGAGTACGACGTCGATACCGAGGGCGTTGTAGGCGCTGGCGAACTCCGCCCCGGTCACGCCGGAGCCGACGACGACGAGCCTCGTCGGTAGCTCCTCGAGGTCGTAGACCTGCTCCCAGGTGAGGATGCGTTCCCCGTCCGGCACAGCGGCGTCGAGGGTCCGAGGGCGTGCACCCGTGGCGATCAGGACAGCGTCTGCGGCCAACCGCTCATCGCCCGCCTCCGTCGCAGCGACGACCGCATCTGCGCCGTCGAGCCGCCCCGTTCCGACGATCAGGCGGACGCCCTCGTCCTCGAGGCGTCGGGTGATGTCTGCGGACTGAGACGCGGCAAGGGACTTGACCCGCGTGTTGACGACCGAGAGGTCGACACCCACTGAACCGGCGAGGTCACCCTCGCCCGCCATCCGGACTCCCAGCTCACCCGACTCCTGGACGGAGGTCATCACCTCCGCGGTAGCGATCAGCGTCTTCGACGGCACGCAGTCGGTGATGACGGCGGAACCGCCGACGCCGTCCCGCTCCACAAGCGTTACGTCCGCGCCCAGCTGGGCCGCCACGAGAGCGGCTTCGTATCCGCCTGGCCCGCCGCCGACGATCACCACGCGTGTCACGCGGTCACGATAGCCTGCAGTGCGTGGTCCTCTATGCCGCCTACGGCTCCAACATGGATCCGGCCCGGATGCAGGCTCGTTGTCCGCACTCGCCGGGTCGCGGGAGCGGCTGGCTGACCGGATGGCGGCTCACCTTCGCTGGTGAGGAACATGGTTGGGACGGTGCCCTGGCCACGGTGGTCGAGGACCGCGACTCCGCTGTCTTCGTCTGTCTGTACGACATCGCCCGCGAGGACGAGGCGGGTCTCGACGAATGGGAGATCGGCCTCTACCGCAAGGCACGAGTTCGCGTGCATTCCATGGAGGGTGAGCAGCTGGCCTGGCTGTACGTGCTCGACACCCATGAAGGTGGGTTGCCCTCTGCCAGCTACCTAGGCGTCATCAGCGAGGCTGCCGTGGCGGCCGGCGCGCCGGACGACTACGTCGACGAGCTTCGTCGTCGTCCCTGTCGATCCGTCGGCACCTGAGGGGCAGCGCCGCGGGTCAGCGTTCGTCCGTTCCCTCCGGCCGAGCGGTACGGTCAGCAGGTGACAAGCAGCCAGGAGACCACGTCTGCCTCGCCTTACGCACTGGCCGCCGCCGCCGCCAACCGTCTGCGCACGCTCACCGGGGTCGCGCGCCATGATGTCGCGCTGGTGCTGGGGTCCGGCTGGCTGCCGGCCGTCGATGCGCTGGGTACGCCGCGGGTCGAGATCTCCAGCACCGAGCTCCCCGGCTTCGCTCCTGCGTCGGTCGAGGGACACGCCGGAAAGGTCTGCTCGATCGCGGTCGGCGATGTCAACCTGCTTGTCTTCCTGGGGCGCACACACCTGTACGAAGGACGCGGCGTGAGTGCTGTCGTCCATGGCGTACGGACGGCGGCGGCAGCCGGCTGTCGCGCGGTCATCTTGACCAACGGGTGTGGAGGGCTGCGAACGGAATGGGAGCCCGGAACCGCTGTCCTCATCAAAGACCACATCAACCTGACCGCAGTCTCACCGATCGTCGGCGCGCGCTTCGTGGATCTGACCGACGTGTACACCGCACGGCTCCGAGAGCTGTGCCGAGAGGTCCAGGCGCTTGACGAGGGGGTCTACGTGCAGTTTCCCGGCCCGCACTACGAGACCCCCGCCGAGATCACGATGGTGCGAGCCATGGGCGGTGACCTGGTGGGGATGTCGACCGCCCTCGAGGCGATAGCCGCCCGCGAGGCGGACATGGAGGTCCTCGGCATCTCCCTTGTGACCAACGCTGCCGCCGGGATGAGCGGTGAACCTCTTGACCACGAAGAGGTGTTGGCAGCCGGCAAGGCAGCCGCCGGCCGGATGGGTGAGCTGCTCGTCAAGGTCGTTCCGCGGATCTGACCCGAAGGAGCGAAAAGTGCCAGTGTCACGCCGGCTCCGGTCCGAGGCGGAGCAGTGGATCTCCGACGACCCGGACCCGCAGACCCGACAAGAACTCACCGCGCTGCTGGGGGCAGCTGCTGAGGATCCCGCCGCCGCGGCCGAGCTCGCCGACCGCTTCGCGGGGACGCTAGCTTTCGGCACGGCGGGGCTCCGGGCCGAGATCGCAGCCGGTCCCAACCGGATGAACCGTTCGGTCGTCATCAAATCGGCCGCCGGGCTCGCCGGCTATCTCAATGCGGCAGCACAGAACGCGCCGGCCGCAGACAACGCCGAAAACAACGCAGCAAGGAGCGGCTCGGAAGGCATCGATGCACCGGCCGGCAGGAAGCCACCCAGCAAGACCGTCGTGATCGGATACGACGCCCGTCACAAGTCCCATACCTTCGCAATTGATACCGCAGCGGTCATCCGAGGAGCCGGGCTCGACGCTGTGGTGCTTCCACGCCCCTTGCCCACGCCTCTGCTCGCCTTTGCGATCGGACGTCTCGGATGCGTCGCCGGGGTCATGGTGACGGCATCGCACAACCCGCCGAAGGACAACGGCTACAAGGTCTACCTGGGAGACGGCAGCCAGATCGTGCCACCCGTCGACGCGGAGATCGCCGCTCGAATCGCGACCGTGGGAAACGTCGCCGACGTCCCGCGCGCCGACGGTTGGACCGTGGCGGACGAGACGATTATGGAGGACTACGTCACCGCCGTCACGCAACTGCTCGACGCCGGCGGTCCTCGCGATCTGTCGCTCGTGTACACACCACTTCACGGCGTCGGCGACGGCACCGTCCAGCAGGCATTGGCGGCTGCCGGCTTCCCTTCCCCACTCGTCGTTGCCGAGCAGGCCGAGCCCGATCCGGACTTCCCCACCGTCTCGTTCCCGAACCCCGAGGAGCCGGGTGCCATGGATCTGGCGCTGGCCCTTGCGAGGCGGCACGGCGCCGACCTCGTGGTGGCCAACGACCCGGACGCGGACCGCCTCGCAGTGGCGGTCCCGTCGCTGCACGGCTGGCGCATGCTTCGCGGCGACGAGCTCGGCGTCCTGCTCGCAGACCATCTGCTGCGGCGCGGTGTCCGAGGGGTGTACGCGACGACGATCGTCTCCTCGTCGTTGCTGTCGAGGATGGCGCAGGCCGCAGGCGTCCAGTACGCCGAGACGCTCACGGGTTTCAAGTGGATCGGCCGGGTCCCAGGGCTGGCCTATGGCTACGAGGAAGCACTCGGGTACTGCGTCGCCCCGTGGCTGGTGCGAGACAAGGACGGCGTGTCGGCTCTGCTGCTCGTGGCGGAGCTCGCCGCAGAGCTCAAGGCCACGGGCCAGACGTTGCTCGACCGGCTTGATGAGATCGCCGACGTCCATGGCGTCCATGCCACCGACCAGCTGTCTGTGCGTGTCGACGAGCTGTCGCTGATCGCCTCAGCGATGGCCAACCTGCGAGCACGCCCGACGGCGTCTCTTGGCGGCCTGTCGGTGGAGAGCGTCGACGACCTCAGCGAAGGCGGTGCTGGGCTGCCGCCGACCGAGGGGCTGCGCTACCGCCTTGCCGGTGGTGGCCGCGTCGTCGTACGCCCCTCCGGCACGGAGCCGAAGCTCAAGTGCTACCTCGAGGTGGTTGTCCCGGTCGACCGAGCCGGCGCCGGCGCCGCCCGGATCTCGGCGGCGGGTCGGCTCGATGCCATCCGAGCGGACCTTCGCACTGCGCTCGACCTCTGAGCCTTTGAAGTTGCGCGGAGCTGTGCCTCGACGCGGGGGAAGCTCGAACCATGCATAGGCTGTTTGAATGAGTTCGCCAACATCGTTCCCGCGCCAGTACGCCCGAACGTTGCGCTTCAGCCTGGGGGCGCCGCGCTCGTTCGCGATCGCACCAGACACCTCGCGGGTGGCTTTCTTGCGGTCGAGCTCTGGGGTGGACCGCGCTCAGCAGCTGTGGGTACTCGACCTGACGGTCGACCCACCAGTGGAGCGGCTCGTCGCCGACCCACGGACACTGCTGGGCTCCGAGCAGGAGGAGCTGTCGGCTGATGAGCGAGCCCGGCGCGAGCGCAGCCGGGAAGGCTCGGGCGGCATCGTTGCGTACGCGGCTGATCAGGCCGTTGAGCTGGCTGCGTTCGCGCTGTCTGGTCGGCTGTTCACCGCCTCGTTGACAGCAGGCGGCGTGAACGAGCTGGACGTCGTCGGCCCCGTGGCTGATCCGCGTCCCTCACCAGACGGCAGCCTGATCGCCTACGTGGCCTCCGGCGCCCTCCGCATCGTCGGTGCCGACGGGGATGGCGACCGCTCGCTGGTCAAGCCTGATGGACCTGACGTGACATGGGGGCTGGCGGAGTTCATCGCGGCGGAGGAGATGAGCCGTCACCGCGGCTACTGGTGGTCGCCACAGGGCGACCGGCTGCTGGTAGCTCGGGTCGACAACGCTCCGGTGGAGCGCTGGTGGATTGCGGATCCCGCTCAGCCGGACCGCCGACCCACCGAGGTGCGCTATCCGAAGGCCGGCAGTGCCAACGCCGACGTGTCACTGCACCTGGTAGGGCTTGACGGGGACCGAGAGACAGTCGAATGGGGTCGAGCCGCCTTCCCCTATCTTGCGCGAGTGCACTGGAGCGACGGCGGTGTTCCCATCATGCTGACCCAGGCCCGCAGCCAGCGCCGCCAGCAGACTTCGTCGATCGATGAGACCTCTGGCGTGACTTCGGTGCTCTCGACCGAGCAAGACCCGGCCTGGCTCGAGCTGTTCACCGGCGTACCTGCCTGGACTCCCAACGGCGCCCTCGTCGACATCTGTGATCGCGACAATGCCCGTCTCTTGACCCTCGACGGTCGGGCCGTGACGGACGCGACGCTGCACGTGAGATCTGTCGTGGGCGTCGTCGACGACGACGTCCTCATCACCGCGTCGGCCGGAAGCCAGGCGAGGACCGCAGAGATCGGCGAGGTCCACGTCTACCGGGTGGGAAGCCGCCGTCTCCAGCGGGTCTCGGGGGAACCGGGAGTCCACACCGCAGTCGCGGCGGGGACAGTGATGGTGCTCTCGTCAACCACCCTCCATCGCCCCGGCCAGCGGAGCCAGGTGCTGCGAGACGGCAAGCAGGTGGCCGACATCCGGTCGCTCCAGGACCGTCCCGTCATCACAGCCAGGCCGGAGCTCCTTCTCGCCGGGGAGCTGGAGATCCCCTGTGCGGTCTTCCTGCCGTCAGGCGGAACCCCACAGCGCAGCCGGCTTCCCGTCCTGATGGATCCGTACGGCGGCCCGCACGGCCAGCGGGTGACCGCGTCGCACGACGCCCATCTCACCTCCCAGTGGCTGGCCGACCAGGGGTTCGCTGTCATCGTCGCCGACGGCCGCGGCACTCCCGGCCGGACTCGGGCCTGGGAGAAGGCTGTCCTCAACGACCTCGCGGGGATTCCACTCGACGACCAGGTCGCAGCGCTGCATGCCCTGGCGGAGCAGTACCCTCTCGATCTCGACCGGGTCGCCATCCGCGGCTGGTCGTTCGGTGGCTACCTGGCCGCCCTCGCCGTACTGCGCCGCCCCGACGTCTTCCACGCAGCAGTCGTGGGAGCCCCCGTCACCGACCAGCGGCTCTACGACACCCACTACAAGGAGCGTTACCTCGGACACCCGGACGAGCAGCCGGAGGTGTACGCCGCGAACTCGATCGTCACCGACGCCGGCTTGTCCGGTGCGGTCGAACCGCACCGGCCGATGATGATCATCCACGGTCTCGCTGACGACAACGTCGTGGCCGCACATACCCTCCGGTTGTCCTCGGCTCTGCTTGCCGCAGGCAGACCACACGAGGTGCTACCCCTGTCTGGGGTTACCCACATGGCCACGCAGGAGCAGGTGGCTGAAAACCTCCTGAGGTTGCAGGTGGACTTTCTTCGACGCTCGCTGGGCCTGAGCCGGTAAGCCTGCCATGTGCAAAGCGCAGACCGGTGAAGTCAGGCCAACATCAAGACGAGGCATGCCGCAGCCACGACAAGCGCCGTCACCGGCAGCGGGTCCCAGGCGACGACAGTCTCCCCCTCGACGTCGCGGCCACGATGTGCAAGGTCGAGGATCCGAGAGGGGATGTAGTCGGTGTAGCTACCTCCCGGCGCCTCCTCGTTGGCGCGGCGACTCGGATCAGCCCAGCTGCCACCCCCGGCGATGGACCCCATTCCCAAGAAGCCGCCACGCATCTGCATGGCGTTGACGGATTTCTCGCTCTTGATCAGCGATCGAGCTGACCGGCTGACACCTAGGCCGTGGAAAGTGCCGTCTGGTGTGGCCACCTGCAGCGTCTGGAGCACGGCGCACCGCTCGATCTTCGACCAAGGGACGAGCGTGTCACGGAGCATGTTGCGCAGGAGCAGCCCGCGGGAGTGCGCGGCGGCGTACGGACGGATCAGCGCCAACCAGGCGAGCAGCGCGACCGCGACGCTCGCCAGGGTGACCTCTTGGTTAGCGACCGGGTCCGAGAGCGCGGAGCCCACAGCGACGACGATCAGGAGCCCGACTGAGGCGTAGCCGAGCAGGCGACCGCCAGACGACGCGAACTTCTCCACGACGGGTCCCGCCTCGTCTACAGCTCGGTTTGGCACGTCCACCACGATAGTTGTGTTGTCGAAACGGCCAAGGAAAGACAGCTAACTGTTGCCAAGTGGAGACTTCTGAGGTTGCTCAGCTGTGTGTTACCCGCGGGCCGCCCAAACATCTAGACTGTTTCGGTGACCACTCCCCTCCTCAGCTCGACCGCCGCGCTTGGAGACGCCGTGTCGTCCCCGGGTGCGCTACGGCGGTTCCTGCACGGTCTACCGGGGGTTGACCAGGTGGGCTGTGAGGCCCGTACGGTCACGCTGTCAACGCGTTCCATCAAGACGACGTCGAAGCAGTGGGCCCTCGACCTGGCCATCTCGATGATCGACCTGACGACACTCGAGGGCCAGGACACGGCCGGCAAGGTGCGGGCACTTTGTGCGAAGGGCCGGCGCCCGGACCCGGCAGACCCCACCTGCCCCTCCGCCGCCGCGATCTGCGTGTACCCCGACATGGTCGCCACCGCCAAGGAGGCGCTAGCCGGATCGGGTGTCCTTGTCGCCTCCGTGGCATCTGCTTTCCCGGCCGGCCGGTCGACGCTCGACATCAAGCTCCAGGACACCCGCGATGCGGTGGCTGCCGGCGCAGACGAGATCGACATGGTCATCGACCGGGGTGCCTTCCTCTCCGGCGACTACCAACGCGTGTTCGACGACATCGTCGCCATCAAGCAGGCCTGCGTGGGCTCGACCGGCGCCAGTGCCCATCTCAAGGTGATCTTGGAAACCGGGGAGCTCATGACCTACGACAACGTGCGTCGCGCGTCGTGGCTGGCGATGCTGGCAGGGGCCGACTTCATCAAGACGAGCACCGGCAAGGTCCAGCCGGCCGCCACCATGCCGGTGACCATGATCATGCTCGAGGCCGTGCGCGACTTCCGTGACGCCACCGGGCGGATGGTCGGCGTCAAACCGGCAGGCGGAATCAGTTCCGCCAAGGACGCGATCAAGTACCTCGTGATGGTCAACGAGACGGCCGGCGACGACTGGCTCGACCCGCGCTGGTTCCGATTCGGCGCCTCGCGGCTCCTCAACGACCTGCTCATGCAACGCACCAAGATGTCCACGGGCCGCTACAGCGGACCCGACTACTTCACGCTGGACTAGGAGCACGAGCCATGTCTTTCCAGTACGCCCCGGCCCCGGAGTCGCGCGCGGTCCTCGACCTGAAGTCGTCGTACGGCCTCTTCATCGACGGCGAGTTCGTCGACGGGAGCGGACAGGCGTTCAAGTCGGTCAGCCCGGCCACGGAGGAGGTGCTGGCGGAGATCTCCGAGGCGAGCGAGGCAGACATCGACAGGGCGGTCGCTGCAGCGCGCCGCGCCTACACCCGTGTCTGGTCGAAGATGCCGGGTGCCGAGCGCGCAAAGTACCTCTACCGGATCGCCCGCATCGTCCAGGAGCGGTCACGCGAGCTCGCCGTGCTCGAGTCGCTCGACAACGGCAAGCCGATCCGCGAGGCCCGCGATGTGGATGTGCCGCTGCTGGCAGCGCACTTCTTCTACTACGCCGGCTGGGCCGACAAGCTCCAGTACGCCGGCTTCGGCCCCAAGCCAAAGCCGCTCGGCGTCGCCGCCCAGGTGATCCCGTGGAACTTCCCGCTGCTCATGCTCGCCTGGAAGGTCGCGCCCGCTCTGGCCGCGGGCAACACCGTCGTACTCAAACCCGCCGAGACGACATCGCTGACCGCACTTGCCTTCGCAGACATCTGCCAGCAGGCAGACCTACCACCCGGCGTCGTCAACATCGTGACCGGAGCCGGCGAGACCGGCCGTGCGCTGGTGTCCCATCCCGGCGTCGACAAGGTCGCCTTCACCGGTTCCACCGAGGTTGGGAAGGCGATCGCCCGCGCCGTGGCCGGCACCTCCAAGTCGGTGACGCTTGAGCTCGGCGGCAAAGCGGCGAACATCCTCTTCGACGACGCGCCGATCGACCAGGCCGTCGAAGGCATCGTGAACGGCATCTTCTTCAACCAGGGCCACGTCTGCTGCGCCGGCTCCCGGCTTCTTGTCCAGGAGAGCGTGTACGACGACGTCTTGCTCCGCCTCAAGCGGCGGATGGCGACGCTGCGGATCGGAGACCCCCTCGACAAGAACACCGACGTGGGGGCGATCAACTCGAGCGAGCAGCTCGCCCGCATCCGCGAGCTCTCACAGGTAGGTGTGTCGGAGGGCGCCGAACGCTGGTCGGCCCCATGCGAGCTCCCTGACCGCGGTTTCTGGTTCGCTCCCACTATCTTCACCGGCGTCACCCAGGCGCATCGGATCGCCCGGGAAGAGATCTTCGGCCCGGTCTTGTCGGTGTTGACCTTCCGCACGCCGCTCGAGGCGGTCGAGAAGGCGAACAACACGCCGTACGGCCTCTCTGCCGGGGTCTGGACGGACAAGGGCTCGAGGATCCTCTGGATGGCAAACCAGCTTCGCGCCGGAGTCGTGTGGGCGAACACGTTCAACCGCTTCGATCCGACCAGCCCCTTCGGGGGCTACAAGGAGTCCGGCTACGGCCGCGAGGGCGGTCGCCACGGCCTGGAGGCGTACCTTGCCCAGTAAGACAGCCACGTCGGGTTCCCGACTCGACGTCCGCAAGACCTACAAGCTGTTCATCGGCGGCAAGTTCCCCCGCAGCGAGAGCGGTCGCTCCTACGTCGTCAGCGACGCCCGGGGCCACTTTCTCGCCAACGCGGCTGCCGCCTCACGAAAAGACGCCCGCGATGCGGTCGCCGCGGCGCGCAAGGCATTCCCTGCCTGGTCTGGCGTAACCGCCTACAACCGCGGACAGGTGCTGTACCGCGTGGCCGAGGTGCTGGAGGGCCGGCGTGACCAGTTCGTCGCCGAGGTCGCCTCCGGTGAGGGCACCACGTCGGCCCGTGCCGCCCACGCGGTCGACATGGCGGTCGACAGGCTCGTCTGGTACGCCGGCTGGGCTGACAAGGTGGCGCAGGTGGTCGGCTCGACCAACCCTGTCGCCGGGCCGTACTTCGACTTCTCCGTCCCTGAGCCCACTGGCGTCGTGGCGGTCCTAGCCCCCCAGGAGTCGTCGCTCCTCGGGCTCGTCTCGGTCATCGCACCCGTCATCGTGACCGGCAACACCGTCGTCGTGGCGGCGTCGCGGGACCGGCCGCTGCCCGCCATCACGCTGTCGGAGGTGCTGGCCACCTCCGACGTTCCTGGCGGGGTCGTCAACATCCTCACCGGGTCGGTGGGCGAGACCGCCCCGTGGCTTGCTTCCCACATGGACGTCAACGGGATCGACCTGACCGGAGCGGCGGGCGACACCGAGCACGCCGTGGAGCTCGAGCTGGCGGCGGTCGAGAACCTCAAGCGGGTGCGGCGGGCCCCGGCAACCGAGCCGGACTGGACAGGAGACCCTGGGCTCGGGCGACTGACCCAGTTCCTGGAGACGAAGACTGTCTGGCACCCGATCGGCCTCTGAGCCGGGCGGTCTCGCCGACCCGTACGCCGACAGCCCTGACCGCACCACGATGAGCGATGACAGCGGCCGGCTGCTGTTCGCTTTTACGATCACCGAGAGCGCGCGGACCGGCCAACCCTGGGCCGACCAGGTGTGGCGCCCCAGCGACGCGCCGGTCGCCGTGGTCTGCGAGACCGCCTTGGCCGCGTTCCCCGGCTGGCGGCTGTCGACCGCCGACACCGGCCTGGTCGCTGGGTTGACGGCATCGGGAGCGACCGAGCGACGCCACGCGCACACGATGACGCACCCGCTCAGCGACCTGCCCGGGCTGCGGCGGCCGGACGGTGTTGGCATCGAGCAGCTGACCCGGGCAACGCTCGCAGACATCGCGGCCGACCTTGGCGCGATCTACCTGGCGGCGTACCCGCCCGGCCATCCGGACCCGGCCGACGGCGACGCCGCGGCGCTCGCCGCCCAGCTTCGGGCGATTGGACGCGGTGATTTGCTCGGGCCGTTCATGGACGTGTCCCAGGTCGCCTGGGCGCACGGCGCCCTGGCCGGCGCGTGTCTGGTCGTCGACCGGACCGGTCGGCCACCAAACGCCGGTCCCTGGGTGATCGACGTGTTCCGCGACCCGGGCGCACCCGCCGGTGTCGGCTCGGCGCTGATGGCGGCGGCCCTGCACACCGCCGCCGCCCAGGCCATGCCCGCGATCTCGCTGACCGTCAGCCACGGCAACCTTCGGGCGAGAGGCGTCTACGAGCGCCTGGGCTTCCTCGACGTACTCGAGGAGTGGACGCTCGTGCTCCCTCAGCCATGACGATCGACTTCGCGAGCGGCGCTTCTCCTGGCCGGTCGCCACGACGCGACCAACCGGCGCGGGCCCCCGTCCGCGCGGCCGCCGCAAATCGCGACAGCCGGCCGCCCAGCCCGATCGCCCTCAGCGGTCCTCACCAGCAGCGAGCATGTCGCCGCTCGCGACCGCGGCTTGGAAGGCGCGGTCGTCGACGTCCCACGCGGTGATCACGTCGTCGGCCGTCACGTGCACGGAACGGTTGGTGAGGCAGATGCCGTCAGCGACCGCGATGACGCCGAGGTCACCGACTGCATCGGTGCCGCGGCCGATGATCTTCGGTGCCGTTCCCACGATGAGCCGGTCGACCAGGCCTTCACCCAGCAGCGACGTGATGACGGCGGCACCGCCTTCGACGAGCACCGATCGGACACCGCTCGCGCGGAGTACGGCAAGCGCGGCCGAGACACTGACCCCTGAGGAGGACGACGGCACGACCCGTACGGCGACGCCTGCATCCCGCAGGCGAGACCGATCGGCTTCCGGCGACTTCGCGGACGTGATGACCATCGTGGCCGCGGCTCCGTCGAGCACCCGTGCGCTCAAGGGCGTCCTGAGCGTCGAGTCGAGTACGACACGCAGCGGCGAGGCTCCCGGCACCATGCGAACCGTCAGCTGCGGATCGTCGCGCGTCACGGTGCCGACACCGACCAGCACGGCGTCACATGCTGCGCGCAGCGCGTGCGAAATGCCTCGTTCGGCCTCGCCGCTGATCCACTTCGAGTCGCCGTCACGAGTCGCTATGCGGCCGTCAAGCGTCTGCGCATACTTCACCACCACGTACGGGCGGTCCACACGTGGTGATACGTGGCCGAGCAGCGCGGTAACGTCCGCGTGCGGAGTGAGAGTGGTGGCGAGGTTCTCGCCCGAGGGCTGCAGGTGCCCCATCCGCCGGCCCTTGGTGCGCAAGTAGGCGATGTTGCGCGCGTGGGCGGCAGTGCGGACCGGTTCGACACTGTGGATCTCGACACCGGCGCCGCGCACCCCGGCGACCTTGGCCGGGTTGTTGGTGAGTAGACGCACCGACCGCACTCCGAGTGCCTGAAGGACCTGCGCCGCGTCGTCGAAGTGGCGGTCCTCCACCGGAAGGCCCAGGCGCAGGTTGGCATCGACCGTGTCGGCCCCCAGGTCCTGCTCGACGTACGCGCGAAGCTTGTTCACCAAGCCGATCCCGCGGCCCTCCTGTCCGGTGGCGTACACCAAGACGCCACGCCCCTCGGCGGCGATCACCCGCAGTGAAAGCCGGAGCTGGATGCCGCAGTCGCACCGCAGTGACCCGAGTGCGTCGCCGGTCAGGCACTCCGAGTGCAACCGCGCGAGGACGGGCTCATCACCGTTGAGGTTCCCCCGGACAAGCGCCAGGTAGACCGGGCCGGAGGAGACCTCGAACGCGCGGGTGAGAAACTCGCCGTACGGCGTCGGAATCGTGACGGCGGCAACCTCGACAGGCTTTCCCACGTTGCTCCTCTCCGGTACTCGCAGCGGAGCGCGCGGACCAGTTCGATCAGGTCTGGAGCCTAGCCCGTCGGCTCAAATGCATCGGCCGATCCCTCCGCCGACGAAGAGAGGCAAGGCACGTGCAACGACGCATCTCCGCCCGAACGGTCACTTTTGTGGCGCCGCGCCAGGTCGAGGTTCAGCCCGTGGACGTCGCTGCGCCGCGCGAAGGGCAGGCTCTGGTCAGAACGTTGCATTCAGGGATCAGTTCGGGCACAGAGATGCTCGCCTACCGCGGCGAGCTCGATGCGGACACGGCTCTCGACGAGACCATCTCGGCCCTCTCGGGCAACTTCGGCTACCCGTTTCGCTACGGCTACAGCTGTGTGGGGCGGGTGGAGCAAGCTGGATGCGAGCTCGCCGAGGGGGCCCTGGTGTTCGCCTTCCACCCGCACCAGGACGTGTTCGTTGCAGACGCGGCAGACCTGATCGAGCTGCCGACGATCGAGCCGCGGCTCGCGACCCTTCTCCCGCTGGTGGAGACGGCGCTTCAGGTGTCACTCGACGCCGGACCGGTACTGGAAGAGCCCGTGGTCGTCGTCGGGCTGGGCGCGGTCGGGATGCTGACCGCCCTGCTTCTGCAGCGGGCGGGCGCCCGAGTCGTCGCGTCGGAGCCGGTCGCCTGGCGTCGCGAGGTGGCCGGTGGGCTCGGGCTGCGCGCCGTCGACCCCGCAGTCCTCGCCACGGTCGTCGCCGAGGAGACCGACGGATACGGGCTGCCGCTGCTCGTCGAGGTCAGCGGCCGGCCGGAGGCGTTAGTCGACTCATTGCCGCTGCTTGGGCACGAGGGCACCGCCCTGGTCGCTTCCTGGTACGGCACGAAGCCCGTCCCCCTTCAGCTCGGCGCCGAGTTCCACCGCCGGCGGTTGACCTTGCGCAGCTCGCAAGTGTCCACAATTCCGGCAGCAATGTCGGAGACCTGGGACGTTCCACGCCGGCGGGCCGCCTCCGTAGCCCTGCTGTCAGAGCTGCCCGTAGCCACCCTGGCCACCCACGAGTTCGAGCTGGAGTCGGCAGCTGACGCGTACGCCGCCGTCGACCAGGGCACGCCAGGGCTGCTGCACGCCGCGCTCCGCTACTCATGAGTTCAACTACATTGGCTGTCATGTACGAGGTAGGGACATCCAGATCGGTACGCGCCTTTCATACGATGCCTGGCATGCCGCCACCTGAGGGTGAACGGCACGCGCACGACTACCGCCTGGAGGCCGTCGTGCACCGCGCGGAGCTGGACGAGGAAGGCATGGTGTGCGACCTCGACGTGCTGGACGCCGCCCTCGCGAAGACAGCAGCGCGCCTCGAGGAGCAGGACCTCGACGCGATCATTGCCACGAACGGTGAGCCGGTAACTGTTGAGGCGTTCGCACGGTGGCTGCACGCCGCCCTGTCCGACCCGGTGAAGCACGGCGGCGGAGAGGACCTCTCGGTGCGGGTGTGGGAGTCACCGGTCGCCTTCGGTGGGTACGCGGGCCCTGTCGGTATGCGGGTGGGAGTCACCCGTCGCGTTCGGCGGGTCCGCTCGCCGCGTCACCTGATGCGAATAGCTCGTCGTACGCCGCTAGGCACCGTAGGGCGCACGCGTCCCACGTGAACCGTTCGAGAACCCACTCCCGGGCAGCCCGCCCCATCCGCTCCGCGAGCGCCGGATCAGCGAGCAGCGTCGAGAGCCGGTCATGCAGCTCCTCTTCGTTCCCCGGCTCGACAAGGAAGCCTGTCTCGCCGTCGCGCACGATCTCAGGAACGCCGCCCAGGCGGCTGCAGACGACGGGCGTGCCACTCGCCATCGCCTCGAGCACGCTCAGACCTAGCAGTTCCGAGATCGCGACGTCCTTGCCGTACACCGTGCGATGCACCGACGGCAGAACGAACACCCGAGCCCGCCGATACAGCACCGGCAGCTCGGAGTCGGGCACCGTCCCAGCGAAGCGCACGGCCTGCTCCGCCGCGAGCCGGCGCAGCAGGTCGCCATACCCGCTCTCCGGCGGTGCCGGATCGTGCCCGAACGAGCCGACGCAGGTCAGCTCCGCGCCGTCCGGGAGCGCCTGGATGAGCCGGTCAAGCCCCTTGTGCGGTGTGAACCGGCCGACGAACAAAACGCCCTGCCGACGGTCGTCGCTGTCAGCGTGGAAGCGCGTCGGGTCCACCCCGCCGTAGATCACCCGGGTGCGCTCGGGTGGCGCGGCAAGCGTTCTCGCTGAGTACGCGGATACCGTGAGGAACCGGTCGAAGAGCTTCGGCAGCAGGCCCGCCCATCCCCCGCCGCCGAGCCCGTGGTCGGTCACCACGAGCCGCTTGCGCGCCAGGCGGGCCGCGACCGCGGAGACCCGGCTCGGTGCGCTGCGCATGTGGTGCGTGTGCACGACATCGGTCCCGCGCAGCGCCAGCGGCAGGGCTGGCGCAATCGGATGGACCGGGTGCCCGTGACCGTACATGAGCGGCGGCAGGACCCGCACCCGCAGACCAGCCGGGTCGCGCCGGACCCTTGGTCCGTTGCCGAACGTCACCAACTCGCAGTCGGCGTACCTTGCGATCGCACGCGCCAGCTCGATGGGGTAGCGTTCCCCCCCGCCGAACACACCGTCGACGCCGAACGGCGTGGGCGCGACATGGACGATACGGATGCTCTCAGTCTCCTTGCTCACCCTCGGCAGTCCCGAGCAGCTCACCGGTGGCTATCTCTACCACCGCCGCATCGCCGACCTTGCGCCGGCGTACGACGCAACGGTCCGGTTCGTGTCGTTTGAGCCGGGGCGGTTCCCGCTGCCCGCTCGCCATGCCGGAGCCGTGATGCGCCAGGCAGCGGATCAGGATCCGCAGGTCGTGCTCGTGGACAGTATCGCCGCCGGGTTCCTCGCGCCGTGGCTGGCGGTGCACCGGCCGGCGTGGCCGCTGGCAGCGATCCTTCACCAGCCGCCCGGCGGGATCGATGCCGGTCGGCTGCGGCGCGCCGGGCAAGCCCGTCTCGACTGCGCCACCTACCGGCACGCGTCCGTCCTTGTGCTGGCGAGCGAGGCGTTGGCCGCGACGCTGCCCCACCGACTGACCCGTGGCCGGGCCGTCGTCGTGGTCCCGCCGGGCCGAGACGTCGCACCCGACGCCGCCGACGGCGGCGACCTGCGGGTCGGACGCCGGGCCGGGTTGTTGTGTGTAGGTAACTGGGTCGAGCGCAAGGGGATCCTCGACCTCCTCGAAGCGTTTGCGCAGCTGCCACCCGACGCCGCCACGTTGCATCTGGTTGGCCGCGAGGATGCCGAACCGGCGTACGGGAGCCGTGTGCGGGCGCGCCTCGCGCGGGGCGACCTCGCCGGCCGGGTGGTCGTGCACGGCCCGGTCGACACCAGAACGGTCGCCGGCCTGTACCGCGCGGCCGACGCGTTCGTGCTCGCATCGATGCGTGAGCCGTACGGCACGGTGTACGGCGAGGCGATGGCGTCCGGGCTGCCGGTCGTCGGCTGGCGAGCCGGGAACCTTCCCCATCTCGCCCGCGATGAGCAGGAGGGTCTGATCGTCGAGCTCGGCGACGCCGACGGGCTGACGACGGCGCTCCACCGGCTGGTGTACGACGAGGAGCTGCGTCACCGGCTCGGCGCGGCGGCGGGGCGGCGAGCAGCATCGTTCGCGACCTGGGAGCAGTCCGCCCAGCACCTCTTCAGTGTTCTCCGCGCGGCGGCCCGGTCACCGCGTTGAACGCGTCAGCTGGCGCCTACTCCTTGCTGCCGCTGACGGAGATTCCCTGCATGATGTACTTGCCAGCCACTGCGAACAGCAAGAACATCGGCAGCACCACCAAGACGTTGGCCGCCATCACGACCTCCCACTCCCGTTGGCCACCCTGCCCGAAGTTGTCGAGCACCGCCTTGAGTCCGCGCGGCAGCGTGAACAGATTCGTGTCGTTCAGGTACACCAACGGCTTCAGCAGGTCCACCCAACTGGCCTGGAACTCCAGGATGAACGTGATCGCCAGCGCGGGCTTCGACATCGGCAACGCGATCCGCCAGAAGAGCGCGAAGAACCCCGCCCCGTCGACACGAGCAGCGTCGAACACCTCTCGCGGCAGGCCGCGGAAGAACTGGCGCAGCAAGAAGATGTAGAACGCCGAGCCGAACAGGTTCCCCGCCCACAACGGCACTTGGGTGCCGGTGAAGCCGAGACGGTCCCAGATCAGGTACGTCGGGATCAGCGTGGCCGCTGACGGCAGCATCATCGAGCCGAGGACCAGTGCGAACAGCGCGTTCTTGCCCTTGAACTGGAAGTACGCGAACCCGAAAGCGACGAGGGCGCTCGACAGCGTCACCGCCGTCGCCGCCGACAGCCCCACCACGAGGCTGTTGAACGTCCACCTCAAAAACGGCAGCTGGTCGATGACCTTGGCGTAGTTGCCGAGCTCGACCGGGTCAGGGATCAGCTTGTTGTTGAAGACGTCCTGGCGCGGCTTGAACGAGGCGCTGACGAGCCATACCAGCGGGTAGACGAACACCACGGAGAGCGCGCCGCAGGTCAGCCAGACGGCGATCCGGCGCGCCCAGCCACCGGCCCCATGGGGTGACGGCGAGGTTGACGCCGCCTCCGTATCCCGGCTGGCGGCCAGCGGGGCAGCCGCCGGCACGTTCGTCCTGTCGGTCGACATCTCAGTCCCCCCGGTAGTGCACGAGTCGGCGGCTCACGGCGAGCTGCACGGCGGTGACGGCCATGATGATGAGGAACAGCAGCCACGACAACGCAGCGGCGTACCCCATCTCGAACTCCTCGAACGCCTGCTGGAACAGATAGACGACATAGAAGAGGGCCGCTTCGGGCGGTGGTGTCGTCGTCTTGCCGAAGTACATCGTGTAGACCTCGCTGAACAGCTGCAGCGAGGCGATCGTGTTGACCACCACGGAGAAGAAGATCGCCGGGCTGATCATGGGCAACGTGATGTGGTAGAACCGCCGCCAGGCCCCGGCTCCGTCGACCAGGGCCGCCTCGCGCAGGTGAGCCGGGACCTCGGCGAGCGCGGCGAACAAGATCAGGGTCACCGAGCCGACGCTCCACAGCGACATGATGACGATCCCCGGCTTTATCCACATCGGGTCGGTCGTCCAGTTGGGCGTGGGCAACGAGACCGCGCCGAGCGCGGAGTTGATCAAGCCGCTTTGGCCGTTGAGCAGCTGGAGGAACAGCACGCCGGTCGCCACGGGCGGAGTCACGACCGGCAGGTAGATCACGGTCCGGAAGACGCCTTTCAGACGTCCGGCGGAGTGGAGCAGCAGCGCCAGTCCGAGGGCGGTCAGTATCGACAGCGGGACGTAGAGGGCGGTGTAGAACAGCGTGTTAGCCAAGGCCGCGTGCGCGTGAGAGTCGCTGAGCGCGTCGGAGTAGTTCTCGGTGCCGACCCACTGCGTCGACGACAGCACGTCGTAGTCGCTGAACGACATCACGAACGTCGCGAGCACTGGCCCCAACGTCAGGCCCACGAAGCCGATCAGCCACGGCGACAAGAACCCGTAGGCGGCTCGCGTCTCCGGACGCATCACTGCGCGTCGGCGATGGCCTCTGTCGCCTCCTCCTGCGCCTGCTGCAGCGCCTCCTCGGGCGTCTGGTCACCCTCCAAGGCGCGAAGGACGGCGTCTTCCCAGGCCTTCTTGACCTCGGCGGCGGCGGGCGACGGTGGGTCGACGATCGCGGAGTCCTGCAACGACTGCAGCACCTCGACTGCGTTGTCGAGAGACTCGATGCCCGACGGCTCGTAGATCTCCGCGAAGATGCGCTCGTCGGCCTCCGAGTTGGCCGTCCAGGTGCCGAGGTAGGCGCCGCCTGACTTCTCCCGGTCAGCCTTGCTGGCCTCCGCGGCGGCGATCCAGGCATCGGTTGAGGTCATGGTCGTCGCGAACGCGCAGGCGGCTGCGGGGTTGTTCGAGCCCTTGGGCACCGCCCAGGCTTGACCGGTTGCGTACGTCAGCAGGTTGCCTTCCTTGTCCTTGAAGGGCAACGCTGTCACCGGTGCGTCGGGCGATACGTCGGCCAGCACGTCCAGGTACCAGTCCTCCATCGGGAAGGCGCCGAGCTGGTCGGCGACGAACTGGTTGTTGTCACCGAAGAAGTCCCAGGTGTCGCGGAAGGTCTTGAAGTCCGACCAGCCGCCGTTCGCCTCGACCAGGGACAACGTGTAGGTGAGTGCCTCGATCGCCTCCGGAGAGTCAAGGTACGCCGTCTGGCCGTCCTCCGAAAGCACCTCACCGCCGGCGGCGGCGGTCCACAGCGGGAAGAACTCCGGGATCTTGGGGTCGAAGCCGATGCGCTCGATGTCGGAACCGCCGGCCTTGTAGAGCTGCTTCGACACGGTCATCAGGCTGTCCCAGTCGGACACGTCGATGTCTTCAGCGCTGAGGCCGGCTTCCTCCAAGGCATCGCTGTTGGCGAGGACGAGCCGCACGCTGTTGAACTCGGGTATCCCGTAGATCTGGCCGTCGTACGTCACCTGGCTCACGGCCGACTCGCGGAACAGCGACATGTCGATGTCTTGGGCTTCGATGCAGTCGTCGAGCGGTAGCAGGGCGCCCTTCGCTGCGTAGGTGCCGAGCTCGGACCTGGGCAGGTAGACCGCGCTGGGCGGCTTGCCGCTGGCCACGGCTGACAGGAACTGCTGCTCGTCGAACGCCCCACTCGTGACCTTCAGGTCAAGGTCCGGGTAGGCCTTCCTCACCTCGGCAACGCGGGCTTTGGCGATCTGGTCCTCGACAGTGAACCCCAACGTCGTCATCTTCCCTTTGACGTCACCGCCCATCGCGCCGGGGTCGCCGGCGTCTCCTGAGCTGCCGTTGTCGTCGCCCACACCGCCGCAGGCGGCGCTGAGCAGGCTGATCGCTGCCAGGCAGCCGAGAACTTTGACGGACCGAATGCGCATCGGGCAACCCTTCGTCGACATATCGGGGAGTCTCAGTTGGCGACTGTGGTCACTCTGCTCCCGCGGTTGGTGCAATCAAAGTAGTGGTTTAGAAGCGCTTCTCGCTAGAGCCGCTTCTGCTGCAGCCTCAGGGTTCTGCGGGCGACGGCGGGACAACCGCGTTGAACGCGACGACCATCGGGGCAGGACCGTCGGTGCGGACCCGGCAGACAGCTGCGTCGTCCAGCCACAGCCGCCACGCCACGACGTCCTCGACGCCGAGAGCCCACGCGATCGCGGCCTTGATAGGCGAGACATGGCTGACCACCACCACGTCACGGTCAGCCGCATCGGTGGCGAGCTCTCGGCATGCGGCCCGGACCCGCCGACCAACCGCCGCGAGCGGCTCCCCACCCGCCGGCACGAACTCCGGGTCGGTGCGCCACCTTTGCCACACGTCCTCACCGACCGCCGACGCCTCTGATCCGTCGAGTCCGCCGTAGTCCATCTCGACCCAGCGATCGTCCACGACGACGTCGCCGCCGAACGCCGCCGCCGTGTCACGCGCGCGCCGCAGCGGGCTGCTGACGATGCGGTGCGGCGCCCGGATAGCCGACGCAAGCGCGGCGGCTTGCTGCCGGCCGCGGGCTGTCAGCGGCGGATCGGCGCGACCGAGCAGCAGCCTGCGCGTGTTCGCCTCCGTTTCTGCGTGTCGAACCAAGATGAGCACGGGCGGACGATAGCGCGGCGGCTGAGTGCAGAGGGAGCCGGCTGGGTCGGGAGGTGAACGCCGAGCCAGCCCGGGGCCGTGTGCCGCGGCTACGGTGGCCTGCTGGCGTCGGCTCAGGACTTTGCGGCTGGGATGAGCTTGTGAGTGCCGTCGCACCAGGGGGCTCGCGAGGTCTTCCCGCAGCGGCAGACGGCGACCACGGGCCGAGTCACCTGGTGCTCGGCGCCGGCCTCGTCCCGCACGACCTCCGCCCCCCGGACAAGCAGCGGGCCGTTGCTGCACAGCGACACGACTATGGCCCGGCCAGACCGTCTCATGCCGCCTCAACCTCTCGCCGATGCCTGCCGCCGGCGCTTGGGGCCGTAAGCGGTGTCTGGCATCCGCAGTCCCTCCCTGCACAGCTGGTCGAGGCAAGATGGGTGGTGGAGTGAGCCGCCGTGGCAAGTCGAGCACCTCCGTAGGCGACTCCACCACGAAGGCTGGTCAAGACTCCCAGCCAGCTGCAGACAGCACGCTCGGCCATCCACGCCGGGGCCCAGCACGAGCTCGTCCAGGGGAAGACCAGACCAGCCGCGCTGCGACGGCGACCTCTTTCCGCGGCGGCGACTCCGGCTGCGCAGCCGGCGGCGATGTACGCCGCTGCCCGCAGGACGGGGCGCGTGCGAAGCAGCACGGTGGCGGCCGCGGGGAGCATGCACAGCTCGACCGCCAGCCGACCAGGTTGGGCCAGGCTGTCATACGCCTGCCGCACCCGTTGGCCGACGAAGTGGCGGGTGTCCGGCGGAACGCGGCGCACGAACAAGTCGGCCGCGTCGTGGCAGGGAAAGCCACGTGCCGCCATCGTGCGCAGCAGCTCCAGGTTCTCGAACAGCACTGCGCCGCAGTAGCCGCCGCTGGCAAGGAAGCTGGAGCGGCGCAACCCCAGCGTTCCCGGGTAGTCCTGCGCCCACGCGCGGTTGATGAGCGTGCGGGCGGAGTCCCATCGGGCATGCCATGGCAGCGGGTGGAAGTAGTTCTGCGGTCTCACGACGTCATGGTGGTCGAGGAGGGCAGCCATCTCCCGCAAAGCCACTTCGCCGTAACGTACGTCGTCGTCGGCCACCACGATTCGCTCGCCGCCTGCCGCGAGCACGCCATCCGTCACTCCGGCCACCTTCCCGTTCAGGCAGCGAGAGGTGACCGCGATATGGCGCGGTCCAGGGCCGAACATCTGCCGGTGCCACGAGAAGACGTCAGGAGGAGACCCGTCGGCGATCACCACCTCGACGAGCCGGGACAGCCAGGCCACGTAGCCGGCCAGGTCTGCGTCGACCTGCGCGATGCTCCGCCTGAGGGGAAGGACGTAGCTGACACCTGGCAGGGCTCCCGAGCGGTGAGCGACCGGTGGCCTGGCCGCGCTGGTCACGCGCCGCCGCCCGCCTGCAGACTCAACGGCTTGCGGCCGACAACGTTGTGGCCGCCAGCCTGGGCGTCGGCACCTTCCGTCCTACTGGAGTCGACCAGGCTGCTCCTTGCAGCCTCCCAGCAATCGAGGGTGTGCTGCGCCGACCGGGCATCCAGGTAGAGACAGGTGGCAGCACCGAACATCACATCGCTGAGCAGGTCGGGCTGGTCGGCGACAAGTCGGCCGCAGATGTCGCGCATCGCCACCTGCTCGTGGACGGCGTCCGCCTCCACATGCTCGTCGAAGTACAAGGCGGCGTCCTCGCTGAAGCCGAGCCGTCGCAGGCCGCCGGCGATCTTGCGTGCGGGCAGCGAGCTTGTCGCCTCGAACGCGGCGAGGTGGCCAACCAGCGACCCTACGAGCCGACGGTTCAGACCGAACAAGCTCATCGCATTGTTGACGGCCAGCGTGGTCGCCGGCACGACGTCGATGTAGGCGCCGTACGACGCCTCGAGCCCACACTCACGCAGCGTGACGGCGAACAGGTGGGAGTGGAGCCACTCGGGCCGTCCGGACCCGTACTCGTCGTACAAAAGCTCGACCAGCGCGACCTTCGCCGGGCCGAGGAGGCGTGGCACCGCCCAGCTGTGTGGGTCTGCCTCCTTGAGCTGGTAGATGCTGCGCTGAGCAAGGATCTCCAGCATCTGCTCGCGTGATGCCTTGCGCTGCAGGAAAGCAGCGAGCGGGGGCGACTCGTAGTCAGCAATCGCTTCGAACATCATGTCGGCGAAGTCGTGGGCTCCATCGTCCACGAGCACCATGAGGTCCCGTGTTCGGACTCGCAGCCAGCGCTCGAACTGCTTTTCCAGCACCGCCCGCAGACTGAGGAGGTCCAGCCGCCACTCGACATGTGCATCGACCTTGTCGAAACCTCTGTAGTGGCCCTCGTAGAGCATCCACAGCGCCAGCTGGAAGTCCTCGTCGTCAGCGAGCTCTGAGTTTTCGCTGATCTCGCTGATCTCGCCGACCGTAGCCGAAGGTATGGCCACACCGGTGGCGAACGACTCGCACAGCGTCGCTGTGAGGGGACCTCTTGGTGCCGGCACGTCCACGGGTTGCGGCCTCCAAGATCGTGTCGACGTCGTTTCCTCGGCACGTACCCGCCGTCGTTGCCAAGTAAACGCCTAGCCGCTGCGGGCGGCGAGGGCCGCGTACCGCGGCTTGATGACGTCGTCGATGAGGGCGAGTCTCGCGTCGAAGGGTAGGAAGGCGCTCTTCATGGCGTTGATGGTGAACCAGCGCATGTCGTCGAGCCCGTAGCCGAAGGCTTCGCTGAGCAGCTGCATCTCCCGGCTCATCGTCGTACCGCTCATCAGCCGGTTGTCGGTGTTGACCGTGACGCGGAAACGCATCCTCGTCAGCAACCCGATGGGGTGCGCGGCGATGGACGGTGCCGCACCCGTCTGCAGGTTGGAGGACGGACACATCTCCAAGGGCACCCGGCGGTCACGGACGTATGACGCGAGCCTTCCGAGCCGCGGCTCCCCCTCGTCGTCGACGGCGATGTCGTCAACGATGCGCACACCATGGCCGAGGCGTTCGGCGCCGCACCACTGCAGCGCCTCCCATATCGACGGCAGCCCGAAGGCCTCCCCCGCATGGATGGTGAAGTGGGCGTTCTCGCGCTGCAGGTACTCGAAGGCGTTGAGGTGCCTGGTCGGCGGGTAGCCGACCTCTGCTCCGGCGATGTCGAAACCGCAGACGCCGTTGTCGCGGTGCCGAACGGCCAGGGCGGCGATCTCGCGCGAGTTCGCAGCATGCCGCAGGGCGGTGACGATCTGGCGTATGACGATCGGGCTTCCACTTGCCGCAGCCGCGGCGGCGCCTTCCTCGAAGCCCGCGCGGACGGCGTCCACCACCTCGTCGAGCGTCAGACCGTTGGTCAGATGCTGCTCGGGGGCGTAGCGGACCTCGGCGTAGACCACCTTGTCCGCGGCGAGGTCCTGTGCGCACTCGGCTGCGACCCGGTGCAGGTGGTCCGCGCGTTGCATCACCGCGACTGTGTGCTCGAATGTCTCCAGGTAACGGACGAGCGTTCCGGAGCTGGCCGCCTCGATAAACCATCGGTCCAGGTCGGCGGCGGTGTCAGCGGGTAGCTCGTGGCCGACCTCCGCCGCGAGTTCCAGAACCGTCGCAGGGCGAAGGCCTCCGTCGAGGTGGTCGTGGAGCAGCGCCTTCGGGGCGCGCAGGAAGCGGTCGTCAGAGGCCTGATGCATGCCGTTATCCTCCCAGGTGACCATCCCCCGGAAGCGAAGGCCAACATGACAGCCAGCGGCTCGCGCGTAGCCATCGTGACGGGCGGCGCCCGGGGGATCGGAGCTGCGGTCTCCCGGCGGCTGAGTGCGGACGGTTTCGCCGTGGCGGTGCTGGACCTCGATGAGTCGGCCTGCGCCGGAACGGTAGCCGAGATCACCGCGCGCGGAGGCCGTGGCCTCGAGGTCGGAGCTGACGTCGCCGACGCTGGCGCCGTCGAGGCAGCGGTGGCGCGCGTCGCTGACGAGCTCGGCCCCCCGACCGTGCTGGTCAACAATGCCGGGATCACCCGCGACAACCTGTTGTTCAAGATGTCAGAGGACGACTGGGACTCCGTGCTGAGGGTCCACCTGCGGGGGGCCTTCTTGATGAGTAAGGCGGCGCAGGCGCATATGACGAAGGCGGGCTGGGGCCGCATCGTCAACCTGTCGAGCACCTCCGCGCTCGGTAACCGCGGGCAGGCGAACTACGCCGCCGCCAAGGCCGGGATGCAGGGCCTCACCAAGACTCTGGCGATCGAGCTGGGGAAGTTCGGCATCACGGCAAACGCGATCGCTCCCGGTTTCATCGTCACCGAGATGACGAGGATCACCGCCGAGCGCCTTGGAGTCGGCTTCGAGGAGTTCCAGACTGCGCGAGCGGCCGAGACACCGGTGCCGCGGGTGGGTCAGCCCGACGACATCGCCCACGCGGTGTCGTTCTTCGTAAGCGAAGGGGCCTCCTTCGTCACCGGCCAGGTACTGTACGTCGCCGGCGGGCCCCGTGGGTGACCGCTTCGGCTGCCGACCAGTCACCACCGGCCCGGCCTCATGCGGGTGGGCGTCGGAGAATGACCTCGTGGCATGACCCGGGTCTTCGCGACGTACGACGAGCTGGCGGGCGCCGTCGGTGACCACCTCGGATACAGCAAGTGGGTCACCATCGACCAGCAGCGCATCGACGCGTTTGCCGACGCCACCGGCGACCATCAGTGGATCCACGTCGACCCGGAGCGGGCCGCCTCCGGCCCTTTCGGTGCGACGATCGCTCACGGCTACCTCACACTGTCGCTGCTACCGGCTCTGGTCACTTCGCTGGTCGACTACGCCGGCTGGTCGGTCAAGGTCAACTACGGCTCCAACAAGGTGCGCTTCCCGATGGCTGTTCCAGTCGACAGCCGGGTGCGGGCCGGGGTCGAGGTGGCGGCCGTGACGCAGGTGCCTGCGGGTCTGCAGGTTGCGATGCGGGTGGCGGTCGAGGTGGAGGGGCCGGACGGCGTACCGCTGGAGAAGCCGGCCCTGGTCGCCGAGACCCTGACGCTCCTCGTCTGAGGCTCGGTTGGGCAACGCGGTTGCGGTGTTCTGGCGACGGGCTGCAGTCTTGTGCCGAACCGGAGCACGGGCTCAAGGCGTGGGAGGTCCGGCGACAATGCGTTCCCGCACCTCAGCCATCCGTTCCGCCGAGTGATGAGGCATCTCCCAGCGCGTCTCCAGCCACCATGTCGCGCCTGCGGTAGCCCACTGTCGCACCCGCCCCACCGCAGCAGCCGGGTCGTCGGCCGGGGTTTCGCCCTCGCTGATCAGGTCGATGGGGTGGTCCGCGTGGCTGTCGAGCCAGGCCCTGATCTCGCGCATCGTGTCCAACCCGGCTTGCTCGGTGTCGTCGTACTCGGGCACCAGACCATCGCACCGCAGCACCCGTCGCAGCGACCTCGGCCGCGGCCAGGCACCCACAACCCACACCGGTATGTGCGCTCGGGGCTGCCGCAACGCCTCCACGAGGTCGGGCCGTTCGCAGACGTAGTCGTAGTGCCGTCCGTGGTACTCCTGGCGGCCGGCCCATAGCTCGCGCATCAAGTCGATGCCCTCGTCCATCATCTCCGCGCGCGTGCGGCGGTTCAGCTCCTCACCTGTCGATGGTAGACCGGTCACCACCGCGCCGAGCCCCACGGTGACCACGGCCCGGCCGCCCGAGAGTTCGTCGACCGTGGCGGCTTGGCTGGCGACCTTCCACGGGCGCCGCCACGGCAGTGGGGTCAGCAGCGTCCCGAGAGTGACGCGCTCGGTGCGGGCCGCCATCGCCGCGAGGAGCGACCACGCGTCGACTCCGTAGGCCGCCTCCCACACGAAAACGCCGTCCCAGCCCGCCTCTTCCGCCAGTATCGCTTGGGCAAGCTGCTCCGACGCGCTGCCGCCGGGCAGGATCACTCCAGATTTCATGTTGGGCCCCTCTGTCCTCCCGCCTTTGCCGCGGCACATCATCCTCGCCCGCACCGACAAGGCGGGCACTCGAGCTGGCGGGAGGCCAGGTCAACCGGAGCCACCCCAACGCTGGTCGTCAGCAGATACGGTCGAGGACGAGATCGCGGCCCACCCCGACCTGCTCCGAGGCATCGGCCCGGTCGGCGATGTCGTAGCAGCTTTCGAGCGACCTCTCGGCACGGGCGAAACGCTCCGGCTCGTCGGTGAGCAGCGTCATCAGCGGCTGCCCCTTGGTCACCGCGTCGCCGGGTTTGGCATGCAGTACGACGCCGGCGCCGGCCTGCACGGGGTCCTCCTTGCGAGCCCTGCCGGCGCCAAGACGCCAGGCCGCGGTCCCGACCGCGAGCGCGTCAAGCCCTGTCAGGACGCCCGAGGAAGGGGCGTTGACCACCTGCGACGCCTTGGCCGCCGGCAGGTCGGCGTCGACATCGCCGCCCTGGGCGGAGATCATCGCCCGCCACACGTCCATCGCGGAGCCGTCGGCAAGCTTGTCGGCCGGGTCGACGTCGTCTCGACCGACGGCGGCCAGCATCTCCCGGGCCAGCGCCAGCGTGAGCTCCACAACGTCGGCAGGGCCACCGCCGGCCAGCACGTCCAGCGCCTCTTGCACCTCGATCGCGTTGCCGGCGGTGAGCCCGAGCGGCGTACTCATGTCGGTCAGCAGCGCGACCGTCGTGACGCCCGCGTCGTTACCGAGGTCGACCATGGTGCGGGCCAGCTCGCGGGCAGAGTCCACGTCCTTCATGAACGCACCGGAGCCGACCTTCACGTCGAGGACGAGCGCGCCGGTGCCCTCGGCGATCTTCTTGCTCATGACGGAACTGGCGATCAGCGGGATCGCCTCTACCGTGCCGGTGACGTCGCGCAGCGCGTAGAGCTTCTTGTCCGCGGGCGCGAGGGTCGCCCCCGCGGCACAGATGACCGCGCCGACCTGCTCGAGCTGCGCGATCATCGCGTCGTAAGACAGCTCAGCGCTCCAGCCGGCGATGGACTCGAGCTTGTCCAGGGTGCCGCCGGTGTGGCCGAGCCCGCGGCCGGACAGCTGCGGCACCGCGACGCCGCACGCCGCCACCAGCGGGGCGAGCGGCAGGGTGATCTTGTCCCCGACCCCGCCGGTCGAGTGCTTGTCAGCGGTAGGGCGGAACAGGCCGCCGAAGTCCATCCGCTCTCCGGTGGCGATCATGGCTGCGGTCCAGCGGCTGGTCTCCCTGCGCCCCATCCCGT
>JAUJOO010000005.1:39146-70369 GCA_030447585.1 Nocardioidaceae bacterium | reverse complement strand
CCGGTGGCGATCATGGCTGCGGTCCAGCGGCTGGTCTCCCTGCGCCCCATCCCGTTGAGCAGGATCGCCATGGCAAGCGCAGACATCTGCTCGTCGGCGACAGCTCCACGCGTGTAGGCGTCAACCACCCAGTCGATCTGTTCGTCGGACAGTTCGTGCCCGTCGCGCTTGGTTGTGATCACGTCGACGGCATCGAAGGGCTCGGCCATGGGCAGTCAGCTTTCTCGGCGGTCGCTGATGACGGGTACCTCACGGTAGCCCCGAAGCACGAACGTCGGCCTCCTGACCGGATCACCCGCCAACGCCAACGCGGGGTACGCCGACGTCAGCAGCCGCAGAGACTCCGCCAGCTCGATCCGGGCGAGCGGTGCCCCGAGGCAGAAGTGGATGCCGGCGCCGAACGCCAGATGGGGATTCGGTTCGCGTCCCACGTCGAGCTGGTCCGGCTGTGCGAACACCGCTGGGTCTCGGTTGGCGGCCCCCAGCAACACCGCCACCTTCTGTCCGCTACGGACCAGCACATCCGCGACCTCCACGTCGGACGTGGCCGTGCGCTCGAACAGCTGCAGTGCCGAGTCAAAGCGCAGCAGCTCCTCCACGACGAGACCGACGTCGACCTCGCCACGGACCACTCGCCGCCACTGCTCAGGTGCCCGCAGCAGAGCGACAAGACCGTTCCCGAAGACGTTGACGGACGCCTCGTGGCCGGCGTTCAGCAGCAGAATCGCGGATGCGAGCACCTCGTCGTCGGTCAACCCGTCCGCACCGACTTGACCCCGCAGCAGGTCGCTCAGCAGGTCGCTGCCGAGGCCGGTACGGCGCCTAACGATGAGCTGCCGCATGTAGTCGGCGAAGTCCCGGCTGGCCGCCAGCGCCTGCTCCTGCACGTCGGCGGATATCGACGGCTCGTACATGCGCACGATCGCCTGCGACCACGCCCGCAGCAAGGCGAAGTCCTCGGTCGGTGCTCCGAGCAGCTCGGCGATGACAAGCACAGGCAACGGCTCTGCGAAGTCGGCGAGCGCGTCGAAGGGCTCTTCCTCAACCTGGCTCAGCAGGTGCTGACCCAGCGCCCGGACCCGCGGCCGCATCCGTTCGACGTGTCCGCGGGCGAACGCGGTCGACACCTTCCGCCTGAGACGTGAGTGGTTCGGCGGTTCGTTCTCCATCATCTGGTTGCGGTGGAGCAGGTTGAACGGTTCGAAGACCTCGACCGGCTGCTTGTCGAGCCAGATCCGCCCCAGCCGTCGGTCTCGCAGTGCCTGGCTGCATGCGGCATGGCTGACGACGAGCCACGTCTTGCTGGCATCGTGCCAGGCGACCGGACCATGCAAGCGCTCGGCGGCGAAGGCCGGGTACGGGTCTGCTACGAAGGAAGCGTCCGTCAGGTCCAGCTCACTACGGCGTGGCTCAGTCACCGACGGCCCAGGTCGTCGGCGCCGAACGCATCCGGCAGCACGTCGCGCATCTGCTTGACACCGCCCACGGTCGCGAGCTGGCACGTCGCCCCGCCGTTCTCCCACAAGAGCTGCCGGCATCGACCGCACGGCATCAAGACGTTGCCCGCCCCGTCGACACACACCACGGCGACGAGCCGCCCACCGCCGCCGGCGTGCAGCGAGGAGACCAGGCCGCACTCGGCACACAGCCCGACGCCGTACGCGGCGTTCTCCACGTTGCAACCCACCACGATGCGACCGTCGTCAGCCAGTCCCGCCGCCCCAACCGGGAAGCCGGAGTAGGGCGCGTACGCCCGCCGCATCGCGTCCGTGGCCGCGTCGGTGAGCAGCTGCCAGTCGACATCGCTCATCAGATCGACTGACCACGCCGGTACCTGAGACCGTCGGCGGCGGGCATGCGAAGCCGTTGGGCGGCAAGCGCCAACACGAGCAGGGTCGCGATGTACGGCGTCATGCCGGCGAACTCCTTGGGTACCGAGTCGGTGGTGAGGAACCAGACCAGGAAGGCGACACCCAATGCACCCATGACGATGGCGGTCGTTGTCTTGCCCTGCCGCAGCCGCCACAGTGCCAGGGCCACCAGCCCGATGCCTACGATGAGAAGCAGGGCGTGAACTGACGTGGAGTCACGCAGCTGAAGGCTGTCGGTGTACCCGAACAGCAACGCACCGGCGGTCGTGCCGCCAGGTCGCCAGTTCCCGAAGATCATGGCAGCCAGGCCGATAAAGCCGCGCCCGTTGGTCTGCCCGGTGGTAAAACCACTGGAAGAGACCAGCGCCAAGAACCCGCCGCCGATGCCTGCCATCGCTCCCGAGACCACGACTGCCGCATACTTGTACCGGTACACGTTGACGCCGAGACTCTCGGCGGCGGCCGGATTCTCTCCACACGAGCGCAGTCTCAGGCCGAACGTCGACCTCCACAGGATCCACGCCGAGGCGATGACCAGTGCGGCGACGAGTACCGTGAACAGCGAGAGATCCGTGGTCATGGCCCCCACCAGCGACGCAAGGTCCGAGACCAGGAACCAGTGCTTGTCCGCGAGATACTCGGCACCGTCGGAGATGCCGGGAATCGTGACGCGGGTGGGAGTCTCGAGGCCGGTGAGCTGCTTGATACCTCCGCCTTCCAGATCCGTGAAGTATGCCTCCGCGAGGAACCTCGAAGCACCGAGACCGATGATGTTGATCGCCACGCCTGAGACGATGTGGTCCACGCCGAAGGTCACCGTGGCAAGCGCGTGCAGCAGGCCGCCCACTGCACCAAGGAGCGCGGCGCCGAACACTCCCACCCATGGCCCGTAGTAGTACGTGAAGTAGGCGGCGCCCCAGGTGCCGAGGATCATCTGGCCTTCCAGCCCGATGTTGACCACCCCCGCCCGCTCGCTCCACAGGCCGCCGATGGCCGCCATCAGAATGGGGCAGGTGGCGATGATCGCCGCCCGGATGGTCCCGATGGAGTCGATGCCGTGGGCGCCGGTGAGGATCCGCACCGCGGAGACCATCAGGATCGCCCCGAGGCTGATCAGGAGCCAGAGATGGTTCAGCTGCCGCGCCCGCATGAATCTCGCCTCCGGCGTCGGCGGGGTTGTGGGAGTTTTCGTGGCGGTGCTCACGTCGTCGCCCTCTCGCTCGGCGCAGGCTGTCGCTGCCCGGCCAGCTCTTCAGCCACGGTCCGCTGCTCCAGCTTCGTGCGATAGCGTCGTACCACCTCGTACGCGACGACCACCGCCAAGACGATGGTGCCCTGGGTGATCTGGACGACGTTGACCGAGATGTCGGTCTCCAGGGTGAGGCGGTTCGACTGCTCGTTGAGGAACGCGAACAGCACTGCACCGAAGATGATGCCGACCGGCTGGTTTCGTCCGAGCAGCGCGACAGCGATCCCGGTGAAGCCGAGGCCGGCCTGGAACGCCGTTCCGTAGGAGTGTGCCGCGCCGAAGAATGACGGCATCCAGATGAGTCCGGCGATGGCGCCGGAAAGCAGCATGGAGACGACGACCATCTTGTTGACGTTGACGCCACTTGCGACGGCGGCCGACTGCGACATCCCGGTCGCCCGAAGGTCGAACCCGAACCTCGTCTTGTTGAGCAGCACCCAGAACCCGACGCCGAGCAAGAGGGCCAAAGTTGCCAGGGTCCACACGGGACCGTCGGAAGCTTCGAAGAACGTCCAACCGTCCAGCCGGCTGCTCTCGGGGATCACCGTGCTGCGGACGCCGTTGCCTACATGGACGCCGTACTTGTTGAGCAGGTAGCCGACGAGCGTGATGGCGATGGCGTTGAGCATGATCGTCGAGATCACCTCGCTGACGCCCCTGGTGACCTTCAGCAGGCCCGCGATGCCGGCCCAGATCGCCCCCACCAGCACGGCGAGAAGAAGCGGAAGGACCACGTTGAGCAGGCCGGGGAACAGCGCGGCCCCGGCCAAGGTGGCTGCGGCGTACGACGCCAGGGTGTACTGGCCCTCCACGCCGATGTTGAACAGGTTCATCCGGAAGCCGATCGCCGCGGCCAAGGCGGAGATGTAGATCAGGGAGGTCTGGTTGACGATGTTGACGATCGCCCGGTCCACCGGACGCGAGAAGATCACGGACCAGAAGTCACCCGCAGAGCTACCCGACAGCGAGATCACCAGGCTCGTGATGATCATTGCGACGACGACGGCGATGACCGGCGCGAGCAGGCTAGCGCCGAGCCGGCGGAGCGCGTTCATGCCGTCGCCTCGTTTGCCCCGGTCATCGCGGCGCCGAGGTCCTGCGGTGTCACCGACTGCGGGTCGAACTCTCCGACCAGCCGACCACGCAGAATGACCTCGATGCGGTCGGACAAGCCGATCAGCTCGTCGAGGTCGGCTGAGATCAGCAGCACGGCGAGCCCATCGCGGCGGGCATCCTTGATGTAGCCCCAGATCGCCGCCTGGGCACCGACGTCGACCCCCCGCGTGGGGTGCGAGGCGATAAGCAGGACGGGCTGACCACTCATCTCGCGACCAACGATCAGCTTCTGCTGGTTGCCCCCCGACAGCGCCCGCGCCACGGTCTCGATGCTCGGCGTCCGGACGTCGTACTCTTTGACGATCCGCTCGGTGTCGCTGCCGGCGCCCGCACGGTCGATCCAGGGACCTTTCACCGAGGGCGGCTGTGTCTGGTGGCCGAGAATCCGGTTCTCCCACAGTGGTGAGTCCAGCAGCAGACCGTGGCGCTGCCGGTCCTCGGGAATGTAGCCGATGCCCGCCTCGCGACGCGCCCGAGTCCCCCAGGCCGTCATGTCCTCGCTGCCCAACCGAATGCGACCGGTGGCGACCTTGCGCATTCCGATGATCGTCTCGACGAGCTCGGCTTGGCCGTTGCCCTCGACGCCGGCGATGCCGAGCACCTCGCCTCGGTGGATGGTGAACGTCACCTCCGCGCACAGGCGGCGTCCGCGGGCATCCGCGACGGTCACGTTCTCCAGTGAGAGCTGGACCTCGTCGGTCACCGTGGACTCCTCGGTCTCGGGTGAGGGGAGCTCTGAGCCGACCATGAGCTCGGCCAACTCGTGTTTGGTGATGCTGTCAGGCTTGGCCTCCCCCACAGTGGTGCCCCGTCGCATCACCGTTATGTCGTCTGCGATGTCGAGCACCTCGTCGAGCTTGTGCGAGATGAAGAGGATCGTGTGTCCCTCAGCCTTGAGCACGCGCAGGTTGTCGAACAGGGACTCGACCTCTTGCGGGACGAGCACAGCGGTCGGCTCGTCCAAGATGATGATCCTGGCTCCGCGGTAGAGAACCTTGAGGATCTCGACGCGCTGCCGGTCGCCGACGCCTAGATCCTCGACGAGTGCGTCGGGGTCCAGCCCGAAGCCGTACGTCGTCGATATCTGCTCGACTGCGCTGCGCGCCTTCTCGCCGATCCCGTGCAGCTTCTCGGCACCGAGCACGACGTTCTCGAGCACGGTGAGGTTGTCTGCCAGCATGAAGTGCTGGAAAACCATGCCGATGCCCCGGGCGATGGCATCAGTAGGTGAGCCGAAGGTGACGGTCTGGCCGTCGACGGTGATCGTTCCCTCGTCGGGTTTCTGGACGCCGTACAAGATCTTCATCAGCGTCGACTTACCGGCGCCGTTCTCGCCGATCAGTGCATGGACGGTGCCGCTGCGGATCGTGATGTCGACGTCGTGGTTGGCGATCACACCCGGGAAGCGCTTCGCTATCCCCTGGAGCAGCACCGCGTCACTGGTCGCCGTGGCAGACATGGGCGCTCCCTCAAGGCGGACGGCGATAGATCACGAACCCGGAACGAACGCTACCGCGAAGTCCCGGGCCCGTGGTCCACCAGATGTGACGAGCAGCTACGGCGCCGTCGGCACCTTGATCTCCCCGCTCTTGATCTTTTCGGCATACTCGTCGATCTCGTCGGTGATGTCGTCGATGAAACCGCCAGAAGTGGAGTAGCCGACGCCGTCGTGAGCCAGGTCGTACGTCTGGTAGCTCGTCAACGGCTCACCATCGGCGACCGAGGAGACCATGTCGAACGTCGCGGTGTCCACGCGCTTCAGCATCGACGTGAGAATGTGCGGCTTCTGCTCGGCAGACGCAGTCAGGTACTGGTCGGAGTCGACGCCGATCGCCCACGTGCCCTCGCCGGCGTCAACAGCCGCGTCGAAGACACCTGAGCCGGAGGCGCCAGCGGCGTGGTAGACGACGTCCGCGCCGTTGTCGTACATGCCGGTCGCGGCGGCCTTGCCACCAGCTGGGTCACCGAACCCGGAGAGATCCGACTCCTCGATGTACTTGACGTCGACGGTGATGTCGGGGTTGACGGCCTCCGCGCCCGCCACATACCCGGCCTCGAACTTCTGGATCAGGTCGTTGTTGACCCCTCCAACGAAGCCGATGTGGTCCGTCTCTGTCTTCAGTGCAGCGGCGACGCCGACGAGGTAGGAGCCCTCATTCTCGGCGAAGCCGAGGTAGGCGACGTTGTCGTTCGGCTCCTCGTCGGGGTCGAACCCGTCGACGACGGCGAAACTCGTCTCCGGGTAGTCGGGGGCGACCGCGTTTACTGACTCGCTGTAGGCGAAGCCCACCGCGACGATGGGGTTGTAGCCGCCGTCAGCCATCTGCCGCAGTCTGTCCTCGCGGGCCGACTCCGGCTCATCATCTTGGGCCTCTCCCTCCGTGCAGGTGGCCCCGAGCTCGTCGACCGCCTTGGCCATCCCGGCAGCGGCGGCGTCGTTGAAGGAGTTGTCGCCCTGTCCGCCGACGTCGTACGCCAAGCCGACCTTGGGACCGTCACCGCTCGCACTGTCGCAGTCGAGGCCGGCGCCACCGCTGTCGCTACTGTCAGTTGTCTCTTCCTTGGCGCATCCGGCCAAGGCGAGAATGGCAGCCGCTAGGACTGCCGCGATCTTGGTCGAACGACGCAAGACGACTCCTTCCACCCGGCGTACTCGATAACAGCACGCATCGGGAGGGACTCTAAACCAGGCGGGCAGGTTCTGCGAGCACAGGGCGCCGGGATCGACGGTCGAGACCGGTTTGTGACCTAGCGGCTGGCGTGGGCGACAGCCATCGCACAGAACAGCCGGACCCCGACGGCGATCGCGGCCTCGTCTATGTCGAAACTTCCGCGGTGGATATCACCGGCATCCGCGACTTCTGGGCTGCGGACGCCGAGACGCGCGAGGGCTCCCGGAACCCTGCCGAGGATCCAGCCGAAGTCCTCGCCGCCGAGACTCTGGTCCGTTCCGGTGACGTGATCCCTCCCCAACAGGTCAAGCGCGACGTCACGCATCCAGGCGGTGGCGAGCTCGTCGTTGACGCAAGGGGGAACGCTGGTGTGCAGGTCGACTTGGCAGTCCACACCGTACGGCGCCGCCAGCGAGTGAACTAGGTCCGGGACGCGCCGGTGCGCCGACTCCCACACGCGGGTGTCGAGGCACCTGATCGTGCCTTCGGCATACCCGCTCAGCGGAATGGTGTTCGACGTAGCGCCCGCGTGCACCTGGCCCCACACAACGCTCAGCGCGACACGCGGGTCGGCGAGACGTGACAACAGGGCGGGCAGCTCGGTCATGACCTTGCTCAGCGCGTACACGACGTCGGAGGTCAGATGTGGCCGAGCGGTGTGTCCACCGGGGCCGCGCATGCTGACGCGGATCCGATCGGCGCCGGCGGTTATCGGACCGGAGCGGAAACCCAGGTCGCCGACCTGGATCTTCGGGTCGCAGTGCAGGGCGAAGACGCTCTCGAGGCCTCCGATGCCGTCATCGGCGATCACGTCAAGTGCGCCACCTGGGGTTATCTCCTCCGCTGGCTGGAAGATCAGTCTCGTCGACCGCAGCGGTACTCCCTGCTCGACCAGCTCAGCCAGAGCAAGCGCCGTACCGAGGACGATACTGGTGTGGGCATCATGGCCACAGGCATGGCAGACGCCTTCTACCTGCGAGCGGTAGGGGACCGGCTTGTGGTCCGCCAACGGCAGCGCGTCGATGTCGCCGCGGAAACCGAGGGACGGCGGCGCGCCGTCGGACCCGAAGACGTCGCAGATCACGCCGGTTCCCGATGCGAGTACGCGGGGAGACAAGCCCGCAGACACCAGGCGGTTGACGATCACCGCGGTGGTCTGGTGCTCTTGTCGGCCCAGCTCGGGGTGGCTGTGGAGATGACGTCGGAACTCGATCAGCTCCGGTTCGAGCCGCTTCGTGATGCGGTCGATGTCGTCTCGGAGTACGGGGTCGAGCTCAAGCACTGCCCCATTGTCGCATCCCGGCAGCGTCCGGGACTCGTGCGACCCACGCTGAGCGACCGGCGGCCTTGTCGGGGCTCCACCTAACCGGCGAGTGCCCGATCGTCCGCGCTGAAGTCGTCATCGGTGGTTTGCGGTGGGTTGTCCAGGTGCCATCGGACCGAACGCCGGATGCATGCCTCCCCATCCGCGTGTCGCCAACCGAGAAGCCTGGCCGCCTTCTCCGAACTCGTCACTAGGTGCTGTGCGTGGGTGCCGAACGCGTCGAGATCGCCTGGGAGCTGCCCCTCTGGAACGACGACGAACTCGGCGTCTGAGCCCGTCGCCGCAACGACCGACTTGGCCCACCCGAGGTAGCTGCGCGTGGTGGACTCTCCGATGTTGAACGCCTCGCCGGCGAGCTCCGGATGGTCGAGCACCGCGAGCACCGACCGAGCGACCTCTCCGACGTACCCTCGGGTCCACATCCAGTTCGCCGCACCGACCGGGATCCTGCGGCGGCCCGCGCGGATGCGTCGTAGCAGCGGCTCCTCGCGTCGCTGGGCGTCGAACTCGCCGTACGTCCGGGGCAGTCTCAAGACCACACCGCCATGGCCCAGGTATCCCTCTTCGACGTGGATCTTGTCGTAGTCGTCGCAACCCCAACCCCGCCCGCGGTACGGATAGCGACCGTTGCGAAGTGCGCCGGACTCGTCCACCGGCAGCGGCTCGCCTTCCTCGCCTGCCAGCACCAGCTCGTACGCCCGATAGACGTCCTGGCTCGACAACACGACGCGTGGCACATCCGGCAGCTGCGACACGAGCGGCTCCACGTCCTCGCGTGTCATCGCGCAGCTGTCGACAACTGCGTCCGCACCAAACCGCGTGATGGCGCGCGTCACCGCCTGGATGTCCCGGCGTTCGACGTGGGCATGCTCACAGGCAACCCAGCCGGTGGGCTCCGTCACGCCGCGATGGACAACCAGGACGTCGTCACCGCGACCGACCAAGGACTCCACCAGGCGACGACCGATGAACTCCGTCCCACCGACGACAGCCACACGCATCCCCCGATCATTGCGTGCGGCGCCCCACGACGCAGCCTCGTTCGCTAGCAGCGAAGGGCACAGCCGCTAGCAGCGAAGGAACCAGCCGCTAGAAGGCGTCGGGTGGCTGGTAGACGCCCCAGACGTCACGAAGGGCGTCGCACACCTCCCCCACGGTCGCGTGTGCCGCCAACGCGGCTTTCATGGGAACCAGCACGTTGCCGGTGCCCCGTGCCACCTCGCGCATCGCGTCGAGCCGGCGTTCGACATCGCCGGTGTCACGTGTCGCGCGCAGCCGCGCCAGTCTCTGCGCCTGCTGTGCCTCGATAGCCGGGTCGACGCGTTGTGGCTCGTATGGGTCCTCGACGTCCAACGTGAACCGGTTGAGCCCGACCACGGTACGCTCTGCGCTGTCGATCTCCTGCGCTGTGCGGTAGGCCGACTTCTCGATCTCGTTCTTCTGGAAGCCACGCTCGATGGCAGCCACCGCTCCACCGAAGTCCTCGACCTTTGTCATCAGGTCGCGAGCGGCCCGCTCCACGTCGTCGGTGAGGGACTCGACGGCATACGAGCCGGCGAACGGGTCAACCGTCTTCGTCACATCAGACTCGTAGGCCAGCACCTGCTGGGTCCGCAGGGCAAGCCGCGCCGCCTTCTCGGTTGGCAGGGCGATCGCCTCGTCGTAGGAGTTGGTGTGCAGTGACTGGGTACCACCGAGTACGGCGGCCAGCGCCTGGACGGTGACGCGCACCAGGTTGACCTCCGGCTGCTGCGCGGTGAGCTGTACGCCGGCAGTCTGGGTGTGGAACCGGAGCATCAGCGACCGCGGGTTCTTCGCGCCGAACTCGTCGCGCATGATCTGTGCCCACATGCGCCGTGCGGCGCGGAACTTCGCCACCTCCTCGAGCAGGCTGGTACGCGAGACGAAGAAGAAGGCCAGCCGGGGCGCGAAATCGTCGACGTCCTGGCCGGACTCGATGGCGGCACGCACGTACTCGACCCCATTCGACAAGGTGAAGGCGAGCTCCTGCGCCGGCGTTGCGCCCGCCTCGGCCATGTGGTAGCCGGAGATCGAGATCGTGTTCCAGCGCGGCAGCTCCTTGCGGCAGTACGTGAAAATGTCGGTGATGAGACGAAGCGACTGCTGGGGCGGGTAGATGTAGGTGCCGCGAGCGATGTACTCCTTCAGCACGTCGTTCTGCACGGTGCCCGTGAGCCGCTCGCCGGTGAAGCCCTGGCCCTCCCCGACCAGCTGGTAGAGCAGTACCAGGAGCGCGGCCGGTGCGTTGATCGTCATCGACGTCGACACCTTGTCGAGCGGGATCTTGTCGAAGAGGAGTCGCATGTCCTCGATCGAGTCGATGGCCACCCCCACCTTGCCAACCTCACCGTGCGCCATCGGTGAGTCCGAGTCGTAGCCCATCTGGGTCGGCAGGTCGAAGGCCACCGACAGTCCACTGGTGCCCGCCTTGGTCAGCTGGTGATAGCGCTCGTTGGACTCCTTGGCGGTGCCGAAACCGGCGTACTGGCGCATCGTCCACGGCCGCCCCGTGTACATCGACTCGTAGACCCCCCGGGTGTAGGGGAACTGCCCCGGGTGGCCGAGCCGCTGCCGCGGGTCCCAGCCGTCGAGCGACTCGGGCCCGTAGACGGGCTCGAACGGCATACCGGACTCGGTGTGGTTCATGCGAGTCAGCGTACGGCGCGGCGAACCGCCGCCCTGGTTCGGTGACTGCCTCGCAGCACGCGGTGGTCACCGCCGAGCGTCCCGTGGATTGCGCACGGGGTAGGGAGCTCAGACGGGAAGTGTCTCGTTGTTGCCGCCTGACACCACCACAACCACCGTCTGCTCACGCGGTACGTCGACCTGGCCGCAGAGGACAGCAGCGAGCGCCACGCACGCTCCCGGCTCGGCAAGGACGCGAGCCTTCGACCACAGGAGGCGGCGCGCGGCGATGATGGCTTCTTCGTCGACCAGCACCGCCTCGACGCCGTTGCGCACCGCCGTCGCGAACGCGATCTCACCGATCCGCGGCGCGCCCAGCGAGTCGGCCGCCAGTCCTCCGACCGAGGTGTCCACCGGGTGGCCGGCTGCCAGCGCCGCGGCAAGACTCGGGCATTGCTGCGGCTCCACCGGCTGCACCGACACGTCGTCGCCCAGTGCGGCGGACAGGCCGGCGTACAGACCGCCACCGCCGCACGCGACCGCGACCAGGGTGGCGTCCGGCACCTGCTCAGCGATCTCGAGACCCGTGGTGCCGGCTCCACATACCGTCTCGACGGTGTCATAGGGGTGTAGTAGCGGCAGGTCGCGGGTGTCGGCGAAGTCGAGGCAGGCCTGCAGGGCGTCCTTGACGAAGCCTTCGACGAGGTGCGCCCGACCGCCGTACTCGGCGATCCGACTGATCTTCGCCGGCGTTGCGGTCGAGGGCACGAAGACGTCGGCACTCAGTCCGGCTCGGCCGGCGGCCCAGGAGACGGCGCCCGCGTGGTTGCCGCCCGACGCGGCACAGACGCCGGTGGCCCCCGACGCCAAGGACAGCACCGAGTTGAGCGCCCCTCGCGCCTTGAAAGACCCGCTGTGCTGGGTGAGTTCGAGCTTCAGCACCACTCGCCCTTCGGTTCCCGTGTCTGCGGGGTCGAGGGCCAGCACCGGCGTACGCCGGACACCGCTGCCGATGCGCGCCGCCGCCTCCTCGACGTCACGTCGAGAGGGGACGCCAGTCGTCATGGACGCGAGGCCCGCAGGGCCCGAACGCCGAGGGTGGCAAGGACCGCCGCGATTGCCAGGTTGACCACGATCAAGGCCGTGTGGGCGACGTAGTACCCGGTCGGTCGGCCTTCGGTGGCGGCCAGGTTCTTGACGAACGTCACATAGGTGACGACGTTCCAGGTGGCAATGGCGATGAGCAACCAGCCATGGGTGCGGGTGAGCTTCACTCGTGCATCCTCTCGCGGTGGCGGTCCGGCCGTTGACTGGGGCTGTGCCGTCTCAGCGTCCGGGCCGGCGGGAGATATATCTGGCGGCGAGAGCGCCGGCTACCGCGCCGACCGCGGCGCTCGCGGGGTCGATACCCGTCCGTCCACCAGACGAGAGGCTCCCCCCGCTCAGCAACACCTGGTCCGGCGCGACAGCATCCGCCTCCGCCGCTGCGATCTGTGTCGTCGACGTGTCGACCGTGGTGAAGGCCCAGGCGGCGCCGTACAGCACCAACCTCGAGAAGTAGTTGATCCAGACCACCAAGGTGATGGCGATCGCGAGCGGCGCGAACGGGCTTCCGCCGACGCCGCCGAGGACGTTGACCACCAACAGCTTCAGCGCCTCGAAGCCCGCGGCGCCGAGCAGCGCCCCCCGCACCAGGCTTCGTCCCGGCAGCTGGGGCGCGGCCAGCATCCGAAACATCACCCAGAAGAGCAGCGTGCTGGCGGCGAGCCCAAGGGCGATGCCCATCCCCCAGACGAGGGGACCGCCCACCCAGGAGCCGGACAGCCGCAGGAGCTCGATGATGCGCCCCGTCAGCCCCTTGGCGACTCCGGAAACACCCACGGAGACGATGAGGACCGCACCGAGCACCGCCAACGCGGCCAGGTCGAGAACTTTGCCCTTGACGAAGCTGAGCTTCTTGTAGTGCGGAACCATGAAGACGTTGAGCAGCGCCGTCCGCAGTCCCGACAGCCATCCGAGCCCGGAGTAGAGCACTCCCGCGAAGCCGATGATGCCCGCCGCCGCCTTGGCGGACTCGATCTGCTCCAGGCTGATCTTCCCCGGTTGGTCGGACTGGCTCACGATGCCGGGAAAGATCTGCTCGATCGCTGTCACGAGAGAGCCGTGCGCCTCCGGGTAGGCGATGCTGACATACCCGATGACCGCGAAGGCCAGCGCAAGGACGGGGAAGAAGGACAAGAACCCGAAGTAGGTGACCGCTCCGGCGAGGACGTTGCCTTCGACGTTGAGGTAGTGCTCGTTCATGCGCAAGAGGTGGTCGAACCACCGGTGGCGATCCCGTGTTCGTTGCAGCCGGGCCTTGATCCGGTCGGCGATGCCTGGCTTGTCGTCGGTCATGAGCAATTCATACCTGGGTCGGCGTCATACCGGGGTCAGCTGCAGTACTCCAGGCGACCAGGTCCGAGCTTCCTGCACAACCGAGCGCCGGTTCCACCTCCCGGCGAGCCGGGTCAGCCGGTCAGCCGGTCAGCCGGTCGGCCGGTCAGCTCGAAACTGCGGAGGCTCCGCCACACCTCGTCGTCACCGTGCACGAAAAGCTGAAACCGATGTACGACGAAGGCTGCCTCGAAGTCCTTCAGCGACTCGTAGGCCTGCTCGAGTGCGTCTCGGTCCACGTCGTGCGCAACCGTCACGTGGGGGTGGAACGGGAACGACAGCTGCTGGTCCAGTGGACCCCGCCGAACCGCCTCGGCGAGCAGCTCGCAGGCGGAGATACCTTGGCTCAAAGCGATGAACACGACAGGTGAGGTGGGCCAGAACGTCGCCGTCCCGCGGAGCCGGAGCGGGAACGGCGCAAAGCTGCTCGCCGCCTTCTCCAAGTGCTCCTTCACCTCGTCCAGCCCACTGCCCACGCAGGTGGGCGGCACTAGCGTGATGTGGGTCGGGATGGCCTCCGCCTGCCGGTCGCCGAACGATGCGCGGCTCTGCTGCAGCTGTCCCGCCCAGGGCTCAGGGATGGCTATGGCGACACCGACGGTGGTCACTCGCGGACCCTACCGCCTGGTGGAACGGGCGTCGGCGGCAGAAACCCGACCCGGTCGTAGGCGGCGGCGAGCGTCTCCGCGGCGACCGCTCCGGCCCGCGTCGCGCCCTCACGCAGGATCGCGTCGAGCTCGGCCCGGTCCTCCAGCAGCTCTAGCGTCCGCTGGCGGAACGGCGTCACGAAGTCCGCGACCACAGCCGCCAGGTCCTTCTTCAGGTCTCCGTAGCCACGACCGTCGTACGACGAAGCGATGTCGTCGATGGTGCGCCCGCTCAGGGCCGAGTAGATCGTGAGCAGGTTGGAGACGCCGGGCTTCGCTGCCTCGTCGAAGTAGACGTCACGACCGGAGTCGGTCACGGCCGAGCGGATCTTCTTCGCCGACCGTGCCGGCTCGTCGAGCAGCTCGACGATGCCGGCAGCCGAGGACGCCGACTTGCTCATCTTGGCCGTCGGAACCTGAAGGTCCGCGATCTTGGAGGTGTCCTTGATGATGTGCGGGTCCGGCAGGGTGAACGTGTCGCCGAACCGATGGTTGAAGCGACCCGCGAGGTCCCTGGTGAGCTCGAGGTGCTGACGCTGGTCTTCGCCCACCGGGACGCGGTTTGCCCGGTAGAGCAGGATGTCTGCCGCCTGCAGGACGGGGTACGTGAACAGTCCGACCGTCGTACGGTCCTGCCCCCCCTTGGCAGACTTGTCCTTGAACTGCGTCATCCGGGAGGCCTCGCCGAAGCCCGTGATGCAGCCGAGTACCCAGGCAAGCTGGGCGTGCTCTGGGACGTGGGACTGCACGAAGAGCGTGCACTGTCCAGGATCCACGCCCATCGCGATGAGCTGCGCTGCGGAGGCCAGCGTGCGCTCTCGCAGAATCTGCGGGTCGTAGTCGACGGTGATCGCATGCATGTCGACGATGCAGTAGAACGCGTCGTGGTCGAACTGCAAGGAGACCCAGTGCCGCAGCGCCCCGAGGTAGTTGCCGAGGTGGAAGGAGTCAGCTGTCGGTTGTATGCCTGACAGCACGCGGTGGCGCGCTGACGTGAGTGGACTCGCAGGGCTCGTAGACACGTGCCACATCATGCCAACCCTCGTCGGCGGGTCCCGTCCTCAGGGGGCAGCGACCGCCCCCCGAGCACGGCGGCGCATCCGAGCAACCAGATCGGTCCGTCAAGTGTCGTCACCATGTCAGGATCAGACGAGAAGGGGGGACCTGATGAGGGTGCGGCCACGATGAGTGACGTGGCGTTCGTGCGTGAGGTGTACGACGCGTCGTATCGGCGGCTCGTGGTGCAGCTCCTCGCAGTGTGCGGCGACCAGGCCGAAGCCGAGGACGCGGTGCAGGAGGCGTTCGTGAAAGCGATCGGCCGGCAGCGGCAGTTCGCCACCCTGGAGAACCCTGAGGCGTGGCTTCGCACCGTCGCTGTGAACCACGTGCGCAACCGGTGGCGGCACCATGCAGTCGTGCGGCGCGTCCTGCCCCGGCTTCCTGGAGTGCAGCATCAGGTGGAGCTGTCACCGGACCACGTCGCCATCGTGGCGGCGCTACGGCAACTGCCCGACAGCCTGCGCACCGTGGTCGCCCTGCACCACATCGCAGACGTTCCGGTTCGAGAGGTGGCCACCACGCTGGGCATCCCGGAGGGGACGGTCAAGGCGCGCCTGGTCAGGGGCCGCGCGCTGCTTGCCGAGCTGCTGTCAGACCACGAGGAGAGCCACCATGCCTGACGAGCCAGACCGGGCCGACAGCCCCGACGCGCCTGACCTGACGAATTTCGTCCGCGACGCCGGGGCGGGTGTCGTGCCGCCGAGCTTCGACGACCTGATGGTCGCGCACCGACGTCGGCGGCGGGTTGTCGCCATTGGCGGCGCCGCGGCCGCTGTCACGATCCTGGCGGTCGGGTTCACCGGCATACAAGCCGTGTACGACGACCAGGCGGCACCCATCCCACCGGCCAACCCGACGGCGACTGCCCCGGCACCCACGCCGACGACCGACCGTGCCGAGGAGCCCGAGAAGTCGCCGATCGACCCGCGCGACCTCACCGCAGAGCAGGTCGTCGACGCCTCGGGATCCAAGCTGATGTCCTTGACGCTCTCGCCGTCGCAACCCGCCAACCGGGTGTCGGTATGGATGGCCTGTGCAGGCGGGGCCTGCCACCGACCGGCCTACGCACTCGCTGTCACCTCAGACGGCTTCGCCACCAGACACCTGGTTTCTGTCGATGCGTCCCAGGCACCTGCGGTGTACCCGTTGGACTCCACCACGTTCTACCTGGCCGTCTACGACCGCGCGGGCAACCGCGAGGAGACCATCCTCGAAGCGGATGGCGACCGGCGCGAGATCGAGTTCCGCGACAGCGAGCCCACCTCTCTCCTCTCGGGTGAAGTGCTGGTTCAGCATGGAGAATCGCAGCCGGGTGGCACCGAGACCCTCAGCTACTTCGGGCTCGACCCTGTCACCGGGGTAGCGCACCCTATCCCGGTGCCGGACGGCAACCACTCCAGGCTCATCCAGTCCCCCAACGGCATTCTCTACGGCGTTTCCGACGTCATCGGCGAGACCGCTTCGCGGATGATCCTGTGGTCGGACGATGGTGGCGGCACCTGGGAGAGTCGCCGCATCACGACAGGTCGTGAGGTGGTGGTCAGCCCGCTGCCATCATGGGAGCCGGGCGTCATGGCGTTGTCAGAAGGCGCCCTCAACACGGTCGTCCCACTGGAGCGACTCCACCGCAGTGCCGACGGCGGCGCCACGTGGGAGGTGATAGAGCAGCCGTTCACCGAGACGCCTTACCCCGACTGGCTGCTGGTGCAACCCGACGGCAGCCTGGTGGCCGGCATCGCGAGCTGGAGCGTCGATCGTGTCAGCAGACCTGGCGAGCAACCATGGGGCCTGTATGCCAGCGACGGGGCCGACTGGTCAGCTCTGCGGTTGGTCCAGGACTTTCCCCAGCCGGCCGACGCAGAGGTTCTAGGCGGAAGCGTCCCCCTCGCCGGATTCCAGCCCGGCTATGGAGACCGGCGCACGACCCTGTGGATCTACGACGCCTGGGGCTCGCGCGCCTACGAGTCCGGGCCCGGGATCGACACGTGGCGGGAGACACCTGCCCGCTGACTAGCGGGTGGCATCCCCTGCGGCGGGTACCCAAGGACATAGCTGCTAGACGAGGGTGAGTTGTCCGCCCACCGCAGCACTGTTGCCGGGTACGGCCAGCTGCCAGGAGAGCTTGCGTGCACTATCCGAGCCGGCGGTGGTCTGCATTGCGAACGGCACGGGGGTGTTCGCGGGAAGGTACGGACGGCCTTCTGGATCCTTGTACGGGACGTCAGCGCAGTTGAGCGCGAACCGCTGCGCTTGAGTGACGCCGGCTCCGTGCTGGGTGATGGTGTAGTCCGGGCACGGGTCCAGCACCACGTCTTCGGGGGCGGTCAACGTGACCAGGAACCGCACCTGTTCCCCCGGCGACGCGGTCAGATTCAGATCACCGGATACTCGCATGGACGTGTAGCCCGAGCGCACATGCTCAGGCCTTGTCCGCTCGGGCTGAAAAGCCCACACCATAATCGGCGTCGGACCGCTGCCCGGGTCACCGTTGCAGCTCTGGGAACGCCCAAACCCGTCGAACGTCAACACGTCATCCCCACGGGCGAGCTGGACTTCGATCGTGTCGCTGCCAACTGCCGCGGTGCACCAGTCGCTTGCCCACCCGAGCCGCAGCAACGCGGGCTGCCCGTCCGCGACCAGCACGGGGCCGTGGTACGTGCTGTCGTCCGCGACCCGCTCGATTGGGATATCGACACGCTGCCCGTTGTTCATCGGCCGAATATCGGGAAAGCCCTCCACTCGGCATGGTGAATCCCCCGAGAGGGTCAGTCGGACGTTCAGGAAAGCAGTGCCGGCGGCGGCGCCTTTCCTACTCTCCGGTCGCAGGTCCCTGGCCCGACACAACGGCGCCTCAGCGGCGGCCAACGGGTCGGGCGTTGCAGGGATGGTTCTACTGGGGATCCGCGGATGCGTCGCCACCAGGGGTGCCCAGGGCACGACGTCACCAGGTCGAACGCTCTCGGATGACGGAGCTGCCTCCTCTGGATGTGAGCCAGTCATCTGGGCTCCAACGATGACAGCGGAGACGGCGGCCGCAGCCGAAACCCACCACCACGTCGACCTTGTCGGCGGCCTTGCGCTCAGCCCCTCGATATCTACGCCGCTCGGCGGAGGTAGGACGCGGCGCCAGCGCTGACCGTAGTCCCGTAGGCGCTGGTCCATGGGATCTTGGTTGTCAACCATCGTCATCTCCCAAAACCTCCCGTAGCCGTGTCCGGGCCTGATGCAGAGTCGCCTTCACCGTCCCGGGTGCACAGTCCATGACTTCAGCGATCGTGGCGATGTCCAGGTCGACGAAATAGCGCAAGTCGATCGCAGTGCGCTGGCGCGCTGACAATTGAGCGATGCCCCGCTCTAGGTCGAGGTCGGCGGGTTCAAGCTCTGCCGTGGACGCCGCCTCGTGCAGCTGAAGTGATGGCGCCGCAAGACGGACACGCTTGCGCCGGCCCTGGTCAGCCACGATGGCAAGCAGCCAAGGAAGGGGCCGGCCGCGTGCTGTGTCGTACGTCGACCAGCGACGCCACGCACGCACCAGGGCATCCTGCACCAGGTCGTCCCTGTCCGCAGACGGGACGAGCCGACTCGCGAACCTGGTCATAGCAGGCAGATGCGGCTCAACCCACACGGCGAACTCGTGCGCCGAGCGGCCCTCCACCGCCATGCGACCTCCGATCACCGTCGAACCCATACCCGTCATTACGCCGCCACTTCGCCCATCGGTTTAGTCCCCGTGACTCGGCGACCGAACGGGAGTTGCGCTACGTGCGGCGCGATCACGGCCGTCGGTGGGAAGAAGTCCTGTCCGCTGACGGGGAACCAAACACCCCAGTCAGGAGTCGAGTGAGTAGCATCGCACGACCGGCAGGGGGACTGATGGCTGACGACGAGTTCGTCCGCGAGGTGTACGACGCGTCGTACCGGCGCCTGGTAGGCCAGTTCCTTCTCGTCTGCGGAGACCTACCCACGGCGGAGGACCTCGTTCAGGAGGCGTTCGCGCGGGCGCTGGCTCAGCAGGGTTCGTTCCGGCGGACGGACCGGCCGGAGGCTTGGATCTACCGGGTCGCGCTCAACCTGCATCGCAGCCGATGGCGTCGCATGAAGACACATGTCCGGCTGCAGCACAAGCTCGCCTCTCCAGACACCCCGCTGGAGCTTTCGCCGGACCAAGTGGCCGTCACCCGTGCACTCAAGGAGCTTCCGGTGGCACAGCGAGAGGTCATCGTCCTGCACCACCTGTCGGACCTGCCGGTGCTGGAGGTCGCCGCGATCGTCGGCGTCTCGGTCGGCACCGTGAAGTCGCGGCTGTCTCGCGGGCGCGCACAACTGGCCACATTGCTGTCCGACCGAGACGAGGAGCGCCATGTTTGACCAAGAACTGAGAGGGGCCGCCGATCAGGGTTCGCAGCGCGCACACAAGCCGGATTTCCGAGTGGTGGCACAGCGCAGTCGAGACATCCGCCGTGCCCGGCTCGCCGGGGCTGCTTTCGCCGCGGCATCTCTGGTCGCAGTCACCGCTGTCGCGGTTGGAGCTGTGTATGACGACCAAGCAGCGCCAACGCCGCCGGCCAACCCCACTACAGGCCGCTCCACACCGACACCGACGCCTGATGCCTCACCGGGCCCCGACAAGTTGCCGGTGGATCCACGAAGTCTCTCGGCCGAGCAGATCGTGGACAACCCTGACTCGCACATGTCCGAGATTCTCACGGTGCCAGCCGGTAGCGCCACCGTGACGGCCGTCGTCTGGGAGTACTGCGCGACGCAGGAGTGCAGGTCATCTGCCCGTGCGCTCGCCGTGAGCTCCGACGAGTTCGAGACGCGACACGTCACGCCGCTCCGAGGGGTGTACCCGAGTCTTCAGGACGCTGGCGACGGCTCGATCCTGCTGACCACGGAGCGCTCCGAGCCGCGCCTGTTGATGGCCGACGGCACCCAGCGAAAGGTGGCGCTCAGCGATGTGGCGGGCTCCCTCGCCGAGGGTGAGAGGCTTGTCGCGATAAGCCGAGGCCCGAGATCGCGGCCGTTCGCGCTGAACGCCTCTAGCGCCACGGCGCACCCCCTGAGCGTGCCGCCCGGCTACTCAACGAACAGCGGTTACGCAGAGGGGCCGGCCTACGTCCGGGGGCTGGACGGAACCATCTCGTTCGTAGGAGTCAAACGGGCCGACAACTTCGCCGACACCTACTTCGCCGTCTGGTCACACGACAGTGGCGTGACCTGGTCTCGTCACGAGCTCACGACATCGCAGGTGGCCATCGTGGATCCCATGCCCTCCTACGCCCCCGGGGTGCTGGCATTCGTCGAGAGCGCTGACGGCGCCACCTACGCTCCGTACGTGCGCGTCTACCGCAGCACCGACGGTGGGCTGACCTGGGAGAGCTTCGACGCCCCGGGGGGAGCGACGGCGTACTACGACTGGGGGCTTGTGCAAGCAGATGGCAGCCTGCTGCTGTTCGTCGAGGTGTGGAGCGACGCCCGCCCCGGACGCCCGGGCAAACACCCTCTTGGCCTGTATGAAACCAGCGGTAAAGACTGGAGCGCGCTGAACCCTGGGACACGACCGCCAACCGGGAGCGGCGGTCGGGGATATGTGGACCTGTCTCTGGCTGGCCTGGCGCCGGGCGCCAAAGGCTCGACGCGGATCTGGCTCTACGACTACCGCACCCATGAGATATACGAGTCAGGCCCCGGGATCGACGGCTGGCGGACCACCCCCGCCCGCTGACCGGCATACCGCCAAGCATCCGCCTGTGGCGTCGTCCGGGCAGCGTGAGGGCCGGAGCTATGCGCCGCCGCTGTCCAGCGCAGACGGCAGGATGAGCGGATGCAACCAAACCCGTAGCCCGGGAGTCGAGTGCGTGACGGAGCCGATGGAAGCGCCGCAGCCACCGAGGGGGCCAGATGACGGACGATGAGTTCGTCCACGAGATCTACGCGCTGTCGTACCGGCGGCTGGTAGGGCAGCTGTACGCCGTCTGCACCGACCTCGCGACCGCCGAGGACGTCGTCCAGGAGGCCTTCGTCCGGGCAGTCGCGCAGCGCCGGACCTTCCGCAAGCTCGACAACCCGGAGGCGTGGCTCTATCGGGTCGCGCTCAACGTCCATCACAGCAGGTGGCGGAGGATGAAGACATACGTGGGCCTGCAGCCGAAGCTGACGCCTGCGCCGAACGCCCTCGAGCTCTCACCCGACCACGTCGCGCTGGTGGCAGCACTCAAAGGCCTCCCGCTCGCACAGCGCGAAGCCATCGTGCTTCACCACATCGCCGACCTCCCCGTCCATGAGATCGCTGCGACGCTCGGGATCCCCGTCGGGACCGTCAAAGCCCGGCTGTCACGCGGCCGCTCCGCACTCGCCGAGGTGCTCACCGAGGAGGACAACCATGCCTGACCAGAGACTGCTAGAGCTCGCCTCCCGCGCAGGAGACGCCGCCCGGCCGCCGGACTTCCGCGACCTGGCGCGTCGGGGCGACCGACTGCGCCGCGTCCGCACCGCTGGAGCGGGCCTGGCTGTCGCGGCGCTGCTGGCCACCACCGTCTTCGGAGTCCAGGCGGTGTACGACGACCAGGCCGGGCCCGTTCCGCCGGCTCAACCGACCGTCGAGCCGCTGCCTTCACCGCCGCTGACCGACAACAGCGCCACTCCGCTCGAAGACCTGACCCCCAAGCAGATCGTCTACGACGAAGATGCCAGGCTGGAGACGGCTATCCCCGTGCCCTCAGCCGGGACCGGTGCGACAGCCGCCATCTGGTCCGTGTGCCGCAAGAGCGACTGTGCTCGTGCCCTTGCCCTCACCACAGACGGGTTCGAGACCGGCACCCACGTCGACCTGAGCCAGTTCTCCGGCGCCCCTATCCTCGGGGACGCCGGCGGCGGCAGCATCCTGCTCGCCGACAGGGCGATGGCCATGGATGCACCCGTCATTGTGAGTCCCGACGGCTCGACGAGGCCGCTACGGCGCAGCACCGAGCCCGGCCCCATGCTCGCGGATGAGGTGCTTGTCGACGGTGGGAAGTGGATCAGTTACCGCCAGAGCTTCTTCAAGACGATGAACCCGGTCGCTGTCAACGTCCAGACTGCCACCTCACACCCCATCAGCATCCCCGGGCAGGGCACTTTCGTGCAGCTGGTTCAGTCGGGACGCTCGACGCTGTGGGGCCCGAGCATCGCGATCGAAGGCGGTCCGTTGCCGCAGGGGGAGGCCATCTGGTCCGAAGACGGTGGCGCCACCTGGGACAGCCATCCGCTGCCTTCGGATCTCGTGTCCGACGGGGGAGTAGTGAACCTGGCAGGCGCGGACGCCATGGCATTCGCGTTGCCGGCCGAGTCTGCTCCGACACACGTGTTCGGCAGCCTGGACGGCGGTCAGACCTGGCAGGCGTTCGAGCTGCCCGCGGAGGCTTGGTCAGGCTCCGTCTATGGGGTGGTGACCTCTGACAGCTCGCTGCTGATCTCCGTGACCGGCAGTCGTGAGGAAGGAGGTCCCCCGCCGAGGGTGGGCCTGTACCAGACAGATGGGACCGACTGGAGCACGCTGAACCAGATCGATGCACCTTTCGCGGTACTGACCGACGTAGATAGGGTGGGATTCGGTCTCGTGTCGTCTGCGCCGTACACCTTCGACGGGAAGCCCGCGATCTACGGCGACAAGGGCGGTCGAATGTGGGTGTCCACCGACGACGGCGCCACCTGGACGGAGCAGCCGACCCGCTGACGGGATCTACTTGGCTGCCGTTGGTTGTCCCGCCGCGGGTCGCGCGTCGCCTGGCTCCACGTCCGCCGACGTCGTCCCGCCGCGTTCCACCGCCGCCGGCGGCGCAGCGCCTGGCTTCTCCGCCGCACGTTGGTCACCGGGAGACTCCGCCGCCGGCTCACCGCTGGACTCAGCCACCGGCCGGTCACCACCGTCCTCCGCGACGCTCGGCTCGGGGCCGGTGTCCTGCGCCGTCGGCACGCCGTCGACCGGCTGCTCGACCCCGTGTCTCTCGGCGGCCACGGAAGCTCCGCCCGCCGCCCTTGGGGCTTTCGCGGCCGCTACCCTGACCCGGGCGATGCGCCGGCCGTCGAGCTGGGTGACCGTCAGCGTGTGACCGTCGCAGCGGGCGACCTCACCGACGGCCGGGACATGGCCGAGCTGCTGGAGGATGTAGCCGGCGACGGTCTCGTACGGCCCGTCGGGCAGGGCAAGTCCTGTCTCGTCCTCGAAGTCGTCGAGGTTGAGGAGGCCGTCGACCTCGAGCTCCCCAGTCAGGGAGCGGGTGGTCTCGGGCTCGTCCGCGTCGTACTCGTCCTTGATGTCGCCGATCAGCTCCTCGACCAGGTCCTCGAGGGTGATGATCCCCGCGGTGCCGCCGTACTCGTCGACGACGATCGCAAGATGCGAGCCCTCTCGGCGCATGTCGGTCAGCGCCGACAGGAGGTGACGGTGGCCGGCAGCATCAAGACGTCGCGGGTGATCTGGCGCACGCGGACAGATCTTGTGGCGAGGTCGGGGTTGAGCAGGTCACGCACATGGACGAAGCCGACGATGTCGTCGGAGGACTCCCCGATGACCGGGTACCTGGAGTGCGGTCGCTCCAGGGCGAACCGCGCGGCACGGTACGCCGGGGTGGACGCCTCGATGAAGTCCACCTCTGTGCGCGGGACCATCAGCTCGCGAATCTGGCGGTCCCCGGCCGAGAACACGTCCTCCACGATCTGCCGCTCCTCGGCGCCGAGCGTCTCCGAGCCCGAGACGAGCTGGCGGATCTCGGCGTCGGTGATCTGCTCACGCTGCATCCGCGGGTCACCCCCGAGCAGCCGCACGACGATGTTGGTGGAGGCCGAGAGCAGCCAGATGACAGGTCGCGCGAGCTTGGCCAGTCGGTCGACGGTCGGTGCGACGAGCAGCGAGAAGAACTCGGCCCGTTGCAGCGCCAGCCGCTTGGGGACCAGCTCACCGATCACCAGCGAGGCGTAGCTGATCAAGAGCGTGATCAGCACCAATGCCGTCGTCTCGGGGCCGGGGACGTTCCAGCGGTCCAGCGTGGGCGCCAGTCGGCCCGCCAGCGTTGCCCCGCCGAACGCTGCCGACATGAACCCGGACAACGTCACGCCGACCTGCACGGCGGCCAGGAAGCGGTTCGGGTCGCTGTTGAGCCTGGCGACAGTGTCGCCGCGGCGGCCGCCGCCCCTGCAGGGCCTTGGCTTGGCTGTCACGCAGGGACACAAGTGCCATCTCGGCGACGACGAAGAAGCTGCCGAGGAGGATGAACGCCGAGACCAGCGCGATGTCACGGAGCGTGTCGCTCACCGTGTCTGCCCTCGATCAGGAGGGACGGCCACGCGGCACTGGCTACTACCGGAGTCATCCATCGCCACACCAGAATAACGGTCGGTGACCGCCTCGAGCGATTTGCGAGGCGCTTGGCCGAACAACCGCACCCACGGGGCAGCCGCCGAGGCGAAACCTGTTTGAGCGATGGAGCAGCACCAGGCAGGGTTGCGACATGCGTTTCCCCGACGACGTGCCGACCCTGACAGCCGGCGACGTGACACTGCGGGCACACCGCCCCGACGACGTCGACGCGGTCGTCGAGCAGTGCCTCGACCCCGTATCGGTGCAGTGGACAACCGTTCCGAAGGGCTACACCCGCGAGATGGCGCTCGAGTTCACCGGGACCTCCGTGCCGCAGATGTGGGAGTCCGACAAGGAGTTCGCCTTCGCGATCGAGTGCACCCACCCGGACGGTCGTCGCCGCTTCGGTGGAACGGTCTCCCTGCGCGACGAGGGCGCTCGGCGCGCGGAGCTGGCGTTCGGCGCCCACCCGCAGGTCCGCGGGCGTGGCGTGATGACGACGGCGGTCAACCTGCTCCTCGACTGGGGCTTCAAGGAGCGTGACTTCGAGACCGTCCTGTGGCTCGCCAACGCGGGAAACCTCGGGTCGCGTCGGGTCGCCTGGAGGACCGGGTTCACGTTCGGGGGGACCGTGCGGCGCTGGCTCGACCACCGCGGCGAGTACCCCGACGCGTGGGTGGCCGCACTGCACCGCGACGACCCGAGAGAGCCCACCACGCCCTGGTTCACGCCGCCTGTCATCAGCGGTGAGCGCGTCACCGTCCGACCCCTGCGGGAGACCGACCTGCCGCGCATCGTCGAGGGGTGCTCGGACGATCGGACGCAGCACTGGCTGTCCTTCCTGCCGTCGCCGTACACCGACCAGGACGCGCGCGACTACCTCGCTCGGGTAGCCCTCAATCTTGCCGAAGGCAGCCAGATGCAGTGGGCGGTGGCCGACCCGGAGTCCGACGTGATGATCGCCAACGTTGGCATCCCGCGGATCAACCGCTCCAGCGCAGAGATCGGCTACTGGACCCATCCCGACGCACGTCGTCGGGGTGTGATGACCGAGGCCGTGTCGCTCGCCGTGCAGCACGCGTTCGGCGACCCGTCCACGGGAGGGATGGGCATGCGCCGCCTCTTCATCAAGGCCGCCGCCGGCAACCGCGCCTCGCAGCAGGTGGCGCTGGTCAACGGTTTTGAGCGGTACGGTCGCGAGCGTCGAGCCGAGGTCCTCCGAGACGGCTCGTACGCCGACATGGACCTCTTCGACCTGCTGCGCGACGAGTGGGAGGCGCGGAGGCCGTGACGTGGCCCGACGGCGTACCCGTCCTCACTGATGGGCGGGTCATCCTGCGGGCGCACCGGCGCGAGGACCTCGAGGGTGTGTACGAGCAGTGCACCGACCCGGAGACACAGCGCTGGACCTCGGTGCCGGTGCCGTACTCGCGAGACGACGCGGCCGAGTTCATCGCTGGACGCCGGGATGCCTGGGAGAGCGGCAGGCGATGGTCCTTCGCGATCGAGACCGACGGTGGCTCGGGTCCGAGTCGCTTCGGTGGGTCTATCAGCGTCGGCAGCGAACAACGCGGCGTGGGAGAGATCGCTTTCGGTGCTCACCCTGCCGTGCGCGGCAAGGGCGTGATGACCACAGCCGTGCGGCTCATCAGCGACTGGGCGTTCGGCGTAGCGGATCTACGCGTGATCGTCTGGCAGGCGACCGAGGGCAACGCCGCTTCACTGCGGGTCGCCTGGAAGGCCGGCTTCACGATCGAGGGGACTACTCGCGCGATGCCGACCCAGCGTGGCGAGCCGCGCGATGGCTGGCGGGGCACCCTCCTAGCCAGCGACTCGCGCGAGCCGAAAACGCGATGGCTCGAGCCTGTCGTACTCGAGGATGACCGGGTGCGCCTGCGCAAGCTCTGCTACGACGACCAGCAGCGATTCCTCGAGACAACCAACGACCCGCAGACGCTGCACTGGCTCGGCAACATCGGCTTCCCCCGCGACGCCGGGGCCTTCCTGCGCCATCACCACACACGTGGGCTGGGGAGCGCCACTGGGTCGGCGGTCGAGTGGGCGATCGCCGACCTCGAAGATGACCGCTATCTCGGCACGGTCAACCTCTTCGGATTCCACTCTCTTGATTACAAGTCGGCCGAGGTGGGGTACCGCACCCATCCCGACGCCCGCGGACGCGGCGTCCTGAAGGCTGGGCTGAGACTCGCTCTGGCACACGCCTTCGGCTCGGAACGCGATGGGGGCCTCGGGCTGGAGCGCGTGTCTCTCGGCGCAGCCGACGCCAACTCCGCCTCGCAGGGAGTCGCCCGCGCGTGCGGCTTCACCGAGACGGGTCGCGACCGGCGCTGCTACGACCTGCCGGACGGCAGGGTGGTTGACCTCATCCGGTTCGACCTGCTGCGCTCGGAGTTCCGCTCTCCCTGACCGCGAAACGCGTCGACACCGGTGTTGGGGTGAGGTTGGCGAACCGGCTCTGCATCGCAGATGCTCTCTTTGCATCGCAGGTTTGCGATGTAAACAAGCCACTTGGACTGTTCACATCGCAAACACGGTCACATCGCAAACTACGGGCGGCGCGGAACCGAAGGCAGGGCACCGCACACGTGAGCACACGGTGACCAAGCGATCTGCGCACCGGTCGGGGACTGGTGCGGGCAGGTCAGGCGAGCTTGGCCTGGAGGTTCTCGTCCAGAGCCGCCAGGAACTCCTCGGTGGTGAGGTATCCCTGGTCCTCCCCCACCAGCAACGCCAGGTCCTTGGTCATCTTGCCGCTCTCGACGGTCTCCACGCAGACCGACTCGAGGGCCTCAGCGAACTGCGTCACCTCGGGGGTGTTGTCGAGGTTGCCGCGATGCTTGAGACCACCCGTCCAGGCAAAGATCGACGCGATCGGGTTGGTCGACGTCGGTTTGCCCTGCTGGTGCTGGCGGAAGTGGCGAGTCACCGTGCCGTGTGCCGCCTCCGCCTCGACCGTCTTGCCGTCCGGGGTCATCAGCACCGACGTCATCAGACCGAGCGAGCCGAAACCCTGGGCCACGGTGTCCGACTGCACGTCTCCGTCGTAGTTCTTGCAGGCCCAGACGTAGCCGCCTTCCCACTTCATGGCGGCGGCCACCATGTCGTCGATGAGCCGGTGCTCGTACGTCAGGCCCTTGGCCTCGAAGTCGGCCTTGAACTCCGACTCGAAGACCTGCTCGAAGATGTCCTTGAAGGCTCCGTCGTACGCCTTGAGGATCGTGTTCTTCGTCGACAGGTAGACGGGATACTCCCGCTGCAGCCCGTAGGAGAACGACGCACGCGCGAAGTCCTCGATCGACTTGTTGAAGTTGTACATGCCCATCACGACGCCGCCGTCCTCGGGCATCTGCACGACCTCGTGCTCGATCGGCGCCCCGCCTTCCGAGGGCGTGAACGTGATCGTCACAGTGCCGGGACCGGGCACCTTGAAGTTCGTCGACTTGTACTGGTCACCGTGCGCGTGACGCCCGATGATGATCGGCTTCGTCCAGCCCGGGACGAGCCGCGGGATGTTGCTGATGATGATCGGCTCGCGGAAGACGACTCCGCCGAGGATGTTGCGGATCGTGCCGTTCGGAGAGACCCACATCCGCTTCAGGCCGAACTCCTCGACCCGGGCCTCGTCGGGGGTGATGGTGGCGCACTTGACGCCGACGCCGTGCTGCTTGATCGCGTTCGCGGCTTCCACCGTCACCTGGTCGTCGGTGGCGTCGCGGCTCTCGATGCCGAGGTCGAAGTACAACAGGTCGATGTCGAGGTAGGGGTGGATCAGGCGGTCCTTGATGAACTGCCAGATGATCCTGGTCATCTCGTCGCCGTCGAGCTCGACGACGGGGTTGGTCACCGTGATCTTGGACATGTGGTCTCCGAGTTTCGAGTCGAGATCGCTTGACGTCAAGATATCTCACGCGATGAGGTGCTGCATCTCGGCCAGGTCTGCGTCACGAGGGTCATTACCCGTTTCGGCAGGGATGCCTCATTACCCGTTTCGGCAGGGATGCCGCGTCCTTGCTAGCGTCGGTACGTCGTAGGACGGCCGATCCGCCCCAGTGGGCACGGACCAGTGAGACCAGGAGTGTGCAGTGAGTGCAACCCCCGTCAAGGTGGCAGTGACCGGCGCCGCCGGACAGATCGGCTACAGCCTCCTCTTCCGACTGGGCAGCGGGTCGCTGCTGGGCGCCGACACGCCTGTGGAGCTGCGACTGCTGGAGGTCACGCCGGCACTCAAGGCCCTCGAAGGGGTGGTGATGGAGCTCGACGACTGCGCCTTCCCCGGCTTGGCTGGGGTCGAGATAGGAGACGACCCCAACGTCATCTTCGACGGGGTGAACGTGGCGCTCCTTGTCGGTGCCAGACCCCGCACCAAGGGGATGGAGCGAGGCGACCTGCTGGAGGCGAACGGCGCCATCTTCACCGGTCAGGGAAAGGCGCTCAACGACCACGCGGCCGACGACGTCCGGGTCACCGTCACCGGCAACCCGGCCAACACCAACGCGCTCATCGCCATGAGCAACGCCCCGGACATCCCGTCCGAGCGCTTCTCTGCGCTGACCCGCCTCGACCACAACCGCGCGCTCGCCCAGCTGGCCGCAAAGACGGGTACAACCGTCAACGACATCAAGAAGATGACGATCTGGGGCAACCACTCGGCGACTCAATACCCCGACGTCTTCCATGCCGAGGTCGGCGGCAAGAACGCCGCGGAGGTCGTGAACGACCAGGCCTGGATCGAGGACGAGTTCATCCCCACGGTGCAGAAGCGCGGCGCCGCGATCATCGAAGCGCGGGGAGCGTCGAGTGCGGCCAGCGCTGCCAGTGCGACGATCGACGCTGCCCGAGACTGGCTGCACGGCACCGGAGCCGGTGACTGGACGTCGATGGCGGTTCGCTCAGACGGCTCCTACGGCGTACCTGAGGGTCTCGTCTCCTCCTTTCCCGTTACGACGAGCGACGGCGACTGGGAGATCGTCAAGGGCCTCGAGATCGATGACTTCTCACGTGCTCGGATCGACGCCAGCGTCGCCGAGCTCGGCGAGGAGCGCGACGCCGTACGAGATCTCGGCCTCATTTTTTGACCTCTCATCTCGTCCCATTCCTCCTGCGCAGCGGACTGTTTTCCAGCGTGGCCCGTCGGACGAATCGGTTGCTGGAGGCAGGGATGGCACGGCCACATCCGTGGCCGGGTGCGGGGAGCGCTCCTGGCCGACGTGGGGCGACTGTGTCTCGAACGCGCTGACGGATCCGGCGCTGCTTGGCACGGCGCGGCGCGTCGCTCGAGCCACCCGCAAAGACGGGCGCCGTCGCTGGGGCGCCGACACTAGGGTTTGGGGTAGTCCACCAGTCCCCCGGCCCGGACGACCATTCCCAAGCCTCCGCTGGTGTGCAGCCGGATCGGAACCGATCAGTCCTCAGTGGAAGGTTTCCCGATTTCGCAACATCCGGCCCATCTCCTGCAGTCGCTTCGCCCGGGTCTCCGGGCGCTTCGCGGTCTGCAGCCGAAAGATGAAGGAGTACCTGTTCGACGCGCTGAGCGAGGCGAAGAAGTCGGCGGCGGCCGGGTCAGCGTCCAGCACCTGCTGCAGGTCGGGTGGAACCACCTTCGCCCCGAACCGGTCATAGGCGGCATCCCAGCGCCCGTCCGCCTTGGCCCTGTCCACCTGGGCCTGACCACTGGGACGCATCCGACCGGCCGCAGTCAGGACTGCGACCTTTTCGGTGTTCACCTTCGACCAGATCGAGCGCGCGCGTCGTGGGCTGAACCGCTGCAGGAAGTAGTCACCGTCGTAGGAGTTCTTCTGGCCGTCGATCCAGCCGAAGCACAACGCCACATCGACCGCCTCGTCATAGCTGATCGAGGCGATTCCGCTGGCCTTCTTCGCGATCTTCATCCACAGGCCGGTCGCCTCATCATGGTGCTCGTCGAGCCATGCCTCGAAGTCAGCTGCGTTCGCGAACCCGATGAGCGGCCAGCCGTCGTTCGGATGGGTCTCCTGCGCCGACACGAGCCATGCCCCCTATCGAAGTAGGACAATAGTCCTCGATATGACCCCGTCCAGTGCACGCGACTTCGTCCTGACTGTCCGCTGCCCCGACCGACCTGGCATCGTGCACGCTGTCTCAGGCTTTCTCGTCCATGAGCTGGCCAACATCGTGGAGAGCCAACAGTACGGCGACGCCGAGACCCGCCAGTTCTTCCTGCGCGTGCAGTTCGAGATTGTCGAAGGAGCACCGGCGGTCGAGGAGCTGCGCAAGCGCTTCTCGGCGACGGCTGAGCGCTTCGGGATGACGTGGCAGATGTGGGAGGCGCAAGCGCCGTACAACACCTTGATCCTGGTGTCGAGGTTCGGTCACTGCCTCAACGACCTGCTGTTTCGCTGGAGCACCGGAAGCCTGCAGATCAATATTCCGGCGATCCTCTCGAACCACCGCGACTTCGAACGGTTGGCCGACTCGTATCGCATCCCTTTCCACCATGTCCCTGTCACACCACAGACCAAGCCGGAAGCAGAGAGGCAGCTATTGAGACTCGTCGAGGACCTGGACATCCACCTGGTCGTCCTGGCCCGGTACATGCAGGTCCTCTCCGACGAGACCTGCCGGGTCCTTGCGGGCCGTGCGATCAACATCCACCACTCGTTCCTGCCGAGCTTCAAAGGCGCCCGGCCGTACCACCAGGCGCACCTTCGCGGCGTGAAGCTCATCGGGGCGACGGCGCACTACGTGACGGCGGACCTGGACGAGGGACCGATCATCGAACAGGACGTGGCTCGGGTCGACCACGGTTTCACCCCGCAGCAGCTGGTTGCCGCCGGCCAGGACGTGGAGAGCCAGGTGTTGTCGCGGGC
>JAUJOO010000005.1:35376-39046 GCA_030447585.1 Nocardioidaceae bacterium | reverse complement strand
CGCAGCAGCTGGTTGCCGCCGGCCAGGACGTGGAGAGCCAGGTGTTGTCGCGGGCGGTGCGATGGCACTCGGAGTCACGCGTCATGCTCAACGGCAGCAAGACAGTCGTCTTCCGCTGAGACGCCAGCCGGTGAGCGCTAGCGTCGACTTGTCCGAACCCCATCGACCTATGGGTCTACAGGGTTCGGACAAGTGGTGGCGCTCGCCGCCGTGACGACGATGTCAGACCCTGGAGGGAATCGCGATCGCCAGGACAATGATGCCGACACAGCACGCGGCAAGGGCGACCAGGTCCACGGAGCGGCGGCGCACCCGCAACATGCCGGCCCGCTCGTCAGGCAGCAGGGCGCGCGCGACGAAGGCCAGCCCGAAACTGCTCCCCATCACCACGACCCCGGTGCGCCAGGCACCCGAGATCACGATGCCGAGGCCGACGAGCAGGACGGCCAGCACGATCAGGTAGATGATCCCTCCCGTCGTGGAGGGCGTCTTGAGCCAGCTCACCGCAGCCCGGCTGCCCGCTCGGCAGCCTCGACGACGTTCGTCAGCAGCAGCGCCCGCGTCATGGGGCCAACCCCTCCGGGCATCGGTGCGACGTACGAAGCGACTTCGAACACCTCGGCCGCTACGTCGCCCACCAGACCGGTGTCGGTACGGGTCGTGCCGACGTCGAGCACCACCGCCTGGTCCTTCACCATCTCAGCCGTGATGAGGCCGGCGACGCCGGCGGCTGCCACCACGACGTCCGCCGCACGAACGTGCTGGCCAAGGTTGCGCGTGCCGGTGTGGCACAGGGTGACCGTCGCGTTCTCCGTACGCCGGGTCAGCAGCAAGCCGAGTGGCCGCCCCACCGTGACGCCACGTCCCACCACGCAGACCTCGGCCCCGTCGAGCTTCACGTCGTACGCCCGAAGCAGCTCGACGATGGCGCGCGGGGTGCACGGGAGTGGGCCGTCGGCCATGAGGGTGAGCCTCCCGAGGTTCATCGGGTGCAGCCCGTCGGCGTCCTTTCCAGGGTCGACGAGCTCGAGGGCGCGCTGTGCGTTGAGGTGCTTGGGCAAAGGAAGCTGCACGATGAAGCCGGTACAGGTGGCGTCGTCGTTGAGCGCGCCGATCCGCTCCTCGAGGAGCTCTTGGCTGATGTCGGCAGGGTGGTGCTCCCGCAGGGATGCTATCCCCACTTGCGCACAGTCGCGGTGCTTGCCGGCCACGTACGCGACGCTGCCCGGGTCGTCACCGACGAGCACGGTCCCCAGACCCGGAATCACCCCGCGCTCAGCGAGTGCCGCGACGCGTGCCTTGAGATCTGCCTTGATGGTGGCGGCTGTCGCCCTGCCGTCGAGGATCTGCGCTGTCACGGGCAGATTGTGTCACGCCGGCCGGGGGCGGGGAGGAACGTCAGTGGGCGAAGTGCCGCGTGCCCGTGAAATACATGGTGATCCCAGCCATCTCGGCCGCGGCCACGACCTCCTCGTCACGCACCGAGCCGCCGGGCTGGACCACAGCTCGCACTCCCCCGTCGATGAGCACCTGCAGGCCGTCAGCGAAGGGAAAGAAGGCATCGGAGGCTGCGACGGCGCCCTCGGCCCGGTCGCCGGCCCTGACCACGGCTAGCCTCGCGGAGTCGACCCGGTTGACCTGCCCCATACCGACACCGACAGTCGCCCTTCTTGATGCCAGCACGATCGCGTTGGACTTGACGGCTCGACACGCCCGCCACGCAAAAGCCAGATCGGCGAGTCCTTCGGCGTCGGGCGGCATACCGGCAGCCAACGTCCAGCGCTCCGGGTCGTCCCCCTCGGACTGGAAGCGGTCGGGGAGCTGCACCAGCACGCCGCCCGTGATCTGCCGCCACTCGACCGGCGAGGTCGCCGGCGGGCCACATACGAGCAGCCTGGTGTTCTTCTTCTGGGTCAACCGGTCAAGAGCCTCGTCGTCGTACGCCGGTGCGACCACCACCTCGGTGAAGACGCCGCTGATCTGCTCGGCCATCTGCCCGCTGACCGGCCGGTTCGAGGCGATCACACCTCCGAACGCGGAAACGGGGTCACAGTCGTGTGCCTTGGCGTGAGCGTCAGCGATGTCAGAGCCCACGGCGATCCCGCACGGGTTGTTGTGCTTGACTATCGCGACGGCCGGAAGGTCGAAGTCGTACGCCGCTCGATGGGCAGCCTGGGCATCGAGATAGTTGTTATAGCTCATCTCCTTGCCGTGCAGCTGCTGCGCATGTGCCAGTCCAGGCCCGCCGGTGGAGTCGACGTAGACGGCTGCCGGCTGGTGGGCGTTCTCGCCATAGCGCAGCACCGCCCGTCGGTCCAGCGCGATCCCGGCGAAGGCCGGCCACTCCACGTCCGGATCAGGGCTCACCTCCTGGGCGAACCACTGGGCGACAGCCACATCGTAGATGGCGGTATGCCGGAAGGCCTCGGCTGCCAGACGTTGGCGGGCCGCCAGCGTGAACCCGCCCGAGGCAAGCGCAGCGACCACACCGTCGTACTGGCGGGGGGAGGTGACGATCGCAACGGTCGGGTGGTTCTTGGCGGCGGCTCGCACCATTGACGGTCCGCCGATATCGATCTGTTCGATGCACTCATCGGGCGTTGCCTCGGAGGCGACGGCCTCGCTGAACGGGTAGAGGTTGGAGATCACAAGGTCGAACGGCTCGATGTCGAGCTCGGCGAGCTGGTCGCGATGCGACTGGAGACGCTGATCGGCGAGTATCGCGGCGTGGACGCGCGGGTGCAGTGTCTTCACTCTCCCGTCGAGGCACTCGGGGAACCCCGTGAGGGTCTCCACGCGGGTCACCTCGACGCCGGCCGCTGCAATGCGCGCGGCCGTGGACCCCGTCGAGACGATCGTCACCTCCGCCGCGGCGAGGGCCTGCGCCACCTGCTCGAGACCGGTCTTGTCGTAGACCGAGACCAGCGCTCGTCGAACTGGTCGCTTGCCGGCGCTCATGCGATCGTGACTCTCCTGCCGTTGACGGTGAAACCATGACGGGCGATGCGGCCGACGGTCGCCACCAGCATCTCCTGCTCCGCAGCCTTGATCCGCTCGTGCAGGGACTCCGAGGTGTCGTCGTCAAGGACGCGGACAGGGGTCTGGGCGAGGATCGGCCCGGTGTCGACACCTTCGTCGACGACAAACAGCGTTGCCCCGGTCACCTTCACCCCGTAGGCCAGTGCGTCTTGTGGGCCGTGCATGCCTGGGAAGGACGGCGACAGCGCTGGGTGCGTGTTGATGGTGCGCCCACCGAAGCGGGCAAGGAACGCCGGTCCGGTCAACTTCATGAAACCTGCCAGCACGACGAGGTCGGGATCGAAGGAGCTCACCCGGTCGGCCAGCTCGGCGTCCCATTCGGCGCGGTCGGCCCCCTGGGCAAGCGGTAGCTCGAAGACCGGTACTCCCGCCTCACGGGCGCGACGCACCGCCGGTGTGCCGACCCGGTCGGCGCCTACCGCAACCACGGTGGCGCCGTACGCAGGGTCGGTGCTGGCGTCGAGCAGCGCCTGCAGGTTCGTTCCGGTCCCGGAGACCAAGACGACGAGGCGGGCAGGCACCGGGCTCCTCCCATGGGCGGATGGCCGCTTTCACGATATCGGGCGGTGCGGACAGCAGGACAGTGGGAGCCCCACGCGCCGCGGGATCAACCGGAGCTTCAGCCCGGCGA
>JAUJOO010000005.1:0-35276 GCA_030447585.1 Nocardioidaceae bacterium | reverse complement strand
GGGCCGACGTCGCTCATCCGCCCGGGGCCGACAGCGCCGGTGGCCAGGAACGTCGACAGGCCGAACAACACACCTCCGGCCGCCCCTGCCAACCCACCTCGCAGGGCCGCAAGGTCGAGCCCGAAGACGGGGCATAGGCGCAACGACACGACTGCGGCTATCCCGCCGGCGAGCACGGGGACGAGGATGAGTAACGGATCCCACCAGTGCACCTCGCTGCCGCGCGGCAGAGCGGCGAGCAACGGGAAGCTCGGGATCGCTCCAAGGCTGATCTCACCGGGTGCGACCGTCGTGCCGGTGCCGACCATGAAGCCTGGTCCGGCGATGAAGGCGCCGGAGCACAGTACGGCGTTCGGGACAACCGCGACGGCGATGAGCACCAGGACTCCCCCGCCGACGATGTCGACACCCATGTCCTCCGTTCGCGAGACCATCTTGTCGAAGTGCAGCACGACGGTCGTCGCGAAGAGCAGCGCAGCCGCGCACAGCATGGTGCACGCGCCCGCCAACCCGCCGAGCAGCGTCCCGCGGACCACTTCCGGCAGCGAACGCATGAGTCGACTACCGACGCCCGAGCCACGAAGCACTCCGATGCCGCCGCACACCAGCGCCAGCAGACCTGGGGCCACCACACTGCGGACAGGCCCCGCGTGGGCTTCGTCGGTCGCCGCCAACGCCCCGGCCACGCCGGCGACACCGCCGTACGCCACCGCCATCGCACTTACGGACGCCGCGATGTCCAGGCCACTGCGGACGGCCGAGTGCCCGCCGGCCCAGCGCCCGCCGCGGTAGAGAAGCAGACCCCACACCGTCAGCAACCCCAGCGGGATGGCGGTCACTGCGGTGGTACCGACCAAGATGCCACTGCCATTGCCCATGAGCCAGGACAGGACGCCAGCCCGGACGGCGCCCGAGAAAGAGCCGGTGGTGCCGGAGAACCAGACTCCAACAGTGATGGCGATGCAAGCCACCAGCCCGACCGCGGCACTCCAGCCCATAGCCAGCAGGCACGAGAACCATAGGGGCCGACTCGGCGGGAGCTCAACGGGTTCGACCCGCAGGACGGGGCGCGGCAGCAGCTGGGTCATAGCGCTTCATCGTCTCCCGACCCCTGCTGACGCAGTGCTCTGACACGCCGCTTCCGCACCGGTGGATCAGCGGTTTGGCGGGCAGCACCTCGGCGAGTTTGGTCGGGCCGGGCGGAATCGTTACCGTCGATGGCAGAAACGCGCCGCCCTGCCCTGTCGAGGAGTTCCTTCCGTGTCTCGCGCTGACGAGTTCAACGCGTTCTACCGCGAGTCTCGGTCTCGTCTGCTGGTTCAGGTGTACGCCTACGCGGGCGACACCGAAGTGGCCCAGCGGGCACTTGCCGACGCCTACGTTGCCGCGGGCCACCACTGGCGCAAGCTCTGCGCCGAGGAGGACAAGGACGCGTGGATGCGCGCCCAGGCCTTCAAGGCCACCGGCAGGGCACAGAACCAGCCAAGCAACCCCTGGTACGTGCGCGCCCGCAAGACTGACGACTCACACCGGCCGTTGCTGAACACGCTCGGGGCGCTCGAACCGTTGGACAGACACCTCGCCATCCTTGTGCATCTCGCAGGACTCGACCTGCCGACGGCCGCCCGCGAGGCAGGACTCACCGACGAGGCCGCGACGGAGTCGCTGGCTCGGACGAAAGCCGCCTTCGATGAGCTGGGCGTCGACCAGCCGCTCACGTCGGCGTTGGGTCGGTTGCGGCTCGACTTGTCCGAGGAGCCGGTCGACCGCGCGCGCCGGCTGCAACGGGAAGGGAACCGTCGCCGCCGGGCCAACGTGGTGCTTGCTGGGTTGATGTCGTTGGCCGTAGTCATCGGGGCCGGTGCCCTGACCGCGGCGAAGACGACGAAGCAGCCTTCGCCTAGCACCCAACCGGCACCGAGCAGCCCCACCACGCGAAGCCCTCGCCAGCCCCCCGCTGCCGTCCCCACACCGGTCTCTACGGTCACTGCAGATCTGCTCGCACCGGTCACCGACCTCGAGACTTTCACACGACCACGTCAGTGGCGGCTTGCCGGCACGTCTCTCGACTTCGGCACCTCGACGCCGTACGACGAGTGCCTTGCGGTGGTCCCGAGCGATCACCGCCCGGAACACTTCTGGGTGCGCACGTTCTCAACCGGTCAGGGCCTGAGCCTTGCGGTGGCGAACCAGGCCGTGGAGGTCTCGCGCAGCTCACAACGGGCTGGCCGCAGCTACCGGAGGCTGATACGCGACTTCTCCGGCTGTGCCGCCGAGAACCATCAAGTCCTCAGGTACGCCCGCCTACGGGGTGTTGGCGACTCAGGTCGCTTGATTGCGATGCGCTACGTCACCAAGACCGGCGTGCACCCTCAGCAGGTTGTCGTCGCGAAGGCAGGGACGGCCAACGTGGTCTGGGTGTTCGACGCCCGCCTGGGGGCCCCTTTTCTCGACGCGCGGCTCGTGAGAATCGCAGGCGCGTCCGTCCGTCGGATTTGCGGCGAGGCGGCCGGCAGGTGTGGCAGCCGCCCCTACACCGCCGTGGAGATGTCGCCACCGAGCGTCGAGGGCGCCAACGGGTTCCTGACCGACGTCGACCTGCCGCTGTTCGACGGCCTGATCGCGCCTTGGGTCGCGATCCCTGTCGACGCCACTCGTTCCAACCCGGCGGCAACCGAGTGCGACCGCGCCGATTTCGCCGAGGCGGGTGCGAAGGAGCTGCGTGCCCGCAGCTTCGTCAAGCCCGCGGCGCGCCACCTTGATGCGTTCTTCGGTATGACGCAGACGCTAGGGACCTTTGGCTCCGTGAGCGCGGCCAACGGGTTCGTGAACCGCATCGACAGCGCGGTGCAGAGCTGCGACGACCGTCAGCTCTCCCTCGAGGTCGACTCGGACGAGCAGCTGGCACTGCCTCGGGGCAGTGCCAGAACGTACCTGATCGAGCTGACGCTCGCGGAGGATCGCAGCCTGATCTTCCGGATGGCGCTCATTCGGGTGGGCAGCAGAGTCGCCCAGCTCACGTTCACGCCCGCCGGGTCCTTCGACCTCACCTCGACTGCGTTCACCGACCTGGTGCAGCGTGCCGCACTGCGCATCGCCCAGGACTGACCTGCACCCGGACAAACCGCTCGCGGCTGAAAGGAGGGTGACGCTGGCGTCACCCTCCTTCAGCCAGACGTTGGCCCTGCAGCAGGTCGCGCATCAGCTGAGCGGTCGCCGACGGCGTCTTGCCGACCTTGACCCCCGCCGCCTCGAGTGCTTCCTTCTTCGCCTCGGCAGTGCCTGAAGACCCCGAGACGATGGCACCGGCGTGGCCCATGGTCTTGCCCTCCGGTGCCGTGAACCCGGCGACATAGGCAACGACGGGCTTGGTGATGTTGTCCTTGATGTAGGCGGCGGCCCGCTCTTCGGCATCGCCACCGATCTCGCCGATCATCACGATCGCGTCCGTCTCCGGGTCGTTCTCGAACGCTTGCACTGCGTCGATATGGGTGGTCCCGACGATAGGGTCGCCTCCGATCCCGATCGCAGAGGAGAAACCGAAGTCCCTGAGCTCGTACATCATCTGGTAGGTCAGGGTGCCCGACTTCGACACCAGGCCCAGCCTGCCCGGCTCGGTGATGTCGGCCGGGATGATGCCGGCGTTCGACTTGCCGGGGCTGATGAGGCCCGGGCAGTTGGGACCGACGATCCTTGCCGTGCCCTTCGACTGCGCGTAGGCGAAGAACTCGGCGGTGTCCCTGACCGGCACACCCTCGGTGATGACCACCACCAGCGCGATGCCCGCGTCAACCGACTCGATCACTGCGCCTTTGGTGAACTTCGGCGGCACGAAGACGACGGACACGTCTGCGCCCGTCGCCTCGACGGCCTCGGCCACGGAACCGAAGACCGGCACTGTCGCACCCACGAAATCGACACGCTGTCCTCCCTTGCCGGGCGTGACCCCGCCGACCACGTTGGTGCCGGAGCTGAGCATGCGCTGGGTGTGCTTCGAGCCCTCCGAGCCGGTCATGCCTTGCACGATCACGCGGCTGTCCTCGGTCAAGAAGATTGCCATGCGTCAGCTCCCTCCCTGGTCTTGTGCTCGGGCGGCCAGCTCGGCGGCTTTCTCCGCTGCGCCGTCCATGGTGTCGACCAGTGTCACGAGCGGATGATTGGCCTCGTCGAGGATGCGACGGCCCTCTTCCACGTTGTTGCCGTCGAGCCGTACGACGAGCGGCTTGTCGGCCTCGTCACCAAGCAGGCGAAGGGCGTCGACGATGCCGTTGGCCACTGCGTCGCAAGCGGTGATGCCGCCGAACACGTTCACGAAAAGGCTCTTCACCTGCGGATCACCCGCGATGATGCCCAAACCATCGGCCATCATCTCGGCCGAGGCGCCGCCGCCGATGTCGAGGAAGTTGGCCGGCTCCACGCCGCCGTGCGCCTCGCCCGCGTACGCGACGACATCGAGTGTGGACATCACGAGTCCGGCGCCGTTTCCGATGATGCCTACCTCTCCGTCGAGCTTGACGTAGTTCAGGCCCTTCGCCTTGGCCTTCGCCTCCAGCGGGTCGACCGCTGCCTTGTCCTCGAAGGCCGCGTGGTCAGGATGGCGGAAGTCCGCGTTGTCGTCCAAGGTGATCTTGCCGTCGAGGGCTTCCAAGTGACCGTCACCTAGGCGTACGAGCGGGTTCACCTCGACGAGCGAGGCATCCTCCTCGACGAAGACAGTCCACACCCGCTGGATGATGTCCACCGCCTCGTCAGCCACCTCCGCCGGGAAGCCGGTGGCCGCCACGATCTCGCGGGCCTTCGCGTCGTCAACGCCGACCAGCGGGTCGATCGCGACCTTGGCGACGGCATCCGGGTCCTCGTGCGCCGTCACCTCGATCTCCACGCCGCCCGCCGTACTGGCTATGCACAGGTACTGGCGGGCCGCTCGATCGACGAGGTAGGAGAAGTAGTACTCCTCGGCGATGTCTGCGGTCGGTGAGATGAGCACCCGGCGCACCGTGTGTCCCTTGATGTCCATGCCGAGGATCTGCTCGGCCTTGGCGACGGCATCATTGGGATCCTCGGCGAGCTTGACGCCGCCGGCCTTGCCGCGTCCGCCGGCCTTGACTTGCGCCTTGACCACGACGCGGCCGCCATGCGCCTCGGCGGCCGCGTAGGCGTCCTCCGGGTTCTCGACTACGGTGCCGATTGTCACAGGCACGCCATGCTTGGCGAAGAGCTCCTTCGCCTGGTACTCCATCAGGTCCACAACGGAAGCCGTCCTCGTGAGGCTGTGATCCCCGGACCCCCAGCGACTGACCCGCTGAAGGGACAGCAGTGGAGATGCGCGGAGCGGATTAGGTTTGCACCCTAGCCAGGATCGGCCCGGTTGGCAGACCCGGGTGTGCGATCGACACGACAGGAGCCAGCCCTGATGGCAGATGCGGCAAGCGCTCGGATGGCCCACCGGACTGTCGAGTGCGGTGGGCTGCGGCTGGCCGTCTTCGAGAGCCTACGGGTCGGCCCGACGATGGTGCTCGTGCACGGGTTCCCCGACACCCACACCGTCTGGGACCCGGTAGTGGCACGCCTGCAGGACCGCTTCCACTGTGTGGCGTACGACGTGCGCGGCGCGGGGCAGTCGGACGCGCCCGCACCGGTCAGCGACTACGCCGTCGAGCACCTGGTGGCGGACCTGGTGGCTGTCGTGGACGCCCTCTCTCCCGACCAGCCTGTCCATCTTGTGGGCCACGACTGGGGCTCGGTCCAGGCCTGGGCAGCGATCCTCCGCGAGAAGACAGACGACCGGCTGACGGGCCGCATCGCCGGTTTCACCACGATCAGCGGCCCGTCTCTGGACCAGATCCGTGCCTTCTCGGCTGCCTTGCTGCGAGGAGGCCTCCAGGACAAGGCGCAGGGGCTGGAGCAGCTGCTGCGCTCGTGGTACGTATTCGCGTTTCAGCTGCCCTGGATACCTGAGTACGTCGTCAGGCGCCAAAGTCGGCGGTTGCTCGACCAGAACGGTCATCACAGACTCCACTTCCAGCCGACACTGCCGGAGGACGCCGTACACGGCCTGAACATCTACCGGGCCAACCTTGTGAAGGTGCTCGCCTCCTCGGACGTTGCGGCTACCGACATACCCGTGCAGCTGGTCGTCGCGCTGCGCGATAGTTTCGTCCGCCCGCAGCTCACCCAGGACACGCACCGCTTCGCGTCCGACCTGACGAGAGTGGAGATCGATTCCGGACACTGGGTCCAGCAGTCGCATCCCGACGAGCTGGCAGCCGCATTGGCTTCCTTCCACGGCCGGGACACCGGTAGCAATTCTGCCGGCCGTTGGATGCCTGGCACCGGCCGATGATGGCTTCGCACCCCGTTCGGGCCGTTCCTCGTCGTCGAGTGTGCCAATGAGGTTTCCCTTGACGTTGTCCACAATCCCGGGTCGCCCATCCCCAGCACTATGCGTTCTTGGCCTCGGACGAGGAGTTCGACGCGATCTTCGACCGGATCAAGGCACGCAGCCTGCCCTACTGGGCGGATCCTTTCCATCGCGTGCCCAACCAGTTCAACAACAGCGACGGCGGTCGCGGCGTCTACTGGGAAGATCCCAACGGCCACAACCTGGAGATCATCACCCGCCCCTATGGCGGATGACCGGTCACCGCTCCTGATCGAGGCGGATGCGCTGACGCCCACCGTGCCGTGGCTTGACGTTGCCAGCGCCTCTTCCAGGTGCCGGTGGACGACCAGTACGCAGCCTTCCTTGCGCCGGGAACCGACACCGATACGGAGCTAGCGACGCCGCACGCGAGCGTCACGCTGGACCGGTTCGACGTGACGACCGAAGTAGGAGCTCGAGAACATAGGTTGTCAAGGTTGGCCTAGCCATTCGTCGTCCGGCTCGTTGTAGGTAAGACCGCACCAGATCGGAGACCCGTGCACAGAGCCGTCGCAGCCACCCTCGCCGCAGCTACCGCGCTCGCGATCCCGCTGATCACGAGCGCCAACTTGTCGACGGGCTGGACAACCGCCGGTCATGGCGGACAGACGTTGGCTTCCGCCGGTTCGTCGGCTCCGGCGTACACCAAGCGAGCCATCACCATCCCCGTCAAGGTCGGTCCTGAGCGCAACATCGCCTGCACGATAGCGGCCGACCTATACCGCCCTGCCGGTGTCAGCCGCAGCAACAAGGCTGCCGCGATCCTCACCACGAACGGCTTCGGTGGCAGCAAGGACGACGCCAACCAGACAGGGATAGCCAAGGGCTTCGTCCAGGAGGGGTATGTCGTGCTGAGCTACTCCGGGCTCGGCTTCGGCGGCTCCGGATGCAAGATATACCTCGACTCCCCGCAGTACGACGGTGTCGCAGGCAAGCAGGTCGTGAGCGTCCTCGCCGGACACAAGCGCGCCTTCGACGCCGAAACCGGCAAGGCATTCCGCGTCCGCTACGTCGCCAAGGAGAAGCCGGGTGACCCTCGCGTCGGCATGATCGGCGGCTCGTACGGCGGCCAGATCCAGTACGCCATCGCCATGCAGGACCGCCGGCTCGACGCGCTCATCCCCGTCATCACCTGGAACGACCTGGCCTACTCCCTGGCGCCCAACAACACGAGCTTGCGTCGCGGTGTCACGTATGCCACCCCGGGCGTGCACAAGAAGCAGTGGAGCAGCTTCTTCTTCGCCGTGGGCATCAGAGACGGCATCGCCAACGCCCAGGTCGATCCGACGCGGAACGTCGGCTGCCCGAACTTCGACGACAGGGCTTGCACTGCGAAGGCGCAGCTGGACGTGGCCGGCTACCCCGATGCCACGACGACCAGGCTCGCACGGAACGCCTCGGTGGCCACCTACCTCAAGCACATCCAGGTGCCGACGCTCGTCGTCCAGGGGCAGAAGGACACCTTGTTCAACCTGCAGGAGGCGGTCGCGACGTACAAGGGCCTGCGCAGGAACGGCGTACCGACCCGGATGGTCTGGCAGTCATGGGGTCACTCGGACGGGGGAACCCCGGCGCCGGGAGAGGTGGACCTCGGAGCCGACAGCATCCGCGACACCTACCTCGGTCGCCGCTTCCTCGCGTGGATGAACCACCACGTCCGCGGCCACGAGAAAGCACCCGTAGGCCCGCGGTTCTGCTACTTCCGCGACTGGGTGAGGTACGACACGAGGCCGGCCCATGCGGGCACCGCCATCAGGAAGGCTTACGCCTGCCGCAAGAGCTACACCGGCGACGACATCAGCCAGAAGCTGTACCTCACCGGCGACAAGGGTCTGACCAAGAACGCGTCGGCGATCAGGCCAGGCAGCGCGTCGTACGCCAACGTCGGACCGGCATCGACGAGCTACAGCGAGACCTCGGCGCTCGAGGGAGTGGTCGTGCACAACCCTCCCTCGGACACGCCGGGGACGTACGCCGCTTTCACCAGCCGGCCGCTGGCACGTGCCGCACGCATCGTGGGCACGCCGTCGCTCGTCGTCCACCTGGAGGCCCCGGTGGCTGCGGCGACACAGAGTTCCGGACCGGCCGGCAAGCTGGTGCTCTTCGCGAAGCTGTACGACGTGGCACCGAACGGCAGGGTGACCCTGCACAACCGGTTGATCTCACCCGTCCGTGTCACCGACGTCACCGTGCCGGTCAGAGTCCAGCTCCCAGGCGTGGTGCAGCGCATCAAGTCCGGCCACCGGATCCGGGTCGTGCTGGCCGCCAGCGACTTCGCTTACGCAGGCAACACGGTGCCCCAGCCGGTCACCATTACCACCTCCGAGAACCACCCGGGCGTGCTTCGACTGCCTCTCGCCTCACGGCCGCTGCGCTTCCAGTAGTTGCGCCTCGCGCAGATTAGCGCGGTCCCATCCGACGAGCCGTCAGCAGCGTCACCCACCCTGACCTTTGTTGTCGCTGATCGTCTCGTTGATCCAGGCCACCACGTCCTGGGTCTTGGTCCCTGGGGTGAAGATCCGCGCGACCCCGGCGTCGCTCAGCAGCGAGATGTCGTCCTGGGGGATGATTCCCCCGCCGAAGACGACGATGTCGGAAGCGTCGCGCTCGTCCAACAGCTCCATCACCCGCTTGAACAGGGTCATGTGGGCTCCGGAGAGGACCGACAGCCCGATGATGTCGGCGTCCTCCTGGATCGCGGTCTCCACGATCTGCTCCGGCGTCTGGTGCAAACCGGTGTAGACGACTTCCATACCGGCGTCACGCAGTGCTCGAGCGATCACCTTGGCCCCGCGGTCGTGGCCGTCCAGACCCGGCTTGGCGACCACCACACGAATGGGGGCCATCTGAAGCTCACCGCCTCTGAGTGCTGCCGGCCGGAGTGTCCGCGCAGGCGTGGTACGTCGAACGAGAGACTAACCAACGGCGACACTTGGCGCGCAATCGGTGCCGGGCACCGCCGGGCGCCGGTCCGCAGCGACGGGCCACGAAGAAGGAGCGTCTCCACAGCGCGTTTTCGTGACACACTGGCTCGTGCAGGTTACTCACCGTGAAAAGTGCACCCCCTAACTTCCGGATCACTCCACAGGTGAGCCAGCATGGGGTTTCTCCGTGCGTCCCGGTGGGCTATGGTCGGACCTTCTCGCCCCCATCCTCGCCACTGCCGGAAGGACCCCGAACGCGTGTCGACGCATCGTGCCGACAGGCGCCGCGCCCCCCAGGTGGCAGGCCGCCTCGCCGTGCGGACCTCTGATGCCGGCCGCCGACGCGTCCCTCGAGCACCGCGGCGCGGGAGCCAGATGGCCTCCCCTTCCTTGATCGGTGGTCTCGCCCTGGTCGTTGCCGCTGTAGGCGCCGCCAGCGCCGGCCAGGCCATCTCTGCCGGACAAGATGCGTCTCTCGTCTCCGCGCACCAAGGCGGCGCATACGTCGCGACGTTGTCCGGTGTGTCGATCGCAGGCCGTAGCGCTACGAAGGTGAGCCGCTCCGGTGCCCGGCCGCTGGTTGCCGGCAACGCAGCAGCGAGCGCGGCAGCTGAACGACTGGCGAAGAAGCGGACAGACAAGCTGCGCACCGCGGCAAATGTGGCCGAGACCTACGCGCAGAAGCTGGCGGACCACGCGGAGAAACTGGCGGACCGCGCGGAGAAACTGGCGGACCGCGCGGAGAAACTGGCCAACAGGCGGATGGAGAGGATCCGTGACGCCGCCCAGGGCGATCTGGTCAGTCCCGACGGCAACGCCCATGGCCCGGAGGCGAAGGTTCATGCGCACGAGCTGGAAAGCGACGAGTGGGTGCTGCCCACGAGCGGCTTTCGAATCTCCACCTGGTTCGGGGAGGCGGGTCCCTACTGGTCCTCGGGCTACCACACCGGGATCGACTTCGCCACGGCCTACGGGACACCTGCGGTGGCCGTCGCCAACGGGGTCGTCGTACAGACCGGCTGGGACGGTGCCTACGGCAACCAGGTGCGGGTGCAGCTCGAGAACGGTGACGAGGTCTGGTACAACCACCTCAGCTCGATCGACGTGTACAGCGGCCAGGAAGTTTTCAAGGGCCAGCCGGTGGGTCGGGTCGGAGACACGGGCAACTCGTACGGCGCCCACCTGCATTTCGAGGTCCGGTTGGCCTCTAACCTCGGCGACGGAGTCGACCCTCGCCCGTTCTTCCTCGAACACAACGTCGTTCTCTGACGTCGGCTCACCACGCCGGACCGAGCAGAACTGACCACTGCAGCGCTACGTGGCTCTGTCCTCGCCTGCCCGTAGCATGTGAGAACGATGTCCGCGTTGTCCCCGCTGCCCACCGTGGGTGAATCTGCTCCCCATCTCGCTGAAGCGTCTTCCCGCCGCCATCGACCCGGTCGCGACGAGCTGTTGGAGGGCCTGAACCCCTCCCAGCGTGCCGCAGTCACGCACGAGGGCTCCGCCCTGTTGGTCGTCGCCGGCGCTGGGTCGGGCAAGACACGAGTCCTCACGCGCCGGATCGCCTGGCTGCTCTCCGAGCGTGGCACGCATCCGGGCTCCATCCTCGCCATCACCTTCACCAACAAGGCCGCCGCCGAGATGCGCGAGCGGGTCGTCGACCTCGTCGGGGGCCGCGCGAAGATCATGTGGGTCTCCACCTTCCACTCGTCCTGCGTGCGCATTCTCCGTAAGGAGATCTCGCGTCTTGGTCTCGGCTCCAACTTCTCCATCTACGACGACGCCGACTCCCGCCGACTGATGACCCTCGTATGCCGCGACCTCGACCTGGACCCCAAGCGCTACGCGCCTCGCGCCGTGCTCAACTGGGTCAGCAACTGCAAGAACGAGCTGATCAACCACCAGGCCGCCGCGGCAAAGGCGACGAACCACCTCGAACGCGTCTTCGCCGAGTGCTACGCGAGCTACCAGTCGCGACTCGGTGCGGCGAACGCGCTCGACTTCGACGACCTGATCATGAGCACGGTGCACTTGTTCCAGGCGTTCCCCGATGTCCGGGAGACCTACCGGCGACGGTTTCGCCACGTGCTCGTCGACGAGTACCAAGACACCAACCACGCCCAGTACGTCCTCGTCAGGGAGCTGTGTGCGGCTGGCGCCAGCCGGCGTACGGCGGACGGCGATCTCGTCGGAAGCGGCCCCGACGATGACGTCCCCGCCGCGGCCCCTGCGGAACTCATGGTGGTGGGCGACTCGGACCAGTCGATCTACGCCTTCCGGGGCGCCAACATCCGTAACATCTTGCAGTTCGAGGAGGACTTCCCGGGCGCCAGCACCGTGGTGCTCGAGCAGAACTACCGGTCCACGCAGAACATCCTCAACGCCGCCAACGCGGTCATCTCCTACAACCCCAAGCGGCGCCCCAAGAACCTCTGGTCCGAGGCCGGCGACGGCGAGCTCATCGCCGGCTACGTCGCCGACGACGAGCATGACGAGGCACAGTTCGTCGCCGAGGAGATCGACAGACTCACCGATGAGTCTCTTGCCAAGCCCGCTGACGTGGCCGTCTTCTACCGCACCAACGCCCAGAGCCGGGTCTTCGAGGAGGTGTTCATCCGTGTCGGGCTGCCCTACAAGGTCGTCGGCGGAGTGCGCTTCTACGAGCGCCGTGAGGTGCGCGACGTCTTGGCGTACCTGCGAGTGCTGGCCAACCCAGCCGACACCGTCTCTCTGCGTCGCATCGTCAACGTGCCGAAGCGCGGTATCGGTGACCGGGCCGAGGCGTGCGTTGACGTCTTGTCCCAGCGAACTCAGCTCTCCTACTGGGAGGCGCTGCGGTGCGCCGCCGACGCCCCGGGGATCGCGACCCGGTCCCTGAAGAACATCGAGGCGTTCGTGGCCGTCATCGAGGAGCTCCAACAGCTCGTCGCCGACGGCGTCCGCCCCGACGACATCGTCGACGCGGTCTTCGAGAAGTCTGGCTATCTCGCCGAGCTGAAGGCATCGACGGACCCTCAGGACGAGACGCGGGTCGAGAACCTCGGGGAGCTCCTGGCGGTCGCCCGTGAGTTCGCCGACGAGCAGGACGGCGCGACCCTCGGCGACTTCCTCGAGCGGGTGGCGCTGGTGGCCGACGCCGACCAGATTCCCGATGCGGACGAGACCGGAGGGGTGGTGACCCTGATGACGCTCCACACCGCGAAGGGGCTCGAGTTCCCGGTGGTCTTCCTCAGCGGGCTCGAGGACGGCATCTTCCCGCATGCTCGGGCGCTCGGGGACCCTGTCGAGCTGGAGGAGGAGCGACGGCTTGCCTATGTCGGCGTTACCCGTGCCCGACAGCGGCTGTACCTCTCGCGGGCGTTGGTCAGGTCGGCGTGGGGAGCTCCCCAGCACAACCCACCGTCGCGCTTCCTCGACGAGATCCCGGAATCCCTCGTCGACTGGCGCCGTACGGCTGCGGCACAGACCAGGTGGGCCAGCTCCTCAGCCTCGTCTCGGTACGCCGGATCAGGAGGCTATGTCCGAGCTCCGGCCACCTCGCCGGGCCGCCACAGCAGCCGGGCCCTTCCGACACCACGGCCCACCGCGGGCACCCGTCCCGTCCCGTCTCTCGCAGCTGGTGACCGGGTTGTCCACGACACGTTCGGCATGGGCACTGTCGTCACAGTAGAGGGCCAGGCCGACAAAGCCGTGGCTGCGGTTGACTTCGGGTCGACCGGCGTCAAACGTCTGCTGCTGCGCTACTCCCCCGTCGAGAAGCTGTCCTGACACCGGATACCAACGACCTTTCGCCCGTCCGTTCGTTTCAAGCCCGGCGGGCGATGGTGATGATCTCGGGACTCGTGTCGGCGGGAGACGGCGACCGGATGATGCGCGCCGCTCACCAGAAGACAGCTATCCCCGCATTGGCCACCGTCAGCAACATCAGCGCACCGAACAGCCCGCTCGGGACGCCCTCCTTGCGGCGGTTCAACCAGCACAGCACCGCGACGACCAGGGCAACGGCCAGCTTGACCGCCAGCTTCGTCTGGTCGAGACGTTCGTCCTGGCCCTCGATCACGCCGACCAGGAGCAGACCCGAGAGCACCTGCAACAGCGCGCCGTGCAGCATCGCCGAGTTCACTACCTTGACGTCGTCGCGGATCTGCACGAACGCTCCACCGAAAAGCGCCGCGAAGCCGACCAGGTGGATGAACAGCAAGATGTCCCGGGCCAGGTCCACGAACGATCCCCTCCATCGGCCAACGCAATGCGTCTGGTGCAAGGCATTCTGCCGGATGAGGATGCCCGTCGTCAGGACGACAGGCTGGTCAGAGCAGACGCCGCTCGGTGGCCCACCTGGTGATCTCGTGGCGACTCGAGAGCTGGAGTTTGCGGAGCACACTCGACACATGTGTCTCGACGGTCTTGATGGAGATGAAGAGCTCCTCCGGCCCGGACGTCGGCCAGCCGGCGGACGGGGACGGTGTCAGCAGACCGGGACCTCCACCCGGGACAGCCAGTCGGCGCGCGCGAAGACGCCGGTCTCCGGGAAGTCGGTGATCAGGCCGTCCACACCGGCGTCGAACAGGCGTTTCGCCTCGGCCGCGGCGTCGCCCTTCGCGTTCGGGTCGAGGCCGATGCGGAAGTCGGCGGCCAGGAACTTGTTCTCGACCCTCAAGGTGAAGACGTGGACGAAGAGGCCCAGCGCGTGGGCGTCCTCGACGAGGCCACTCGGCTGGCCGAGGTACCCCGCCGCATCCCGCGGTATCACCAGCCGCCTGTTCGGTCCGACGCCATCGGCATACGTGGCGATCGCGGCCAGGCCCTTTCGTGTGGCCAGGTCGTAGTAGGTCCGAGCGACACCGGCCGACTCGAGGTCGAAGGGGCCGGCGTAGTCATCGAGGAGCTGCACCAACCTCACCTTCGTCCGAGTACGCAGCTCCCGCAGGACGCCTGTCTCGAACGACTGGATGATGACTCGCGCATTGGGCCGGTCCAGGTGGTGCCGCTTCAGTGCGCAGAGGAGTGGCTCCACAAGCGACAGCCCGATCGAGCTGAAGTAGGTGGCGTGCTTCAACTCCGGGTTCACACCGATGACCACGCCGCGGTCGCGGCTCTCGCGGCGGACGAGTTCGAGCACCTCGTCGAACGTCGCTATCTCGAACAGCCCGTCGTAGCGGGTGTTCGCGGCGCGGGTGGACGGGAGCCGCTCCTTGGCCCGCAACGCCTTGAGCTCAGCCAGGGTGAAGTCCTCGGTGAACCATCCGGACACCAGGTGCCCGTCGACTGACTTGGTCGTCCTGCGCGCCGCGAACTCGAGATGCGCTGCCACGTCGGTAGTCCCGGAGAGCTCGTTCTCATGTCGAGCGACCAGCACCCCGTCCTTCGTCAACACGAGGTCCGGTTCGACGTAGTCGGCGCCGAGGTCCATCGCCAGCTTGTACGCCGCCAAGGTGTGCTCGGGCCGATAGCCGCTCGCACCTCGATGGCCGATGATGAGTGGTCGAGTCACCTCGCGCATGCGTCAAAGCCTGACCGGTGAACGTGGCGCGACCTCAACGCTTCGGCGAACCCCATATGAAGCGGGGCGGAACACCTACCACGTCCGAAGACGCCCTGCCGACGCGCCAGAAGTGGCTAGGGAGGGCGGGGGCGGCGAGGACTCGCAGCGCCGTCAAAGAGCGAAGCGAAGGCGCAAGAGCCTCACCGACACCGACCGACCGGTGGCAGGGCGGGTGCGGCGTGGACTCGCAGCGCCGTCAAAGAGCGAAGCGAAGGTGCAAGAGCCTCACCGACACCGACCGACCGGTGGCAGGGCGGCTGGACCAACCGGTGGGGGATAGCAGCCGTCTAATTCGTTGGCGGGGAGGGTGATCGCTTCCGTACCGTAGATAGGTCATGCGCAAAATTCCCCTCCCCGACCCGGGAACTCCCGACGTCCGCTCACCCGGGCGCTACCTGTGGTGGGTGGCGCGCGGGCAGGTGCCGACGCTCATCGGGGGTATCACCTTCGGGATCATCTGGATGGTGGCCCAGTCGCTGATGCCGGCGATCATCGGCCGCGCCATCGACGAGGGCGTCCGGGCCGATGACATGTCCCGCCTGAGCCTGTGGGCCGCCGCCCTGCTCGGCGTCGGTGTCGTCCAGGCCTCGGCGGGAGTCGCCCGGCACCGCTTCGCGGTTCAGAACTGGTTGATTGCGGCGTACCGCACGGTGCAGGTGGTGGCGCGCCACACCGTTCGCCTCGGGGCCACCCTCCCCCGCAAGGTGGCGACCGGCGAGGTCGTGTCGATCGGGTCGTCCGACCTGGCCCACGTCGGCAACGCGATCGAGGTGATGGGACGCGCCGCCGGAGCGCTGGTGGCCTTCTTGGTCGTGGCGGCCATCATGCTCAACGTCTCGGTGACGCTCGGCCTCGTCGTGCTGATCGGCGTACCCGCCCTGCTGCTCCTGCTCGGTCCGCTGCTCAAGCCACTCCAGACGCGCAACCTTGCCCAGCGGGAGATGATGGGCGATCTGAACACGCTGGCGTCCGACATCGTGGGAGGGCTACGGGTGCTGCGTGGCATCGGTGGGGAAGAGATCTTCCACCGACGCTACGTCGACGAGTCCCAGCGAGTACGCGCCGCCGGGGTCCAGGTGGGCAGGCTCCAGTCTCTCCTCGACGCGCTGCAGATCTTCCTGCCGGGCGTTTTCGTCGTCGTCGTCGTCTGGTTGGGTGCCCGTTTCGCTCTTGCCGGCCAGATCAGTCCCGGTGAGCTGGTGGCCTTCTACGGCTACTCGGCGTTCCTGATGATCCCGCTACGGACAGGCACCGAGGTCGCCAACAAGCTCATCCGTGGCCTCGTCGCCGGCCGGCGGATCTGTCGCGTCTTGTCGGTGCAGCCGGAGGCGAAGGACATCGCGACGACTCTGACCGCGTCAAGCTCTAGCGAGCTTCTCGACGTGAGGACCGGGGTTCTGGTCGAGCCGGGTCAGCTCACCGCTGTGGTGTCGGAGGTGCCCGACGAGACAGCCGCTCTGGCGGACCGGCTCGGCCGCTTCTCGGACGGCCCTGTGCTGCTGGACGGGGTGTCGCTGTCAGACCTCGACCGGGAGTTCGTACGGAAGACCATCTTGGTCAGTGACTCGGGCGCGAACCTGTTCAGCGGCCGTCTCCGCGACGAGCTCGACATCCGCGGTGACGGACACGAGACGCACATCCTCGAGGCGGTCGCGACAGCATCAGCCGACGACGTGCTCGAGACGCTGCCTGACGGCCTCGACACCCAGGTGGAGGAGCGCGGTCGGTCACTGTCAGGTGGCCAGCGCCAACGGCTCGTGCTGGCCAGGGCGCTCGCCGCCGAGCCCGACATCTTGGTCCTTGTCGAACCCACCTCGGCGGTCGATGCCCACACGGAGGCGCGGATCGCATCGCGGCTACGACGGCACCGGGCCGGGCGGACGACCGTCGTGACGACCGCCAGTCCGCTCATGCTCGACCAGGCCGACCGGGTGGTGCTGATCCAGGCTGGTCGCGTCGCGACGACCGGCAGCCACAAGGAACTGCTGGGCGATCCGCGCTACCGGCGGATCGTTGCCCGAGGTGAGGACGAATGAGAGAGTTCCTGCCCGTCGCGGACACCGCGACGGTACGCCGCTACGCCCGCCGGCTGGCACGTCAGCATCCGCGCCAGCTTGGCGGGACCATCGGACTGCACGTGCTGGCCGCGATCGCGGGATTGGCGGCACCTCGCCTCATCGGCGATCTCGTCGAGGACGTCTCCGGTGGGACGACAGCATCGACGGTGGACAAGGCAGTCATCACGATTGCCGTCTTCCTGCTCGTCCAGACGGTGCTGACGCGCTACGCGCGGTTCGCATCCTTCGCCCTCGGGGAGAAGATCCTGGCGGAGCTCCGCGAGAACTTCGTCAAACAGTCGCTGGCCTTGCCCGTCAGCACCGTCGAGAAGGCGGGGACGGGCGACCTGTTGACGCGCACGTCGCGAGATGTCGAGGCACTTGGCTGGTCGGTCCGTTTCGCCCTGCCCGAAACCATGATCGCGTTCGTCACCACCGTCTTCACGATCGGAGCCTGCCTCCTCGTCGGCAGCTGGATGCTGGTGCCCCTCGTCCTTGGTGTCCCCGTCCTGTTCGTCGCTACCCGCTGGTACCTGCGACGCGCCAAGGACGGGTACCTTCGCGAGTCGGCGTCGTACGCGGCGATCAACGCCAGCCTCGCCGAGACGGCGGAGGGCGCCCGCACGGTGGAGGCGCTGGGGCTCGAACAGCGCCGCCTCGACCACATCGACGCCGACATCTCGGAGTCCTACGACGCCGAGCGGTACACGCTCTACCTGCGCACGGTGTGGTTCCCCTCGGCCGAGATCGGCTACCTCGTGCCCACGGTCGCCACGCTGCTGTTCGGCGGCTGGCTGCACAGCCGGGGGCAGGTGGACCTTGGTGACGTCATCGCGGCCACGCTGTACGTCCAGGCGCTGATCGACCCTGTCGACAGGCTCTTGTCCTGGCTCGACGAGCTCCAGCTTGGCGCCGCCTCGCTGGCTCGGCTGCTCGGTGTCGGTGCCGTACCCGACGACCGGGAGGTCTCCGGCAGGCAGCCGGCACACGACCGCATCGATGCTGTCGACGTGCACTTCTCGTACGTCGAGGGACGCGACGTGCTGCACGGTGTCGACCTCCATGTCGACCCGGGTGAGCGGGTCGCCATGGTGGGGCCATCGGGGGCCGGCAAGTCCACCCTGGGTCGGCTGCTGGCAGGCATCCATCCCCCCGGCCGCGGCAGCGTGGAGATCGGAGGCGTCGGCATGACGGAGCTGCCGCTCGACGAGCTGCGCGGACAGGTCGCCCTCGTGACCCAGGAGCATCACGTCTTCGTGGGGACGTTACGCGACAACCTGGCCCTCGCTCTCGACCAGCTGGAGTCCGACGAGTCGATGATCCGTGCGCTGAGAGCCGTCGACGCCGACCAGTGGGTGCTCTCCCTGCCCGACGGGCTGGACACGCGCGTCGGATCTGGCGCCTTGTCCCTCTCGCCGGCGCAGGCCCAGCAGCTCGCGCTGGCCCGGCTCGTGCTGGCAGACCCGCACACCCTGGTGCTCGACGAGGCAACCTCACTGATGGACCCCCGCTCGGCCCGCCACCTCGAGCGGTCGCTCGCAGCAGTGCTGAAGGGGCGAACGGTGATCGCCATCGCCCACCGGCTCTTCACCGCACATGACGCGGACCGGGTCGCGGTCGTCGAGGACGGTCGGATCAGCGAGATAGGGTCGCACGACGAGCTGATCGTCAACGACGGCTCGTACGCTGCGCTGTGGCGCTCCTGGCACGGCGAGATGGAGGACGACACCGATGACGTGGTGCTCGTGACCGACGGAGTGGCTCGCGCGTGAGCGGAGGAGTGGCTCGCACGTGAACGAAGACCAAGCTAAGCGGCGCCAACGACCGGACTGGTCCGGGGACGCGCGCACAGCCACCGGAGAGTAGCGGAGAGCATCTGACCGGCACCCCTTGACGGTAGGGCCGGCTGGCTCGCGGGTGCGACGATGTGCTGGTGAGCGGATCGTCGGGAGGACCTGTCGCCTTCGTCCTGGGTGGCGGCGGGGTACTCGGCGCGTGCGAGGTCGGGATGCTCCGAGCGTTGAGCGAGGCGCGCATCAGACCCGGTCTCATCCTGGGCACATCGGTGGGTGCCATCAACGGCGCGATGTTCGCACGTGCACCGGACGAGGCCGGAGTGGGCCGGCTCAGTGAGCTGTGGGAGCAGCTTTCCACCGGCGAGGTTTTCGGCAGCTCCCTTGTCACGCAGACCGCGACCCTTGTCCGGACTCGCACTCACCTGCAGCGGCATGGACCGCTTCGGCGGCTGCTGAGCGAGCAGCTCGGTGACACCTCGATCGAGGAGCTGACAGTGCCGTTCCAGTGCGTCGCCGCCAGCATCGAGCGCGCTGCGGAACACTGGTTCAGCAGCGGGCCGGTCATCGACGCCGTGCTCGCCAGCAGCGCAGTGCCCGGTCTGCTTCCGGCGGTGCGTATCGGCGACGAACACTTCCTGGACGGTGGGCTGGTCGCGAGCATCCCCGTCGACCGGGCGATCGCCATGGGGGCGAGCACCGTGTACGTGCTCCAGGTCGGCAGGGTCGAGGCACCCCTGCGAGCTCCACGACAACCCTTCGAGGTCGCCCTGGTGGCGTTCGAGATCGCCCGCCGTCACCGCTTCGCGACGACGATGGCTTGGCTGCCGGACGACGTCGACGTACACGTCCTGCCGACCGGCATCGAGCCGATGGCTTTCACGGACCGTCGACAGTTCCGCTACCGGGATTTCCGGTCGGTGCCGCTCAAGATCACGGCGGCGTACGAGGCGAGCCGACAGTACCTGGCGGACCGAGGTCTCAAAGCGTGAACATCCCGCCACGCTGGCTCCGACGGCTCGTCGGACCGGTCGTGCTTGTCGTCGCTTTCGCGCTGACGGCACTACTGCTACCCCTGCTTGCGGTGGTGGCCGCGGTTGCGTCCATCTGGTTGCCCGGCCGGCTGAGAGGGCTACGGCTGCTGGGTTTCGCAGTGGTAGGGCTCGTCGTCGAGCTGGTGGCTCTCGGCGCCGCGGCAGCCTTGTGGCTGGCCAGCGGCTTTGGTGCCCGTCTGCGGACGCAGCGTTACCAGCGCGCACATTATGGCGTTCTTCGCGTTGCCTTGCGGACAGTTGTCCGAGCAGCTGAGTGGCTGTTCCGGCTTCAGATCGAGACGGACGAGGTCTCCTGGAGCCCTCTCGACGACGGTGTGCCGGGATCGACGAACTCCATGGTCGTGCTCGCCCGCCACGCCGGTCCTGGCGACAGTCTCCTTCTCCTCGACACCTTGATGAACCGTGACCACCTCCGCAAGCCGCGCGTCGTCATGAAGGCCACGATGCAGCTGGACCCCGTCGTGGACGTGTACTTCCACCGCTTGCCGTCGCGCTTCATCGACCCGGACCCGCGAGACGGCGAGGACGTGGAGACGACCATCGCCAAGCTGGCCACCGACCTGGACACGGAGGATGCGCTGCTGATCTTCCCCGAAGGCGGCAACTTCACCCCCAAGCGCTGGACCAGGGCAATAGCTCGGCTACGGCAGCGTGGCCATGCGTCGTACGCGGACCAGGCCGAGACGATGCCCAACGTGCTTCCACCGCGTCCCGGGGGCGTCCATGCGGCGCTGTCGGCTGCGCCTCACGCCGACGTCGTCTTCGTGGCCCACACGGGTCTGGAGCACCTGTCCACACCTCGCGACGGATGGCGAGAGATACCCCAGGAGAAGACCCTGTCCCTGCGGTGGTGGTTCTTCGACGCCGACCAGGTCCCCCGGGATGAGCAACAGCAGCTCGCCTGGTTGTTCGAGCGGTGGGCCGACATCGACCGGTGGATCACGGCACGGCAGGCGAGCGACACGACTCGTTGACGCGAGCACCACAATGGGCGCGTGGAACCCTTCATCCTGCAGAGGCTGTCCGAGCTGGCCGGACAGCGTCCACCGGCCGGCCAGGAGGTGGTGCATTTCACCGAGTCGCTGGCCGAGGCAGTGATAGAGGAGTACTCCTCGGTCGGGGAGCGCGTCCTCGACCCGTTCGCCGGCTACGGCACGACCCTGGTGGTTGCCGAGCGCCTAGGCCGGCGCGCCTGCGGCGTCGAACTGATGCAGGAGCGAGCGGAGCAGATCAGCAGCCGGGTCAGCGCTGACGCCGAGGTCATCACCGGAGACGCCCGACAGCTGTCACAGCTGGTGAGCGGAACGTTCGACCTCTGCTTGACCTCACCGCCTTACATGACCGAGAACGACCACCCAGAGAATCCGCTCACCGCCTACGCGACTCACGACGCCCACTACGCCACCTATCTGGAGCAGGTCGGAAGCGTCTTTCGACAGGTAGCGGCGCTGCTGCGCCCTGGCGGCTATGCCGTCCTGAACGTCGCGAACATCGTCGCCGACGGTGTGATGACACCACTCGCCTGGGATGTGGCGACGGCAGTGCGCCAACACCTGGTGCTTCGACAGGAGTCATTCGTCTGCTGGGACCGCCAGCCGCCGGGCATCACCGGGGACTACTGCCTGGTGTTCCAACACAGGGACCGATCATGAGGGGGACGAAGGACGTTGACATGCACCTCGAGGCTGTCGCCGACGAGCTGTACCGGTTGCCCCCCGGCGAGTTCACCGCAGCACGCAACGAAGCGGCCAAGAAAGCACGTAGCCACGGTGACCGTCAGCTCGCACAGCAGATCCGGTCGCTACGTCGACCGACTACACCGGCGTGGCTGGCCAACCAGCTGGTGCACCACCATCCGGCGGAGATGGAGGCGCTGCTCGACCTCGGTCGCGAGCTCCGCGAGGTCATGGCAGAGCTTGGCGCTGAAGAGCTGCGCGAGCTGACCCAGCAGCGCTACCGACTCGTTTCCGCGCTGGTCGACCAAGCTCGCTCCATCGCTTCGCGGCAGGTGGGGGCGCGCGTCACGGACGAGGTGGCTCAAGCTCTGCGCACCACCTTGGAGGCGACGCTGTCTGACCCCGGGAGCGCTGAGGCGGTCGCGTCGGGGCACCTCGCCGAGGCGCTCAGCGTGTCCGGGTTCGGCAGCATGAGCGCACCGGAAGCCTCCCCCGAGCGTACGACGAAGAGGTCGAGTCGCGAAGGCACCATCAGTGACCTGGACGAACGGCGCCGGCGCAATGCCAGACGGCGAGCCGAGCATGACCTCGAGGCTGCCGAGAAGGACGAACGCGCCGCTCGAGCCGCGCAGGCTGCCGCCGAACGGGAGCTGCGCGAGGCCACGCAGCGGCGCGAGGAGACGGTCGCCGCCGTCGACCTGCTGCAGAGCCAGCTCGCGGAGACGATGGGCGCGCTGGACGAACGGCGTACGGCTGAGCAGGCCGCGCACGACCAGCTGCAGGCAGCTCAGCGGGCGTCGGAGGCGGCGACCGAGAGCCGCGGCACGGCTCACCGGCGTCTCCAGGAGCTCGCCGAGCCGGGCTGACACCCCGAACGTCGACCTAGTCGCGGCGCGAGGGACCCGTCTGCAAGCTGGTCAGCTCGGAGCGGGACCGGTGTTCTCGTCTCCGAGCTGCTTGAGGAAGTCGTGACACTGGGCTGCTCGCTCGGAGTCCTCCTGCATCACTCGACGGAAGAAGCCTGCGATGTCGTCGTTGCCCGCGTCCTCTGCGTCACGGATGTATTGCCCGTAGTTGTGGCCCGCCTTGAGCGAGTGGTACTGGACCGAGATCAGGTCGAACTTGACGTCGTCGAAGCCGGTTTCACCGTTGGACATGGAATCTCCTTCGAATGGTTGGCAGCCGTCCGTCCGATACCCGTGCTCAAGCGCCCAAAACGTGCTGGTGGCCGTTTGTTGACGCAGCGGCTCGGGTATGCCTGACGCATGACGTACGAGAACACAGCCAACCCGTCGCAGCCGCGACCGCTCGCCCTGGTGACAGGCGCCTCCAGTGGGATCGGCCTGGAGCTTGCCCGCGAGTTCGCCCGCAAGGGTTACGACCTGTTGGTCGCCGCCGAGGACGAGGCCGTTCATGAGGCCGCCCGCGAGCTGAGCGTCGCCGGCTGCGAAGCCGTTGCCCAGCAAGTGGATCTCGCCACCTCAGACGGCGTCGCACAGCTCTACGCCGTAGCAGCCGGCTCTGGCCGGGCGGTTACTGCGGCGGCCCTGAATGCGGGGGTAGCCGTCGGTGGGCGGTTCCATGAGACCGACGTGAATGCGGACCTGCGCCTCGTGGCGCTCAACGTGGCCTCCACAGTTCATCTGGCGAAACTGCTGACCCGTGACATGGTGAAGGAGGGGGAAGGAAAGCTGCTGTTCACCGCATCGATCGCCTCCACCATGCCCGGCCCCTACCACGCGACGTACGCTGCGTCGAAGGCGTTTGTGCACTCCTTCGCCGAGGCGATCCGAGTCGAGCTCAAGGACACCGGTGTCACCGTGACCTCCTTGATGCCCGGTCCGACAGACACCAACTTCTTCGAGCGAGCCAATATGGAGGACACCAGGATCGCCTCCGCTCCCAAGGATGACCCCGCCGACGTCGCACGCCGCGGTGTTGAGGCTCTGCTGGCCGGCAAGGACCACGTGGTGGCGGCCTCGAGGCTGAACAAGCTGCAGACTGCAGCCGGCCAGCTGTTGCCTGATCGGCTGGTGGCCGCCGTACAAGGCCGCTTGACCAAGCCAGGCTCCGGCCGAGGCTGAGGTTTCAACTGCGCTCCGGCCGGGCACTTGTCCCGTCCGGCATGATGGAGTTACTTCGCGCGTCACGTTCCCCTTGACCCCGGGCTCCTCGTTCCGGAACGGCCCGAAAGGGGTTCCCCTCTCCATGACCACCGATCAAGTGCTGGACGCGCGTCAGCGTCATGTGAGCCTGTACACCGATCTGTCGAAGATGGTGCGCGAGCGTGGGCTCCTGCGCCGCCGCTACGCCTACTACTGGACCCGCATCACTTTGGCGATTGCGGCGTTCGTCGGGATCTGGGTTGGCGTATTCATGCTGGGCAACTCGTGGTTCCAGCTCATTTTCGCCGCTGCGTTGGGCGTGGTGGTGACCCAGTTCGGGTTCCTCGGGCATGACGGTGCCCATCAGCAGATATTCGCGTCCGCCAGATGGAACGAGTGGACCTCGCGGGTGCTCTCGGCTGTGTTCGCGGGACTGAGCTACGGGTGGTGGAAGAACAAGCACAACCGCCATCACGCTGCCCCCAACCAAGTGGGTCGCGATCCCGACATCGCACCCGGCGCGATCGCGTTCACACCCGAGATCGTGGCAGAGCGCACCGGCTTCGCCGGCTGGTTCGCCCGGCATCAGGGCTGGCTGTTCTTTCCGTTGTTGACATTGGAAGGTGTGAACCTGCACATCGCGAGCGTGCGGACGCTCCTGCGCCCCGGTGCTGTCGCGCATCAGCGGGCAGAGGCCGCCATGGTTCTCGTTCGCCTCGTGACCTATGTCGTCGTCCTGCTGATCCTCCTGCCGCCAGGCAAGGCAAGCGCGTTCATCGGGCTGCAGATGGGGCTCTTCGGACTGTGCCTGGGAGCGTCGTTCGCTCCCAACCACAAGGGGATGCCCATCGTCCCGGCGACGATGAAGATCGACTTCCTTCGCCGTCAGGTGCTCATGTCGCGCAACGTCCGTGGGGGCGTCTTTGTCGACTTCGTGATGGGCGGGCTGAACTACCAGATCGAGCACCACCTGTTCCCGAGCATGCCTCGACCAAACCTGAAGCGGGTCCAGCCGCTGGTGCGTGAGTACTGCGCAGAACACGCGGTCAACTACAACGAAGTGGGGCTGTTCCAGTCGTACGGCATAGTCATCGACTACCTCAACAACGTCGGGCTACGCGCCCGCGACCCGTTCTCCTGCCCTCTGGTGTCGCAGCTCCGGGACTGACGACGAGCCGCGGCAGGCGGCGCCCCGGCGAGGTCAGCGGCGGGCGCTGCTCTGGCTGCCCTTCCAGGCAGCGACGGCCGCGACCGCCACGACCGCACAGATCAACTGGATGAGGATGCGCGTCCAGTCGATGTCATCCTTCATGTCCGCGAGGCCGATAGCGTTGGCGATGAGCCCGCCGACCAGTGCGCCGAGGAACCCTGCGCCGATGGTCCAGGCGATTCCGATCGCCTGCCTGCCGGGCAGGATCAGTCGGGCCAGCGGCCCGAGGATGATCCCGAAGAAGATGGAACCAATGATGAGGCCGAGCATGGGCGTCCCTTCGTGAAACGTCTCGAGGTGGCACGGTGTCTGCCGTGCCTGCTGAGTTTTCCATCTGGACACCGGGGCCGCAACAGGAGCCGGCGACCCGGGCCTACAGCTCGGGCCGCGCAGTGTCACCCGGGTGCGCCACCGTTCGCGTACTTCGCCAGCGCCGACGTCAAACGACGGCCCGCTGGCTTCGCCTTAGGATCGCAGGCATGCGTGGTCGCCCATGACGAGACGCCGCGACGACTCGGCCCTGAAGTCATCGGTCGCGGTCAGCAAGCGGTTGGCGTACGTCCTGCGACATAACCCAGCGTCGATCGGTATCGCACTGGACGACTCCGGCTGGGTGGACGTCGACGAGCTGCTGGATGCTCTGGCACGGCACGGGCGTCCGATCTCCCGCACACAACTAGATGCGGTGATGAACGCCCCAGGGAAACGAAGGTTCGCCTACGACGAGTCTGGGAACCGGATCCGCGCCCACCAGGGCCACTCCGTGCCGGTTGACCTCGGCTTGATGCCGGAGCTACCGCCCGCGACGTTGTTCCACGGCACGACGGCCGCTGCACTCGAGGACATTTCGTCCGAAGGGCTCTCGCGCCGGTCGCGGCATCACGTACATCTCTCGGTCGACGAGGCCACCGCCCGTCAGGTCGGCTCGCGTCGCCGCGGTGCCGTGGTGGTGCTCGAGATCGACGCAGCCGCGATGGCCGCAGCCGGCTATCTCTTCTTCTTGGCTGGCAACGGCGTCTGGCTCACCGACCGGGTGCCGCCGAACTACCTCCGCCGGCGCTCCTGAGTCGGAGGTTCGCGGGGGCGTCGCTGCCTCGATCCTGGCCGCCTTCTATGCCTCCGATGATCCGCGTCGGGCGGCGGTCGCCGAGCGGGCCTATGACGCCGCGTACGTCGCCTTGGCCGAACGTCTCGACAGCCACTAATCACTTGCGACGCCAAGATGGCCACCGCCACTGGGCCACGCTGCTCCTTCGATCTAGTCGTTTGATCGGCGGATGTCTCTTCCGGAAGCCCCGGCTGACGCAGCGGCGTCACCGCCCATAACGAGCCGCCGACCTGCCCGCTCCATTCGGCCTGCTGCGCTCTCGGGAAAGCATCGACTTCCCCTTCCCTTCCAACCCATTTCAGCGCATCGTCGCTGGCGAGGCTGGCGCCACGCTGAGTTGCCCGCGCATTGGCCGTGCGAACGGCCGCAGCGCGGGCTATCTGAGGAAGACATTGGTGCGTTTGCCGGACTTCCGTGGGGGCACAGTGGCGAAATGACAGTCCTCGGCCCCGACAGTGGCGTCTTAGTCACCGGAGCAACCAGTGGGTTGGGTCGTGCTGTGGCGCTGCAGTTCGCCGCCCACGGGATTCCGGTGGCCCTCGTCGGTCGCAGCGAGGAGTCCCTGGGTCAGGTGACCGCCGAGGTGCAAGCCCGCAAGGCGCACGCGGTCCCGCTCCACGCCGACCTGTCCAACACCGCAGCACTGTCCGATCTCGTAGACGCCGCAGCATCCCAGCTTGGCGGCATCGGCGCACTCGTCAACGCGGCCGGCACTGACGTCCCTGGCCCCGCTGAGGACCTTGGTCTGGACGAGTGGAATCGCGTGGTTGCTGTCAACTTGACGGCCCCCTTCGCGCTGGCGCGCTCCGTCATTCCCCGCATGCGAGCCAGTGGCGGCGGACTCATCGTCAACATCTCCTCAGTGGCCGGTCGACGAGGATGGGCGAACGCCTCCGCGTACTGCTCCACCAAGTTCGCTCTGTCCGGCCTCACTCAGAGCCTTGCCGCCGAGGGTCGGGGGGATGGCATCCGGGTTTGCGTGCTGTATCCCGGTGCGATGGCCACCAATTGGGGAACGTTCGATCCCGAGCAGCGACGGGAACCGGCAGGCCCCGAAGACGCCGACCCAGCTGACGCCCTTGATCCCGCCACCGTGGCGGACCTGATCGTCTGGATGGCCACAACGCCAGGTCAACCCGTGCTCAACGAGGTCACCGTCACACCGCTGCGCGAGCACGGCTGGCCCTGACTCAGCGGACCGCTTTGGCAGATCGGCATGTAAGTGCATGTCTGTGGGAACGTCACTCACCAGGCGCGGTGGAGGAGCCTGCGAGCACGTCCCGGGCGCGCTCGAGCTCCTCCTCGGTCAGCAAACGCCCAGCAGCGGCGACGTTGTCTTCGACCTGGCTCGGCCGTTTGGCACCAGGAATCGTGGCGGAGACCGCCGGATGTGCGAGCACGTAGGCCAACGCGGCTTGAGCCATGGTGCGGCCCTCGGCGAGGAACCTCAGCCGCTCAACCACCTCGAGGTCCGCCAGGTACGCCGCCCGCCCGTCCTCCTGCACCCAGTCCCGCCGAATGTCGCCCTCCTCGAACTCGGTGTCAGCCGTGAACTTGCCGGTCAGCTTCCCCATGGCCAACGGTCCCCGCACGATCACCCCGATGCCGTGCTCCTGACAGTACGGAAGCGTCCGGTTCTCCGGCTCCCGGTTGAGCATGCTGTAGTCGAGCTGGAGGGTGTCCATCCCACCAATGGCATCATCGAAATGCCGGACGTAGTCGTGATTGTTGGCAGACAACCCAACGAACCGCACCTTGCCCTGCTCCTTGAGACGTTGCAGCGCCCCGGCGAACACCTCGGTGTTCTCATCCCACCACACGTGGTCCTGATAGACGTCGAGGTAGTCGACACCAAGGCGACCAAGACTGGCCTCACAGTCCTCAATCACCATCTGCTCGTCCACGTAGGGGTTCGGCTGACGGCCCCGCCACAGCCCCACCTTGCTGGCGACGTACACGTTCTCCCGACCGACGTCTGTCAAGAACCTGCCGAGCAGCTCCTCAGAGTGACCCCGGCCGTAGACATCGGCGGTATCGAAGAAGTTGACGCCTGCGTCAAAGGCCGCACGCATGGCGGCCAGGGACTCCTCGTCCTGGACCGGCCCCCACGCGTCCCCTCCCACCGCCCACAACCCCAGGCTCACCTCAGAGACCTCGAGCCCGGTCTTTCCCAGCGTTCGATACCGCATAGAGTCCTCCGTACTGGCAAATGTGGCTAGCGGTTCGCGACCTGGCTAGCGACGACGTAACCGCCGCCACCTCCACCGTCATCATAAGGGTCACCGCACCCGGTAAGCGCGGCGAGCAGAAGGCTGGCAATGATCGCCGTCGCGGCGCGGCGTACGCCGGTCGGCTGTGCGGCGGGCGGGAGAGCGACCTGGTGATGATCCCGCTTCGGATGGCGGTGTGGCAGCGCAACCTAGAGGGCCACCGCCCGCCAGGTCGGCTTCCGCCGCACAGGTCCGGAGTCCCACGCCAGGTACGAAACGGCAGCGAGCTGGACCGGAGGAACATCCAAGCCCCATAGCCGACTAGCCAAAGCGTTTGCTGCCAGCTCTCTTCCGGAAGCCTTTCGTCCGGAGTCGGGGGTACCGTCGACGTACCGTCCGCAGACAGGAGAGTGCACACCATGGACATGCTCAGCGGAGAGCAGATCACCGCGGCCGCCCTTACGGACTGGCGCAAGCTCGGCCAGGGTCTGCATGCCCGATTCGTCATCCGCGACTTCCGCGCAGGTGTCCGTTTCCTCTCCGCCATCGGCGAAGCGGGCGAAGCCGCCGGGCACCATCCCGAGGTTCGGATGGGCACGGGTTATGTAGACGTGAAGCTGCTCAGCGACGACGCCATCTACCGCGACGACGGGGGCACCGAACACCAGGTCGAGTGGGTGACCCAACAAGACGTCGACCTGGCCCGCCGGATCAGTGAGATCGCCGCCGAGCAGTCGATCTCCGCAGATCCGCGATCGATTATCACCATCGAGCTGGCGCTCGACACCGCGAACGCCGCCGCCCTGGCACCGGTGTGGGCGGCGCTGCTGACCGGCGGCACCGAGGCGCAGGGTCGTGGCACCATCGGCGATGACGTGCGCGACGCCACGCGCCGGGTGCCGATCCTGTGGTTCCAGGAAACCGATCCTCACCCGACACCGCGTCAGAGGTTCCACATCGATGTCCAGCTCCCGTACGACGTTGCCGAGCAACGCATCGCCGACGCAGTGGCCGCCGGGGCCGTGATCGTCGACGACGGTAGGGCGCCTGGGACCACCGTCATCGCGGACCCAGACGGAAACAAAGCCTGTGTGGGCACGTTCCAACCCGCTACCGCGCGCGAGCAGCAGCCGGCGAGCGCGTAGAGATGAGCCCGGAGCACCCTTGGCGATCTCTGGGACCGTCACGCGGCGGGTATGACGCCTTGCGCCAGAAAGCCTCACGAGGACCGGTCAGGAGGACCGGTCAGGAGGTTCGAGTAAGGAGCCACGAGGGGCCGACTGAGAGCCGCCGGCCGCCGCCACTCGTTCACGCAGCACCCGTCGGCGGTGACGACCACCACGTCGTCAGCCTCCGCGCTCCGCCTGCGGACCTGATCCACGATCGCATTGCTTCCTTGGCGCTGGCTCTTCGGTCACGACCGTCATCATGGTGCTCTCTGCTAGCCGACGATCGCCACCTGCAGGGGTCGACACCCACTCCGACCCGGTCGTGCTATCGGGGGGTCAGCACACAGAACTCATTGCCGTCGGGATCGGCCATCACCACCCAGCTGACCTCGCCCTGGCCGATGTCGATGCGGGTCGCCCCGAGCGAGACGAGACGGTCGACCTCCACTTGCTGATCACCGTCAACAGGTGGGGCGAGGTCGAAATGCAGCCGGTTCTTCCCGGTCTTCGGCGCCACCGGCGGACCGCCCCATGTGATCTTCGGACCGCCGTGCGGCGAGCGGATCGCGGTCTCTTGGTCCTGGTCCCAGACCAGCGGCCAGCCCAGCGCTTCGCTCCAGAAGTACCCGACCTCCTGCGAGCCGTCGCAGGCAAGCGCTCCGATGAACCCGCAGTCAGCGAGGAAGTTGTTGCCCGGCTCGATGACGCAGAACTCATTGCCCTCAGGATCGGCGAGCACCACATGATGTTCCTCCGGGCGTTGACCGATGTCGATGTGGCGGGCGCCGAGTCCGAGCGACCTGGCCACCGTCTGCTGCTGGTCCTCGAGGGAGGTGCTCGTCAGGTCGAAGTGCATCTGGTTCGGGCCGGTCTTCTGGTCCTGGGTCGAAGCAAAATCGATCTGGAACCCGGTGTCGTCGCTCGGCAGCAGCGTGACGACGTCGGAGGGCTCGTCGACCATCTCCCAGCCCAGGACGCCGGCCCAGAAGCGCGCGAGACCGACCGCGTCGTTTGCATCGAAGCAGAGCGCGAAGAGATGAGAAGCCATTTCGCTCCGCACCCTCCAACCTGCTGACTCATAGCGCAGACAGGGCACGTCCTCCCTGCCTTCGAGGAAAGCAACGCTAAGGCGCTCGGGACCTGCGACGCAACGCGAATACATGGGAACGCAGCCGCCTGATCGCGGCGCAGAGACGCGGGTCTGCGCGCGCGCGAGTGGGCCACACGGATCGCTGCATGCCAGAGCGTTTGGGTCGTCCAGTCGCGCTTCTGCCGACCCTGCGGCACTTGAGGCACAGCGCCTATAGTCAACGTTCGTGAGCGAGAGCCAGCGCAGGCCCTCGGGCAGCCCACCGTACTGGCCCACCGGCACTCAGATCATGTGGCGGTCCGGCGACGGGGCACTCGCTGCTGGTGCCCCGGTCACCAACGACGGCTGTCCCTCTGTGCCGCACTTTGCCGAACCGGTGACGGTCGTGCGAGACGACGCCGACGCCCTGGTCGCATGGCTGGCAGCCGGTACGCCGGTGCTGCGCGTGGCGCGCGCCGACGGGCTGGGAAAGCGTGACGACAAAAGCACGCTGTTCACCGCCGAGACGGTGCAAGACATCGGCGTGCACGCCTACTACGACATCCTCCGGATAGCGCCCACCGGCCGACCGTGGTCCGTGTGGGTCTTCTTCACCGAGCACACCCGCGAGTTCGCGGGCTGGTATGTGAACCTGGAGGATCCGCACGCCCGTGACGAACACGCGGTGTACACCCGTGACCACGTGCTCGATCTCGAGATCGAACCGGACCGCACCATGACCCGCAAAGATGAGGACGAACTCGCGCTCGCCGTCGCGCAAGGCAGATACGACGCCGCCACCGCGGCTGCAATCGAGGCAGAAGCTGCCGAGGCCGAGGCCATAGTCGCCGACTGGGGACCGCCGTTCTGCGACGGATGGGAGAACTTCCAACCCGACCCAGCCTGGCCGGTCCCTGGACTGCCAGAACGTTGGGCTCTCTGACTCAAACTGCCAAACACGACCACTCCGGACGCTCTGGGTTCTGGATCCGCCTAGGACGTGATATGTGGCGCTGATGATAGCCAGGGTGGTTCGCGGCCAACCGACTTCGCAGACGAGTCTTCCACCCGGCACCAGGGACACTAGCGGCGACGCGCCGTTACCGCCCGTGTCGTGCGGATACCCCTCCACGACGCCACCCCTGCCGCCGCTATCAGGTCAAGGGCACCTTGGAGTGCTAACTCCGACAAGCCCTGGCGCCGGTAGCGCTTGTCGACGAAGATGCACGTGATCCGATAGTCGGGCAGGACGTCGAGCTCGGCTTCGTACTGCTTGCGGTGATAGATGTTAGGCAGCTCCGCCGGGCATCCGTACTCGCACCACGCCACCGCCTCGTCACCGTCGTACACCAACGCTGCGTGAGCCCGCCGTTCGTCGACCAGGCGTCGCTTCAGGGACCGGTTCGCCTCATACGTGCGTTCCTTCTCGGCGCTCATGGTGTGGAATCACGTGCACCAGCAGCCACCGAAGACGCCGTTGTGCCGCTCCACCAGCCCCGCGAACCCATCCCACGTGTCTGGCTCCAGCGGTCTGACCACGGACTCGCTCAACTGAGTCTCCTTCGGTCGATCGCGACGGTGTCACGTTACGTCGTTATGGCCGGCCATCGCTCAGGCGATGTCGCGGCGATGTGAACCACCTTCCGCTAGGTCCCTCAACTCGGATCGGGGCGCGCTGCGAGGTCACCGGCTTGTTCGCCGGACTTCGCCTCGATCGCGTCGAGGTCGCGCACGGCGTAGCGGTGATGCTCCCACTCTTCCTCGAGGATCGTGTGCAGGCACGAGAGGGTGGTCTCCGGGTGCTCGGGAGCCCAGGGGTTCAGGCGCGTGGCGGCTAGGTCGTCCGGTGTGACGGTGGCAAGGAAGTCGCGCACCATGGCGACGCGACCCGCCCGGACCTCGAGCACCTCGGCGTACGACGGTGTGACCGTCGTGAAGATCGACATGTCGTGACCGTCGGTCTCGTACTCGACATTCGGTTGACCGATGGGGTGGAACGGCTGTTCGATCTCCAGGATCGCCCGGCCCAGCCACACGTCCGTGGCCATGACCAGGTGCCGCAGCGTCTGCGAAAACGACCACTCGCCGTCCACCGAAACGTCGACCGTGCCAGCCGGCATCGCCGCGACGCGCTCGACCGTGGCCGCCCACGTGCGCTCGAGCACGGCCCAGGCCGCGCGCAGGCCATCTGGATCTTCAGCACGCCGATCGGCGCGGCCGGGGAAGCGGCGGTTGAGCTCGGCCTCCACGAGTGGAGCCACGTCGACGCCGTTGACGCGCAAGCAGCTCTCGCCGTCCAAGAGCCACGGTGCGTCGATGTCCGCCCCCGCCACGTCGACCCCGCGCATCACGACGCCGGATAGGTCAGCCCCGACGAACCGGGCGCCACGCAGGTCCGCGTCGACGAACTCCGCTCCCTGCAGTTCGTCGGATCGGGTGAAGGTTGCCATGCTGTCTCCTCATCCAGCGACCCCGGGGAGACCGAGGTTGCGCACGCTGTTGGTACGAAGCTTGCTAGCCCCGCGCCAGTTCGCTCCCAACCTGGTCGCGACCGCAGCGGGTCCCGGAGGTGACCCGAGGTTGCGCGTGAGTCTGCCGCACCGCTGGGTCAGGACCTGACGCGCTCGTCCGTCAGAATCGCGAAGATGTAGGCCGGGCCTATCACCAAGCGGTTGATGTCGCCGGGACCTCTGATCGGCATCAGGTCGTAGGCTTTCCGAAAATGTCCCTTCGGCAGCTCGACGTTAGTTCGACTTGGCTGCAAGTAGTCCCCAGAGAACGCGTAGGTAAACGGCAAGCCCCTCACAGTCTTGAACTCCTGTCCGGCGCATCCGCGGATCCTTGCCCATACGGCTTCGAAATCCGTCATACCAGACAGGCTCGGTCCGCTTGGTGCGCTCGCGCAAGTACAACTTGGGGTTTGTTTTGCGTTGGCATCTAGAGGCTAGGGCCCTGTCTGCCATCGCCCTTCCCCGGCCTTCATGCTTCTGCGGCTCAGGCGAGCCCCCAGAGGGACGCCTTCACGGGCGACGTGCGTCGCTGCGGTTGAGGCGAGGCACCTACCTGCACCGACGCTGGAGCCGCCTCTTGAAGACAGCCGCGTCGCGGCGGTAAGACGCAGCCGATTAAACCCAATTGCCTCGGCTATCACCCATGCGTCTGGGTGTATCAGTCGACGTGACGTTGGCGGGCTCGATCGCGCGCACGTTTACAGCGAGGGCCTCTGGATGGTGCCCGGGGAACAGCCTGAATGACGCGCAAAGTTCGTCGGCGGGGTTCCATGCGATGCCTGGCCCGTGCGCGCGAACCAACCGTCGCTGACCCAAGATCGCCAGGGCCGGGCAGTTCAGCATGCTCCACAACCGATCGCCGTCTCCGGCTGCTTCGAGTGCTTTGGTGACGTGTTCACGATTCGACCCGTCGTGGACGTGCAGTGCGGAGACGAGCCCATCAAGGAGTGCCTTGAGTTTCGATGACAAATCGCCCCCATGCCAGCCCAGGCCAAAATCTACGGTGACCGCGAACTGGCCGCTGTACGGAGAGCTGGCCTGAACCCTCAGGCTTTGGCGGAAGGCCGACCACCACGCCAGAGCCGTCTGTCTTCGAATAGTCTGCGCGAGCCGGGCAGTTGCGAGGAGCGGGCCAGTGAACTCCGGCCAATCCGTGCGCTCGGTCAACGTGTACCTCACCCGGTGAAGCCCGTCCCAACTCCGAACTCGTCGGCAGATCAGTCCCCGGCGGGTGAGGTGTGAGTAGGCGCCGCTACCAACGTTGTACAGAAGCACGTTCTCCAGATCGGCGAATTCGACATCCGGTGTGGCGTACTCGGCAAGCAGGACGCTTGCCTGGGCTGTCCTCATCGCGCGCAGCGCGGTTCGAAGTTCATTCCGGTAGTCCAGAAGCCAACCCTTGGGCTCGAACGGCAGCCGGATCGTGCTCCATGCCTCGACCCGCTGGACAGACCCAACAACTACATACTCAGCCGCTGCCACAGCCACACCATGCCGTACGAGTGCTCTGCCAGGCGAGGCGAACCGTCTCGTCCTTCCGCGCTGGTAGTTGAGCAGGCGGCGAACTGACGCACCTCCGCCGCTCCGTCGAACGAGCGGACGCGGCATAAGCCGACGGTTGTCGAGGGCGAATGGCGGGTGCAGGCCTGGTCCTCGCTGGTATTCGCGCTGGCCGCAGTTGGATCGCTGCGTCGTAGCCTGCCAGTGCGAGATTGGGGATGTGCGTTGCGGGAGGATGCGATGACGTCGAGCGCGGAGCCGGTCGTGCGGGATGCTAGGCACGACCGATGTGGGGGCAATCTGCCGGTTCGGCGAGGCGCACATCCGACCGCACTACGCTCCGCTGATCGGCGCCGTCGCCGCGGATGAGCAGGTCCGCAGGTGGTGGAACGAGACACACGTCGACGCAGCCGTGGCCGAGGGTCCGCTCAGACGGCTGGGCAAGCCTGACGCTGCACCGCCCGCCCACATGCGGATCACCTTGCGGTGATCTTCCCGTTGAAACGGGCCCGCTCAGCGGAGGCGTCCGTGTGACGTTCGACTTGCAGGCGGACGCTTGCGGGTTGTCGAGGGAGTTCGAGGCGAAGCGCGGCGTAGGTTCGCTCAAGCCGCCCCTGCCGTCAACGCAGTCGGCATGTGGGCCCGACCCAACCGCCCGAGCTACGCGAGCTCGCCCGGCTATTGCGGCCCGGCGGGCGGATCGCTATGGGTTCCCAGCCCCGTTGCCCCGGTGCCACCGCAGCCACCTCTGCGGCGCGCGGACGCCAACGATCTGGCGGCCCTGCTTACCGAGGCCGGGTTCGGGCACCTCCGGACCGAAGTGCTCGACCTCGACCCGCCGGCCGCGTGCGTCCTCAGGCACGTGTTCGGTCGCGCCCCGCCCGTCGCGCGACCGCGGCTGTATCGACACCTTGGTATGGTGCC
>JAUJOO010000018.1:2312-26162 GCA_030447585.1 Nocardioidaceae bacterium | reverse complement strand
GAAGGAGTCTCCGTGCGCAAGGACCTGTTCGACATCCTCGACCGCGACTGGGCGGTCTTCGAATCCTCTCGTACCGGTTCCCGAGCGCTGGCTCGCTGGCGGGAAGACGAGCGAGAACTCGCCAGCTTCGCCTCGCTTCGTCAAGTGATGGACGCGCTCGGCGATCGCCTCCACCCGGAGCGGCAGGACGCGCTGATGCTCGCCTTTTTGCGACTGGCCGGCGTAGATGAGCACGCCCGGCGCGTGGTCCTGCGAGCCATCACGCCGGCCCTTGTCCGTCTGTCTCGCAGCTACCGGCAGACTCTCGACAGCGACGATGCCGTGAGCGTCGTCGTCCTCGCCGCCATGGAGCGCATGGCGAAGTACTCGCCCAGCCGAGGCGGCCGACCGGCGGCGAACCTGATACAGGACGTGCGGTACACCGCCTATCGCGCCGCTCAACGAGAGTCCGCCCTCCGGCCGGGACAGCCCGTGCCGGTGCCGTTGGACGACGTACACGCGATGGCCGCCCAGGTCTCGCAGCCGACGGCGACTGACGATCTGGTCACCCTCCTCGCCGAGGCGATCAACCAGAGGTCGCTCACGGCCGAGGGCGGCCGGGTGATCTTCCTCACCAGGGTGGTGGACGTGCCGACCGCGGAGTTGGCCGCTGCTGACGGAGTTCGCCCTTCGTCCATCCGCAAGCGTCGGGAGCGCGCAGAAGCGGCCCTCGCCGACTTTGCCATGGAGGTGGCATGACAACGGCGAACAGACGGGTCGATGTGGTGGGCCGACCTGACGAGGCCGTGTCTAGTCGCGTGGCCGACAGCACCTACTGGACCATCCGCGACATCCAGTTCCACTGCCGGATCGGGCGCTCTACAGCCTGGCGCCTCGTCCGCCGACACGATTTTCCGCCCCCGGTGGTCTTCGGCGCGAGGGCGGTGATGTGGCCGCGGGCGGAGGTCATCGATTTCATGGAGCTTCACCGCAGGCCGGACCACTATCGGGGCGACACGGATGATCGCTCGCACGGGGAACCGAAGGAGACCTTTGTCTCCCGGCCGGTTGGCCGACGGACCTGACGCCGACGACCACGGAGGCCTCGGTGCCAACGGACCGAGAGGTCCTCGAGCTCGACTGCGGGGTGCGGGCCTACTCGCCCAGCTCCCCCGGCGGCTACTGGCGCATACGCTGGGAGGAGGCCGGCCGGCGCCGGGACACCACCGCTCCATGCCGAGCCGAGGCCATCGCCAAGGCGACCGAGCTGGCCGAGCGCCTGGGACGGGGGAGCGCCACCGACCTGGCCAAGGCCAGCGGAGCCGACCTGGTGGCCCACTACCTCGACCCCGCCCGGCGCCCGCCCCGGGTGGCGGCCTGGTCGGAGCGCCACCGGGAAGAGCAGGCTCGCTACTGCGAGCGCTACGTCTTGCCGGTGCTCGGGCACCTTCCCTGCCGGCGGATCACCCGGTTGGACCTCCAAGCCGTGGTCGACCAGGCTCCCACCGCCTCGGTGGCCGAGCACCTGCGGCGCTGCCTGAGCGCCCTGGTAGCCGCCGGACTGGAGGAGGGCCACCTCCTGGCCCGCCAGGACGTGCTCCGGAGGGTTCGTTTCCGCCAGGGCAGCCCACTCGAGCCGGTGGGCCTGGCCGTCACCGAGGCCGAGACCCCCACCACCATCGCCGTGCACGCCCTGGCCCGCTCGGCTGCACAGCGCAGCGGGGTGTGGTGGCGGGAGCTGGAGATCCTGCTGGTGGCCTACTCCGGGCTGCGCTGGGGCGAGCACGTGGCGCTCACCGCCGATCGGCTGGACTTTGCTCGTCGGCGCATCACCGTGGACCGCCAGGTCATCGAGACCCGCAGCGCCCTCAAGCTGACCCTGCCCAAGGGCCGGCGGCGGCGGGTGACGATGTTCCCCGCCACCTCGCCCGGCGGGGCGGACCTCGCCGCCCTGGTCGAGCGACGCCTGGGCGAGGTCGAGACCGACGGCCTGGTCTTTCCCGCCCCCCGGGGCGGCTGGGCCCGGCGCTCCAACTACGGGCGCAACACCTGGGACCCCGCCGCCACTGCCGCTGGATGGCCGAGGACGCCCGCGGGGCGTTGGGCCTGGACCTTCCACAGCCTGCGCCACGTCTTCGCCACCTGGGCGCTGGCCCAGCCGGGGCTGAGGATCGAGGACGTCTCCCGCCTCCTCGGCCACTCGGGCACTCGGGTCACCCAGGACGTCTACGTCCACGTGCATGATGACGTGTACCAGCGGTTCTACGAGGCGACGGAGTAGGGCGACGATCGCCGGCAGCCCCGCCGCTCGCATCGAGAGAGCCGCCACACCGACCTTGAAGGCGCTGTGGACCGGCCCTTGGGTCAACTATCGCCGGGTCTGCTGGTCTGAGCACGACCAGGTCGTCCCATTGGTGTGCCGATAGGTGCGGTCGAGTCGACAACGTGAGCTGGGCGCGTCGTGCCATGCTCCGCGTCCGGCTCCTCGAGCAGAGCAGAGGAGGCCGCATGGCCGAATCGTCATTTACCGTCCTGTGTGACACACACACGACCGATCGGTAGGTGGTCGCCGCAACCGGCTTCCTAGCCTGCCACTCGGTCGCACCTCGGCGGCCCACGCGTCAGCCGTCGAGTAAACCACCGAGCAAGTTCTCGAGTGCGCCGTCCCGAATGAAGCGGGTCACGGCAACCGGGCCACCAACTGTGAGCGCAGCATCTACGAACTCACAAAGGAACGCAGGCGGCACAGCTAGAGCGATGCGCGACAGCACGCTCCATGCAAGATCCGGCTCGCTCAAGGACAGGACAAGGGCGAGCTGAGTCAGGGACTTCGCGGCGTCGTCACCCCGGTCGGCCACTTCAATCGCCTGAATCGGATCGAAATATCCGAGCGTCAGCGCGATGTCCCGCGACGCGACGATCTCATTCCAGCGCCGGCGATGCAGTAGCTCACGCAGCGCACGCTCCGCCGCTGAAGGGTTGAGTGCCGCCAGCCCTGGAAGTATCAGCGCTTCGTAGTAGGGAGCGAGATCTCCGTCGGCCAGGGCACGCCTCGCCTCCTGGACCACAATCTCAGCAGCGGCCTGGTTGCCGCTGCGAGCGCAGGATGTCGTGAAGACCCGAGCGTGAGAGAGCCATTCGCTGATCGCGCCGTGGTCGCTTCTGGGAACGCTCTCTCTCGCCTGGACGACGCGAGCGCTGTGCTTCTGGGCGAGCGCAGCCGGGCACGCACCGTAGAGGCGCGCCGCGATGTACGCGTTTGGTGCGCTATCTAGTGCGATACCAGCAGCGACAAGGAGTTCACCGGTCCCGATAGCGCCAAGTGCCGAAGCTGCACACGCGATACCGCTGAGAACCGCGCTCCTTTGAAACCGACCGGAGGCGCCATCCGTAGTCGCGTCGAGGATCCTGCTGACCAGTGCATCGGGGGCTTCGCTGTATCTTCGAGAACGGGCTATTGCTAGTGCGCCGAGGGCGCGAGTAGCAGACGGAATCGGTGCGCCCTGGACACGCGCCTCTGCGTCAGCCAACATGACGTCAACGAAGGCCCAATCTCTCGTCGACGGCGCCAATGCGCAGATGGCCACCACCGCTTCTGCAATGAAGTGTGGATTCACGAGATCGTCATAAAGATCTTCAACGCGGTTCAGCAGATCTGTGGGGATGAGGTCCGCCACAGCGGCCAAAAACACGATGGCTTCACGCGCAGCGATTTCGTGTGTCTCTGGATCGTCGAATACGTCAACGATCTCAACCAACTCATGGATGGCGTCAGCCAGGACGCGACTGCACTCATGAGGGGCCAGCACCTGGCTGGCGCGCACGATTGGAACCCACGCGTCCGGTAGCAGCTCAATGTGCAGCTGGCCGCCGGAGATGTACTCCCGTTCGGATCGGGTGATCAGTTCGCAAACGCGGTGTTTGGCAGAAGCGGTCGCGACCTCAAGAACCCGATGACGCGCCCGATCCAGGTATGGACCCCACTCGTCAGCGCTTGACTGCAAGAGACGTGTGATCGCGTCGTCGAGAAGTGTGGTGGCGACATCGCCGTCTGCTGCGGCATCGGCGGCATCCGCGAGCAAGATCAGCCCGGCGTCGCGTTCTAGCGCTGGGAGAAGCTCGATAACGAACGGCACCAGCTCGCGTTGCTCTGCACGCGATGAGCCTCTAAGTATCCACGGAAGTGACTTGGCGGCCTCCGAGGGTTCCCGAAGCCGCGCCCAAAGGGCCATCGCACGCGAACTGCCGAGAGCCTCAGCGACAGCGGTCCAAGCCTCTGCCTCGATCAGCGACGCCATAAACTGGAACAGGCACGCCTTGACGCCAATCGCAGCCAAGTGGGCGGCGCCGACCTCACGTCCGGAGTTCGAAGCTAGGTCGGCGGCAGCCCGCATCTCTCGTGTGAGACTCAGCGCTGCTTCAGCCGACCGAGAGCCAAGAGACAGTCTTCGGGGATCCAGCGACCATTGAGCAAGCGAGAGGTCTGAACGCTCAGCGACAATAGTGCCGAGCTCCTCGACCAAGTAGTCGGGTGTGTCGTCTCGCCATCCCAACTCACCTACGCGCCGCGCCCATTCGAGGACGCGATCCTCGGCCTGCCTGATTTCGGAGTATCCAGCCAGACGTCGAACTTCTCGAAAGATCTCGACGTGTCGGATACGCCATCGTTCTAATCCGTCTCGTTCAACGGTGACTAGGAATCGTCGCAATCTGCTTAGTCCGGCGAGTACATCGATGAGGGCAAGGCCCGCTGCGTGCTCGAGCTCCTCCGCCGACATAGCGGCTCGCGTAGCCGCGAGCGTGCAAAGCAGGGTCCGCATCTCACGCCGCTCAGATCCCAATGTTGTGCGCAGCTCATTCGTCAGCTCCTGCTGCTGAATGGCTGAGTACTCGTTGGCCTCGAGCGTCTCCTCCCTTGCCTGCGCTGCTGCGTTCCGGCTGACGATGTCCGCATCGACCAACTCAGACAATGTGAGCCGTGATGCAATGACCAGGGAGTCCTCACGAACGACCTCAGTGAAGCAGCGCTTGTACCGGCGTGGCTCTGGGGACTCATCGAGCCCGTCAACTACCAACACCAGCTGTCGATTCTGCGTTTTGAGCATCGTCTTCGCCCGTCGCCAAAGGTCCTCGAACTGCTGCTGTCGCCGTTCCTCGTCACTCGCGACGCCGTCGACCGCGCCCAGCAGCCGGATCAACTGTGAGTTCACTGAGTACAGAAAGTCGCCCACGGTGTTGCGATTTGTCGACTCATCGACGAAGTAGCTCACGAGTTCGATCGAGCGCTCCTTCGAGCGCTGACGCAGCAACTCGGCGACGACGGTTGACTTTCCCGACCAAGCATTCCCCGAAAGTATGACGAGCCCCGGTCGTGCCATTTCGGACCGGAGGTACCTGAGAGTCGTGGCGCGACCGTGACACACCGGGTACTGCTGGAGCTTCTCGGCGATGATCCCGTCGTAGTTCATGGGCGGATCGCCGATCCATGAGGGAGGAGTCGCGGTTGGCGGCATTGCCGAGAGGACGTCTTCTACTGACTCAAGTCGTTGATGGATATCGAGCCCAATATTGAGTACGTGGAGAAGTGTCTGATCGATGTCCGCCGTGCGGGCGAGTAGCTCGCGATCCACGCGCGAGGCGCTGGTGACTGTCGCCGCAATCAGTGCGTCGCGTACAGCCTTAGTCACGGCCTCTCGTTGAGCAGCGTCTCGACCCGAGAGCGCTGCCGTCAACTGGCTGTCACCCGAGTCCGTAAGCAAGTCATTCGCGAAGTCATCGTCACGGAGAAGCGCGTTGACTGCTCTCTCCGTATCAGGATCGAGGCGCAGCGATTGCGACGTGAGGATTGCGTCGGTCTTGCGAACTACAGCCCTCCTGAAGGAACGGTCGGCGAGACGGTCGCGCAGCGTCTGATCGGCGCGATCAGCGACGACGTTCCAGATGATGTTTGCAGCCTCGATGGCGTCGAACACGACCCCCACGGTCGCCGATCGTAGGAGATGAGACGCTGGTGGACCTCTCACTGCTCCGAGTCGCTTCCGTCTCTCGCGGTACTCAGAGAGACCGCCCGTTGCGGAGTACGAGGTCGGCACGGATATGCGAGGCACGTGGCTGATCCAGTCGGCGGTGTCGTGACATGGCGCGCAACAATCCGGTCGTTCGTCTGTCGATGCACCCAGAGGTCGAAGACGGGTGCGGTCGGTGTCGATCGCGGCGCCGGTCTCAACGGTGGAAGTTACAGCGTTGGAGACACCAAGCATCCACGCGAGCCGCCTGCATCCATGCTGATCGAGTGGCACCGAACGCGCGCGACCGATCGACCGTCCTCCTCAACGAGGGGCGGACAGAACCCGCGGCCCGAACATCGACGTGCACCGCGCTGGATCACCGGCAGATCGGAGCTTTGGGAGCGGGTATTCGGGCCCAAGTCGGACCGAGGTTTGGAGACGATCCTGACATCGTGGCTACGACCGGGATCCGGGGATCGGGGATACCAATGCGAGTTGTTGCGCCGCAAGAGCCAGTCATCCCTCTTGGGTGCCCGGGTGCGGCGCCGGCTCCGCTCAGGACAAGATGCCGTCGGTGGAGTAGGTCTCCGGGACGGGATGCCCGACAGCTTTGCTCAGCAGGTGTCTCTGCGCGGTGTACTCAGCATCGGTCCTTATGAGAAAGCCGTCCTCACGGGAATGAGCGCCGCACTCGCAGCGCCAGTGATGACGGGTGCTGTGGCCAGCGCCGCGCGTGTCGCCCTCGTCGCCCGTATTCGACAACGCGCGAGCGAGTCCGTGAAGAAGCCTTATGATCATCTCGCCTGTCTCCCTTGCCAAGTTAGACTTCCGGTTGTCCGGCAGCCGGGGTGTGCGACCGCCCTCATTTCGGACACGGACACGACGAGTTGCAGGGCGCACCCGGATCAGCTCGTGAAGGCAGCAGCCGCTCGAGTCTTGGGCGGACGCCCGTTGGACCCGTCGCAGATCGATGGCTCGTGGGCGATGCCGACCTGACGATCCGGTTCGCCGCGCTGCGCAGCCTCGCTGAGTTCGACGGCGGCGCCTTCGAACGCGCCGCGGCGACCGCGCTCGGGTCGGCGCTCTTGATCTGGATAAACGGACATCGGCCTGATCTATACCTCGCCCTAGCTGCGGTCAAAAGTCGTGTTGCCATGCCGGTGATCAGGGACATCGTCAGGATGGCTCTCGCCGCGGAGATACCGACTTCCCGGTAGAGCCACCGAGGGGTCCCCGGACTCGGCGATCAAGATCGACGTGGCGACACTATCGTCACGTTCGCCGTCGACTTATGCTCAGCGCACCAACCGGCGCCTGCCTAAGCGCTTGGGTCGTAGGTTTGGTCGTCATGCGCGACGGCCGTCTGCACGTCGATATATGCGATCCATCCATCCACGGCGAAGGTCCAGGTCACCTTCGTGACGGTACCGGGCAGGACATCTAGTTCCTCGCCGCTGAATGTCACATCACTGATGTGTTCGAACGCCCTCGGCACGGAGGGCATCTCGAAAACCTTGGTATATATCCGCCGTCCCTCACCACCGGTCGTAGCCGGCTCACTGAGAAAATTCATGCCGACCTTGGTCAAGGGGCCTCTCCTTCTTCGTTCGGAATTGCATTAACGGGGCGGAGGTGCGTAGTCGCTGGAGGAGGATCCTATGGACCATCAGACCTCGCTTGCCCCGAAGACCTCTTGGAAATCCGGATCTTGACAGAGGCACCCGGTGGTAACCTTCCTCGGGCGGGCCAGCACCTGCGGTAAGCCCTGCAGCACGTCGTAACGGACCTCGGTCGACTCGGGCCGCCGGGGGGCCAGATCTGGATCGGAGGCCACGAGTAGCTGAGCGGCGAGCAGCACGCCGGCCAGAGCCGACTGGTGGGCCACAGGCACGACTACCTCCTGGGGTACCCCCTGCAGCGTCGTGGTGACAAGCGCCCCGCCGCAAATGCCGTCCCGATAGAGCTGGTCGATGGTGCAGCCGTGCCAGCGCTCACGGGCAGCCGCATCAAGGCCGGCTGTGTCGGCCACGTCATCGAGCAGGCTGCGCTGCGACCACAAATGGGCCTCGCTCGGGGTAGGAATGTCCCGCATGATCGGAAGGACATCCGGAGGCAACGGCACGTTCACGGCGTGACCCGTGACCATGTGACTGAGCACCCGCAACTGGTGTTGACCGAGAGCAGCAGCGATCAGCTCATGGCGGTTCGGGCGCGGGCGGGTTGGCCAGTAGAGGCAGGCCAGGCACGGGTCCACGCCGAAGCGCTCGTGCCGAGAGCAGCCAAGATCGGCCGGCTGAGTCCACGCGCAAGACCAGCCGAGGAACTCCAGCCTGAGAGCGCGATGATGAGGAAGTAGCCGCTTGATCAGTGGGACCGTCACCGAAGTTTCACGAGGCTCGGGACATCCTCCGCCGGTCTGGAGGAGGGTCACCTCCTCGCCCGCCAGGACGTGCTGCGGGGGGTTCGCTGGCGCGGGGGGGAGGCGCAGGTCGTCGAGCCGGCGGGCCTAGCCGTCACCGAGGCCGAGATCCCCCCGCTACCGCCGTGCACGCCTTGGCCCGGGCCACCGCTGATACCAGCGGGGTGTGGTGGCGGAAGCTGGAAGTCATGCTGGTCGCCTCCTCAGGGCTGCGCTGGGGCGAACACGTCGCCCTGACCGCCGACGGAATCGACCTGGGGCGCCGGCGCATCACCGTGCACCGCCAAGTCGTCGAGACCCGCAGCGCCCTCAGACTCAAGCTGCCCAAGGGCCGCCGTCGCCGGGTGACAATGTTCCCCGCCCGCACCCCCGGTGGTGTCGACCTCGCCGACTTGGCGGAACGTCGACTGGGCGAGATCGACACCACCGGGCTGGTCTTCCCCGCCTCCAGGGGCGGATGGGCCCGGCGCTCCAACTACGGCCGCAACACCTGAGACCGCCACCGCCGCCGGCTGGCCCCGCCGCGGCGACGGGAGAAGGGCTGGACCTTCCACTCCCTGCGCCACCTCTTCGCCACCTGGGCGCTGGTCCAGCCGGGGCTTCGCATTGAGGACGTCTCCCGCCTGCTCGGTCACTCCTCCACCCGGGTCACCCAGGACGTCTACATGCACGTGAACGACGACCTGTACCAGCGGTTCTACGAGGCGACGGAGTAGGAGCAGTCATCACCGAACGAGAACTCACCCATCCGCACACAGGTGGGAGACGACCCAACGGTCACAGCCCCAGAGGTGCTGCCCGGCCGACGGGGAGGCTGACTGCGCCGGTCATCGACTGCCCGGCGGTGTCCAAGACCCACCAGTAGAGGCGCTCGCGCCCGCGGAGCGTACGCGTCATCTATTGCACCGAGAACTAGAGGGTAGGCTCAAAGCCAGTGGATGACGCACAGCAGGCTCATGCACCCGAATTGCGACTCGTAACCCGGACACCCGGACCAGTTCGGCCCATAGACCGCGCTAAGGCAGCGTTTCACCAAATAAACAGCTTGCTCCCAGATGAGCAAGATGTCATCAGCGTCGACGCTGGCTGCTCTATCGAAGACGCACTCACGCTCATGGACCAACATGGTTTTTCGCAACTTCCGGTCATCGCTGGAACGGAAGTACTAGGCGTTATAAGCTACCGCTCAATCGCGAGAGCCTTAGCACACACAGATGCCGCTCTAACTCGGTCCCGTATTGAAGAACTTTCGGTAGAAGACCTCGTCGAGGAGTTCCACTTTGCGAGGCCGTCGGACGAACTTGAGACAGTTCTCGACCGACTCGACCAAGATGGAGCGATCTTGGTCGGTGACCCGAGCAGGCTTATGGCCGTCGCCACCGGCACGGACTTTATCCGCTTCTTTCATGAGATAGCTCGTCCCTTCGTTCTGATCCAAGAGATTGAGACTTCATTGCGTGCCTGTATTGAACAATGCGCATCTCAACAGGACGTCGTCTCGGCGGTTCGATCAGCTAAAATCGGACGATTTCGCGAGTACGACGAAGGATCCATTTCGCTAGATGAACTTACCTTGACCGAACAGATTGATATCGTGAAGAATGGCGATAACTACTCTCGGTACTTCCAAAAGCTCTTCGGGCGTAGCCGACCACTGACTATGCAGAAGCTTGTTCCAGTGGCGACGATCCGAAACGACCTGTTCCACTTCAAACGTGCTCCTACGCTAGCTGATTTGAGTACTCTGGCCTCAAGCCGCAGCTGGTTGTTCCGCAAGGTCAGGGCCGCTACAGCGGGGGCCGTAATCTGATGCGGGCGCATCTTACAGAGCGCCAACGTAATATGTTCGACACGGTGTTGCAGGATGGCAACACCGTAATACTTCGGTCCCCAGTGGGCTCGGGGGCCTCCACGATGGCCCGTGAGATCGCTCTTGAAGCAGCGGGTCGCGGAATGTCCGTGACGATCGTTGCTGACTTTCTCGGCGACTACTCCTCTTACGATTATGCTTTTGAGATGCTGTCCCAAGAGGCTGGAGTTCCCGTGGTTGCCATCCAGAGTGCCGCAGACCTTCGCCTTGTCATTGAGGAAGCTGAGACGTACGACGTCGACTTCGTCGCCGATCACTCCACTCTTCTCGTTGCCGGTGATGCGCTTGACAGCCCCTTCGTGGCGAAGGAACTAGCTTGGCGTTCGTCTAGCCTACTAATTGTTGATGGTTCGCCAAGAACCGACAGACGTGCTCAAGCGGTTGACCACCTAATACGCCACTCTCGCCGCCGACTTATCTTGCTTGAACCGACAGCCGAGGCTCCGGAGTCAGCCGCAACCGCGCTCGTGGTGGAGTGGGCAGATGAGAAGCTACCGGAACCTCCGACCCGTGACTTTCGACTTGATCAGAACGAGCTTCGGACCATGCGAAGGGGTATCGTGCTGCTATCCAAGCATAAATGGTTTTTTGTCTCGGGAGATCCCACACGGCCTTCTCTGTACGAAGGACTTGCCGCTCTGCAGGAAGAAGACCCAGACTCAACTGGCCATTTCGACGTAGGAGCCGAACCGATTGATGAGGTGGCCCTGCAGGAAGCTGAGCACGTTCAGCGAGACCTTGAGGCGCTAGGACCCGACCCAAGGTTAGTGGTCCTAACAGAAGTGCTTGAGTCGGCGCCCCGTCCGCTGGCGGTGGTGACTCAGGCGCCTTGGGATGCTGACTTCTTGGCCGCTATCCTTGAAGAATTGCCGGGCGACGAACGAGTGTGGCGAGCAAGGGGGCGCCTGGCGGGACCGCCGCCCTTCGATATCGTGGTGTGCTCCGATCTCGATATCAGCGACGACTTGGTGAGGCGAGGGTCGTACTCCATCTGGTGGGATGAACCCGAAGATGATCTTCGTTCGTGGTTCAGCGGAGCTGGTTGTGTCGCGAAGTTGCAACTCGACAGCGAGCAGCAGTCATTCCTGCTCCGTGAAGTCGCGAAGACCGATCACTAGCTTCAGCCGGGCGCTGCAGCGAGGTGATCGCGGACTCACGGCGTCGGACTGACGGGTGCCATGTGGTAGACGTCGCCGATGCTAGGCAACGGCAACGGTGCATCTCGACGCTATGTACCGCAGTGCCGTGACGATCACGTGTCTACGGCTGGGTCTTCCCTTCATCACCCGCAGTCGTTAGTCCAAAGCCGGTCTGCATCGAGACCCGCAGCGCCCTCAAGGTCACCCTGCCCAAGGGTCGGCGCCGACGGGTGACCATGTTCCCCGCCGCTACCGCCCGCGCGGTCGACCTCGCCGCCCTGGTCGAGCGACGGCTGACTGAGGTCGAGGCCGACGGCCTGGTCTTCCCCGCCCCCCGGGGCGGTTGGGCCCGACGGTCCAACTACGGGCGCAACACCTGGGACCCCGCTGCCAGCGCGGTGGGGTGGCCGAGGATGCCGGCGGGACGCTGGGCCTGGACCTTCCACAGCCTGCGCCACGTCTTCGCCACCTGGGCCCTGGCCCAGCCCGGGCTACGGATCGAGGACGTCTCCCGTCTCCTCGGGCACAGCGGCACTCGGGTCACCCAGGACGTCTACGTCCATGTGCGGCGTCGTGGCGGGCACGGATTGCTCTTGGGGCTGCGAGTCGAGAGAAGCGCGAGTTAAGGGCGGGCAAGACTGTTGGATCAGGTCCGTCACCAGGTGTGCGTCGCCGGGCGTCACGGTCGCTGGATCCACTTCCCACCACTGGCGACTCCAGGGCAGCCGCCTGCGGGCATCACGGGAGCGGCTAGCCGTGCCACTTGGCCTTGCGAGGCCTAGATGGTTGGTGTCAGTGCTGCCAACTGCTACCGTTACGTCAGCCCTGCCAACTCTAGGCGACCGAGGAGCGACCATGCCCATTAACGGACCGAAGAAGGACAAGGACCTCGAGGTCACCGTCCATGACGAGGATGACGGCAGCGTCTTCCAGATCGAGGGCGAGCCCCAAGAGCGGGTGGATGCCATCGTCCAGCGGCTGTACAAGGACCATCTTCATCGTGAGCGCCGCGACGGTGATCGGCTCCGCTGCGACGACAACGGCGACGACGTCTTCGCCCACCTGTCCAAGAACCTGCAGGCCTACCGCTCCACCCATTGCCACGGCTTGGTGTGGAACTTCCTCGGCGACCAAGGAGGCGCGGCGGCGTGATCCTGCCGCCATCCGATCCAGAGATCGCAGCGCGCACCTTCGGCTCCCACTTGGACACGTACTGGTGCAACTCAGGGCGGGACGAGAAGGGCTGGTCCCGCGTCACCACCGACGACCTGCACACGGTCGTTACCATCCCCGCCCGGCGTGCCGACGGCGGCACCGACGAGTACTACGTCCGGCTCGGCGCCGAGTACTACGACACGTACCCGCCCACGGTGCTGATCGTGGTGCCCAAGTCGGGGTGGCCCCGGGCGCGCGCCGGGACGCCATGGTGGCCGCTAGTAACCAGTCCCAACTGGTGTGCGCTGCACGACAGCTACCAGTACTGCGATGCGCAGGGGCAGCGACTGTTCGAGGGCCAGCTCGTCTGCTTCTCGATGACCGCCGAGTACTACATGTCCAACCACGGCCCAACCGAGGCCCAGCGCTGGACTCCCGGCCGCCACACGGTCGCTGCAACCCTCAGCCGTCTCGGCGAGATCCTCTCCCCACCCCACTACGGAGGCCCAAGTGCACCTCGTCCTGCCTGAGGCGGCCTGGCAGCAGCTCCTCGACGAGTTCGCTCGTCAGCGCCCCGGCGTCGAGCGGATCGCCTTCCTCGACGGCTACCGCCGCGACGAGGTCAGCGTGGTTACCACCGTCGTGGTGCCCGACGCCACCTGCGAGCCGGGCTATTACACCGTGACCGCTGACCAGATGAGCGAGGCCGGGGCGCACTTCCGGAAGTACGGCATGCAGCGGCTGGCACAGGTCCACACCCACGGCGATGGTCGGCTCGGCCATTCGGACCGGGACGACAAGATGGCGTATTCCCAGCGCGAGGGCGCCCTGTCCCTGGTACTGCCCGAGCACGCCGCCCGCCGGCCCCGGCCCAGTGAGGGACTGCTGCACGTCAGGACCATCGACGGTTGGAACGCCCTCGACCCCGCTGAGGCGGAGGTGGCCATCACCGTCGTCCCATCATTCGTCGATTTCCGGAGGACACCATGGACCACGTCTCGTCACGCCACGAAGCGACCCTGGGCGGCCGCCTGGCACCGCTTGACCAGCGCCGCCCGATCGCTGTCCAGGTCGTCATCCCGGCGGAAGTAGCCGCCACTGCGGCGGTGCAGCACACCGCCTGGATGACGATCAACATGCTTGCCCGCCTCGACCGGGTCGTCGGTTCGATCTCCGTCGTCTGCCCTTCCGGCGTGGCTCTTGCCCGCCGAATCAGCCCCTTGATCGGAGGCGCTGCGACGTTGTCCGAGGGCATAGCCAGCGGCGCGGCCAAGATTGACACCGTCCCGGTCGTGCTCGCCGCCGAGCCGGCTGACGTTCGGCTGGTGGTCGGACCGGGCGACGCCGTGGACGGCGGAATCCGAGTCTACGGAGAGGGGTGGTGCGGCGGTGTCGCCCGAGGCACGGCGATCCCAAAGACGGACCCGTCGACACTCCCGTTCGGTCCGTACATCGCGGCGGCGATCGCTGTCGCCGAGGTCTTCCGGGCGGCGCGGATCGACCCTGTGCTGTACCCGCCGGCCGATTCGGCCTTCTACTCGCTCTGGTCGCACCAGGCCGCGCACACGTACATCGCCGGTGGCCCGGTCATCCTCCCGGCTGTGACGCTGGACGAGACGCTGGCCGGCGTCGGAGCCGTCGGGTGCATTTGCGCTCATGCGATCTGGGCGGCCGATTGTGTCGACGGTGAGGTGCTGTTGGTGGACGGCGACATGGATGGCATCGACATCACCAACCTCAACCGGTACCTGCTCTTCGCTCACGAGCACATCGGCCTTCCCAAGGCCTCCACGGCCCGCGCCCTCCTCGCAGGCTCCGACATCAACTGGTCGGTCCACGACGGTCCCCTAGAGGAGGCACCGGGACTCCACCGTCGGATCCTCTGCGCAGTGGACGTCAATGAGGCGCGGATGGCAGTCCAGACACGGTGGCCCGAGTCCCTCCTGATGGCCTCGACATACGAGCTGCGGGCCGAGGTCGTGCGGTGTGACCCGCGCCACGGCGGTCCCTGTGCGAGGTGCCATAACGATCCCGAAGCCATAACGCCGGACGAGGAACTGCGGCGGCAGTTCCGGGCGGCGTCACCCAAGCAGCAGCAGGAGATCGCAGGCCGTCACAACGCAAATCTCTCCGAGGTCATCGCGTGGGCCAAGACGGGAGAGTGCGGGACCAGCGGTGAGCGGGTGCGCGACGCGCTTCGGGCCGGGCAGCCCGCTCCCCCCGCCTTCGCCGTGCCGTTCGTCTCGCTCGCTGCCGGCACGATGCTGGCCGCCGAGGTCGTCAAGGAGCATCTCGGTGCCGCCGTCCCGCTCTCGCCGGACCGGCAGCACGCAACCCTCCAGTTCTGGGCGCCGGCGGCGTCCAAAGGCGCGTCGTGCTACGGCCGTGATCCGCATTGTCCTCTGTGCCGACCCGAAAGTGAGGCGGTCGCCGTGTGGCGAGAACGTGTGAGCCGCCAGCCTGACCGCGGCGTGGCGTAGCCGTCGATGCTGTCAGCGACGCTGACATTCGCGTACAGTACGGATCAGTGGAGGACCTGGACTGGCTGGACCGCGAACTTGGGAAGCGCATCCGAGCCGCCCGTGAGCGTGCCATCCCGAGGTTGACCCAAGACGCGCTGGCGCAGCGAGCGGGCCTGGCGCGCACCTCGATCACCAACATCGAGACCGGCAACCAGCAGCCGACGCTTCATGCCCTCTGGCGGATTGCCGATGCTCTCGAAGTGTCCGCGTGCGACCTTCTTCCGCCGTGGCCGGGACCGGGACCGGGCAAGCGTTCGAACAGCCGCGGCCTGCCGGCCGACGTGCCACAGGGAACACGGGCGTTCCTGGAACGCCTCGAAGACGCGACACCGACCCGAAGGAGGGCATGACTTGCCCAGAGCCGACGACGAGGCCCTGCGAATCCTGCGGTCCGCCGCCATCACCGCCCCGCCGGTAGACGTCGACCGACTCGCTAGGGAGCTGGGCGCGACGGTCCTCAAGGACGATCTCGATCCAGAGGTCTCTGGCCTCCTCTACCGCCGGCCGGACAGCACGGTGATCGCCGTCAACCGCGATCACGCGGGAACCCGACGTCGGTTCACTATAGCCCACGAGTTGGGTCATCTGCGACTCCACGACGGCCGGCCACTAATCGTTGACCACGTTGTTCGCGCCAGGGTCAACCTTCGCGACGAGCGATCAAGCCTCGCCACCAGCCGTGAGGAGATTGAGGCGAACCGTTTCGCTGCGACGCTCCTCATGCCACCGGACTTCGTCCACGCCCAGATGCATGGCGTCTTGAAGAAGGGGCTGGGAGAGCAGGCGACGATCGAGGCCCTTGCCAGGAAGTTCGGCGTCAGCACGCAGGCGATGGAGATTCGCCTGACCAACCTGGGGTTGCGCGCAGCCGTCTGACCCATTCCCAGGGGAAGCCGGTCCGGCGGTCGACCTCCACCGATTGATGTTCGACTCGGCACCCCGATTCCACTGCCGGCACCCGCAGCCCACTGTCGGTGCCCAAGCAGGCAGGCGTCTGATGCGACCCTGCCGGCTTTCCAACCGCGCGTTCTGGGACGCTGTTCGGTGCTTGCGCGCTCCCTGCAGATCGCCGAATCGGTACGCCGTCACGCGTGCGTGCGATCGCGCCCGCGGGAGTTGCTGCGCCTCCACCGGTACTTCGGTGGTAGTCAGCTAGAGCACGTGGCCGCGCCTGTACTGGCGAAGAGCGGAGCTCGAGGCGTGCGAGGCGTGCCGCCGTCAGCAGTAGCGCACGAGCCGAGCCCGGGCGCGGGAGGATGAGGCGGGTGAGGCTTCTGAGCGCACCAGTCGACGGTATGCCCTACCTGCCCGCGACGCCGCAGCAGGTCGCAGCGTCGGTCGGGGCGCTTCGCGCCCTCGCTGCCCGGGTCACGGTCGCGAGCCCTACGCCCGGAACCCGGCCGTTGTATGTGCGGCTGGCCCACTTCGACCACGGTGCGTTCCTCAGCATCGAACTGCACGGTATGAACGCCCTGCCCTATACGGGACAGATCCGCGCCGCCGAGGAGGGCGGGCCGCTGCGCTCGCCGGCCGTCGCGGTGTTGTGCGACCCCTCGTCCGCGACCGCCGACGAGCCCTTTACCTACGTCCTCACCGTCAACGACCCCGTCGCTGTGCAGGTGGTGGCCGCGCTCGGGGGCTTGGGGACGCTGCTCGCGCGGCAGGAGTTGGTTCATCGCGGGCACGACGACATCGCGTCGATCGACGCGGAGGCGACGCTGGCCGACGCCCGCGCCGAGCGCGATCTGCACGACGTCATCCGCGCCCGGGGATGGTCGGAGGGCGCTGACACTTTGCGCGAGCGGTCGGTCGCAGCGGGGCGTCCCTTGCTGGTCGCGTACGCAACCACCATCTTCGATGAGGAGCAGTTGCGCCGTCGGGCGCCCATCCTGCGGCACGTCTACAACGTGGTGCCGGAGGCGCGTGCAGCTGTCGACCGGACCGCCGCGGTGCTCAGCCAGACGATGGAATCGGTCGGCGGCGGGACCCAGGAGATCGGCGCGTACGTCCGGCAGCTCCTCGACGTTGGCGCGTCGCGCACCTACCTCGCGCACGTGGCTCGTGACGCGTTCGTCTGCGGCAACGGCTACCTCTCGTTCGGCTCCGCCCCGGACGAGGACCTGCGGCTGCTCTTACCCGAGCGCACGCGGATGATCGCGCCCGAACGAGCGGTCGTTGTCAAAAACGGCAAGGAGGTCGTGCACGAGCCCGTCATGCACTTGCGCGGCGCGCAGCAGGTCGACGGCCGCTACGGGGTGAGCGTTCTTGAGCCCTTCGTAATGGTCGCGATGCGCCGACGACTTTTCGAGCAAACACTCGCGCTCGAAGCCGCAGTCAAGCAGGCTGGGTCCGCCGAGGAGGTCGCTCGCATGGGCCCAACAGGCGACCTCGCGAGACGCGTGCTGACCGAGGATGCGAACACCGCCTCGCGATTGCTCGGCGGAGTGAGCGCGCTGTCAGTGGAAATACCTAGCGACCTCTACTTCCCCGGCCACGCGGTCATGCAGCCGGCGGTCGACGGCATCGCGCTCTCGATTGTGGACGGCGCATGAGACGTCGGCGAGACGCGCCTCCGGCGCTAGCGCCGCTGACAGCTCTCGCTTGGCTGCGGTACCGCGCTCGCCTTCTACGCCGGCCGCGCTTCGACGACGCGACGCTCCGCGTAGCGCGCATCGGACGGAGCGCGGCGTGGTGGTGCGCCGTCGCGCTGATGACTTTGACAGGCTGGGCTGTGCGGTGGACGCAGAAGACGCCCCCGACCGCGCTCGCGGAGCGGGAGTCCCCGGGAGAACTCGTGGCGGAGCCGGCGACGACACTGACTCCGTCCGGTATCCGCGTCCGCGACAAGCGTAAGGTCCGACCCGCATCGGCGTCGCCACCGGAGGTAGCATCACCGCAGGACGCAACGGTGGTGCGAGCGATGCACGCGGTGCTGCGCCCATGGTGGGCGGTTCTTGGCCGGTTGCTGCTGCTGTCGGAGCGGCGCTCCCTACCGAGCCACGTCGCCGCTGGCAGCCTCGGTCGTCAAGTGGGTACCGACGCCCTGCGGCGCCTTGTCGTCCGCGACCGCCGTAGTGACGCGATTGATGTTGAAGCAGTGCTTGCGCTAGCCGCCGACGACCAGCACGGCGATTGGCGGCTACCCGTCGCATTCTGGATGCGTAGTCACCTGCCTGCGGCCGCCCGCGCCACGCTCGTAACACGTGACCTGGCGGCTGCGACCGCACAGCAGCGAGGCCGGCTATCGGTACTTCTGCGCATCGCTGCCGCGACAACGGATGCGCTACCCGACGCCGATGCCCGGGCGCTTCTCGGGACCGCACTCGCTCTCGCGCGGCGTGACATCGACCCCTACACCTATAGCGGCGACGTCGTTCTGGCTCGGGCCCTCGTCGTCAGGCTCCTCGTTGAACGTCCGGAGCTCGACGACCAGCTGCTCGCGACGATCGCACTCCAGTCGGGGCTGGAGAGCACGCCCGCCGCCGGGCCGATCGAATTGCGGCTGCTCGCGCTCGCGGTTCGCGAGCGTGCGCCTGACGCCGGAGCGGCGCTCGCGACCGCGGGCGCCGCCGCGCAGATCACGCCAGAGCAGCTGGAGGCGCACGCCAAGCGCGCCGACCGACCGCTGCGGCGGCCACCTACCGTGCGCCGACTCAAGCGGCCGCGTGCACCCTTCGCTCGGATCTGGCGAATCGCCGCGTTTGTAGCTCCTTGGCTGTGGCCGCTCGCCGTCACTGCCGGGGTCGCCGCCGCGTCCGATCGTCTCGGTTGGACCATCAGGCCGAGGGACGTCGGGATAGAGGAGACCGTCGCCGCGCTCGCGCTCGTCGCGACCGTCAACGTGTTCACTGTGCAGCTGTCGGCGCAACGATTGCCCGGTGTCGTCGCGCGCTACGCGGCGCAACCAGCCAGCCTGCACGCCAGCTACAGCGCCGCGCTCGTCGCGCTCGCGCTCGCCGTCGCGCCGCCTACCCGAACGTTCGCCACTGCCCGCACCTGGGCTCCTGTAGTCGCCCTCGGCGTGTTCGTGGTCACCTTCCTGTTTGCTCTGCTGCGATTCCAACAGCAGAGTGACGCAGCCCGGGCGGCAGCAGCGCATGTGCGGGCAGTCCTGCCAAGGGCGCGTGCGGCAGGCCGCCGCTTCGGCCGCCTCCAGGCACGCGCCGCTGGGATGAAAGACGCTCTCGACGGAGTGGCAAGCGTCATAACGAGCGTGGACGAGGTGCATGGCGAATGGACGACGCCGCTGCTCGCCCACCGTCGCGGCCTCCTCGCGCCGCGCCGTCGCGACCTACGTACGCTGCTCACTTCGGCTCCGTTTTCGCACGGGATGCGGCTGCGCCTATTCGTGGGGCTCGGGGTTGTAGTGCGCGACGGGGCGCACCTCGGCGCGCTCGTTCCGGCCGTCAAGCAGGCCGTAGACCGCCGCACCATCCACCGCGCCCACCGGAGACTGCGCATCGTGTCCGCCGACGACGTTGAGGAAGTGCAGCGTGCGACGATCGCGCTGATCGAGCTCGCGCTCCGCCTGGCGGGCGAAGGCGACGTTGGCACGGCCGAGCGGGTGTGCCGCAGCGCCGTGCGGCTCGTCGACGAGCACATCGCCGCCGTCCGCGCTGCGCGCCGGGGCGGACACCGCCGTGAGTTGGCCCGCGCCGGCGTCTCTGCGGCGGGCCTACGCAGCGAGGCGCCTGTAGCCCAGGCAGCACGGCGCCTCGATGACGACCAGCTCGCGCCCGTCGTTCCTGCCCTCCGCTCGGCGTTGCTTTTCGGAGCACGAGCGCAGCTGCAACCGGAGCAACACGGCTTCGAAGTCGGCGCGAACCTCCTCGGGCCGCTGCTTGACGCCACGGTCGAAGGCGATGGCGCACTCGCATACCTCCCCTTCGCAGTGCCGCAGTCGCAGGTGAGCGACGCGCGAGGCTTCGAGCTCGCCGAGCTCCTGCGCGCCGTCGGCGTGCGGTCCGTCGAACTCGGCGCCGCGATGCCATACGCGCGGGTACTCGATGAGCTGGACAGGCTGGCGGCGCGGGGCGGGAACTGCGCCGCCGTCGCTGTGCGAACCACCAGCGCGCTCGCCGCTACGACCGCCCGCATCGACGCGCAACTCGCCAGCAGCGCCCTGCCGCATGTGGTGCGGCAGGCGGCGCACACCAGTAAACCCGACGTCGCCCGACGGCGCGGCCTCTGGCGGGTCGGCGCAGCGGCGCTGGCAGCTGGCACCCTCTCGGTGGCTGTACGCGTCGCGCGACTGGCTCAGGAGCACGGGGACACGACGGCGTTGCGTGAGGACGCCTATGAACGCGAGGTGGTGACGGAGGAGGCGTTCCGTGCCTCACTCACCGGGGGTTACCTCGGCGACCGCGACCGCGATGCCCTGGCGAACTACGGCCGCTTCCTCGAGACTCTCGCACCGGTCCTCGCCGCGACGACCGCTCAGCCTGCGACGCCGCCGTAAGGACTTCAGGTGCGCCGACCCCCGCGATTCGCATGATCACGGACATTATCGGCGATCTGCTTGAGGGCGACGGGACGCAGAGGTGTCCGGGGAACGGAGCCCCTCCAACCCCGCGGCAGTGCTCCCGAAGACCGGCCGAGTGGCGCGCCTCGGCACCCAATGTGCCGAGCGACGCCGCCTGCCGCGAGCGCGACGGATCGACGGGACTGGTCGCCGATCTGGCGCGACCGATTGCCGCGGTCTCGTGACCCGCACGCCGAATCGGTCGCGTCCGTATAACGGGGCCGATCGGCCAGGTCGGTCACGGGCCGGAGTTCGGAGGCCGCCTTGCGACCCGACCTATCTAGGTCTAGCGGAGCTGATCAATGTTTGAAGAGCCGGCGGAGCCAGCTGACGGTCCGCTGCCACCACGAGGGCGTCACCTCGCCGTCAGCCCACACGATGCGGCCGTTGCGGATCCAGTAGTGCGAGCGGCATGGGAACCGCCAGTTGCCGATCGAACCCTTGAGCGTGATGGTCTCGCCGTCGTAGATGAGGTGGTGGCGCTCAGGGCGGAGCCGCACCCATGTCTGGTTGCCACAACCGCACGCGCACAGGTGCACGGTCGTGCGGAACGGCAGCGACACGTAGAGGATGCCGGGCTCGAGGTCGTCAGGGACCTGGTCGACGAAGCGGTGCTCGACGCCTGTCACGCGCATGTGTCGTCCTCGTCGCCGGGCAACGGCACGAGGCGGTCGTCGTTGATGATGTAGTTCGTGGCGATCGTGTAGACGCTGTGGTGTTCGGTGCCGAGGTCGGCGTAGAAGCGGCGGTACTGCTTCCACGCGATGACGGCGTCGCTGGCGTTGCGGGCGTTGAGCTCGGCGATCTGGATGTTGGTCCGGTACTCGTCGGGACCTGCGACGTCGACGACGGGGATGCGCTCGGCGGCGTGGTCGTTCTTCTCGGGGGTGACGATGGTCGTGCGCAGGCTGCCGGTGAGGCGCCCGTCGATCGCTTCGACGCCCATGCCGACGTCGACGTAGGGGATGTCGAAGCGCCCCAGGGCGTCGACGATCGGCTTCTTGGCCTCAGCGTCATCGATGGCGACGAACACGAAGGTCATGTCGCGCAGCTCTTCGACGTTGTCCTCGTCGATGGCGTACGGGTGCGCGGTGATGCCGTCGCGCATCTTGCTGTAGGTGGCGACGAAATGGCCGACCTTGCGGGGCGCGGCGTTGAGCTCGTCGAGGCTGAGCGCGCCGGGGGCTCGGAACGCGTTGTGCGAGCGGAGGTCGTCGGCGTCGAAGACGTCGATGGTCGCTACCTCGGTCTTGGCGACGTAGTCGAGGATGTACTGGCCGCTGCCACCGAGGCCGATGATGGCGATGCGCTCGTGCGCGAGCTTGGCGTTCAGCGCGTCGATGCCGGCGCGCGACGACGCGGTGTTGCGGTACTTGAACGGGCTCGGGTCGTCGTCCTCGGTCGGGATGGGACGTCCGACCCTGGCGGTCGCGTCGGGGTCGACCTTGGTGGCATGCCCGGTGATGGCGGCGACGTACTTCGTCACCTTCTCGTACAAGTCGGGGTACTTGCCGCCGTTGGTGTCGTGCTTCATCGAGAACGTGCACTCGGTCACGATCCCGCCGCCGAGGTCGTTGCGCCCGCGGCCGTTGATGATGGTGTTCAGGTTGCTACCGTCGGCCTCGCAGGGGATGCCGCCCCCGAAGCTTGCGGTGTGGTCCGCCGGGGCCTGCGCCTTCTCGCCGGCGAGCTCGAGCGGCATGACGAGGAACCCGTCATGGTGGACGGCGCCGTTGCCGTCCACGTACGGGACGTTCCGTACGACGAGCTTCCCGCCGACGAAGTCGAGGGTGTAGCCCTCGGCCTCGAGCCGGTGCAGGTCGGGGTTGATGTCAGGAGAGGACAGTTGCCGTGACATCGAAGATCATCCCGTCCTTCACGGGGACGCTCTGGCCGGCGACGAGGGTGCCGTCCTTGCTGCCGTGCCCGCGCTGCCACGTGACCGTGTAGCCGATGTTCCCCCCGGGCGGGGTCGTCGGGTACGCCAGCGTGGTGACGGTCTCGAAGGAGATCTCGCCCTTGGGGACCGTGTGGGGCTTGGTGTTCACGAAGATGCCGACGGTCTTCGGGTCCTTGTCGCCCTTGCCGTCGTCCTGCCTGTCGTTGCTCATCAGCTGCTCCTGCGTGTGGTGGCCGCATCTCGGCCTTCACCAGGAGCAGATGCTGAACCTGGCCGATCTGTCCCATGACGACGAGGATCAGGTGCAGTCCTTGCAGATGGTGCTGCCCGGCTCGAACAGGTCGACGCGCTTGGGGCTGGTGCAGACGTCGCAGACCTGCTCGGCGACCTTGATCTTCGGCGCCCGGCACTCGCACCACCCGCAGCTGCTGCACACACGATGGCGCCCGTCGATCTCGCAGCGCTTCCACGCCTCGGTGACCTCGTCGCAGTCGGTGCAGAAGGTCTCTGGTGCTTCGCCCTCGGTGCGGCGGGGCGGGATCCAGCCGCCCCACGGCGGTGACGTCGAGTCGGTGAGAATCGCGAACGTGTAGATGTCGTCGGTCACGGCGTGCCCGGCGAGCTCCGCGGTGAAGCGGCCGTCCGGGAACTGCAGCCTGGCGTTGGGGTCGGTGGCAGAGCCGTGCTCGATGGCGCGCCGCAGGAGGCCGACGCCGGCCTGGGAAGCGCCTCGTGCGATGGGATAGCTCGTGCCGACGGTGGCGCAGAAGCGTAGGTTGCCCCCCTCGCACAGGACCACGTAGCCGGCGCCGCGCATGCGCTGGGCGATGCGGACGCAGCAGGCCTCCCGGGACCCGCTGACGTCGTCGCAGTGGAAGAGCTCGACGAGATGGTGCGCCTGGGGCGCCTTGCCGCCGAGGACGTCGTCGAGCGCAGCGTCGGGGATGAGCACGGCGGCGGCGAACGCGTCGGCGATGCGCTCCTCCGTCGTCCGGGTGGTCGTCTTGAGCGACGCGAGGTAGCCGGCGACCTCGCGGTTGTGGCGGGCGCGGTCGTGGCCGAACTCGTGGATGGCGGTGAAGCGGGTGCGCCGGGCGCTCTTCGCCCGCTGCACCACAATCGACCGCGAGGTCTCGTGGTAGAAACCCTCGACGGAGCACCCCTCGCCGGGCTCGTACTCGACGAGCTTGATCGAGACGTGTTCGTCGATGAGCGGGATGGCCTCGACGGGATCCTCGCGGAGGATGTCGAGCTCGTCGCTGGTGAGCTCCTCGCAGAGGACGGCGCCGAGGCTGCGGGCGTCAGGCATCGAGGAGCCGGTCGAGGATGAGGTCGTA
>JAUJOO010000018.1:0-2212 GCA_030447585.1 Nocardioidaceae bacterium | reverse complement strand
TCAGTCGGGGTCGTGCCTCGCGAGATGGCGAGCGCTCGGTTGATGGCCACGCCGGCATCAGCGAGCTCGTCGAAGGTCGGCATTGCCACCTGCGTGGCCGTGACCACGGGCGCCCAGGCTGCGTTGGCGAGTTCCATGAGGACCTCCGCGAGCTGGCCAAGTCCGATGAGCCGGTCGTCGAGCGCGCTGCGGACGGGTTCGCCTCGCCGTGCCGCCGTCGTCGCACCGGTTCGGAAGGCTGTACGGAGGGACCGCAACGGCTCGACGTCTCGAACCTGGCCGACGCGGGCGTCGAGCACGGCCCACGGCACGGCAGTCTCGAGTGCGACCGAGATGGCGAGGGGGCCGAGACCGCCGGTCGCGGTCCGGTCGAGGAGTGCGCTCCAGTCGTCCGCGTCGGCTGTGTCGATCACGGGGAGCACCGACACCCGGTCGGCGGCAACGTGCCAGATGACGGCGAGCACCGTCGTCGTCTCCCACGAAAGCCGCCAGATGTCGCCTTGTTCCGGCAGGTCGCTGCTGGAGTCCTCCACGACCGGAACGGGAACCGAGCGGCCGGTTGTCGGCTCGACGACGATGCGGTCGTCGGCGGCGAGCCCGAGCCGGAGCTGGCAGCGCGGACAGGCCCGCACGTGGTCTCGTACGTCGGCGGCTTGGTCGGCGTGCAGGCGCCCGTCGGCGAGCGCAGCAAGGTTGCGGTCGGTGGGATGGGGTCCTGGCATCACTCCTCCTCCTGACCAGTAGATGCCGAACCTGCTCGTGCTGTCCCATGATCGCGGGCGACGGCTGATGCGGCCGCCAGCGCGGCGACGACACCGCGTTGGTCGGGTACGTCTGCCAGGAACGCGGCGAGGATCTCCTTGGCGGCCGTCGTAGCTCGCTGGGCGGTGCTGCGCGACAGCCCGGTCGCCGCGGCCATCTCGCGCACGGGGAGGTCGAGGATTCCGAGGACGAGGCGCTCGTTGTCGGTCATCTGCTCCCACACCTGGCGCGCCAGGAGTGTCCCTTCGACCGACGCGGTGACCTCGGGGACGAGCTCGTCGGTGAGCTCGACGTCCTCGGTCGTCGTGAGCGGGAACCGGGCGAGGATGACCTCGACCATGCGCCGCGGCTGCAGCGGAGCACCGGCTTGTTCCAGCACGGCGTGCAGGACTCGACGGAGCGAGTCGGGCTCGGCGATCGGCGCCCGGCGGGTCGACTCGCTCGACCAGCGGGCAAGGCGCACGTCGGGGACCGCTTGCGCGGCTTCGACGAGCTCGTCGGTTGGTCCCGAGTAGGCAAGGTTGTGCTGGTGCGCAGAGAGTGACCAGGTCCTGGTGGCCGGGGTTGCGCCGGCGAGGACGATGTCGGGGTTGTTGTCGACGGCGTGGGTGAGCGAGCGGAGCACGGCGCCGGTGTCGGTGCTGCGCGCCTGCATCCGGAACTCGTTGCGGATCGCCGCTTCGAGGACGCGTTCGAAGGAGTCCTCATCGGTCGCCGTGGCCGCGATCCTGGCGAGCCGCTCCGGTCCGCCGTCGCCGTAGAGGAAGACGTGGGCGAACTCCTGCACCGCGGTGGCCGTCCACGTCGCGGCGCCGGCGGGCGGCGGGTACCGGTCGAAGCGCCGGACGGCGTCGACGGTCTCGTAGACGAGCGTGATCCCGTCGTCGTCGAGGTACTTCTCGGTCTGCAACGTCACCCACGTCGCGTTCATGCCTGCTCCCACATGTCGACGAGCGGGTGCAGGTAGGCGTCCGGGAGGTGGCCGCGGTGGTCGGCGACGATGAGGAGCTCATCACACCGTACCGACCGCTGGTAGTCGAGGATCCAGCGCCCGTCCTTGTTGAGGGCGAGGGTGTCGTCGCGGGGATGATCGACGCCCTTTTGGTCCTTCGGCGTGGACGACCGCTGGATGACGGTGACGTAGTCGTGCTTGTGGCGTGGTGCGCGCACGACGACGACGGGGCGCTCGATCGCGTGGTCACCGTTGTTGAAGATCAGCGTGCCGGTCATGAAGACGTCGCCGACCTCGGGAAGGCCGGTCTCATCCATGCCGCCCGCCGACGCGGTCGGGGCCTGCCGGCGCGGCGCGACGGCCCCGTGTCATGGCGCTGAATGGTCCGCGCCTCCGACCGGCCGGCATTGACGTCGTGGTCGCGAAGGTAACGGGCTCGAACACGAACTCAGTGTGTCAACGGAGGCGAACCGAGACGCACGGGCATGCCCGTCCATA
>JAUJOO010000053.1 GCA_030447585.1 Nocardioidaceae bacterium | reverse complement strand
CGGTGGCCCGCCACCACGGCGGGGACCACCTCATGGGGTCGTTTCGGCCATCGCCGAGGCGGGGCACCGAGGAGCCCAGGTGGGCCATCGCCCGCAAGGTCCTCACGCTCGTGTACCACGGTGCGCGACGGCGAGATCCGCTGTCTGCGCGACCGGCAGGGGGCGTGAAGACGAACACTTCCACGGTCGCGGTAAGCTCAGCGCGAAGATATGACGATGGCGACCCATGCCCTGCGTGAGGATCCCACAGCGCCGCTGTACGAGTCGGCTGCGCTGGTCACCGTCGATGTACAGACCGACACGCTTGACGGCCAGCCCTTGGAGATCCCGGGCACGTCCGCCGTCCTGCCGACATGGCTGCCCTGTGTTCCGTATTCCGGGCCGTCTCGGGGTCACCGGGTTGGTCACGGCCGTCCTGTGGACGTCCCATCGTCCACATGCTTCGGCTGTACAAGGCTGATGGCAGCAACGCGGAGCTTTGCAGGAGGTCACTGGTCCAAGGTGCGGTCCCGATGCTTCGGCCCGGCACGCCAGGACGGGCGCTGGCACCGGACATCTTGGCGGCGAAGGTGCCAGACCTCGATGACGACCTGCTGCTTGCCGGGCACCCCCAGCACCTTGGGAGCAGCGAGTTCGCGATGTACAAGCCGCGCTGGGGAGCGTTCTGAGGACTTCGTCGGCGGGGGTTCGACGCCTGGCCGCGGGAGGGGCTCGTTGGTGATGAGGACAACGCATGCGATGGAGGATCCGCTGGACTGCTTACTCTTCGACCCGGCACTGCCCGCTCGCCACGTTCGGGCGTCCTACGAGGCCGATCTCGGTGAAACTAGAGCGTTCTTGCCCAGCCGTGTGCCGCTCGGCGAGCTTCCGTCTGTTTTCGAGCTGTACGTGTCGGCCTCCATGCAGCTCCCCGCTCGTTTCCCCGCGGAGCGCGGCGGGGTCCGCAGTTGGCTGGAGCGGCAGTTCTCCCATGACGACCCTGCGGTGTTGAACGCCATCCCCGGGCTCGACGACGCCGAGCGTGACCGCCTGATGACGGTTCTGGCTGTGCTCGGGCACACCTACCGGTGGGACTGTGTTCCGCCGGCGCCGGATCGGTTCGAGGAACGGCGCATCTCTCTGCCACCGGGGATCGACGGGCCGTGGACGGCGCTGGCAAGGATCTGCGGGCACCCGCGTGTCGGCACGGCGTGGAGCCTCCACCTGTGCAACTGGAGGATGACGGACCGGCCCGGAGGCGCTGCCTATCGACCCGAGGAACTCACGGCCGACAACGTCCGCGTCGCCCACAACTGGCTGTTGCCTCCGGCCGACGTGCACCTCGAGCGATTCTCGACCTCGTTCGTTCTGCTGGAGGCGCGCGGCGCCGCAGTGCTCAGGCACCTCGTCGATACGGTCGAAGCCCTCGGCTGTCGTCGCCCCGGTGAGGCGTTGGCGTCACTGGTGCACCTCCAGGCGGCGATGATGGCCATGACCACCGCCTTCAGCCTGAACGTCAGGACACGCACGGTAGACCCGGCGATGTGGCGAGAGCTGGTGCAGCCCACGTTTGCCTGGTCCGCCGAGGCAGACGTACCCGGACGGTTGGAACCGGGACCCAGCGGCAGCCAGTTGGGCACGATTCAGGCGCTCGATGCCGTTCTTGGAGTCGCGGGCGGATCGTCGTTGGACGAGCAGGCCAAGGTGGGACGTCGGTACATGCCGAAGCCACACCGCCGGTTCCTCCAGAGCCTGGACCGGGCGGGCCCCGCCATCCGTGACGTTGTCCGTCACTCCGGCTGCGAGGAGCTCACTGAGCAGTTCAACGGCTGCGTCGCCGCCCTGTCCAGCTTTCGCCGTACTCATCAAGCCCGCGGGACCCAGTACCTCCGCAGCAGCCAGACGGGGAGTAGCCCGCGCGCCTCGACCGGCCTCACCATTGGCGTCGACGACGACGCCGTCGCCACCTTCGAGCGGACCATGACGGCGCGGATAGCGGAGACCGAGGCGGCCAAGCTGGCGTCGGCGGGCCAACCGGGCCCCGGCGAGCCAACAACCTGCGCAGAAACGGATCCAGCACCTCCGGAAGGGTGCTCTCACCCGAGACCCCAGGGATCCTGGAGGGGGTGACGGCACGGGCGCAGCTCTCCGCCGTAGATTTGGATAAAGAGCGTCATCATCCGCCACTCATTCGAGTTCTACGCCGACTCTCCCCGCGGTACCCGGCCTCGTCGGCAGGGTGGCACCCACATCGTCGTCAACGGAGACACCGCATGACCCTAACGAGAGCCCGGGGCCCGTTCGGTCCCGACCCCGCCGGGCGCTTCAACTTCTCCCGCACGGGTCCCGCCCACGTGCTGTACTGGGATCCCTCACCCAAGCGGGTGCGGGCCGTGTTCGCCGGCGAG
>JAUJOO010000017.1:16192-31146 GCA_030447585.1 Nocardioidaceae bacterium | reverse complement strand
GCTGGACGCCATGGTGGTCGACGAGTCGGCGCCCTCGGCCATCGACGACGCCATGGGTCTGGCCGGCCGGGTGGACTGGGGCACCGCCGTCGGCGACGCCGTGGCCGCTCTCCAGCACCTGCGCGGGCGCGACGAGGTGCACGGTGGCACCGGCCTGGTCGGCTTCTGCCTCGGCGGCGGGCTGGCCTTCAACGTCGCGGCGGTGGACTCGCCCGACGTGCTGGTGAGCTACTACGGGTCGGCGATCCCCGATCTACTGGACCTCGCGCCTCAGGTGAGTGTGCCCAGCCTGCACCACTTCGGCCTCGCCGACGCGTACATCGACCACCGGCCCACTGAGTTCGATCGGTCGACAACGCGACTTCATGCTGCGCATCCGCGCCGCGGTTACTGCCGACGATCGGCCCGCCGAGTTCGAGGTCTACGACCAACCTAGGTGGGTCGTGTCCTACTCCCCACCTCGACGCCTCGGAGGAAAATGGAGCTGCTACCGAGCTGCTGAACAGTCACGACCGTCTACCCCGGCGTCAGCACCACCCCGAGATCATGGCTGTCCGCACTTCCACAGCCCTGACGCATGCACGAGACCCGATGCGACTCATCCCAGGTCCGCCAGCGGCGTCTTGGTTGAACCTCACACGAAAAATGTCGCACTGGCCGAACCAGCTGGCGTCGGTACGAGTCCGTTAGCCCGACGACGGTGTCCCCGCCCGGCTCCGCGACCGGGTGGGCGCGTCCGCCGGCGTGGTGCCTCGCTAGATGTCGACATCGCGCCGTCCCGTCGAACCGTACCGTCTACCCCGGCGTCATGGAAGTCGCCGGAGCTGTCCCGGTCACGCTGTGCGAGGCCGATGCCGCCCGTGTGGCTCATGACATCCCAGGTGCCGCCAAGCCAGGTTTCCTCACGTGTCGCACTGGCCGAACCAGCTGGCGTCGGTACAGCCGTTATCAGGGTGTCCCCGTAGGCTGTCGATCAATCTGGCATGGAAGTCAGGCGTCCCGCTCCCTTTCCCGTCGTGCCCTGCGTAGCTGGGTGCCGAGGCTATGAGATTCAGGGAAACGATTCCGCCCACCAGGAACAGTGTTGTTGCGACACGTGCTGGACGCCCTCGGGGTTGACGAGTCGGCGCCCTCCGCTATCGACGACGCCATGAGTCTGGCCGGCCGGTTGGACTGGGGCGCCGCCGTCGGCGACGCCGTGGCCGCTCTCCAGCACCTGCGCGGGCGCAACGAGGTGCGCGGTGGCACCGGCCTGGTCGGGTTCTGCCTCGGCGGCGGGCTGGCCTTCAACGTCGCGGCGGTGGACTCGCCCGACGTGCTGGTGAGCTACTACGGGTCGTCGATCCCCGATCTGCTGCACCTCGCGCCTCAGGTGAACGTGCCGAGCCTGCACCACTTCGGCCTCGCCGACGCGTACATCGACAATGCAACGGTCGAGCGGATCCGCAGCGCCGTGACTGCCGACGATCGGCCCACCGAGTTCGAGGTCTACGAGGGCGCCAACCACGCCTTCGACAACGACGACTTCGGGCTCCACCACCCCAAGGCGTCCGCGCTTGCCTGGCACCGGACACTCGACTTCCTCGGCCGGATGCTACCGACTCAGCGCGAGTGAGGCGTATCTCTGCGGAAGATCTCTGATGGACCTCGTCGCCACCTTTTCGTCGCTGAGGGGCTTCTAGTCCGGAGATCATCGCGTGTGGCCGATTGCTCGGATCTTCTCGACGAGATCATCGCGGGTGAGCTGGCTGACGTCGGTCTCGACCCACGGTCCCTCCTCTGTCGCCGCTTCGCCGCTTGCTTCTAGCGTCTCGCCCTTCTCGAGCACCCGGCCATACGATGAGACCAACCTGTAGACGTCCTCGGACAACTGAGGTTCAGACTTCAGGGTCAGGAAGTACACCCCGACGTCACCGGCCCGGCTCCAATCGATCCCGTTGACGGTGTAACCGGTGCCATCCCCGTCCCAGCCCTCTTCCTCAATCACCACTTCGCTTGGCGACCTCATCCGGTCGGCGCCACGAACTACGTCGATGACCTCGAGGTGGATCTCACGGAAGGTGATCGAGTCGTCGGGCGTTTCCCCCACGGTCCGACCGCGTTCGACCGACTCGACACGACCCACAACGACGAGATCCGATGCCTGCGTCATGGACGCCAAGCTGTTGAAGACGCGAGACTCGTGACCGACGACATGCTGCGGAGGACCCCCGTCCACATCGAACGGTCTGGAGTCGCCTCGGTTCTCCATGGCGACGCCGACGCCGATCCCGCAAGCGATGGTCACGGCACCGATTATCAAGCCGGTCTTGAGCTTCGAGCTGCGGCGACTTGCCGATGATGTGCTACTCATGATGACACCCCCTCTTGGCGCGGGCGACACCCGCGCAACTGCTCGCAGCCTACGCCCATCGATGGGTTACGGGATGTATTTTTTGAATAGGGAATGAGGTCCTGCCGCAAATAGTCCGCTCCATCTCCGTCGAGAGTCGATCCTGGGGTGTGACGAAAGGAGCCCGCGATGGCGGTGGCGGTGGCGGTCCAACTCAGCAGCGGCGGGAAGCAGCACTTGGTGGGCGACTGCCCGGGTGTCGACGTGGGCTACGAGTTCTTGACGCAACTGCGGGCAGGAGCGTTCTCGTCGCAACGGTGCGTGCCTAGGCGTGTCATGCGCTGCGCAGACGCCCGCGCTACCTGAAGTTTGTGCGATCCACGAGGAGAGAACCGTGTCGTTGCCCCCGCTCGTCGAGCCTGCGGCCGAGCTGTCGATCGACGAGGTACGGCGCTACAGCCGCCACCTGATCATCCCCGACGTCGGGATGACGGGGCAGAAGCGCCTCAAGAACGCGAAGGTGCTCGTCATCGGTGCCGGTGGCCTCGGCAGTCCGGCGCTGCTCTACCTGGCCGCGGCCGGCGTCGGCACCCTCGGCGTCGTCGACTTCGACGAGGTGGACGAGTCGAACCTGCAGCGGCAGGTCATCCACGGCCAGAGCGACATCGGCAAACGGAAGGCGCTCTCGGCCCAGGAGTCGGTCGCCGAGGTCAACCCGCTCGTGAACGTCGTGGTGCACGACGAGCGCCTCGACAACGGCAACGTGCTCGCCATCTTCGAGCAGTACGACCTGATCGTCGACGGCACCGACAACTTCGCGACCAGGTACATGGTCAACGACGCGGCCGTCCTCCTCGGCAAGCCGTACGTCTGGGGCTCGATCTACCGCTTCGACGGCCAGGCTTCGGTGTTCTGGGCCGAGCACGGCCCTTGTTACCGCTGCCTCTACCCCGAGCCGCCACCGCCAGGATGGTGCCGTCGTGTGCCGAAGGCGGCGTCCTCGGCGTCTTGTGCGCGAGCGTCGGCTCGATCCAGGTGAACGAGGCGATCAAGCTGCTGACCGGCATCGGCGAGCCGCTGCTGGGCAAGCTGATGATCTATGACGCCCTCGAGATGGAGTACCGCAAGCTCGCCTTACGCAAGGATCCCGGCTGCGCCATCTGTGGCGACAACCCGACCATCACCGGGCTCGTCGACTACGAGGCGTTCTGTGGCGCGGTCAGCGACGCCGCAGCAGATGCCGCGGCCGGCTCCACCATCTCGGTGACGACCCTGGAGCACTGGCTGAAGGAGCGAGAGAACGGGAGCGCGACTTCGTCCTGGTCGACGTACGCGAGCCCAACGAGTACGAGATCAACAAGATCCCGGGCTCGGTGCTGATCCCCAAGGGCGAGTTCCTGACCGGGTCCGCTCTCGAGCAGCTGCCGTCGGACAAGCCGGTCGTCCTGCACTGCAAGTCGGGGCGCGCTCAGCCGAGGCGCTGGCGGTGCTCAAGGGTGCCGGCTTCGCCGACTCGGTGCACGTGGGTGGCGGAGTGGTGGCCTGGGTGAACCAGATCGACCCTTCGCAGCCGTCCTACTAGCCTCTGCCGTGCAGCCACCGACACCCGCCGTCGTGCGGGCGTTCGGCGGTTCACCCGCTGACCACCTGCGGCTGCTCCCGGGCGGGCAGGGCCAGTCGTGGCGCTTCGCCGATGTCGTCCTCAAGCCGGTCGGCTGTCGGGCCGAGACGGAGTGGGTGGCCGACGTACTCGACAGCTGGCCGGACGACGCTGCCGTTCGCGTCCCTCACCCGCTCCGTGCGGTTGACGGCTCCTGGGTGTACGACGGCTGGGCCGCGCACCGCTGGGTCGAGGGCAGAGACGTCCGCCTCCCCGACGAGCTGGAGCTGGTTCGGCGGGCGAGTGACGACTTCCACCGCGTCGTGCAGCGGCTTGCCCGCCCGGCGTTCCTCGACGACCGGTCCGACCCGTGGTCCTACGGCGACCGGGTCGCCTGGGAGGCCGCCACACCGCAGGGCCACGAAGCTACCCGCCACCTCCTCGAGGTGGGGCTGGCGGCTCTGCAGCCGGTCAGCAGCGCATCCCAGGTGATCCACGGCGACATCGGTGGCAACGTGCTGGTCGCCGAAGGCATGCCTGCTGCGGTGATCGACTGGCCGCCGTACTTCCGACCGGTTGGCTTCGCGCTGGCCGTGGCCGCCGGCGACGCGATCTGCTGGTCGGGTGCGCCGCTGAGCTTGTTGGACGAGTGGAGCGACGCGTACCCGAGTGGGACCAGCTGCTCCTGCGCGCCATCATCTACCGGGTGGCCACCCGCGGACGGGCAGAGGAGCTGGGGACGGTGCCTACGTCGAGCGAGGAGTACGTCGAGCAGCGCCGCGTGTCCCTCGACGCCGTCTTGTCGCGCCTGGCCTGACCATCGGCCCGCCCGTCAACGGCGAACGCCCACCCGGGTCCGACGTCCGCGAGCGGAGAGCAGTTTGACGAGCTCCCTGGCGGGCGACGAGCTCCCGGGTGGGCAGCGCCTCACCTCGTCAGCGCGGGCACCCGTACGTCGACCCACACCAAGCGGTGGTCGCTGGTCGGGAACGGGTACTCACCGGTCAGCCGCGCCAACGGGTCGGCGCGCACCGGCCAGAAGACTCCGGCGTCGAGGGGACGCAGCTGCTTCGAAGGCAGGACGTAGTCGGCCCGCAGGTTACCGGGAGCGGGGACATCGTTGAAGTCGGCGGTGTCGTAGCGAGGGTCGCTGCGGTGGGTGGTGTTCGCACCGCCCTGCAGCCGGGCCGCTTCGACAGCTCCCGCCGAGTCCGGCATCGGGTCGACGATCCGGGGGTGCTCGGTCAGCTGCTGGATAGCACCTGGCACGGAGTCTCCGTCGAACGGGTCGCTGTTCTGGTCACCCAGCACGACAAAGGGTGAGCCGGGCCGGAGACCGCCGTAGCGTCCCTCGTCGTCGTAGATGTAGGACGAGTGGCGACCCGGCCGCACGTAATCGGCCCAGAACCTGATCTCGTCGTGGTTGCGCCGCCCGTTGCGGTCCTCCGGCCCGTCGAACACCGGGGGAGTGGGGTGCGACGCCAGCACATGCACGGTTTTCCGACCGACCTGCACCGGCACGTCCCAGTGGGACTTGCTCGACAGCCGGAAGACTTCGAGCTCCTGGGCGGAGTACCAGTCGGCGGGCGCCGGGGTGGCTGGGTCGTCGGGGAGCAGGGCCCCAGGCATGTCCTTCCAGCGGAACAGCCGGAACGTCCGCACCTGGTCGGTGCGGATGGGGTACTTCGACAAGACCGCCATGCCGTACTGGCCTGGGTAGAAGCCGAAGCCGAAGGCGTCGTCTGGCCCGCCGACGCTGCCGTTGTTGTTGAGGTCGTGGCCGCTCGGCACTCCGGTGTTCGACGGGGCGACGTAGGCGTAGCGGAACTCGATCGGGTCGGCGCCGTGCTGACCGACCTCCAGGTAGTTGTCACGGAACAGGTCGACCGCCCGGTAGTCCGGTACGTAGTCGAACTCGTTGAGCAAGACGATGTCGGGGTCGGAGCGCTGGATCACCTCGGCCACGGCTCGCGCCTGGGCGTTGGTGCCGGTGGACAGGTCGGCCTCGAGCTGGCCCGGCCGGTTGCGGTTGAGGCTGAGGTTGTACGTCGCCACGCGCAATGACGGAGCATGCTTCGCATCGGTAGCAGGCGACGTTTCGGACACCGCAGCTGCGCCTGAGACAGACAGGGCCGCGGGGACAGCGATGGACAGGACGGCAAGGCAGACGAGATGGCGGGTGGACGGTCTCATGGATGCTCCTCGGAGTGCGAACGTGTCGCCACCACCTTAGGAGAGGTCTGGTGACGACCGCACCTGATGGAGTTGACGAAAAGGTGTCCGTCAGGCGACGGGACGTGTGGGTGCCGGAACTCCGGCTGCTTTCAGGTCCCTCAGCACCTGTTCGGCGAGCGGTGAGACGACGTGGCGACGAGATGAGCCATCTCCCACCACAGACGTCAAGCCTGCTCCGACGCCCACCGCGTGCGCCCCGGCGTCGAGCCAGCCGCTGGCCTCGTCGATCGTGATGCCGCCCGTGGGGATGATGGCGAGGTCGGGGAACGGACCGCGCAGCGCAGCCATGCCCGCTGTTCCGATCGCGATCGCCGGGAAGAGCTTGACGGCCAGTACCCCCGCGGATCGAGCGGTGGCGATCTCTGTCGGTGTCAGCACTCCGGGTACGACGAGAATGCCGCTGGCGAGCATCTCCTCGAGCAGGTCAGGTGGGCTGCCGGGGAGACCAGGAAGTCTGCCCCGGCCTCGGCCCCGCAAGGTGTGCCTCTTCCCTGCCGCTGATCGTGCCGCCGCCGAGCAGGATCTCGTCACCACAGTCCGCTCGCAGCGTCCGGAGGACCTCGGTCGCATCCGGTGTCGTGTAGGTGATCTCCAGGGTGTCGAACCCGGCTGCCACGAGCTGCCTGCTCACGTCCAGGGCGTCCTCGGCCGTGCCTGACCTGACTACGGCGATGCACCGATGTTCGGCCAGCCGCTCGAGCACACGTTCAGGGGAGCGGTCGTCGTCGTACGAGCTCATCGGTCATCTCCATCCAAGTCAGGCAAGTCGAGTTCCGATCTTCTCACTGCGTGGGTCCGGCGCACCTGGCTGCAAGTGCAGGCCCTGGCCAGCCGGCGCGAAACCGGGGCCCCTGACAATGCGAGATCTGACGAGAAGCGGTTCGCAGCTAGGAGGAGGCGCGCACGCCCGACCTGTGCGAGAATAAGTTACTCCTCGGTACAGCCTGTCGAGGGCCAGGACGTCGAACGTCTACTCGGAGGTAGTCAATGCTCATTCGGACCCGCTCGGCCCTGTTGGCCGGCATCTTGACAACCGGGGCCGCGCTGTTGGTCACGAGCCCTCAGTCAGGGGCCGTCACAGCGCCTGCGACCGCCGCCCCCGCGCAGAGTATCGCCGTCGCCTGGGCGCCGGCCGGCTCGGCGGCAATCCACCCCGGGGTGATGATGTACACGAAGGGTGCCCAGTGCACCGCCAACTTCGTGTTCACCGACGGCGCCGCCAACGTCTACGTCGGGTACGCCGCCCACTGCGCGGGGACCGGAGCCGCGACCGACACCAACGGCTGTGACGCCACCTCGCTGCCACTCGGCACCCCGGTCTCGTTCCGAAAAGGCGGCAGCCTCCTCAGCTCCGGCACCCAGGTCGGAACGGGAACCCTTGCCTACAGCTCGTGGCTGACCATGCAGAAGAACGGCGAACGTGACCCCGACGCCTGCGCCTACAACGACTTCGCACTCGTGAAGGTGGATGCGCCGTACGTCAACAACGTCAACCCGTCCATCCCGTTCTGGGGTGGTCCGGTGGGCATCAACACGACCGGGACCACGGCCGGGGACCAGGTGTACACCTATGGCAACTCCTCGCTGCGCGCAGGCATCTCGGCGCTGTCGCCGCACACAGGCGTCAGCCTCGGCTCCGACGGCAACGGTTGGACGCACCCGCTCTACACCGTGACCCCCGGCGTCCCCGGCGACTCGGGCAGCGCGTTCCTCGACGCGAACGGCAACGCGCTCGGTACCTTGTCCACGCTCGGTCTCGCCCCGCTGCCGTTGTCGAACAACATCGGTGACATCAACCACGAGCTCAACTACGCCAAGACCTACTCCGGCATCAGCGGTCTCGCCTTGGCACTCGGGACCGAGCCGTTCGACCCGATCATCTAAAGGCAGCAGCTCGGGTAGCACCTCGACCGCGGAGGGGCTGGGAAGATTCCTCTTTCCCAGCCCCTCGTGCTGTCTCCAGCGGGGACGGTGGGGTGCCAGACTCTCGCGCAATGGGTGTTGACGAAGCATACGTCGAGGCCGTGCTCTCGCTCGTGGAGCGGGTCCCGGTCGGCCGCGCCACGACGTACGGTGTTCTCGCGGACGCGGTCGGTCGCGGAGGGCCGCGGCAGATCGGACGGGTGATGGCACTGTACGGCTCACCCGTGCCCTGGTGGCGCGTGGTCCGCGCCGACGGCAGTCTGCCTGCCTCGCACCGGCGCGAGGCCCTCCCCCACTACCGGGAGGAAGGCACCCCCATGCGCGGCCGGCTCACCGAGGCGGCATCGCTGAGGGTCGACCTGGAAACGGTGTTGTGGGTGCCTTGACCGAGCGCCGGTTGCCGCCTCGGTGGGCATTCAGGCCCCTATCGCGACCGGCGCGCCACCAGTGTCGGCCCCCTCTGCTCGAATATCAGCATGCCGGTCACCTATCGCCTCGATCGGGCGCCTCGTCTGCCTGACGCCGCCCCTGGGCTCGACGAGTCACAGCGGGCGGTGGTCGACCATCGTTTCGGCCCGTTGCTCGTCCTGGCCGGGCCCGGTACGGGCAAGACGACGACGCTTGTCGAGTCGGTCGTCGACCGCGTCGAGCGAGGCGGCCTCACACCTGATGAGGTGCTGGTCCTCACCTTCAGCCGCAGGGCCGCCGACGAGCTGCGCACCAAGATCACCGCTCGGCTGGGGCGTACCTCCTCCATGCCGATGAGCTCGACGTTCCACTCCTTCAGCTACGCGCTGTTGCGGCGCTTCCAGCCGGCCGAGCTCTACGTCCAGCCGCTGCGCCTGCTCAGCGCCCCGGAGCAGGACGTCAGGCTCAAGGTCTTGCTCGAGAACTCATTGGTCGACGGCGACATCTCCTGGCCGCCAAACCTTTCGGCTGCCCTCAAGACCCGTGGCTTCGCCAGAGAGGTTCACGCCGTTCTCTCCCGCGCCCGCGAGCAGGGGCTCGAGCCGGCAGACCTGACCCGCATCGGCACCAAGACGAAGCGACCGGAGTGGGTGGCCGCCGGAGCGTTCATGAAGGAGTACCTCGACGTTCTCGACTTCGAGGGGGCCGTCGACTACTCCGAGCTCATCCACCGAGCGGTGCTCCTGGCCGAGACCCCTGACATCCGGGCGGAGCTCCGGTCACAGTTCAAGGCCGTCTTCGTCGACGAGTACCAGGACACCGACCCCAGCCAGGTGCGACTGCTGCAGGCACTGGCCGGCGATGGCCGAGACCTTGTCGTCGTGGGTGACCCGGACCAGAGCATCTACGCCTTCCGCGGTGCCGACGTGCGAGGCATCTTGGAGTTCCCGGGCGAGTTCCGTCGAGCAGACGGCACGCGGGCCGACGTCATCGCGCTCTCCACGACGCGGCGGTTCGGAGCGCGGCTGCTCACGGCGTCGCGGCGAATCGCTGCTGGTATCGGCATCAAGGGCTCCATCGACCCGGAGACGTTCGGGAAGTTTCGCAACCCGGTAGCCGAGCCGGGACCGTTCGGGCCGGGGCGAGTGGAGATCTTCACGTTCAGCTCGAGCGGTGCCGAGACCGACCACATCGCCGACATGCTGCGCCGCGCCCATCTGGAGGACGGCGTGCCATGGTCGGAGATGGCGGTGCTGGTCCGGTCCGGCGTGATGTCGATCCCCGGTCTGCGCCGAGGTCTGGTGAGCTCCGGCGTTCCTGTCGAGGTCGCCGGTGACGAGGTCCCGCTGCGCGACGAGCCTGCGGTCAAACCGCTGCTGACAGCCCTGCGCAGCTCGCTGGCTCCAGACGACATGGCTCCCGACACCGCGCAGAGGCTTCTCATGTCGCCGTTGGCAAACCTCGACGCAGCGGCCGTGCGCAGGCTCGGCCGACTCCTGCGGCAGCGCGAGCGCGAGCGACAACCGTCCCGCCTGCCGCGTCCGTCGGCAGAGCTGCTGCGAGACGCGCTGGCAAGTCCTGGCATGCTCGCGGATGTCGAGGACCGCCTGGCGGCCGGTCCGCGAAGGCTGGCCGCGGCGTTGGCGAAGGCCCACTCCCTCCTCGAGTCAGGCGGTGCCGCTGAGGAAGCCCTGTGGGTTCTGTGGTCCGGCACCGGGTGGCCGCACCACCTGCGTAGGGCCGTCGAGAAAGGTGGCGCTGCTGCGCGGGCCGGCCATCGCGATCTCGATGCGATCTGTGCGTTGTTCGATGTCGCCGCCCGAGCCGAAGAGAAGCAGGAGCACACGGGCGCTCTGGTGTTCCTCGAGGAGGTCGAGGCACAGCAGATCCCGGCTGACACCCTCGCCGACCGCGGCGTCCGCGGAGACGCCGTACGCCTCCTGACTGCTCACCGCTCCAAGGGGCTCGAGTGGCGTGTGGTGGTGGTCGCGGGCGTCCAAGAGGGGGCCTGGCCGGATCTGCGCCGCCGTGGCTCGCTGCTGCAGGCTGATCGACTGGGTCCGGACGGGATCGCCGAGGCGCTGTCCACCACCGCGATGCTGGCCGAGGAGCGTCGGCTCTTCTACGTCGCCGTGACCCGGGCCCGACAGCGGCTCATCGTCACCGCTGTTGCTTCCCCAGAGGCAGACGGGGACCAGCCGTCCCGGCTCATCGACGAGCTGTCGCTGCCGCCTAAGTCTCTTCCTGGCCGCCCCGCCAGGAAGATGTCGCTGCCCGGGCTGGTCTCGGAGCTGCGGCGCATCGCCTCGGACCCGACCTGTCGTATGCCGCTGCGCGAAGCGGCGGCGGCTCGACTGGCAGCGCTCAGCGCCGAGCGGTCGACTGACGGAGAGCCGCTGGCGCCGGCAGCAGACCCCGAGACCTGGTGGGGGCTTCGCGAACGCACCAGCAACGACACACCGGTGCGGCCCGCAGACGAGCCACTCCACATCTCCGCGAGTGCACTCGAAGGCCTTCTCTCGTGCCCGCTTCGGTGGTTTCTCGCGCGGGAGACGGCTGGGGACTCTGCCCGCTCCTCCTCACTCGGGTTCGGCAGCGTGATCCATGCCCTGGCCGAGCACATGACAAGCGGCGTTGTCGAGGAAGGCGAGCTCGTCCGCCTCCTCGACTCGGTGTGGGGCCAGCTGCAGTTCGAGTCCCCTTGGATCGCCCAGCGCGAGCACGCGGCCGCCGTCGAGGCTTTGGGCCGGTTCGTGCGATGGCACAACGGCCGGCCGAACCGCACCTACGTGGCGGCCGAGGCGGCGTTCGGGGTGGAGGTCGGACTCGAGGATGGTGAGCGAGTGGTCCTCGGCGGTCGCATTGACCGGGTCGAGCGCGATGAGCAGGGCCGCCTCGTCACCGTGGACTTCAAGACGAGCAAGAACCCGCCGACGGACAAGTCGCTGGCAGACAACGCCCAGCTCGGGCTCTACCAGCTTGCCGTCGACCACGGAGGTCTGGACGCCGTGGCCGGCGGACCCAGTCGCTCAGGCGGCGCGGAGCTCGTCCAGCTCCGCACAGACAGGGGTGGCTTCCCGAAGGTTCAGGTGCAACCGCCTCAACAACGTGACGCCGAGGGGCGCAAGCCGGTCGAGGTTCAGCTCATCAGCGCCGCCGCGGTCGTCCGTCGTGAGCAGTTCGCGGCAACCATCAACAACCACTGCAACCGGTGCGACTTCTCGGTTCTGTGTCCGAGCCAACAAAAGTCGGGGACGGTGCTGTGACGAGGACGATCACCAGCCGCGACGACCTTCGCCGATGCATGCGCATCAACTTCAGCGATCAGCAGATGGCCGCGATCGTGGCGCCGCTGCAGCCCGGTGTCATCGTGGCCGGGGCCGGCTCCGGCAAGACGACTGTGATGGCGGCGCGCGTGGTGTGGCTGGTGGGCACCGGGCAGGTGCGGGCAGACCAGGTGTTGGGGCTCACCTTCACCAACAAGGCGGCTTCGGAGCTGTCGCGCCGGGTGCGTGACCTCCTCGCCAACGCTGGGCTCGTACGCCGGCCAGGGACCGCGGCCACCGATGACGACGAGCTCGCCGAGCCGACGGTGATGACCTATCACGCGTATGCCGCCCGCCTCCTCGCAGAGCATGGCTTGCGAATCGGTCACGAGCCCGACACCCACCTGGTCGCCGACGCCTCGCGGTTCCAGCTAGCGGCCCGAGCGATCCGCGCACACGAGCGCCCAATCGAGCACCTGACCACCTGGATGCCGACGAACGTCAATGCCCTTCTGCACCTCGACGCACAGATGTCTGAACACCTGGTCACGCCGGACGAGGTGCGGGTCTTCCAGGTGGCGGAGCAGGAGCGGTGGCGAGCAACCAGGCAGACGAACGAGACCCGCAAGGCGGTCTCCGCTCTCGAACAGCGAGGAGAGGTGCTCGACCTCGTCGACGGCTACCGCCACCTGAAGCGACGCCTCGGAGTCATGGACTTCTCCGACCAGATGGCTCTCGGTGCGCGCCTCGCCGAGACGTGCCCCGAGGTCGGGGCGGCCGAGCGAGACAGGTTCCGGGTGGTGCTGCTCGACGAGTACCAGGACACCTCCGTGGCTCAGGCACGGTTGTTGACCGGTCTCTTCTCGGGCGAGGACTCCCGCCGTGGGCGGGGTCACCCGGTCACTGCAGTCGGGGACCCCTGCCAGGCGATCTATGGCTGGCGTGGTGCATCGGTGAGCAACATCGAACAGTTCGAGTCCGCCTTCCCCCGCGCTGACACCGGCCAGGTGTCACGCTTCCCGCTCAGCGTCAACCGGCGTTCCGACCGACAGATCCTGCAGACCGCTAACGAGCTGGCCACGGAGCTGTACGCCAGCCACACTGGAGTGCAGCCTCTCGAGCCGAAGGCAGAAGCCCTTCCCGGCAGGGTTCGGGCGGCTGTGCTCGAGACCTACGAGGACGAGCTTGGGTTCCTGGCCGATGCGGTTCCGCGTGCACACAGGGCCATGGCGACCCCTCGCTGGAGCGACATCGGCGTGCTGGTGCGCGACAACTCGGCAGCCGCAGATGTGCACGACGCGCTGACGGCTGTCGGTGTGCCGGTCGAGGTCGTCGGGTTGAGTGGGCTGCTGCGGATGCCGGAGGTGGCCGACGTCGTCGCCACCCTCCAGGTCGTGCACGACGTGACCGCCAACGCCTCACTGTTGACCTTGCTCACCGGGCCTCGGTGGGCGATCGGTGCCCGTGACCTGGCCCTGCTCGGACGAAGAGCACGCTGGCTGGCCAGCGGACCCCCGAGTGCACCCGACGATGTCGCGGGCAAGCTGGAGGAGGCGGTAGCCGGTGTCGACCCGGCCGACATCGTGTCGCTCATGGAAGCTCTTGAGGACCCAGGCGCGGCCGAGTACTCCGCTGCTGCGCGGCAACGGTTCAGGTTGCTGGCGGGGGAGCTGAGGGCCCTGCGCCGGTTCGTCGGAGAGCCGCTGTTGGACCTCGTCCGCCGCGTCATCGAGATGACCGGTCTGGACGTCGAACTCGCTTCGTCGACCTCGCCGGTGGCGGCTGCTCGACGCGACAACCTCTCGACATTTCTCGACGCCGTGGCTGCCTTCGCCGGCATCGACGGCGACGCGTCGCTGTCCGGCCTGCTGGCATACCTTGCGGCGGAGGACGAGTACGGCCAGGGACTTGCCCTCGCCGTGCCTACCGAGGCCAACTCCGTCAAGCTGCTGACGGTTCACCGCGCCAAAGGCCTGGAGTGGGACGTCGTCTTCCTGGCTGGCCTGTCCAGCAAGGTGTTCCCGTCGGCCCAGGGGCGGTCGCGCTGGCCTACCACCATGGCAGAGCTGCCAGCCCCGCTCAGAGGCGACTACGTCGACCTGCCTAAGGTGTGCGAGGCGAGCGCGCAAGGGCTGAGGCAGTACACCGCGCGTTGCCGTGCCTACGAGCTGCTCGAGGAGCGTCGGCTGGCGTACGTCGCCGTCACCCGACCGCGCCACGAGCTCGTGGTGTCGTGCCACTGGTGGGGTCCGGAACAGAAGGTTCGACGCGGCCCGTCGGAGTTCTTCTCCCGCATCGTCGACTCGATGCGCGGGTACGGCGAGGAGCCCGAGATCGACACCCCGGCGCCCGCGGATGACGCCACCAACCCTCGCAACCGCTCACAGATGAGCTTTTCGTGGCCGGTGGAGGCCGGAGCTGACGAGGTGGGGCGGCGCCGCGACGCGGCCGCGCTCGTGGCCGCGGCAAACGCCCGGGGCGTCGAGGAGGCGCTTGTCGCAGCCGATGCCGACCTGATGCTCGACGAGATCGCCCTGGTCCGGCAGTGGGACGACGAGCTCGCCCGGCTCGTCGACGAAGCCCGGGCGAGCCGCACGGACGAGGTGGTCGTGCCGCTGCCGCCCGCCTTGTCGGCAACCGCGTTGCTACGTCTCAAGGACGACCCCGACGGGCTGGCCCGAGACCTGGCGCGCCCGATGCCGCGCAGGCCTTCGGCGTTCGCACGCTTCGGGACCAGGTTTCACGCCTGGGTCGAGACACACGTCGGCCGCCAACAGCATCTTCTCGAACCTGGTGACCTGCCCGGTCGAGCCGACCTCGACATCCAGGGAGACGCCGAGCTCAAGGAGCTCATCGCTGCATTCCAGGCTGGCCCTTACGGCGACCGGACCCCGTTCGAGGTCGAGGCTCCGTTCGCCCTGGTGCTCGGCGGCCAGGTTGTCAAAGGGCGCATCGATGCCGTCTACAAGACCGCGGACCGGTACGAGGTGGTGGACTGGAAGACGAACCGGCAACAGGACGCCGATCCCCTCCAGCTCGCGGTCTACCGACTTGCCTGGGCGGAGCTGATGGGTGTCGAGACCGAGCAGGTGAGTGCTGGCTTCTACTACGTCCGCACCGGCGATGTCGTGCACCCGTCCGACCTGCCGGGACGATCAGAGCTCGAGCGGCTGGTCACCGGCTCGGCCAC
>JAUJOO010000017.1:0-16092 GCA_030447585.1 Nocardioidaceae bacterium | reverse complement strand
GGAGTGGCCAGCAGCGCGTCCAGAGCGATCGTCACCATGTCGCCGAAGGTCTGCTCGCGTTCCTGTGCAGTGGTCTGCTCGCCAGTCAGGACCTGGTCCGACACGGTGCAGATGCACAGCGCTTGCCGGCCGTACCTCGCCGCCAGTGTGTACAACGCGTTTGCCTCCATCTCGACGGCCACGACCCCGTAGCCCGCCATGCGCTGCAGCAGCTCCGGTCGGTCGGGGTAGAACGAGTCGCTCGAGAACACCTGCCCCACCGTGACATCGACACCAGTCGTCTGCGCGGCGTCGTACGCCGCACGCAGGAGGTGGAAGTCGGCGGTAGCGGCGTAGTCGAGACCTTCGAAGCGGAGCCTGTTCATCGACGAGTCCGTCGCTGCGCTGATGGCGAGCACAACATCCCGGATCGCCAACCGGTGCGAGACCGCACCACACGAGCCGACCCGCACCAGCTGCTTGGCGTCGTAGTCACGGATCAGCTCGTTGACGTATATCGACAAAGAGGGCAGGCCCATCCCGGTGCCTTGCACAGAGACGGGCTCACCGCGGAAGGTGCCGGTGAAGCCGAGCATGCCCCGCACGGTCGAGTAGCAGGCCTCGTCGTCGAGGAAGGTCTCGGCTATCCACTTGGCTCGCAGCGGATCACCGGGCAGCAGAACGCGAGGAGATATCTCGCCGTCTCCGGCCCCGATGTGCGTGCTCATCACCGGCGATCCTGCCAGAGTCCACCCGCGTAGGGTCGACGACGTGACTGCGTTGCCTTCCTTCCCGTTCCGCGACATGCTGCATGACCGCCTCGGTGCACGTCGCCGCGACCAGCGCTTCCTGGACGCCGCCTGGGCTGACCCGCTGACCGGAGTCGTCGTGCTGAGGGGCACCGATCTTGCGGCCAGTCCCGACGGCAGCACCCTGAGTTGGATCTCGCCGGCCGACGCCCCGCCGGGCGAGCGGCTGCTGCTGGGTGCCGCCGACGGCGTCGTGCGCTTTGCCCTGCTCGCTGCGCACGACCCGACGGAATCGCTGGAGGAGCTCGACGAGGTCGAGGTCTCCGCCGGACCTGTCGCACCGTCGGTGACTTCGAACTTCTCACCGCTGCGGCGGCTTGCGCAGGGACTCTCGGCCCTCGACGCGTCGTTCGCCGTTCACGCCGCGGCGCTCGCGGGGTGGCACCTACGTCATCCGCGTTGCTCGGTATGCGGCGAGCTGACGGAGTCGGTGTGCGCCGGAGAGTCGCGTCGCTGCCCGAGCTGCACGGCCCAACACTTCCCGCGCACGGACCCGGCGGTCATCATGACAGTGCTCGACGACAGAGGGCGGTGTCTGCTGGGCCACAACAGCGCCCGCCCGGACGGTTGGTTCTCAACGCTCGCCGGCTTCGTGGAGCCTGGTGAGTCTCCCGAGCAGTCCGTCGTACGAGAGGTGCAGGAAGAGGTAGGTGTCTGTGTGGACCGTGTCACCTACCTCGGCAGCCAGCCGTGGCCTTTCCCATCGAGCTTGATGCTCGGGTTCGAAGCCCACGCCAGCAGCACCGCGGTCGAGGTGGACGGCCAGGAGATCACGGCGGCTCGTTGGTTCACGCACGACGAGCTTCGGCAGGCCGTGACGTCCGGTGAGGTCGGGCTCCCGACGACGGTCTCCATTGCCGGTGCCCTGATCACTCACTGGTACGGCGAGGACCTACCCCCCAACGTCCGGCAGCTCTGAGTGCCTGGCAGCGCCCCTGGCGGCCCATGCGGAGGTTTCACTCCGCGGCCGTCTTCAGGCGTCGATCTTCGCCTTTATCTCAGCGATGCTCGGGTTGGTCAGGGCGGTGCCGTCGTCGAAGAGGAGAGTGGGCACCGTCTGGTTCCCGTTGTTGACACGTTGGACGATCTGCGCGGAGTCGGGGTCTTGCTCGATGTCGACCTCGTCGAACGAGATTCCTTCGCGATGCAGTTGCCCCTTCAGCCGGTGGCAGTAGCCGCACCACGGCGTCGAGAACATCGTAAAGTGCTTCGCCATTGACAGGTCCCTTTCTGGCGTCGTCGCGAGCCGCGGGTCGCGGACGTCGAGACTGTCAGGTACCGCCGTTAGTCTGTCGGTTGGTGTCAACACCCAGACGCCGCTGTTGCTTCCCGATGTGTCCTCCAGGGAGACCGAGTGCCCGACGCTGACCGGCTGCTGGAGGGCCTCGACCCCGAGCAGGCCGAGGTGGCCACCCACCTCGACGGTCCTCTGCGGGTGCTCGCGGGGGCGGGGACCGGCAAGACACGGGCCATCACCCACCGCATCGCCTACGCCTCGGCAACCGGCGTCGTCGTACCCACCGAGGTGCTGGCGGTGACCTTCACGACCCGGGCTGCCGGCGAGCTGCGTGCAAGGTTGGCGCGGTTGGGAGCGGTCGGGGTGCAGGCCCGCACCTTTCACTCCGCGGCGCTGCGCCAAGCCAGCTACTTCTGGCCGCGTGCGTACGGCGTGGAGCTACCGCCGCTGATGAAGTCCAAGCTGCCCCTCGTCGCCGAGGCGGTGCAGCAGAACCGCCTCAAAGCCACCCAGGCAGACCTACGCGACCTCGCCGCCGAGATTGAGTGGGCGAAGGTGTCCAACGTCCGCCCTCGGGACTATGTGCTGGTCAGCGCCGCGGCACGACGTTCCCTGGACGCCTACCAGCCGACCACCGTCGCCGCCATCTACGAGGCGTACGAGGAGACGAAGCAGAAGCGGCACCGGCTGGATCTCGAGGACATCCTCCTGTGCGCAGCGGCCGTCTTGAGCGACGACGAGAACGCCGCATCGAGTGTTCGCAAGCAGTACCACTCCCTGGTCGTTGACGAGTTCCAGGACGTCAGTCCCATTCAGGCGAGCCTTCTCGATCTATGGCTCGGAAGCCGCGACAGCGTCTGTGTTGTCGGAGACCCCGCCCAGACGATCTACTCGTTCGCCGGAGCTTCTTCTGCCTACCTGCTCGACTTCCCGAAGAAGTTCCCCGGGGCCACGTCCGTGACGCTGGCGCGCAACTACCGGTCCACGCCCGAGGTCGTCGCCACCGCGAATGCGGTCATGGGCGCCGAGCTGGGCAGCTCCGCGGTCCGCCTGCGCACGACCCGCCCCTCTGGTCCCGCTGTCACGTTCGGCGGCCACCCGGACGAGGTCGCTGAGGCGGCGGCGGTGGCCGAGTCCGTCAAGTCGGCGATCACTGGCGGCGCCAGTCCCGCCGAGATTGCGGTGCTGTTCCGTATCAACGCCCAGTCGGAGCCGTTCGAGGACGCCCTGGCCCAACGGTCGGTCCCCTACGTCGTTCGCGGCGCGGAGCGCTTCTTCGAGCGCGCCGAGGTGCGCCAGGCGGTCACATTGCTGCGGGGCGCAGTCCACGACACAGAAGCGAGCGCATCCGGCCTCTCGACATCGGTTGCTGATGTCCTGAGCGCCATGGGCTGGTCACGTGAGGCACCCACCGGGCGCGGCAGCGTGCGAGACAGGTGGGAGTCGCTGCAAGCCGTGGTCCACCTCGCCGGCGAGCTGGAGGCGACGCATCCCGGCCTCGATCTCGCCGGTTTCGTTGCTGAGCTCACGCGGCGGGCCGACGCCCAGCACGCACCCGTTGCGGCAGGGGTCACCTTGACCACGCTCCATGCCGCCAAGGGTCTTGAGTGGCCGATCGTCTTCCTGGTCGGCATGCACGAGGGCACGATGCCTATCGTCTACGCCGACACCGCCACGGCTCTGCAGGAGGAGCGGCGGTTGCTCTACGTCGGAGTGACCCGGGCCCAGGATCGGCTGCATGTTTCGTGGTCGGCTGCCCGCTCTCCCGGAGGTCGGGGATCGCGTGGGCCGAGCAGGTTCTTCGATGCGCTGCTCGACGACGGGGAGCGCCTCGCCGGCAAAGCGTCGCAGGGTAAGGCTGGGTCGCGGCGAACCCGACGAGGGCTGGCGTCGTGTCGGGTGTGCCGTCGGCCGCTGATGCAGCCGCGTGATCGCAAGCTCGGCCGCTGTGCCGGCTGCCCCAGCTCGTACGACGAGGAGCTCTTCGACAGGTTGCGCGAGTGGCGCCGCCTACAGGCGGCCGCAGAGGGCATTCCGGCGTACTGCGTCTTCACCGACGCCACACTCACCGCACTGGCGGAGATGCGACCGAAGGATGCCGCCGGCGTGGAGCAGGTCCCTGGGATCGGCTCGTCGAAGCTCGACAAGTACGGAGTCGTCGTGCTGGAGATGTGTTCCGCTCGCGCTGCTGGTGCGGCGCAGCAGCTGCCCACATAGAAGGTCAGTTCGTGGCATTTCACCTAGGCCTCGCACACCTGACTTCAGGTAGGGCTTTCCGGCGAAGACAAATTTTGCGCGACGACGGCTAATTAGTTTGCGCACCCCCTCGCGGGGCGCGTACGCTGCACTGACCGAGTCACCAGACTGACGTCAGACATCCTCGGAAGGAGGCAGACATGGTCAACATCGACACCCAGATCGCGGCGCCCACGGCGACGCGTTTCCGTATGCCTGCCCTCCTCGAGGTTTCTGCTGCGGTCGCGCCAGTCAACGGTCGTTCGCAGGCGGCTGGCACGTCGCACTCCTACGGAGTCTTTGTCCCGGCACCCCAGAAGGGCGTCTTCCCGGGCGTCCGTGCTTGGAGCCCACCGGTCTTAGAGTGACTCTCTTGACCGGCACCTCCAAGCCGCGGACCCCATATCGGGATCCGCGGCTTTTTCCTTTCCCCGTCCAATCGACGAAGGTCACAAGGAGGTGAAACACATGACAATCAGCGTCCTCGACGCACTCGTTGAGAGTGGGGAGACAGACGTCGAGAACCTGCCATGCCGGTCCAACGACCCAGAGCTGTTCTTCGCGGAGTCTCCGGCCGATGTCGAGCTGGCCAAGGCGCTGTGCCGCGGCTGCCCCGTTCGCAACGAGTGTCTCTCCGGTGCACTCGAACGCCGCGAACCCTGGGGTGTCTGGGGAGGAGAGCTGCTCGTCCAAGGAGTAGTTGTCGCCCGCAAGCGGCCGAGGGGCAGGCCTCGTAAGTGTGAAGTTGCCGCGTGAGCGCAACCAGTCAATCCACCGCGCGAGGTCCCAACCGACCTGCGCCGACCAGAGAGAACTGCAGACGTCCATGACCCAGAACACGTTCTTGAGTAGGAGCACTCGAATGAATCTCATGCATGAAGACCTGGCTCGCGCCCATATCGACGCGCGCCTTCAGCAGGCGCGCGTGCTGCGCAGGAGCAGCCAGCTCGAGCGTGCGCGACGGTTGACCCGTCGTGCCGAGCGGGCGAACCAGCAGGCCCGCCTGCTTCTCGCCCGCTGCCTGTGACCGAAAGTCGCTAGTGCCCGGACCGACCGTCAGGATGGTTCGGGCACTAGCTTTTGCTTGTGGCGGTCTGTGACCTATGTGGCACACGGTCGGCGGAGGCCGACGGCGTACCAGCGTCTGACGGCGCCGAAGCGATCCCCTTGACATGGTCGACCGCTCTGGTCAAGGCCAAGCCGGTGACCTACTGCGACCGGTGTTCGCGCGAGCACCTGCGCAGCATCGAGGCGAAGCTCGAGGCGGAGTGGTGGTGAGCCGCCGGGTCAGGTAGCGGTCAGTGGCGCGGACGAGCGTCACGGAAACCCGGGAGCGCCTCGGCCAAGATCGCGGCGAAGGGTGCCTCGGCCTCTAGCTGCGACAAGACACCGATGCCGCCCAGCCAGACGCGGTGGATGAGCAGGAACTCCGGCGGCAGGTTGATCTTCAAGACGGTGGTGTAGCCGGGGGAGCGTGGGTCGTTGATACGGGCGAACTGCTCTCGCATCCAGGCGCGTGAGAACGTGAACGTCTCGGTCGTTGCCGGCTCGATGAACGGGTCGAGGTACGCGCGAAGCTCGTCGGCGTCGATGCTGATCGAGTCCTTGATGAACCCTGCCCGGCGCAGCCCGGCCAGCACACCCTGGTAGTCGTCTTCGACCGCGAGCTTCATGAGCTGGCCGATGACGGGGGGCAGACCGCCCGCCGGCAGCCGGGCCACCGCGCCGTAGTCGACCACGCCCATCCGGCCGTCCCGCAGGACCCGGAAGTTCCCGGGGTGTGGGTCGGCGTGCAGGAGGCCGGCGCGCTCGGGCCCGGAGAAGAGGAAGCGGACGTAGAGCTCGCCGTAGTGGTCGCGTTCTGACTTGTCACCGTCAGCCATCAGACGGGCCAGCGAGCGATCCGAGGCCAGCCACTCCGACACCAGCACCGTGCCCGACTGAGCCACCACTGCCGGGACGACGATCTGGGGATCATCTGCGAACGCCTCGACGAAGCGGCTTTGCGCATCGGCCTCCAGCGTGTAGTCGAGCTCCTCGGCCACCCGTGCCTGCAGCTCCTCGACGAGAGGGCCGATCTCGATTCCCGGTATCCACCCGGCCAACAGCCGAGCCGCCCGGCCGATCTGTCGCAAGTCGCTCATCAACGCTTCTCCAGCACCGGGGTACTGCACCTTCACCGCGACCTCTCGGCCATCCTCCCAGACCGCACGGTGCACCTGGCCGATCGAAGCAGCGGCCGCCGGGTTGTCGTCGAAGGACGTGAACCTCTTGCGCCAGTCAGCGCCCAGCTCACGGCTCAGCACCTGGTGCACGAGCGAGGCGGGCATCGGCGGAGCGGCGTCCTGCAGCTGCGTGAGCGTGGCCCGGTAGGGCTTCACCATGTTCTCCGGCAGCGCGGACTCGAAGACAGAGAGGGCCTGGCCGAACTTCATGGCGCCGCCCTTCAGCTCACCGAGGACCTTGAACAGCTGTTCGGCGGTGCGCTGCTGCACCTGGCTCGCGACCATCTCCGCAGGTGCGCCGCCGAGGCGACGACCGAGGCCCACCGTCGCGCGTCCGGCGTACCCCAACGGCAGCGAGGCGAGCCGTGCGGTCCGGGCCACGGTCTTCTTCGGTAGATCGCTCACGCACCTATTGTGTCTTGCCGGCTCGCCCAGCCGCAGCCGCAACGTGGATGTGGCTCGAACCTGACCGTCTCCATAGGCCCGAACCCGTGGGGCACCTCGATGACCGCACTCCACGACTGCGGCCGCACGCCGCTGGCCCAGACAGCAACCTCATGCGCTGCCCAGGCGCCGACGAGGCCTGACAGGGCCGGGTCGCACGCGGGCACCACGAGTGGTCGTGCCGCTGCTGCCTCCAGGAGAGTCGGCCATGCCGGGTCGAGCTCTGCCCTGGCGGCGTCGACGCACCGCAGGCAGGGTAGGCAGCCGGGCGACACGTAAGGACCGACGACCCCCACCAGCTCACGAACGAAAACCCACAGGTGAGCCTGGCCCGACCTCATCACCGGGTCCGCCCGGGCGCGTACCGGCTCTTGGTCGCTGGCCAGTATGACGACGTCGGCGCCAGCGACCTCCTCGGTCATGCGTACGTCGGTCGAGGCCAACGCGGCCGACGACGCCTCGGCGACTGCACCCGCACCCTGCACTGCCACTGTGCAGCTCACCCTGCGCCGTAGCAGGTCCCGCGGGTCTCGATCGGGTCCCGCGAGCAGCCACAGCGACGCCCAGCCAGCTTCGGACGCGGGTCCCCGCGGCGTCGCCGCCTGGTCGACGACCGCCCCGGCAGCAACCAGGTCGGCCAACGCCTCGGCGGCCTCCTCGCGTGTCGTCTCCTGGGTCTCAGCCGTGCGAATGACGCTCTCCGCATCGCGGCAGCCGTCGATCGCATACAGGACCGCTCGGATCCCCGGACTGTCTCGAAGGATGGCGAGACCGGGCCAGTCGAGCCCTAGCTGCAGGGTGTGCGGATCGCGGCGGAGTACCTGCAGGCCTGGCCTCAAGATCGGACGCACACGAAGTCTCCGTTCTGGTGCGATGCGCGGACGCCCAAGCCTGACAAAGGTTCGACGTCACCGGTGGCCGTCGTCCACAGCGCACCCGGCAACCGGGGGCGGCCGGTGGCCCGAGGTTCGATGCTTCGCGTAAATGCGACGAGGCAGCGTCCGCCATGGACACTGCCTCGTCGTCAGTTGTGGGACGTGTCAGGCCCTTCCGAGGATGCGGTTCAGGTTCGTACCGCACTCGGGACACTTGGCCTTCGCCATCCTGGTGCCCTTGTCGTTGACGCGCACTTCCCCGCTTGCCTCCCGCTTGGCCTTGCACTTCACGCAGTAGAACTCGCCGTTCCAGGTCTCCGCCATGTCGGCCTCCTCTTTCGTCGTACGGCAGTCGCCGGGTTCCCAGCGACCGAGTGGGTCTCGTCGCCGGCGAGCGAACCCGCCGGCGGCCGCCACGCTGAGCGCCTGCGACCTCGGCGTCACCCTACGGCAGGAGCGCCACCTAACCTACCCACGAGCCGCTGAGGGCGCGTCGCGCCACCGAGAATGCCCCAAACCGGCCATTGGTACATTGCGGGCGACGGCGGTGACGCCTCAGCCTGTCTCCGCCGCGGATGGAACGCCGACCTGCGCGGGCGCGTCCGCCTCATCGTCGACGTCGGACCCGATCTCGAGCCCGGCCGTCGCGGACACGCCCTCGAGGAAGCCGCGGGCCCGCTCGGTGTGCTCGTAGGGCGCCAGCAACGCCCAGAAGGTCGCACCGTGTCCGGGTACGAGCAGGTGCGCCAACTCGTGCAGCAGCACATAGTCCACGACGTACGCCGGCATCTGCTGGAGACGATCAGAGAGCCGAATAGTGCCGTCTGCCGGCGTACATGAGCCCCACCGGGCGTGTTGGTTGCTGACCCAGCGAACCGAACGCGGCCGAGCGCGACCCTCGAGGTGGCGCTTGGACAGGGACGCGGCTCGGGCCGCCAGCTCCGGCTCTCCAAGGGACCGTCGTCGCTCGGCGCGGGTGACCCGCTCGACCATGGTATTCACCCACTGGCGTTCCTCCGCGACGGTGAGCCGGGCGGGGATGAGCACGACGATCGTCGACCCCTCCCGGTACGCCGAGACGGTCCGGCTGCGGCGCCGCGAGCGGCGCACTTCCACCGTGGGGCTGCCAAGATCTTGATGCACCTCGTCAACCTATCCGTCGGCTCCGACAAGGGCAGTGACGACACGTTGGTGGTTTCCGCGCCGAATCGGCCTCTGACAGGGCAGCCGGCTTCGGCGGGGGTGGCCAGATCGCCTCAACTTTTTTCTGTCCACAGTCGGCGCAACTGACCAGGAGCAGGTCAGCAGGCGTGTCGCTACGGGGATCCCACGGCATTTGCACAGCGCTGACCGGAGTTGTCCACCTGTTGTCCACAGACGTGGCCCCGCCGCTCACAACTTTTACACAGAGCCCCCCACAGGCTGGAAATGCTGCTGTTGACGCTGCGCCCGCCCCGGCTCTAGCGTCGGAGCATCGATGAGGTCCCCGGGATAACGGTGGCGTTCGCAAGGGGAAGGCGAACGTGTTCCGCGCCTCGGGGGCCTCGTTGGTTTACAGCCACCTCGCCATGTCGACGAGCTCGACAAGCTCTCGGTCCAGCGCGTCAGGCAGGTCGTCAAGGGGGAACCACCGGACCTCGAACGACTCCTCGCTCACAACGGGTGCGGTGCCATGGTCGGCGGTGGCGACGTAGCGGACATCGAGGTGGTGTGACGGCCGGAGCGGCCCGCATCTCACTTCGTGGATGCTGAGCTGCGCCGGAGCGTTGGCGACGAGGCGCAGGTCGGCGATCCCGGACTCCTCGACCGCCTCGCGAAGCGCAGCGCCCGCGAGCCCGGCGTCGGTGGGGTCGCAGTGTCCTCCAAACTGCACCCAGATGTCGTACTTGCGGTGCCGGTTCAGCAGGACCTGCTGCCTGTCAGCGCTAACCACGAGGGCACTCGCGGTGACGTGGTCGGGGTGACAGTGCCGGAAGACGCCGTCGGGATGACGAGCCAGGTGTGCTAGGTAGTCGCTCCGCAGTCGGCGCTGCCCGGCGTCAGGAGCGTCCCACCTCGACAAGACGTCAACCGCGTCGGCGTGGACGCTCACGGCTGCTTGTCGCCACGTGACCCGTCGGGCTCGTCGCCTGCTGCGTCGTCGGTCGGAAGTTCAGTCGTGCCGGATTCGCGGCTCGCATCGTCGAGCAGCGACGACAAGGCGGCGTCGAACTCGGCAGACTCCACGTCGAGGTTGTCTGCCTCTTTCGTCCGCTCGGCAAAACTCAGTGGGTCGTCGAGGTCGGCGGAGGTGGGGATGAGCTGTGGATGTGCCCAGACTCCGTCGCGTCCGCCTGGACCCTCGGCCGCTCGAAGGGCACCCCAGAGCGCCGCGGCATCGCGCAGGCGTCTCGGCCGCAGCTCCAGGCCCACAAGAGCGGCGAACGTCGACTCGGCCGGGCCTCCGCTGGCTCGCCGGCGCCGGACGGATTCCTGAAGTGAGGCAGCCTGCGGCATCACCTTGACGGTGGCCTGTGAGACGACCTCGTCGACCCATCCCTCGATGAGTGCCAGGGCTGTCTCGAGGCGGACGAGTGCAGCGCGTTGTGAGGCAGTCGGCTCGAGATCGAAGAGTCCAGAAGACAGTGCGTCTTGGACTGCTTGCATGTTGCCCGGGTCGATGCTGGTGAGCGTCTCCTCGATCTTGGCCGTGTCAATCGTGATGCCACGGCCGTACTGCTCGATGGCGGAGAAGAGATAGTCCCTGAGCCAGGACGCGCTGCTGAAGAGGCGCTGGTGAGCACACTCACGGAGTACGAGGTAGAGCAGTACGTCGGACGCGTCGACGCCGAGACCGTCGGCGAACTTGTCGGCGTTGGTCACCACGATCGCAGGAGTGCCCTGGGCGCCCACCGGGATGCCGATGTCGGTCGCTGAGACGACTTCCTTGGCCAACCCACCGACGGCCTGCCCCAGCTGCTGGCTGAACATGCCGCTGCCGAGCTGCTCGAGCATGCCCAGCATCGGACCTGCCATTGCCTTCGCCTCCGCCGGAAGCGCATCCCCGATCGCCTTGACGACGCTTTCGGCAACCGGCTCGACGAGCCGTTGCCAGGCAGGCATCGAGGCCTCGACCCAGTCGGCGCGGCTCCACGCGACGATGGTGCTGCTGCTCGCAGGCAGTTCGGTTGCCTGATCGAGCCAGTGCTCGGCCAGCATTGCGGCGTCGCGGATGCGGCGAAGGTCACCGGCATCGGGGGAGCGGTCGACCTCCGCGGCGACCACCTGGCGCGCCAGGTCACGAGCAAAGTCCCAGTTGACCGACCCCTCGTGCGGCGCGAACATTCGCTGGATCTGTCCGAACATCGCTTGCAGTCCTGACATGTCCCCACCGGCAAGGCTCGAGAACATCTGCTCGAAGGGGGTCCCGGCGAACGGGTTGCTGCGGGATTGGCGGTCGTCGTCGTCTTGGGGGCCGTCGGGTGGTAGCTCAGGCATGAGTCCAAGGTACTTGGCGACCCCGGGTTGCCGAAGCCGTCGGCTGCTGCGCGCATCCGAGCGGTGCCGGCGGCAGAGCGGGGACCAAGGGCACCAAAGCGTTACAGTTTCGGGCGTGTCAGACAAGATCCGGCTGCTGGAGATCTGCGACTCGGCCCTCGACATCGGGGCGGTCTACGACGCCGTCGTGGACCCGGCAGCAGGCGGGGTCGCGATGTTTGTCGGGACGGTACGCCGCCACGACGACGCCAAGGCCGTCACCGCATTGGGCTACACGGCCCACCCAGCCGCGGATGCGGCACTGCGTACGGTCGCCGAACGGGTAGCGGCCGACGAACACGTGATCGCGGTGGCTGCCGTGCACCGCACCGGGGACCTCGGCGTGGGTGACGTGGCCGTTGTCGCAGCCGTGTCGTGCGCCCATCGCGGCGACGCCTTCGCGGCCTGCCGCCAGCTTGTCGATGACCTCAAGGCAGAGGTCCCGATCTGGAAGCATCAGCTCTTCGAGGACGGGTCAGACGAATGGGTTGGCACGCCCTAGCGCCGCGTGTCGGAGAAGCGGCGTCGGTTCGGCGTACGCTGATCGGCGTACCCGCTGCGACCGCAGCTGCGCCCGGTGAGAGGTAGGAACCCCGATGGAGGTCTTGTGGTGGCTGGCGCCACCGGCCGCGGCCACCGTGGTGGCGATGCTCTGGGCTGGATGGCTGGGGCGTCGGCGCGACGACGACCACCGCGACGACTCCGAGGCCGCCCTCGCGCGCATGCAGGCCGCCTTGGGGCGCCCGGGCCCCCGGCGGCCAGCCAACGCTGTCCCCACCTCCGCTCCGGCCGAACCAAGTCATGGAGTCGCCATCCGTGGGACTGTCCGCCGCTCGTCGCCCCGCGGGCCCTCGCCTCGGTGAGGTCGTCGAAGCCATGAGCCGCAGGACGACGTCTCTCGTGGTGTCTGCTGCCTTGCTGCTGGTCCTCGTCAGCGTTGCGTTCTCCGTGCCGATGCCGTACGTCTTGCTGTCACCGGGGCTGACCGCCAACGTTCTCGGTGACGTCGAAGGCAAGCCCGTCATCCAGATCACCGGCGCCAAGACCTATCCCGTCGACGGTCACCTCGATCTGACGACAGTGTCGGTGAGCAGCCAGGAGTACCATCCGCGACTTCCCGACGTCTTGGCGTCCTGGATATCCCCCGACGAGGTGGTGATACCTCGCGACGTCTACTACCCACCAGACCAGCCTGCGGAGAAGGTGGAGGAGGAGAACCGGGCAGCCATGTCGGACTCCCAGTCAGCCGCCGTGGTCGTCGGCCTCGAGCAGGCGGGCATCGACCCGTATGCCGTAGAGGTCAAGCAGGTCGAGCCGGGCGCACCTGCCGACGGGAGGCTCGAGCCCGGTGATCGCATCCTCTCCGTCGACGGGAAACAAGTGGGGTCCACCGAGGATGCGGCGACTGCCATCGGTGCCGTGGCCCCCGGCGACGTGGTGGCGCTGCTGGTACGACGGGGCCCAGAGAGGCTGACCGTCGAGATCCGGACGGAGCAGAGCGAAGACGACCCCGAGAAGGCGCGAATCGGCATCGGTCTCGGCCCACTCGTCGAAGTCGACATCAACGTGAGCGAGAACATCGGAGGGCCGAGCGCCGGTCTGGTGTTCTCGGTCGCGATCTATGACCTGTTGACGCCCGGGGCGCTGACCGGCGGCCGGTTCGTCGCCGGGACCGGCACCATAGACGCCGACGGCAAAGTCGGCCCCATCGGTGGGATCCTGCAGAAGATCATCGGCGCGTACAAGGGTGGGGACGGGGCATCGGTCTTCCTGGTTCCCGCCGACAACTGCGAGGAGGCCGGTGCGTCCGAGCTTGCGGACGACATCCTCCTCGTCAAGGTCGCGACGATCGACGATGCCGTCTCGGCGTTGGAGTCGATCGACGTCGGTGACGAGGCGTCGCTGACGCTGTGTGGCAGGTGATCGCAGATGTCTGACGAGCTCTCCGACGACGCCTTGGCGCTGCGCATGGCGGTGGTCGAGGTCGAGCGGCATACGAGTGCCGAAGGTTGGGACCAGCCCGGACGCCTGTTCGCGCTCGCGTTGTCTGCGCAGCTGGCAGAAGCAGAACCCGAGTTCGCCGCCGAGCTCGGGTTGTCGGACGGCTCGGCCACCCTGTTCACCCCCGTCGAGCAGGAACTCGAGGACCCCTTCGACTCGTTGGAGGAGTTACTGGGTCGGATCACCTGGCCCGACACCGTGGCGGGGGCTCTGGCCGTCGTCGAAAGCGTGGTGCTTCCCCCGGATGCAGAGCAGCAGGTCCCAGACGATCCACAGAGCGCAGCGGTATTCGCCTCGCAGCATCCGGGTCGCGAGGAGGTGCGCATCGCCGTCGGGGTGCTGCGCAGCGGTGAGACGCACTGCGTGGTCCGGATGCGAGCACACGACAGCGACGACGCTTTGCTGCACGGTGCTGACATGGTGCCGAGCCTCGTCTCAGCCTTGCGTGAGACGCTTTACTAGCAGGTAGGTACACCGGCTTGCTGAACGACTCGCCGAAGGAGCTTTGTGAGCGGTCTGTTTGACTCCGCCGCCGAACGGCCAGCCCGTCCGGTCCGCGGAACGCCGTCGCGTCGCCCCAAGGCGCTGCTGCCGACGTTGGGCGTTGTGGTAGCGCTTGTCATCCTGTTCTCGGTCTTCGTCGAGGTCTGGACCGAGAAGATGTGGTTCGGCTCCGTGGCGTACGGCACCGTCTTCTCAACGGTGCTCTGGACCCGGGTCCTGCTCTTCGTGGTCTTCGGGCTGGTCCTTGCCGCGGTCGCGGTCGGCAGCGCCTACCTGGCCTTCCGGATGCGGCCCATCCTGCACAGCGACGGCTACCGAAACCCGACCGTCGAGCGCTACCAGGACACCATCGACCCGGTCCGGCACTGGGTCCTCATCGGACTGGGCGCCGTGATGTTCCTGTTCGGCGGGGCCAGCGCCTCGGGGCAGTGGCAGTCGTACCTGATGTGGCGCAACGGTGGGTCTTTCGGCGAGGGTGATGTGTACTTCGGGCGAGACATCGGGTTCTTCGTCTTCGACTACCCCTGGTACCGGTTCCTCACCAGCTTCAGCTTCACCGTGCTGGTGATCGCCCTGATCGTGGCCACGGCCACCCATTACCTGTACGGCGGCATAAGGCTCGGCGCGAGCCGCGACCGGATTGCCTCCGGTGCCCAGGTGCAGCTGTCGGTCCTGCTGGGCTTCTTCATGCTCGTCAAGGCGGTGTCGTACTGGCTGGACCGCTACGGGCTCGCCATCTCCGACGGCAGGCTGTTCACCGGTATCTCGTACACAGATGCGAACGCCGTCCTCCCTGCCAAGAACATCCTCGCCGTGATCGCCCTCATCTGTGCGCTGCTGTTCTTCGGGAACGTGTTCCGACCCGGGTGGATGCTGCCGGTGCTCGGCTTCGGCCTGCTCATCTTGTCCGCCATCCTGATCGGCGGCATCTGGCCGGCGATCGTGCAGCGGTTCCAGGTGAAGCCCTCGGAGCCGGACAAGGAGTCGCGATACATCGCCCTGAACATCGAGGCGACCCGCGCAGCCTTCGACCTCAACGGCATCAAAACGCGCGCCTACCCGGGGGTCACCCAAGAGACTCCGGCCGAGCTGCAGCGGCAGGCCGACGCGCTTCCCGGCGTACGCCTCATCGACCCCAAGCTGGTGGCGCCGACCTTTACCCAGCTTCAACAGCAGCGAGGCTTCTACACGATGCCCGACGTGCTCGACGTCGACCGCTACCAGCTCGAGGCGGGCGAGCCGCCGCAGGACGTCGTGATCGCGGCTCGTGAGCTCGACCTCAACGGGCTGCAGGACAGCCAGCGCAACTGGGCCAACGACCACACCGTCTACACGCACGGCTACGGTGTGGTGGCGGCGTACGGCGACCGGCGCAACAGCGAGGGGGAGCCGGTGTTCGCACAGCAGAACCTCCCGTCGACCGGCGTGCTCGGCGACTTCGAGCAGCGCGTCTACTACGGCGAGATGGAGCCCACCTACTCGATCGTGGGCCAGCCCGAGGGCTCCGAGCCGTTCGAGCTGAACATCCCGAGCGTAGGAGACACCGAAGGAGCCGACGACTACTCGACCTACGACGGCGAAGGTGGGGTCCCGATCGGGTCGACCTTCGGCCAGGCGCTGTACGCGACGAAGTTCTGGGACTCGTCCATCCTGCTGTCGGGCCGGGTCAACTCTGAGTCGCGCATCATCTACGACCGCAACCCGCGCCAGATGGTGGAGAAGGTCGCACCGTGGCTGACGGTCGACAGCGACACGTACCCGGCCGTGGTCGACGGACGCCTGCTGTGGATCGTCGACGGCTTCACGACGACGGCGAACTTCCCTATGTCGGAACAGATCAACCTGGAGGACGCCACCAGCGACTCGCTGACGGAGGCAGATGCCCTGGCCAGGCAGCGGTCGAGCGACATCAGCTACATCCGCAACTCGGTCAAGGCGACCGTCGACGCGTACGACGGCACCGTCAGCCTGTACCAGTGGGACGAGAGCGACCCGATTCTCGAGGCGTGGATGTCTGCCTTCCCTGACGTGGTGCAGGCGAAGCAGGATATCTCCGACGACCTGATGGCTCACCTGCGCTATCCCGAGGACCTCTTCAAGGTCCAGCGTGAGCTGCTGTCGACGTACCACGTGACAGACCCTTCGACGTTCTACAGCGCCTCGGAGCGGTGGGAGGTCCCCCAGGACCCGCAGGACGACGCCTACGCGCAGCCGCCGTTCTTCCTCACCGTCAAGCTCCCGGAGGGGACGCCGGAGTTCTCACTCAC
>JAUJOO010000004.1:174124-208260 GCA_030447585.1 Nocardioidaceae bacterium | reverse complement strand
TGTTCCTGGTGGGCCTCGCCCTAGGCCTGGTCCTGATGGTTCGGATAGACGTCCCCCGGGCCGAAGACAGCGCTGAGCGCTCCGTCGCCGAAGGCGACCCATCGACAGGCAAGCCCATCCGCCGTCTGTAGTACTTGTCTCGTGGAAGTACGACCGGTTCCCCTCGGCCGCACTGGACAAGACCCCCGCTTGTGTGAGGAGCGGGGGTCTTGCCGGCAGTACCAAGCGGGTCCCGGGCGTCCCCTGCTGGGGACTCTCACGAGCAGGCCTGCCCACCTAACCTTCGTCAAGGAAGCCGCGCTGGGTCATGTCGTAGGTGGCCAGGACCTCCAGAAAGAACTCTGAGGCGGCAGTGGCCACCGTGGACAGCTCCTCGGTCGCGGTGTCTCGAAGAACCTCCAGGAAGACCTCGTGGTGCACGCGGGCAAGCTCGAGGAGGCTCAGGCCGTCGGCGAACGCCGAGCGGCCGATTTCGTAACCGTGGTGGAGCGGGGCCTCCTCCCGCCTCGGCAGATATCTCAGGAACGCAGTGCGGTAGTCCCGGGTCAGGTCGTCCAGCCCGGTCATCCGGGAGCAGAGACTGCCCGGCCGACGTCCTTGGCCGGTAGTCGGCTGTCGAGGTACTCCAAGCCCTCCTCCAGATCGAGGGCCGCGTGCACGGAGCCGGTGCCCATGCCGAGCGACACCATGGCGAATGCGACGTCGGGCTGGATCCCGACGATCACCGTCAGCGCTCCGCGCAGACGCGCCATCTCGGCGATGTTGCGCAAGGTGCGTGACCCGAACGAGTCCAGCACGTCGAGCGCTGCGACGTCGATGATGACACCACGAGACCGGTATCGGCCGATCTGATCGATCAGGTCTTTCTGGAACCGGATCAGCTGGGAGTCGTCGAGGGCAGTGTGGATCGACGCGATCAGGTAGGGGCCCTGTCGCAGGATGGAGACCAGTGCCGGTCCGGTTGCCACTATCCCCCCGAACCGTCTCGGCGGGCGACCGTGTACCCGAGAAGCCGCTCGGCCTCTTCGAGGCCGCCCTGCAGGTCGCCGATGGTGTTCATCTTGCTCAGGTCGACGCCGATGGTCACCAGCGTCTGGGCGATCTCCGGTGAGAGTCCGGTGATGATGACACTGGCGCCCATCAGCCGGGATGCGTCGACAGTCTGCACCAGGTGGTTGGCGACTGTCTCGTCCACGTCCGGAGCCCCGGTGATGTCGATCACGACGACCTTTGCCCTGTGCGTGCGGATACCAGTCAGGAGCTGCTCGGTGAGCTGCTTTGCCCGTTCGCTGTCCAGGACACCGATGATCGGCAGGATGAGCAACCGCTCCCGCACGGGCAGGACGGGGGTGGACAGTTCCTTGATGGCGTCCTGCTGCTGGCGGATCACCCGCTCCCGTTCGTCGACGAAGCTCACGGCGACGGTGTTGGCGATCCGGTTGGCAGCAGGCTCGTAGGCGTCCAGGACACGGTTGAGCAATGAGAAGTCGCGCTGGTACTTCTCGAACAACGACCGCGCCAGCACATCGCGCAGCAGCAGCACGATGCCGACCACCTCGTGGGTCTCGACCCCGCGAGGGATGATCCGCTCCGAAAGGTCCCTGGCGTAGTGCTGGAGTGCCTCGACGCTCCCGGTCTCGAGGACTTCGACGTAGTTGTCGTAAACCGAGGTCGTCTCGGTCGACATCTCTTGGGGTGTCATCGCGTCGAGAAGGTGCGCGTCGTGGATACGAGTAGCCCACTCCTGACGCAGCTTCGTCCGGTGCTGACGAAGGTGAGCCACCAGCTGTGGGAGCAGCTGGTGTTCGTCTTGGCGGTCGAGGGTGGGGAAGTCCGCCGCAACTGCATCGGTCAAGGTGTGCTCCTGGTTCATTGTCATCCTTCCTGGCACCACTTTGTCATGGTTACGGTCGTCCCTCTGGCTACTTCTGAAACCACTGCGAACTCGTCCATTAGACGACGCGCCCCCGGCAGGCCGAGGCCCAGGCCGTGATAGGTACTGAATCCGTCGGTGAGCGCCCGCTCCACGTCTGGAATTCCCGGCCCGGTGTCTCGAGCGACGATGCGCACCCCGGGTCGTGGCTCCTTGAGTAGCTCGACGACAACTTCGCCTGCATCGGCGAAACGCACGATGTTGCGGGAGACCTCTGACACCGCCGTTGCGATGACCGTGAGGTCAGTCCCTGAGAAGCCCACTCGGGCAGCGAGCTCGCGGACACCCTGGCGGGCCAGAACGACGTCTGCGTCGGCGCGGATGGGGATGCGCAGTTCGTCGTCGCGCGACTGTCCCCGCGCAAGCAATGGGTGGCTCAGGCGTGCACATAGGTCGCACTCGAGGAGATGGCGGCCGGCGTCAACTTCACGTTGGCGGCGCCGGTCCCCACTCGAGAGCGCGATGAGGACCGGACGGCACCGGTCACTGAACGGCTCGGTGTGCTCGAGCGCCAGCAGATACTCGACGCGCAGTCTCGCGCGGGTGCGGTTCAGCTGGGCGGCCACCGCTCCGGCAGTGGAGCCCAGCTCGTCGGCCAGCGAGCGCGTGTCCTGTCCGTGAAGCTCGTGCGCCAGGAGGGTCCGTCGTTCCCGCTCCGACAGATGTTTGAGCGCCTGGGCCACTGCCGCGCGGTCCTCTCCCTGCAGCAGATCTTCGTCGGGGGCGTCCGGCAGGCGCAGATCAGCCACCCGGTGCTGGTTACGGCGCTGGCGGTCCTGCTCCTTCCACATAGACGCGACGACGTGACGGGCAGTGACGATGGCGTACGGCTCCAGCATCCCCGGCTCGACACGTTCCGCAGCGCCGAGCACTCGCACCAGGGTTTCCTGCACGAGGTCGTCTGCTGCCGGGTGGTCTGCCACGCGGGCGCGAACGATCCGACGCACCATCGGAATGAGTTCCGCAATGTCGGAACGGTCACCGGTCCCCGGCGGTGCCTGGGAAGACTCGGCAACGCTCACACTCGGACGGTACGCCGATCCGCCGTCGCGCGCCAAGCGCCTGCGGTCTGCAACGTTGCGTCGACAGGCCTCGGTCCTCACATACCCGTGATTCCTTGTCCAGACCCTGCCTCGGCGTCGAGAGGCTCATGTTCGATGAGGTGGAGGACCGGGACGCGGAGGCGACGGCGTGCCTTCGAGGTCCAGTCGACATGGAAGAACTCGGCTACCACGTGCGGACGCGTCATGACGATCACCTCGTCGGCGCTGCGCGACTGCGCCACTCGCTCGAGACAGTCGATCGGGTCGTCACGGCTGAATTCGCCCGTCGCCTCGTTGCCGAGGGCTTGCAACGCAGCAGTGCTGACCGTTACGGCGTTCTCGGCCTGTGAGTCGATGCTCTCCTGAGCCTTCTCGGCGTCGACGGGGTCGACGACCACTGGCGGCGCCGCGAGGACTTCACTGGCCCCCAGCGCACCGAGCGCGGTCTCCACGCGCAGCTGGGCGTTCTCGCAGGGGATGAGCACATGGTAATGGCGGGGCTCCTCGATCTCTTCGTGAAGCGATATCACCTCTGCTGCGTCACCAGGACTCAGCGCCTGCTCGGCCAAGATGAGGACGTTGTACATGGCAGCGCTCCTTCGGGTCGCGACAGCCTTTCAGTTGATGCAGCCATCATGCTCCCGTGACGACGTTGTGCCCATCCTTTGCGGCGGTCCACGTCGGCTCATTGCAAGATGTCGTCAAGGTTGTATCTCACCGGCTCCTCGAGCTGCTCATATGTACACGACTCTGGAGCGCGATCGGGACGCCAGCGCTTGAACTGCGTGGTGTGGCGAAACCGCGTGCCTTCCATATGGTCGTAGCCCACCTCCGCCACCAGGGAGGGCTCGAGCGGCACCCATGACAGGTCCTTGCCTGAGTTCCACCGCGACTGGGCGCCCGGCATCCGGTCGCTGTTGCCCTCCGCCGCTGCCCACTCCGCCCACGGGTGGTCACCCGGACCGACCACAAGTGGTTCGAGCTCGGCGATCAGCTCGGCCCGGCGGGCCACGGGAAAGGCAGCCGACACCCCAACGTGCTGCAGTCTGCCGGCTGCGTCGTACAGACCGAGCAGCAACGACCCGAGCAGCGGCTCGTCGGGCTTCGACGTCTTGTGCAGCCGGTAACCGGCAAGGACCACGTCGGCTGTTCGCTCGTGCTTGACCTTGAGAAGCGTCCGTTTGCCCGGCTGGTAAGCCGCCGCCAGCGGCTTCGCGACCACCCCGTCGAGACCGGCACCCTCAAAGCTGCCGAACCATTCTTCTGCACGCTGTCTCTTTGTCGTCGCCACGGTCACGTGGACGCGAGCTCGCGCGCCGGCAAGCGCACTCTCCAGCAGCCCGCGTCGTTCTTTCTGAGGCAGCTCCAGCAGTGAGCGGTCACCGAGCGCCAGGAGATCAAACGCGACGAAAGAGGCAGGTGTCTCGACGGCGAGCTTCTGGACGCGGGAGTCGGCGGGATGGATGCGCTCCAGCAGTCGCTCGAACTCGAGCCGCCGGTCGATGGCGATGACAATCTCGCCGTCGACGACGCATCGTGGCGGCAGCGACCGCTTCACCGCTGCCACCACGTCGGGGAAGTAGCGGGTCAGCGGGCGTTCGTTGCGGCTGCCCAGCTCTACCTCGTCGTCGTCGCGGAAGACGATGCAGCGGAAGCCGTCCCACTTCGGCTCGTAGAGGAGGCCGCCCTCGTGCGCCTCGGGCGCTGGAATCGTCTTCGTTGCCTTGGCGAGCATCGGCGCCAGCGGCGGCATGACGGGCAGGTCCATGAAGAGCTCCTCGGTCAGCTCAGTTGTCGTGGCCGGGACAAAGACTGCACGCCCACGATCCTGCCATCTCGGCCTACGCCGGCATCGGCACCAGTCCGAGCGCGCCGACGGAGTACCGGGCGATGATCACCCGCGCCATCTCGTCGTGCGCGCCCAGCGGCTGTGACACGGCCGCCAGCACGAGCGCATCGAGCTCGCGCGCCCTGGCGACTCGCAACGACTCGCGCAGCCGTTCGTCGAGGACTGCCAGCAGTGCAGCATCGGGAAACCGATCACACCGGCCGCTGTGACCACGACGTCGTGATGAGCCCTGCTGACGGCCTCAAGGCGTTCACATACTGAGAAGTCAGGCGAGTGCGAGGCCGGGATAGAGCGGATTTGCGTCGAGGAGCTCCGCTGCGGAGGCGCGGACTCTGTCGGCCACGCCCTCCGCGGTCGTGCAGCGCACCTTCGACGGCGAGCCGCTCTTGGTGGTGTCTGCGGTGGTGTGTGACAGCACCTCGACGACGAGCTCGGCCACCCTGTCGAACTCGTCATGGCCGAAACCGCGGCTGGTGAGGGCTGGGCTTCCGAGTCTGATCCCGCTGGTGTACCACGCGCCGTTCGGGTCGAGCGGTACGGAGTTGCGGTTGGTGACGATCCCTGCGTCGAGCAGAGCTGTCTCCGCCTGACGGCCGGTGAGCCCGAAGCCGGTGACGTCGAGCAGGACGAGGTGGTTGTCGGTGCCGCCCGTCACGATCGTTGCGTCCCGCTTCACGAGACCCTCCGCCAGCGTCTGGGCGTTGGCCGCCACCTCCGCGGCATACGTCTGGAACTCGGGGCGCCGGGCCTCCGCGAGCGCCACCGCTTTCGCCGCCATCACGTGCGACAGTGGTCCGCCGAGCACCATCGGGCAGCCCTTGTCGACGGCGTCGGCGTACTCCTCGGTGGCCAGCACAAGCCCGCCGCGCGGGCCACGCAGCGACTTGTGCGTGGTCGTGGTGACGACGTGGGCGTGCGGCACCGGGTCCTCGTCGCCGCTGAACACCTTGCCCGCGACGAGCCCGGCGAAGTGCGCCATGTCCACCATGAAGGTCGCGCCGACCTCGTCGGCGATCTCGCGCATCTTTGCGAAGTTCACCCGGCGGGGGTACGCCGAGTACCCGGCGATGAGGATGAGCGGCTGGAACTCACGGGCGGCAGCAGCCACCAGGTCGTAGTCGAGGAGCCCCGATTCGGGGTCGGTGCCGTAGCTTCGCTGGTGGAACATCTTTCCGGAGATGTTGGGGCGGAACCCGTGGGTGAGGTGACCGCCGGCGTCGAGGGCCATCCCCAGCATCCGCTGCTGGCCGAATCGTGCCCGTAGCCGCTCCCAGTCGTCCTCGGACAGGTCGTTGACGCCGTTGGCGCCCGCCTGTGCGAGCGCAGGAGCCTCCACCCGAGTCGCCAGGATGGCCCAGAAGGCCACCAGGTTCGCGTCGATTCCAGAGTGCGGCTGCACGTACGCGTAGGGCGAGCCGAACAGCTCGCGTGCATGCTCGGCCGCCAGCGACTCGACGGTGTCGACGTTTCGGCAACCCGCATAGAAGCGGTGTCCGACGGTGCCCTCGGCGTACTTGTCGCTCAGGAAGCTGCTCATAGCCAGCAACACGGCGGGGGAGGCGTAGTTCTCGCTGGCTATGAGCTTCAAGGATGCGCGCTGGTCGGCGAGCTCGCTGCGGGTGGCGGCAGCGACGCGCGGCTCGACCGACTCGATCACCTCGAGAGCGGACCGGTAGGCGGTGGAGGCGGCCGCAGCAAAATTGTCGGTGGTCATGAGCGAAAGCCTAGTGACCTGCTCGGCTGGTTTGTCGCTTCGCAGCCTGCGGCGGCGAGGTCGATACCGTAAGCGCCATGTCGACGGAGTCGGTGAGTGGGGAGGTGCCGCGACGAGTCTCTGTCGCCTCGCTCAAGGCAACCAGCTGGCGGCTCCTCGCTTCGACGGTCGGCTCCTGCTTTCGCCACCGTGTCACGGGCCTGGCCGCCGAGGCCGCGTTCTTCGCGATCTTGTCGCTTCCCCCGCTTGTCTTCGGACTCGCGGGCAGCATCACCTACATCGTCAAGAAGGTCGATCCCACTCAGATCCTGTACTTCAAGCACGAGGTCATCGAGATGGCAGGTCGGGTGCTGACCGACGCTTCGGTCGACCGGGTCGTCACACCAACGGTGAACCGCGTTCTCGCCGGAGGTCGCTTCGACGTCATCTCGGTCGGCTTCGTGCTGGCCCTGTGGTCGGGGTCGCGGGCGCTCAACGTCTTCGTCGACACCATCACGATCATGTACGGCCTCAGCGGACGTCGTGGCATCGTGCGTACCCGGTTGCTGGCGTTCCAGCTCTACGTCATCGGCCTGGTGGTGGGAGTGGTCGTGCTGCCCCTCGTCCTGGCCGGGCCGCGACTGGTCGACCGGTTGCTGCCCGAGCGGGCTGATCTGCTCAACGCGGCGTACTGGCCGGTCGTGATCGTCATGAGCGTCGCGTTCCTGACGACGCTCTACCACTGGTCGGTTCCGGTGCGGACGTCGTGGCGGCACGACCTGCCTGGTGCCGTGCTCGCGTTCACCATCTGGCTGCTGGGCAGCTATCTGCTGCGCTTGATCCTGCAGACGGCGAAGACGTCCATCTATGGCCCCCTCGCTGCACCTATCGCCATCTTGCTCTGGCTCTACCTCACCGCTCTTGCGGTGCTGATCGGCGCGGCGCTGAACGCCGCATTCGACCGTGAATGGCCGGAGTCGTCGACCGCTGGGGCACGGTTGGAGCTGCTCCGGCGGCTGCGCGCACGTCGCTGGCAGCGCCAAGGCCCCTCCACCGACGACGCCTGACGGCGGGTACGCATCCAGGTCGCCCCAGCGGCACCCGGACCTACCGACGAACCGCTGCCCATGCATAAGTCCGAAGAGCCAATAACCCGGTGCGCGGCCCCCCGCGCGGGCCTAGCCTTCGCCGTGTGACGGCTCCGCTGATCGACCTGACGGGGCTCGGCTGGGACGACGACTGGCGCGAGCTTGCCTCGTCGTACCTGGGCGCAGGGGTCCCGGCGCGGGTGGCCCGCGTCGACAAGGGCCTCTGCACGGTGATGACTAAGCGCGGCCCGGTTCGGGCGACGTACGGCGCGGCGCTGCTTGACGCGGCGGGCGGAGACTCACGCGCGGCTCCGTGCGCTGGTGACTGGTGTCTTGTGCGGACGTGGTCCGACGGGCCGGTCACCGTCGAGACCCTGTTGCCGAGGCGTACGTCGGTCGTGCGGGCAGAGGCGTCGGGCACGTCGCACGGACAGGTGCTGCTGGCCAACATCGACGTGCTCGCGGTCGTAGTGGCGCTGCACCCGGCGCCGAACGTGTCGCGCGTGGAGCGGCTGGTTGCGCTGGCATGGGAGAGCGGTGCCCGGCCGGCGGTCGTCTTGACCAAGGCAGACCTGGTCGGCGATGCCTCGATGGTGGCCGACGATGTGGCGAAGGCGGCTCCTGGAGTTGACGTCGTCATCTGCAGCACCGTCACAGGTCAAGGACTTGACCGGTTGAGGGCAATGGCGGGCTGCAACGCCACACTCGGGCTGATCGGCGCCTCAGGCCACGGCAAGTCCACGCTGATCAACGCCCTTGTCGGCGCCTACCTCTTGACGACGAAGGACATCCGCGACGACGGCAAGGGGCGACACACGTCGGTGCGGCGCGAGCTGGTCCCCCTTCCCGGGGGCGGCGCGGTCATCGACACCCCAGGACTGCGGGGGGTCGGTTTGCACCATACCGCCGAGGGGCTCGCAGCCACCTTTCCCGATGTCGTCGCGCTAGGCACACGATGCAGGTTCTCCGACTGCGTCCACAGTGTCGAACCCGGCTGTGCGGTGCGCCAAGCGGTCGAGGAGGGTGCGCTGTCCGAGCGACGCCTGGAGAGCTGGTTCAAGCTCCGGCGTGAGACGACGTGGATGGCGGAGCGATCCGATGCAAGGCTGCGGGCCGAGCGGGTGAAGAAGTGGAAGAAGCTGACCCAGCAGCGGCGGACCCATAACGGGTCGGTGCCGTGATGCCGACGCCGCCCGGAACCCGGGGTAGTGCTTCGGGCCCAGCGTCAGGCTAGCGTCAGCAGTGCTCGGCGCTCGTTCAACCACGACGCATCACGACGACGGACCGAGCCGACATTTCCCGAAGCTTGCCGGCAGGAGCAGGGTCACTGTCGACGTCGTCGGTTGAGCCGGCGGTGTCGAGGACGAGGTGCCAGCTGGCGCCGTACGAACCGTCGGGCAGTGTCATGGTCGCGTCTTTATGGGTGGGGTTGAAGAGCAGCAGGAACGAGTCATCGGTGATGTTTTCGCCACGCAGTCCCGGCTCCGTGATCGCCTCGCCGTTCAAGAAGACGGCAAGGGGCCTGAGGAAGTTGTGGCGCCAGTCGTCGGCGTCCATCCTGGTGGCGTCCTGTCGCAGCCAGGCGACGTCTGGCAGTCCGTTCTCAGCAGCCCTCCCGGTGAAGAACCGGCGCCGCCGGAAGACCGCGTGCTCCGCGCGCAGCTTGAGCAACGAGCGGGTGAACTCGAGCAGATCGCTGTCGACGTCGTCCCAGTCGACCCAGGAGCGCTCGCTGTCTTGGCAGTACACGTTGTTGTTGCCCTGCTGGGTGCGGCCGAACTCGTCGCCATGGAGCAGCATGGGGACTCCTGGCTGACCAGCAGCGTCGCCAGGAAGTTGCGCTGCTGTCGAGCGCGCAACGCCAGGATCTCCGGGTCGTCCGTCGGCCCCTCGGCGCCGCAGTTCCAGGAGCGGTTGTGGCTCTCGCCGTCCAAGTTGTGCTCGCCGTTGGCGTCGTTGTGCTTCTCGTTGAAGGACACCAGGTCACGCAGCGTGAAACCGTCATGGGCGGTGACGAAGTTGATGGAGGCGTACGGCGCCCGGCCGTCGCTCTCGTAGAGGTCGCTCGAACCGGCGAGTCGGGCCGCGAACTCGGCGAGCGAGCCTGGCTCGGCGCGCCAGTAGTCGCGGACAGTGTCGCGGTACTTGCCGTTCCACTCCGTCCACTGCGGCGGAAAGTTTCCCACCTGGTAGCCACCGGGGCCCACATCCCACGGCTCGGCGATGAGCTTGACCTGCGACACCACCGGGTCCTGGTGCACGAGGTCGAAGAAGGCACTCAGCCGGTCGACCTCGTGGAACTGACGGGCGAGGGTGGCTGCCAGGTCGAAGCGGAAGCCGTCGACGTGCATCTCCGTCACCCAGTAGCGCAGCGAGTCCATGATCAGCTGCAGGACGTGCGGGTGCCGCATCAACAGCGTGTTGCCTGTGCCGGTGGTGTCGGAGTACTTGGCCGGGTCGTCGTCGTCGAGGCGGTAGTAGGCGGCGTTGTCGATGCCTCGGAACCCCAGCGTCGGGCCTAGGTGGTTGCCCTCGGCGGTGTGGTTGTAGACGACGTCGAGGATGACCTCGATGTCAGCGCGGTGCAGGTCACGCACCATGGCCTTGAACTCCAGAACCTGTTCGCCGAGATGACCGGTCGAGCTGTAGGCGTTGTGCGGGGCGAGGAAGCCGATGGTGTTGTAACCCCAGTAGTTCGAGAGCCCCCGGTCGGACAGCGCCGAGTCGTTGATGAACTGGTGCACAGGCATGAGCTCCACGGCTGTCACCCCAAGGCTCGTGAGGTGCTCGATCGTCGTGGGATGAGCCATGGCGGCATACGTCCCGCGGATCTCCTCGGGGATGTCTGGGTGTGTCTGCGTCAAGCCCCTCACGTGCGCCTCGTAGATCACGCTCTCGTGGTAGGAGCGTCGTGGCGGACGGTCTTGCTGCCAGTCGAAGAAAGGGTTGACGACGACCGACTTCATCGTATGGGCGGCGGAGTCTGCGGTGTTGCGCTTGGCCGGGTTTGCGAGGTCGTAGGAGAAGCAGGCCGGCGCCCAGTCGATCTGACCTTCGAGCGCCTTGGCGTAGGGGTCTATCAACAGTTTGCTGGGGTCGCACCGGTGCCCACGCGCAGGCTCGTAGGGGCCGTGGACGCGGTAGCCGTAACGCTGGCCGGGCGTGATTCGGGGCAGGTAGACGTGCCACACCAACGCGTTGCGCTCGGGCACGTCGACGCGCGTCTCGGTTCCGTCCTTGTCGAACAAGCAGAGCTCGACGGACTCTGCGACCTCCGAGAAGAGCGCGAAGTTGGTGCCAGCCCCGTCATACGTTGCACCGAGCGGGTAGGGGCCGCCTGGCCAGACCTGCATGTGGCTCCTTGGTCGAAGGTGAGCGAGAAACTCTATCCACGGGGCTCTGGCGATCCAGTCTCGGTGTGGTGATGGTCCGTGGCCTCGGAGATCACTTGGGCGTGGGCGTAGGTCCAGCCGCCTCCGAAGTCGTTGCTGCGTAGTTCAGTCTTCGGGACGCTCCTCCACGGGGGCAGCGGGGACGACGTTTTTGAGCCGCTGGATGGCGCTGTTTGCCGCCTTCTTCGTCGGGAATGACCGACCCTTTGCCAGGACTTTGTTCCCGCGGGTTTTCAGTTGGTACGTGAACTTGCCATTCGGCTTCTTGAAGACTTCGAAGAACTGATCCGCCGCCATGTATCCTCCTTCAGCTGTCGAAAGTACTGCCATTGGCTCCGAGGGTACTGCGTTGTGCACCAGAGACCCCTGACGGCTCGGGTTCATCGCCACCGCCGTGCTGCGGAAGCCGCAACCGGTCCACCGGCAGCCCGGCACCCAGACGTATGGTCAACCTCTGTTGAGCGGCGTTTCGATGCCTACACTGCTGGATGTCCGGCAAAGCAAAAGCTCCAAGTGGCTCGGGCATGCCTCGAGACACCCGGAACGAAGGAGGTAGCGCATGGCCTACGAGTACAAGGTTGTCGAGCTACGTGAGGGCATGATCGGGGGCAAGATGTCCGGTGACAAGCTCGAGAAGGTGCTAAACGAGCATGCCAGGCAGGGGTGGCAGCTCAAGGCACTGACGTCCGTCGAGGTGAAGGGACGCATCGGTCCCGGTGGCGTCGAGGGGCTGCTGGCAACGTTCGAGCGTCACGCCTGACAAGTCACGCCTGACAGGGGCAAGAACCATGGAGCCCGCTCACACCAAGACGCGCGGTGCGGGCCTCACACCCACTCGAGGGTCGCATCCCGGCGCCGGTTGAGTACTCCACGTATGCCCGCCAGCTGTAGCCGTCGTGGTGGCTTCGAGGAGGCCTTTCGCGGCCACTGCCAAGCTTGCTCCTCGCGCTAGGGCATGTGTTCGCGGCTAACGAGATTGTGGCGTGGGCGTCAGGCCGGTACACGCCCGCAAGCTTCGCCAGCGGCCGACGGCGTCGGCAGCAGTGGCTCCTGTCAACGGCGTCGGCAAGCCCCGACGATGGTGCCAGGGGTCCACCGTGGGTCACTGACCTTGCGCCCGTCGACGGTCAGCGTGAGCACGCCTGTCTCCGCGGTGATGCCACCGGCGGAATAGAACTGGTAGTTGCCTAAGCTGTAACTGACGTAGGCGGAGCCTCGCCGGCGCCGAGCAGCGCGTGCGCGCTGGCCGAGCAGCACCCCAGTGCGGCGTCTCGAACGACGCCGCGCTGGATCTCAGTCGGGCACTGACTGATGTCGCTGCCGTAGTGCATGTCCACCACCACCGTGTCGACGCGCGGGCGGACGTCCTTGATGGCCGCGACGAGCGCGGCGTTGTCACCATCGAGGGCGGTTGCGACGCCTGGTTGGTGGCGTCCGGCGGACAAGCTCTCGACCAGGTGGGCGTCGACCACTGCGGTGGCCCCTATGAAGGCGATGCGCTGACCGTGCACCGAGGTGATCCACGGGCGAAACGCCTCGTCAGCGTCACGTCCGATCCCGATCACCGGCATCCCTTGTCCTCGGCCGCGGCGAGGACGTCCGGCACGCTGATCGGGCCGTAGTCCAGCCCGTGGTTGTTTGCCATCGTCACCACGTCGATGCCGGCGTTGGCAAGCGCGTCGAGAACCACCGGGGAGCCGGAAACGATACTCCTTCGGCTCCGGAACTCCGCGGGTGGTCACCGCGGTCTCGAGGTTGATGATCGCCAGATCCGCGCGGGCGAGCGTGGCGGTGAGCGGCCCCATTGCCGTCGACGGGTCTGCGAGTCGCGATGTCAGCAAACCCTCGAAGTGCACGTCACCGGCGAAGGCGATGGTCACCGGCTTCGCCTGCCTGGGCGGCTTGGTGGACGGCAAGACCGTGACCGGCACGAGGGGTGATGGCACTGGTGCGGAGTTGGAGCCGCCTGCTGCGTCCTGGGTGCCCCCGGTGCTCTGGTGGCTTCCCGGGCTCCCAGCACCCCCGCTGCAAGCCGTCAGGACCATCAGCACCGACAGAAAGCTAGCTCACGTCCGTCGTCGCGCGGCGTCCCTTCCCCGAACGCTGCGCCGCCTGTTGCAGAGCTTCCGTCTCACAGTGCGCGGCTCAGTGTTGTTTCGATCATGTCGTCATGGCTCGGTCGCCTTAGCCACTTTGCTGCATTGCCACCCTGACAGACACCGGCAAGCCGGTGAGTGGCCTGACACACCCCCGGCAAGAAAACCGGTGGGGAACGTTGCAGGTGCCGCATCCCCACGCCGGCGCTGTACCGCAGATACGCCAGCCAGCCGTCGTCGTCACGTCGCCAGCCTCAAGCTGGCCGGGACGCCAGACGTCGTCCCGCCGCGCCGCTACGGGCTTTGGGGGACAGACGCGGCGCATGGCTCAGGCTAGACCCTATGGTGCGGTCGCCCTGCGGTTTTGCTGGTGGACCGTACTGGACTTGAACCAGTGACCTCCTCCGTGTCAGGGAGGCGCGCTACCGGGCTGCGCCAACGGTCCTTCGTGTTGTGATCGTGCGACCTCGAGGTGGAGAAGGGATTTGAACCCTCGTAGACGGATTTGCAGTCCGTTGCCTCGCCTCTCGGCCACTCCACCGTTGGAGGGTAAGCCTACGACCCGCTCCGAGCGGACGACGAGGCTCGAACTCGCGACCTCAACCTTGGCAAGGTTGCGCTCTACCAACTGAGCTACGTCCGCACGCGCCGCCGGTTTCGACTCGTGGCGCGAGAGAAAACCATATCTGATCCGTGTCGTCGCACAAACTTCGGCCGCGGCGCGTGGACTCGCCGTCGCCGCCCCGGTCTAGGGTGTTCTCATGCTCGCGTGGTGCAACGGATCGCTCGTCGAACCCACTCGACCCGCCCTCGCCCCTCTCGACCACGGGATAACGGTGGGTGACGGGGTATTCGAGGCCATCAAGGTCACCAACGGGGAGCCGTTCGCACTGACAAGGCACCTACACCGCCTCAGCCGGTCGGCGGTCGGTCTGGGTCTCCCGGCACCCGACGAGCAGCGTGTCCGCGCCGCTATCGCCGAGGTGCTAGGTCAGGAGCACATCCCCTTAGGTCGAATCCGGATCACGTATACCGGAGGCATTGGACCGCTCGGATCTGACAGAGCGACCGGAGAGCCCAGCCTACTGGTGCTGCTGACGGTTTCCGAGACGGCAGCGCCCACGACGAAGGCGGTCACGGTGCCGTGGACCCGCAACGAGCGCGGCGCCCTTGCCGGGCTGAAGACCACGTCGTACGCCGAGAACGTCATGGCGTTGGACTACGCGAAGCAGCGCGGCGCCTCGGAGGCGATCTTCGCCAACACTCAAGGGCAGCTGTGCGAGGGTACGGGGACGAACGTTTTCTGTGTTGTCAACGGGCAGGTGGCGACCCCGCCACTCACATCGGGTTGTCTGGCGGGGATCACCCGCGAGCTGGTGCTCGAATGGTGCGACGTGGTCGAGCGCGACCTGACGATGGAGGAGCTTGCCACCGCTGACGAAGTTTTTCTGACCTCGACGACTCGGGATGTGCAAGGACTTCATGAGCTGGACGGCACGGTCTTCGGCGCCGAGCAGCTCGTGACGGAGCAGATACGTCACGTATGGCAGACGATGGAGCCGAAGAACATCGATCCTTGAGCGGTTCAGTTGAGCAGTCGATCGATCAGGCGTCCGAAGAGTCGCCTCGACACCAGCGCGGTGGGCAGGTTCAAGATCTTCCCGGTGCCACGGATGCTGGCCGTCTCTTCCCAGCGGACAAGCGAACCCTCGGACGTGGGAATCACCGTGAGTTCCGCCCAGCCGGCGATGACGCTGCCCCGTTTCTCGACGCGGCAGTGTCCGGCGGTGGCGCCGTCGGGTGGATACCACCTGACGATCTCCATCGGGTCGTCGAACCCCAGTGGTCCGAGCGCCGTACGCGCTGTGAACGTTGACCCGACGCCCTCGCCGGACCGGGTGACAGTGGTGAAGGGAACCGCCTCGCCGTGCCGCTCCCAGTCCGTGAGCCGGCCCCAGGCGACGGCTGCGGGAAGAGCAGTGGAACGTTCAATCGTGAAGTGGGTCATCTCGGCCGCGTCAATCGCCGGTGGCGACGGCCGCGCGTTTGCGCTCTCGGTACGCCGCGACGTTGAGCCGGTTGCCGCACGTGCGCGCATCGCAGTAGCGCTTGGATCGGTTGCGGGAGAAGTCCGCGAGCACGCATGCACAGTCGGGCGCAGCGCAGACGCGCAGGCGATCGCTCTCACCGGCTGCAACGAGGTGTGCGATGGCGATGCCCCCGTCCACGGCAAGGTGCTCTGAAAGGCTGGCTTCAGGCGAGAAATAGTGCAGGTGCCACCCGTAATCGTCATGGTCGCTGAGGCGGGGGCGCATCGGTGCCTCGGCGATCAACGAGTTCACGAGACCTGCCGTGTGCGCCGGGTCCGCCACTCCGAAGAGCTCACGCAGCCGCTCTCGTACCTCATGGAGCGGCCCCAGTCGTGCGTAGTCGCGAGGGTTCACGTCAGAGACGTGATGCTGCAGCACGAACGACTCGACGGCGACAGCGTCGCAGAGCCTCTCGGACCCGGAGCATTGTGGGGCCGTGTTGACGAAGTCGACGACAACCTGCAAAGAGAGTTGGGTGTCGTGGCTGAACATCACGCGTCCACAGTAATGACGGGGCTGAGCGGTTTGTGGGCGTATTGGGGAGGGTTCAGCCGAGCAGCTGGGCCACCACGTGATCCATGTTCACGTGCATCGCCTCTGATCCCGAGGGCACGAGTGCCTCGCTGCGACGAAGGAAGTCGCACACCTCTGAGCTCTGAGCCTGCATCAACGCCTCCCCTTCTGGGGACGTCAGCTCGATGATGGTGACCGCTCGACCATGGGAGTCCAGGCATGGCCACACATGGACGTCACCGTCGCCAGTGGGCGAGAAGACGCCACCAGCCAGCAGATCGCGGCCGAACACCCAGCACACGCTTGTGCCTGCGGTGTCGAAGCAGGCTGCGACGGCGTACGGGTCATGGCTGTCGTACCGAAGCTCTGCCTGGAGAGGCCTCACCTCGCCCTCACTGTCGATCAGTTCGAGAGTGAGCGCTCGAGTCAAGCTCACAGGTGCTTCCATCAGTCCTCCTGTTGGCCCCGAGCCTTCTCAGGGGGCTTAACGGGCGAGCCGGCAGGACGTAACGCCAAGCAGGCAAAAAAGTCGAAAAATCTTCAACCGCTACGGAGGAAACGGGACGTAGTTCGCAAAACTGGCCCTCCCTGCGTGGGAGCCACGGTCAGAAGGGGTTTGGCTCTATCGGCTGGTGCCAGGCTGTCGCTCCGGCCAACCGCGTACGCTAACCTGTGCAGCCGCAGCAGACCTGCAGCAGAACGATGCCGGGGCGATTGGCGCAGTGGTAGCGCGCTTCGTTCACACCGAAGAGGTCACTGGTTCGAACCCAGTATCGCCCACCAGCCAAACCGCAGGTCAAAGCCACATCGAATCGGCCTCGTGCCAGATACGTGCCAGATGCGTCGGTGGTCCGCTGCCGCTCAGCGAGCGGCCGAGGGCCGCGAACTTGAGCGGCGGCGCTGGCAATACCGTCACTCGCCCAACCGAAAGGGCGGTGAGACGCGGAACCGCCCCCGCTCAGAACAGCGAGCGGGGCGGTCCGGCGGTCTGTCGGTCTAGGAGCTGTCGCTGTCGACCTCGCGCTCGTAGCTGCCGGCCTTCGCCAAACCACGGCTGACCATGTAACCGATCGTCAGCAAGGTGACGTAGAACCATGCCTCCTGCGCACCGAAGTCACTTTCGTCGACCACGGCCGAGGCGATGAGCACACCGACAACGGCCGCGACATACGCGATCAGCTCAGTGGTCTTGTACGACGTCTTGGTCTCCGTCGAGTAACGGACTGTGCGGTCGAGGTTGTCCGAGTTGTTAGCCAAGTGTTCCTCCCGAAGTGGCGCGCAGAGACTGGATGCCTCGCGTAGCCGCACCACAGCAGCGCGTCAGGTACCCGCCCCACGCCGTCCCAAACCTGGCAAAGCGAACGCCCGCCTCACAGCAAGCCCGGGGCGCGACCACCGGTGATTGGCGGCTCCTTGGGGCGCGGAGACGCGACGGCTGGCTGGCCCATGCGCGGTACAAACGGCTGCGTGGGAAATCGGCACCTGGAACGAGTGGACTTCGCAAGGCCCGTCCGAACTAGTCGGGCGATCACCCGGACGGCGAGCCCCTCGCCGACCCGCGGGGGTCTTCGAGGGCTCGTCGTGTGGCCGGTAGTACGCCGTTCAGTCCGTGCTCGACCTTGTGAATATTCACAGGGGCGGCGTAGGGCGCGTCCTCGTTGCGACGTTTGCACGGAGGATGCGTGCGGCTTCTAGCACCGACCCAGTACGGACGTTTCACTGTCGAACGGCACCCGCGACGAGCGCAGCTGTAGCGCGAACACTGCGGCGTCGGCGCGGGACGCCTTGTAGTGCTGGTTCTTCGGTGCTGCGGGTAGGCGCTGCCTCGATGTGGCGGGCCACCTGCCGGAGTGAGCATCCGAGGATGTGCGCGGCCTCATCGAGGGTGATGCAGTCGACGCGACAGCCAATCTCCCGGCCGGCCCTGTCGTCGATGGGGAGGTGGTGGTCTGGAACGGTGACCGGGTCGACTTCGACCCGTACCGGCCAGTGGGACGACCGGTCACGGCGCATCACGCTCTAGGATGCGGTGCGTATTTGGGCATGGGGACTAACCGATGCTCAGGTAATCGGACTACTGTGCGGCTATGATCCGGTGTCGCTCGGTTGCCGCTCCGGGGCGCGGGGGCGCGTTGGAAAGTGAGCACAGCGGGACTTTTTTGCCTGCTGACGTTGACCGCCGCATGCACCGATAGCGAGCCGAACGGCGCCGCTCCTCACCGGAGTCAGCCTTCGTCGAGTTCCGGTACTGAGCCCGCGAAAGAGCCGGTAGCTGGTCCCTGTGAGACGTCGAAGTCTGACGAGGGGCCGGTCGAGGTGGTCCAGCGCGCGTCGTCGGCCTTGCCAGCCTCAAGTGCTTTACGCGACTCGAGGTTGCCTGCGGTGTTCCCGTCGGCGGCGGAGATCACGGCTGGAGCGGCACCGTTGTTGGAGGATCCTCCTGGGCGGGTGCGGATGATTGCCTTTTGGGGGGAGCCGGGTGCTCATGAGCCGACGGTAGACACGCCCGTGACGTTTCTGGGGGTCGATGGTCGTTGGCGCGAGCTGACGAGTCGGGACTTGGGGGACGATCTGGGGTATCTGTCGCCTCGCCAATACACTTTGTCGCCCGATGGGTCGCGTTGGGTGGTCGCATCGCGCGGTTGGAACAAGATGGTCGACTTCCGTACTGGCGAGCTAGTGAAGCTGACCCGCGACCGGTTCACGCGGTCTACGAGCTGGTCTGTAGATAGTCGGTCGGTGGCGGTGTGGAGAATGACAGAGCCCGGTCTCGAGGTGTTCGACAGGGCTGGGCGGCGCATCGCCGACCTTCCCATCAAGGTCAAGAAGCGTCTGGTGTTCATGCCGAACAGCCGTCACGTCACGATTTTCGACGCTCCGGTCGAGCGCCCGGAGCCGAGGATCCGCTTCACGACCTACGACCTCGACGGGACAGCTGTCGAGACGGCGTCCTGCGCGCTTCCGTCTGGGTATCCCCAACGGGACATGGGAGTGGACGGGTACGACGGTCGCCGCCTGTGGATCAGCGCACTCCTTGACTCGAAGCACGGAGTCACTCGTTACTCGATCATCGACACGGCCATCGGGACCGTCATACAGGACACCAAAACACCGGTTACGTGCGGTACATCGAACAGTGGGTCCAACCCGGCGTGTATGTGACTGGCATCCTCGGCGCACGCCCTCGGTGGCACACTTAGGTGACGGTTAGCACGAGGAGGTCTGCATGCGAGCGTGGCGGTGGTCGCTCGGTGTCTACCTGATGCTCGCCTGGCTCGGCTGTCTGCTCGTCTATCTCGGCGCGGACACGAACGTGCTGGGCCCGGAGGACAAGAACTGGATAGCTGAACACGCTGGTTACCTGTTCTGGATGATTCCGCTGTCCATCGTTGCGGTCATCTTCTGGGTTGGGATGGAGGGCAGTAACGGCGATATTTTGCTCTTCCTCGCTGGTCTTGCCCTTGTGGAAGTGGTCATCTTGTACGCCCTGGGCTTGCTTATCCGCCTTGCCATCAAAGGAAGCCCTCTTGCGGGAAGACGCCATCTGCGGGTGGTGCACACATCATCTCGACACGAAAACCCCGCACCTCGGCCCAGCACCATCAGCGAAGGATGACCGTATCCCGACGGAGCGGCCGCCATGCCTGGTGGTAACACCTGAGCAGCCGGGCCGTCTGACGCCGCGGCACCTCTGCCTGACTCAGTGCGCTGCCCCTGCTAGGCGCCGCCGCATCCAGAGTCCGCCCGCGCCGCTCACCGCGATCCCGGCAACCGCCACCGCCCCGAGGGCAGTCGCATCGCCGCGATCAGACTCTGGCGGAGTGTCCTCCGCGCTAGTGCCCCCCTCAGACCTCGGTGGCTTCTCCCCAGCACTTGCGCCGTCACGCAGTGATGTGGGGATGTCACCGCCTGACAGCCTCTCGGTCGCCGTGCAGGCGTTGTCTTCATACGGTTCGGCGTCGTTGACGGGGTGAAACTCATACGTCGCGCCGACCGCGTAGCTGCGGTCGACTGAGGTGATGCCCGCAGGCGCCGGCGTCCCGAGCACCTTCACGGTCTGACCGTCGACGGTGCGGACCGTTGCCACGCGACCACCCGCGTCGGTGGCGATGACACGACCGATGAAGGCGTCCGGCGAGGCCCGCGGAGGACGGGAGCAAGAAGCAGACGCTGGCGCGGCCAAGGCGACCGCCCATCCGGTCGAAACGACGGCTGTTGCGATGACGGCAGCTATGCGGCGAAGTGTGTTCATGGCCGTTTGACGCGACCGACCGGCCGGCGGTTCCAGCGGGCAATCGGCTACGAAGACCGCCCCAAAGAGGCCAGGCACCGGTCGGCCGGCACGCATGCCCAGAGTGTGCCGAGGCTGGCAGATGCATCAGGGGGCGTCGGGCGGAGCGCGGCCGCCTTCCCGCTCGGCCGGCGGCTGATCTTGGTCTGTGTCGCGTCGGCGTCGATTCGAGCGGAGCATGTCTCGCCCCAGCTGGATCTCTTCGGCCGCGTTGCGGTACTTCGTCAGCTGGCGACACACTCCGGCCAACCCGGTCACGGCAGCCTCGAGAAGCTGCGAGTCGGTGATGTCTCCGGGGTCGATGCCGCTCACGGTGGGTGGCTCCTCGGCGGGAACGACCTCATCCAGGTCGCCGATCACTCGAACCCCTGTGGCCCGGATGCCGTCGACAACAGAGATTGCCCGGGCACGCAGCAGTTTGTAATGCTCCGGTGACAAGACGTACCGCGGCTCTGACGAAGCGCGTGATGCGAGAACTTCCTTCGCCAACACGTGCTTGACGGACCGCGTGCGGTCACGCCAGGCCAAGTCGGTCAGCTCCGTGTTGACCCTCAGGAGAAGCTCCGCCGACACGGCTCCTAACGACGGATTGCCTCGGGCTGGAAGCCGAGTGGAGTCGACGTTCTCCACGCCGATCGCCGAGAGGAACCGCTGCCAGAGCAGCCTGGGGTTCTCGGTCGTTGGCGGAACGGTCACGATCGTGATCCGATCCGCGGGTATCACCTGTGACCACCTGGCTATGACGCGTACGACGTCGTGGTGGCGCCAGAACTTCCGCGAGGCGAGTGAGCTCCTTGGATCGGCGGCCGCGGTCTCGCAGAACTCCGTCCAACCGACGAGCGAACCATTCTGGATCCTCTCCTGCCAGTGGGAAGGCACTACCTTGGTGAGGTCTCTAACGGTCAACATCAAGTGCAGGTCGTGAGGCGCGAAGGACGTGGCCACCCGGCGCACCTTCTTCAACGGCAGCGGACAGAGGAGCTCGTTGGAGATCAGGGTGTCGGTGGTCGATCGGCGCACCTCCCGCGCGAGTCGCTGCCAAGCGCCCACCTCGCGATGGGTCTGTCCACCCAGCAGGTCATGGACAGGTCGCGCCGCTCGGCCGAGATAGCGGATGCCTGCCGCCGCAAGCACGTCACGGCTCTGCGTGCAGGTGTACTGAAGGAAGCTGGTTCCCGACTTCATCGTGCCGATGTGGAGATGGACCGTGGCCACCGCCGGAGCGTAGCAGCGGTCCGGACATGAGGGCGGCCCGCACGCGACCCGCCTCGCGATAGCCGGTTCAGCCACGGACACTTGCATGGCTGGGGGCGAGATGGCGCCCGAAACTGACGCGACGCTGCGCTTAGCGGCTCGATACGATCGACGCGCCAGGTGGCCGACGTCCGTCGGCGTACCCATGCCGAGCGACAAGGAGGACACTGTGCCCGAGGTCATCGTCACCGTCATCCACGAAAGCGAGCGTGTGGAGCGGTCAGTGACGACGGGCACCAGGGCATGGGAGCTCTTCGCTGACGACAGCGACGTCATCGCGGCGCGCGTCGCCGGTGAATTGCGCGACCTGTCCTACGAGCTGAACGGCGGTGACGTGGTCGAGGCGGTGCCTATCGGCTCGCCGGAGGGCCGCGACATCCTCAGACACTCGACCGCCCATGTGATGGCGCAGGCGGTGCAGGACCTCTATCCCGACGCCAAGCTCGGGATAGGTCCGCCGATCATGGACGGCTTCTACTACGACTTCGCCGTGTCACAGCCGTTCAAGCCGGCAGATCTCGACGCGATCGAGTCGAGGATGCGCAAGATCATCAAGGAGGGGCAGAAGTTCGTCCGCCGCGTCGTCACCGACGACGCTGCCCGCGCCGAGCTTGTGGGAGAGCCGTACAAGCTGGAGCTCATCGCCATGAAGGGGTCCGGAGCTGAGGCGGCAGCCGAGGGTGCCACCGCGGAGGTAGGGGGACAGGAGCTGACCATCTACGACAATGTCAAGCGTGACGGCTCGCTGGCGTGGAAGGACCTGTGTCGCGGTCCGCACGTGCCCACCACCAAGCGCGTTCCGGCATTCAAGCTGATGCGCTCTGCCGCGGCGTACTGGCGCGGCGACGCGAACAACCCTTCCCTGCAACGCATCTACGGAACCGCCTGGGAGAGCAAGGACGCGCTCGAGGCGCACCTCCAGCGACTCGAGGAGGCAGCGGCAAGGGATCATCGCCGCCTCGGCACCGACCTCGACCTTTTCAGCTTCCCCGACGACATCGGCTCCGGTCTTGCCGTCTTCCATCCCAAGGGCGGAGCCTTGCGCAAGGAGATGGAGGACTACTCGAGGCGCCGGCACGTCGAGGACGGCTACGAGTTCGTCTACAGCCCGCACATCTCCAAGGCCGCCTTGTTCGAGACCTCCGGACACCTGCAGTGGTACGCCGAAGGGATGTACCCGGCTATGCACGTCGACGAAGAGCGCGACGAGTCGGGCAATCTCAACAAGCCCGGCCAGGACTACTACCTCAAACCGATGAACTGTCCCTTCCACTGTCTTATCTTCAAGTCGCGGGGCCGGTCCTACCGGGACCTGCCGATGCGGCTGTTCGAGTTCGGATCGGTCTACCGCTACGAGCAGTCAGGTGTCGTCCACGGACTGACCAGAGTGCGGGGGATGACCCAGGACGACGCACACATCTTCACCACCCGCGAGGCCCTCGAGGACGAGCTCGAAGCGGTGCTGGCGTTCGTACTCGGCCTCCTCAGCGACTACGGCCTCGATGACTTCTACCTGGAGCTGTCGACCAAGGATCCACTGAAGTACGTCGGATCCGACGAGATCTGGGAAGAGGCCACCGCCATCCTCGACCGGGTCGCGACCCAGTCAGGACTTGAGCTCGTCCCGGACCCCGGCGGCGCCGCATTCTACGGGCCCAAGATCTCCGTGCAGGCTCGTGATGCGATCGGGCGCACCTGGCAGATTTCGACCATCCAGCTCGACTTCAACTCTCCCGAGCGTTTCGAGCTGGAGTACGCCGCCGCCGACGGGTCGCGCCAACGGCCGATCATGGTCCACCGGGCCCTCTTCGGGTCGATCGAGCGCTTCGTCGGCGTCCTCACCGAGCACTACGCGGGCGCGTTCCCGCCCTGGCTCGCCCCCGTCCAGGTCAGTGCCATCCCCGTCGCGGAGCGACATGAGGACTACCTGTCCGAGGTGGCAGCGCAGCTGCGAGCGCGCGGGGTCAGGGTGGAGGTCGACCGCTCCGACGACCGGATGCAGAAGAAGATCCGCAACGCCCAGCTCCAGAAGATCCCTTTCATGCTGATAGCCGGGGACCGTGACGTGGAGGGCGGCGCTGTCTCCTTCCGATACCGCAACGGCGATCAGGACAACGGGGTTCCCCTGTCTGAGGCCGTCGCACGTATCGTCGATGCCGTGCAGCGTCGACTTCAGGTATGACCGGGCGGGCATGACCGAGTTCGAGGAGCAGGCCGGGGCCGGTGCACCCGACCCCTTCCAACGACTGTGGACACCGCACCGGCTTGCCTACATCCTCGGTGAGAACAAGCCGGCCGCAGCGGGGAGTGGAAGCTGCCCGTTCTGCACCATCCCCGGGTTACCGGACGAGGAGGGTCTCGTCGTACGCCGCTCTGAGCACGTGTTCGTCGTGCTCAACCTCTACCCGTACAACCCCGGCCACCTCATGGTCTGCCCCTACCGCCATGTGGCCGACTACACGCAGCTGACCGCCGACGAGGTTGCGGAGGTGGCGTCGCTCACCCGCCAGGCGATGACGGCGGTGCGCAAGGCATCCCAAGCGGACGGCTTCAACGTCGGCATGAACCAGGGCGCGGTCGCGGGCGCCGGCATCGCGGCCCACCTGCATCAACACGTCGTCCCACGGTGGGCAGGCGACACCAACTTCATGCCGGTTGTAGGGCACACGAAAGTCATGCCCCAGCTGCTGAGGGACACGCGTGAACTGCTCGACAAAGCCTGGCCTGCCGGCTCGGCGGACTGACGGTGTCGTTCTCAGCTTCGCTGACTGGGTCATTGTCAGCGTGTCGACCCCACTCGAGGTTGGGGGTAGATCGTCGGGGCCAGAGCGCGGACAGGCTTCCCCGGGTCGGTCGAGGTCGAGGAGCTCTTACGCCTTCGCTTCGCTCTTTGACGGCGCGGCGAGTCCCCTCGCCCTCCCTCCAACCGCGCGCGGACTGCGTCCAACCGGGTTATCTCAGTCGCCTCACCGCGGCTCTGGCCAAGGCAAGCTCCGGTGGCGACGTAGCGATACCGGCATCGTAGAAACCTGGCGCCGGCGTCACCTCGAGGCTGAACACGCGATCACCCGCGAGCACGACGAGGTCGCCTGCCACGTCGCTGCTCGACCAGGCACGGACCTGGTCGGTAGGTGCGACGCCGGTCACCTCCACCTGTTCGATCTCGGACGCCAGCTGCGCCGCGCGTCGCACCTCGACGGGGTCGTCAGAGACAGTGATGACGACGGCGCCGGGCTGCCCTCCCCAGGAGCACTGCACAGAGCCCTCGGAGGAGAACTCCTGCCGAAGGGTGGGTGGCCGGCCCAGGGCGAGCGCGACGACACGGTCGGGCACGGAGTCGCACCTGTCGATCGTGCCTGTCTCGCGCACGACCGGGTTTCGTGGCAGCCGGCTCAGCGCCAGTCGCGCCAACGCCACGAGCCCTTGGCGGCCCAGGGAGGGACCGCGCAGGCTGTCACTTGTCTGCACCGAGACGACCGCGCCATGGACGAAGCTTCGGATGGTGCGTTGGTCGCCCTCTTTTCGCAAGATCGTGGGTGCCTTGATTCCCTCGACCGCAACCGGGTCACCGCCGACCTCGTCGCCGTATGCCGCCTCGAACACCTCGAGGGCGATGGGGTCGGTGGACAGCGACACGCTCACGAGTGGCTCAGCGAAGCGCCGACCCAGGTCGCATCTGACTGTCTCCAGCCGCGGGGGCTCGACGCGGATGCCGACGACCGACAGAGGCTGTCCGGCGATCGCGGAGGCCCTGTCCACCGGCAGCAGGTCACACGTGTCGACAACGACAGGTCTGCCCCGCATAACAGGCGGAGTGATGCCGGGCCGCTCGGTCGGATCGCGGTCGGGACTGCAGCCGGCCGACCCCGCGACCAGACCGGCGACTGCCAGCACAGTCGCCGCGACGCGGGGCAGCAAGCGGGTCTCCCTGGCGTTCAAGCGGACGGAGCCGCGTCCAGTCTGGCCGCGACGTGGCCGGGCATCGCGTCATACCGGGCGAACGACCGACTGAACGTGCCCGTGCCGTGACTCAACGAGCGAAGCTCCGTGGCGTAGCGGGTGAGCTCGAGCTGCGGAGCCTCGGCTTTGACGAGGGTACGCCCGGTTGCGACCGGCTCTGTTCCCAGCACCCGAGCGCGGCGAGTGGACAGGTCGCTCATGACCGCGCCGACGAAGTCGTCGTCGATGAGCACCTCCACCTCGTCGATCGGCTCGAGAAGCTGAACTCCTCCCGCGCTTGCCGCCTCCCGCAGTGCGAGGGCGCCGGCGGTCTGGAAGGCCATGTCGCTCGAGTCGACGCTGTGCGCCTTGCCGTCGAACAGCGTCACCTTGATGTCGACGACCGGGTAGCCTGCCGACAGCCCCCTGTCGAGCTGGCTGCGCACGCCCTTCTCCACGCTCGGGATGAACTGCCGGGGTACCGCGCCGCCGACCACCTTGTCGACAAACTCGAAGCCGCTGCCCGGCGGTAGCGGCTCTACCTCTATCTCGCAAACGGCGTACTGGCCGTGTCCACCGCTCTGCTTGACATGTCGCCCTCGGCCCTTCGACGCGGCCGCAAGGGTCTCCCGCAGCGGGACCTTTACGTCGGCCTGGTCCACCTGGACGCCGTAGCGGGAGCGCAGCCGGTCAAGCAGCACGTCGGCGTGTGCTTCGCCCATGCACCAGAGCACCAGTTGCAGGGTTTCCGGGTTGTGCTCGATCCGGACTGTCGGGTCCTCGGCGGCAAGACGCTGCAGCGCCTGCCCGAGCTTGTCCTCGTCCGCCTTCGCATGTGCTACCACGGCGATCGGCAGGAGGGGGTCGGGCATCTCCCAGGGCTCCATGACCAGCGGCTGGTCCCGCCCGCTCAGGGTGTCGCCTGTCTCAGCGCGTGACAGCTTGGCGATGGCGCAGATGTCACCGGCGATGCACAGGTCTGTCGCCTGCTGCTGCTTGCCGAGCGGCGAGGACAAGGTGCCGATCCTCTCGTCCTCGTCGTGGTCTTGGTGACCGTGACCGTCGCCGTAGAACTGTGAGAAGTGGCCCGAGACATGCACGGTGGCGTCCGGGCGGATGGTGCCGGAGAAGACGCGCGCGACGCTGATCCGTCCGACATAGGGGTCCGATGTCGTCTTGACTATCTCCGCCAGCAGCGGACCCTCGGGGTCGCAGGCAACACCCTCGACCTGCTTTCCGGCCGTTGTGTAGACGGAGGGGAGCGGGTGCTCGGACGGTGAGGGAAAAGCCTTCGTGATGATCTCGAGGAGCTCATCGAGTCCCACGCCAGACAATGCACACACAGGAATGACCGGGAAGAACGTCGCCCGCGCCACGGCGGTCTCAAGGTCGTCGATCAGCAGGGAGACGTCAATGTGCTCGCCGCCCATGTAGCGGTCCATCAGCGTCTCGTCCTCGGACTCCTCGATGATGCCTTCGATCAGCGGGCCGCGATGCTCGTCCAGCAGCAGCCGCTCGTCCTCGGTCGGCTCGCGCACGCTACGACCGGAGGCATCCGACGACGAGTAGTCGGACACCGTCTGCGACAGCAGCGCTACCAGGTCCGCGGTGTCAGCCCCTGGATGCTCGACTGGCACGTACAGCGGGACGACCGCGTTACCGAACGACTGTTGGGTCTGGGCAAGTACCCCGGCGTAGTCGGCCCGCTGGTGGTCGAGCTTGCTGACCACGACGCAGCGGGGCATGGAGACGGCTTCGCACTCCTGCCACAGGGTCTTGGTCACCCCGTCGATGCCTTCACTCGCAGAGACGACGAAAAGGGCGCAGTCGGCGGCGCGCAGCCCGGCGCGGAGGTCACCGACGAAGTCCGCGTAGCCAGGGGTGTCGAGCAGGTTGACCTTGACTCCGTCAAGGGCGGTGGGGGCCAGACTGAGTCCGATGGACCGTTGCTGCCGGTGTTCTGCGTCGTCATAGTCCGACACGGTGGTGCCGTCCTCGACCCTGCCCATCCGGCCGATCTCTCCGGTGGCAGCCAGAAGGGCCTCGACGAGGGTTGTCTTGCCGCTGCCGGCTGGGCCGACGAGGACAACGTTGCGAATCTGCTCCGGACTAGTGGGCCGGTGTGCCTGACCAACGGCCGCACCAGCCCCGGCTTGTCTACCCGGCATACAGGCTCACTCCTCCGCCACTGTCACATCAGCGCTTGGTGGGTCCACCCTTCACCCATCCATGCTTGTCACACAAGGGCCGCTGAGCACCTAAAGTGAGCACCGGATGTGTAGCATCGTCGCAACCTCGCGGCCAATCCACTGGTCACTGCTTTGGCCGTTGGGCCGCTCTCGTCCTAGGAAGGCGTGACCTCGTCGATGCTCGAGCGGTTTCGCCGGTTCTGGACCAACCTCTTCAAGCCCGTCGCCCATCTGCTGATGAAGCTCGGTGTCTCGCCTGACGCTGTGACGATCGTCGGGACCATGGGCGTGGTGGCCGGTGCTCTGGTCTTCTTTCCCCGTGGCGAGCTGCTCATCGGCGTCCTCGTGGTGACGGCGTTCGTGTTCTCTGACCTCATCGACGGCTACATGGCCCGCACTCTCGGGACCTCGTCGAAGTGGGGGTCATTCCTCGACTCAACACTCGACCGCCTGGGGGACGCAGCGATCTTCGCCGGTCTGGCCGTGTGGTTCTTCGGAGGCGGCGACGACACGCTGCTCGCCTATGTGGCGCTGTGGGCACTCGTGATGGGGTCGGTGACGTCATACGCCCGCGCGAAGGCCGAGAGCCTCGGTATGCAGGCGAAGGGCGGCATCGCCGAGCGAGCCGACCGCCTCGTCGCCGTCTTGGTCATGACCGGACTGTCTGAGATCTTCGACTACCCGATGCTGCTGACAGTCACCTTGTGGGCGGTCGCGGTGATGAGCACCATCACGGTCGCCCAGCGAATCATGCTGGTACGACGCCAGGCGCTCAGCCATCCCTCGACGCCCGGCTGAGCCGCACATGACTTCTCGCGACCGGCTCGTCGAGTACGGCTTCCGGCTCGCCTGGGCCGCCGCCCGCCACGCACCACAGGCCGCCACGCAGCGCGTTGCGCAGAGCGCTGCTGACCGCCTTTGGAGCCAGCGTGGCCGTTCCGTGCGCCAGCTCGAAGTGAATCTACGCCGGGCGGTGCCGGGCAGCACTGAGCCTGAGCTGAGGGAGCTCTCGCGGCTGGCGATGCGCTCGTACTTCCGGTACTGGTATGAAGTCTTCTTGTTGCCGTCGTGGAGCCACCAACGCGTCGTGGACACCGTCGTGACCGCCAACGAGCACCAGTTCCGGCGTCGTTTCGACGAGGGCAACGGCGGCATCATCGCATTGCCGCACATGGGCAACTGGGATCTCGCGGGAGCCTGGGCATGTCTGACCGGGATGCCGGTGTCGACGGTCGCGGAGCGGTTACAGCCGGAACGGCTGTACGACCGGTTCGTCGCCTACCGAACTTCCCTTGGCATGGAGGTGAGCCCGCTCACGGGACGAGCCAACCCGCTCGGCGACCTGCGTGAGGCCCTTCGGCGCGGACGGCTCGTCTGCCTGGTGGCCGACCGCGACCTCGCCGGGACCGGTATGCAGGTGAAGCTGTTGGGGGAGGCGGCCCGGATGCCCACCGGGCCAGCGGCCCTCTCGCGGATGACAGGCGCCCCGCTGGTGGCCCTGACCTCGGAGTATCGCGGGCCCCTGCTGAGACTGGCCTTCAGCGACGTGGTCGGCATACAGCCGGGTAGAGATGGGGTGCGGGCGATGACGCAGGAGATCGCGAACTTCTTCAGTGCCGCCATCCGACGGGTGCCGCAGGACTGGCACATGCTGCAGCCGGTCTTCAGCGCCGACATCGAGGCGACGGGCCGATGAGGGTCGGGCTCGTGTGTCCTTACTCCTTGGACGTGCCAGGGGGCGTCCAGAACCACGTAAGGGACCTGGCGCAGGTGCTGACTGCTCGCGGCCACCATGTCGGCGTCCTCGCCCCCGGGGACGACGACGTGGCCCATCCTGGTCACATCACCGTCGTGGGTCGCGCGGTGCCGGTGCGTTACAACGGGTCCGTGGCGAGGCTGGCGTTCGGGCCGCGGGTGGCCGCCCGCACCGCGAAGTGGCTGCGGGAGGGCGAGTTCGACCTGCTGCACGTGCACGAGCCACTGAGCCCAAGCGTGTCCCTCATCGCCCTCTGGGCTGCGGACGTGCCGGTGGTTGCCACCTGCCACTCGGCCAACCTCAGGTCCCGGACCCTGTCGTCGCTGGCCGGGGTCCTTCGCCCGACGATCGAGAAGATCTCGGCGCGGATCGCCGTGTCGGAGTCTGCTCGTGCGCCGTTGGTGGAGCACCTGGGGGGAGAGCCGATGATGATTCCCAACGGCTTGTTCTGTGCTTCGTTCACGCAGGCCATGCCAGTTGAACGATGGCGCTCCCCGGGGCCGACGATCGCGTTTCTGGGACGGACCGACGAGCCTCGAAAAGGTTTGGACGTCCTGCTTCAGGCGCTGCCGGCGATCGTCGAGTGTCATCCCACGGCACGGTTACTGGTGGCCGGGCACGGTGACGTGGATGTCTCCCAGGCCCCCGCCGCCGTGCGCGGCCACCTCGAGGTGCTCGGCCAGCTCACTGACGTGGACCGTGCCCGACTGCTCTCGTCCGCACACGTGTACGTCGCCCCGCAGATCGGCGGAGAGAGCTTCGGGATGGTGCTGGTGGAGGCGATGGCGGCAGGGGTTCCGGTCGTGGCCAGCGACCTGCCCGCGTTTCGCAGCGTGTTGGGAGACGGAGCGCACGGCGTGTTGTTCCCGGTGGGGGAGCCGGCGGCCTGCGCCGACGCTGTCTCCCACCTGCTGAGGGACACGAACACGAGACAGCGGCTGCGCAGCTCCGCCGCAACCGCTGTCCTTCGCTACGACTGGTCGCGCGTCATCGGCGACATTGAAGCCGTCTACGAGACGGTCCTGCCACCCCACGAAACGGCGGATACCTCACTGTGAGCGAAGGCGTGGCTCTTGCGGCGGTTCTGGCCGGGGCCGCGGTGCTAATGGCGCTCGTCGGGGTGGCCTGGTTGGCGTGGACAGCGAACCGCCTCGACAAGCTGCACTTGCGGTGTGCGGCCGCGAAGGCGACCTTGGACGAGGCGGCCATCCGCCGATCCCTCGCTGCGCAGGAGATCGCAGCCAGTGGTGACCTCGGTGATCCGGCTTCGGCGTTGCTTGTCAGCGACGCCGCGACCGCCACTCAGGAACCGGCGCCCGCGGATCGGTGGCGCGCCGAGTCCGACCTGACGGCGGCGCTGCTCCTGGTGGAGCTGCCCGACTCCGGACCCCGCGTCGCCTCGCTGGCCGACGCGGCGCGGCGGCTGATGATCGCTCGGCGGATCCACAACGACGTGGTCGCCTCCACCTTGGCGCTACGCGGCCGCCGTCGAGTGCGGTGGTTTCGGCTGGCCGGGGGAGCGACCGCTCCTTCGATGGCTGTGTTCGACGACCGGGAACCGACAGGCACGCAGGGCAGCTGCTGAGTTGGAGTACGCCCGGTCGTTCGCCGTAGAATAGGCGCCAACCCACTGTCTTCCGCGAAGGTTCGCTGTGAACAACGAAGAAGCTGCCACCTCCGGCGCGCACCTGACCGGTACGGCCATGGTCAAGCGGGGCATGGCCGAGATGCTCAAGGGCGGCGTCATCATGGACGTCGTCACTCCCGACCAGGCGAAGATCGCCGAGGATGCCGGGGCCGTCGCTGTGATGGCGCTCGAGCGGGTCCCGGCCGACATCCGCGCCCAGGGCGGCGTAGCCCGCTCCAGTGATCCCGAGATGATCGACGCCATCATCGAGGCGGTCTCGATCCCCGTCATGGCCAAGGCAAGGATCGGCCACTTCGTCGAGGCGCAGATCCTGCAGAGTCTCGGTGTCGACTACGTCGACGAGTCCGAGGTGTTGACCCCGGCCGACTACGAGAACCACATCGACAAGTGGAAGTTCACTGTGCCGTTCGTCTGCGGTGCGACCAACCTCGGCGAAGCGCTGCGCCGCATCACCGAAGGTGCCGCCATGATCCGGTCGAAGGGCGAAGCCGGTACCGGAGACGTCTCCAACGCGACCACCCACATGCGGGCGATCCGCGCGGAGATCCGTCGACTCACCGTGCTGAGCGAGGACGAGCTCTTTGTCGCGGCGAAGGAGCTCCAGGCGCCGTACCCGTTGGTGAAGGAGGTCGCCGATGCGGGCAAGCTCCCGGTGGTGCTCTTCACCGCCGGCGGCATCGCCACGCCGGCGGATGCGGCGATGATGATGCAGCTGGGTGCCGAGGGTGTGTTCGTCGGCTCCGGCATCTTCAAGGCCAACAACCCTGAACAGCGCGCAGCAGCCATCGTCAAGGCGACGACCTTCCACGACGACCCCGACATGCTCGCCAAGGTCTCCCGAGGACTCGGCGAGGCGATGGCGGGCATCAGCGTCGACGAGATACCGCAGCCGCACCGGCTGGCCCAACGCGGCTGGTAGGCGGAGCCGCTCTCGATGGCGATCGGTAGCCCCAGCAAGGCGGCCCGGCTCGACCAGCTGCGCGGCTATGCCCGCGTCCAGGTCTGGTCCGGGTATGCCGACGACGACGCGTTACGTCGAGACGTGCTCGAGGCGGTACTCGACGAGGTCGCAGACGAGCAGGAGGCGGTCGCCTACACCGACGAGCTGATTCGCGACGCCCGGGCGGAGCTCGTCGAGGCAGCCGCCGGTTGGCCGGCGCAGACGCCGTACGACCGGTTCCAGCAGGCGGTGCGGGCCCTTGAGAGCCACGATATCGTCGTGCTCGAGGCATGCGCGGACCACTGGGCCGCCGATGCCGAGCTGCGGCGGCATGCCGAGACAGGCAACCCACCGCGCGGGATCGCCTACTTCACGCCAGCCGACGTGTGGCACGCCGTGGACCACGGGATGCTCGAGGTCAATGTCTGGCATGCAGACACGTCCAACGTCCGCAAAGGTGACGAGCTGATCATCCGCGTGCAGAGCGTCTTGGCCGAGCACGGGCTGCGTTCGGTGTTCGACGAGGGCCGACTGGAGGTCACCCTGGCTTGGCAGCGGCGTCCTCTGACAGCCGCTCCGTGACTGCTCCCAGGATCGGTGTCCTCGCCCTCCAAGGCGATGTGCGCGAGCACATCCGGATGCTGGTAGCAAGTGGCGCCACGGCGGTTCCGGTCCGACGACCGAGCGAGCTGCACGGCGTCGACGCGATGGTCCTGCCTGGTGGTGAGTCGACCACGATGTACAAGCTGGCTGGCATCTTCGACCTGCTGGAACCGTTGCGCACCAGACTGGCCGACGGCATGCCGGCGCTCGGCACCTGTGCCGGCATGATCATGTTGGCCGACCGCATCGAGGCGGGCATCGCGGGCCAGCAGACCCTCGGCGGACTCGACGTCGTCGTACGCCGCAACGCTTTCGGTCGCCAAGTCGACTCGTTCGAGTCCGACATAGAGTTCGTGGGCTTCGACACACCGTTTCGCGCGTTGTTCATCCGGGCCCCCTGGGTGGAGAAGACAGGGGTGGACGTCGAGGTCCTCGCCACGGTCGCGGCCGGTCCCGACGCCGGTAGGATCGTCGCGGTCCGCCAGGGCAACGTCGTGGCCACCTCGTTCCATCCCGAGATCACCGACGACGACCGCGTCCACCGTTACTTCGTCGAGCTTGTCGACAGCGCATAGCCGTCGGTACCAGCGTGAGGAGCTCCATCCGTCATGTCCGGCCACTCCAAGTGGGCGACCACCAAGCACAAGAAGGCCGTCGTCGACGCCCGGCGGGGCAAGCTATTCGCGAAGCTCATCAAGAACATCGAGGTGGCCGCCCGCACCGGCGGCGGTGACCTGGCCGGCAACCCGACCTTGTACGACGCGGTCCAGAAGGCGAAGCGGTCCTCGGTGCCCAACGACAACATCGACCGCGCGGTCAAACGCGGCTCCGGTGCCGAGGCCGGGGGCACCGACTGGCAGACGATCATGTACGAGGGGTACGCGCCCGGTGGAGTGGCCCTGCTCATCGAATGCCTCACCGACAACCGGAACCGGGCCGCCACCGAGGTGCGGACGGCGATGTCGCGGGGCGGGGGCTCGATGGCCGACGCCGGCTCGGTGTCCTACATGTTCAACCGCAAGGGGGTCGTCATCGTGGCCAAGGCCCAAGGCGCGAAGCAGGTGGCAGAGGACGACGTCCTCGACGCTGTGCTCGAGGCCGGCGCGGAGGAGGTGAACGACCTCGGTGACTCGTTTGAGGTGATCTCGGAACCGAAAGACCTGGTCGCGGTCCGCTCCGCCCTCCAAGACCGCGGCGTCGACTACGAGTCCGCGGAGGCGTCCTTTGTCCCCACCATGACGGTGGGAATCGACAAGGATGGTGCCGCCAGGGTCTTCCGGCTCATCGAGGCCCTCGAGGACTCCGACGACGTACAGAACGTGTTCGCCAACTACGACATCCCAGACGAGGTGCTCCTCGAACTCAACTGAGTTCTCGGCATCGCTGCGGCAAGCCGGGCGACCGGCTCACCCGCTTCTTCGCCGTTCGGGTTTGCGATGTTAACCGTCCAGAATGGCCGTTTACATCGCAAATCTGCGATGTAGAGGGGCGGTCTGCGGTGCAGACCTACGCGTAGCCGCCGAACTGGGCGGCGCGTCGCTGCAGCCCCTGTCGGTCCGGAAGGCTTACATTGGCCCCAGTCGAACACACGTTCGCCCTCAGCCGGGAGGGTGCGGCGGTGACGAAGGAGCGTAGTGCGCGTACTCGGGATCGATCCCGGCCTCACCCGCTGTGGACTCGGAGTCGTCGAGGGTGACGTCGGCATGTCACTGACCGTGGTCGACGTCGGCGTCGTGCGCACCTCGGCGTCCGCTCATCTCGGGGATCGGCTGGTTCGCATCGAGGCCGAGGTATGCCGCTGGCTGGAGCTGCACACTCC
>JAUJOO010000004.1:84447-174024 GCA_030447585.1 Nocardioidaceae bacterium | reverse complement strand
ATCGGCTGGTTCGCATCGAGGCCGAGGTATGCCGCTGGCTGGAGCTGCACACTCCGGATGCCGTCGCCGTCGAACGCGTGTTCTCCCAGCACAACGTCACGACGGTGATGGGCACCGCCCAGGCGGCCGGAGTGGCCATCACCGCGGCCGCCCGGCTCGGCATCCCCGTCGCCCTCCACACCCCGAGCGAGGTCAAGGCCGCGGTGACGGGTAGCGGGCGCGCCGACAAGGCTCAGGTGATCGCGATGGTCATTCGCTTGCTCCGCCTGACTGAGAGTCCCGCCACGCCTGATGCGGCCGACGCGCTGGCGCTGGCCATCTGCCAGATCTGGCGGGGAGAAGCCCAGCGCCGGCTCAACCGGGCAGTGGCAGCCCAGCAAGGAGGAGCACTGCGTTGATAGCTTTCGTCAGAGGTCCGGTCGTCGCCGTGCACATCGACTCGGCGGTGCTGGAGGTGGGGGGAGTCGGCATCTTGGTCATGTGCTCGCCAGCCACCCTCGCCGGTCTGCGCGTCGGAGTGGAGGCGACCCTTTCCACATCCATGGTGGTCCGCGAGGACTCCTTGACCTTGTTCGGTTTCGCAGACCACGACGAGCGCAGCGTGTTCGAGCTCCTGCAGACGGCCAGCGGAGTCGGCCCGAAGCTGGCGCAGGCAATGCTGGCGGTGCACGGACCGGACGAGCTCCGCGCGGCGATCGCCACCGAGGACCTGACGGCTCTGTGCGCCGTCTCCGGAATCGGACGCAAGGGTGCCCAGCGCATCGTCTTGGAGCTCAAGGACCGCATCGGGTCGCCGACAGGCACCGCGAACGGCTCGTCCCAGCGGGTCTCCCCGCCGGCTGATGCCTGGCGTGACCAGGTCCGCGCCGGGCTGCTGGGCCTCGGCTGGTCCACCAGGGAAGCCGAGCAGGCCGTCGAGACGGTGGCGCCTGCAGCCGACGACGCGCGGGCTGCCGGCGAAACGCTGTCCGTGGCCGAGCTGCTCCGCGCCGCCCTGCAGTCGCTGTCGAGGGCATGAGACCTGTGTCGTACGACGATGCCCGCACCCTGGTCGACGCCGACGCCGCCGGCGACGAACGCGCGGTCGAAGCCGCACTGCGGCCGGGCACGCTGGACGAGGTCATCGGCCAGGAGCGGGTGCGAGAACAGCTCGGGCTTGTGCTCGAGGCGGCACGCAGACGCGACCGGGCCCCCGACCACGTGCTGCTGTCAGGTCCACCCGGGCTGGGCAAGACCACCATGGCCATGATCATCGCCGCCGAGATGCAGGCGCCTCTGCGGGTGACGAGTGGCCCGGCGATCCAGCACGCCGGTGACCTCGCGGCGATCTTGTCGGGGCTCAGTGAGCGAGACGTCCTCTTCCTCGATGAGATCCACCGGATGTCGCGACCGGCCGAGGAGATGCTCTACATGGCGATGGAGGACTTTCGGGTAGACGTCATTGTGGGCAAAGGTCCGGGCGCTACGGCGATTCCACTGGAGATCCCGCCATTCACTCTCGTCGGAGCGACCACGCGGTCCGGACTGCTCCCTGGCCCTCTCCGTGACCGCTTCGGATACACCGGCCACCTGGAGTTCTACGAGAAAGCCGAGCTGCAGGAGATCGTCACGCGGTCCGCCAGGCTCCTGCAGGTGCCCGTCGACGTCGACGGCGCCGCCGAGATCGCCTCGAGGTCACGGGGCACGCCGCGCATCGCGAACAGGTTGCTGCGGCGGGTCCGCGACTTCGCCCAGGTCCGCGCCGACGGAGTGGTCACTCAGCCACTGGCTCACACGGCGCTCGCACTGTTCGAGGTCGACGAGCTCGGCCTCGACCGGCTCGACATTGCGGTACTCGACGCGCTGTGCCGTCGCTTCGGGGGCGGCCCCGTGGGGCTGAGCACCCTGGCGGTGGCCGTCGGCGAGGAACGCGAGACCGTCGAGGAGGTGGCCGAGCCGTTCCTGGTGCGAGCCGGATACCTCGCCCGCACCCCGCGGGGACGAGTCGCCACGCCGGCGGCCTGGGAGCACCTCGGGCTGCCCGTGCCGGAGCGGGCACACTTCGGAGCGCAGCAGGTCTCGCTCTTCGAGGGGTAGCCCCGATCGACTGGCGCAACGATTCCGGACACGCACCCGGACACCCATTCGGGGATTCGGCGACTCGGCAAGTAGACTCCGGCTTTGGCCGTCGGCGCTGTCCGAACGGCTGACGTGTTGTCGTGTCGGCCTCGCATGCGCGAGTGTGCCGAGCTCAAGGAGTTCCTCGGTGAAATCTGACGATGTGGCGGGTCTGCTGCCGCTCGTGGTCCTGGTGGTCCTTGCCTACTTCCTGTTGATCCGTCCGACGCGCAGGCGCGCTCGCGAGACGGCGGCGCTGCAGGCGGCGCTTTCTCCAGGCGACCAGATCATGTTGACCAGCGGCCTCTTCGGAAGTGTCGTGGCCATCGAGGGCGAAAGCGTGCGCATCGAGGTGGCCCCCGGCGTCGTGCTGACAGCGCATCGAGGCGCCGTCGGCAAGATCGTGACCGACAACGCCGGCGCGGCCGCAGCGGGCGCGGACGGCGCCAGCACCTCCGACGCATCAACCGGCGAGGACGCTCGCGACGGCCACGACGGCGAGAGCAACCGAGGAGCAGTCTGACGTGGCGGCCAAGACCTCGAACCCCGGCCGGACAATCGCCGTCTTCCTGGTGGTGATCGCGATCATGTTCGCGGCCGCTGCCGCGTTGGGCACGTGGACTCCGAAGCTCGGTCTCGACCTGCAGGGGGGCACCCGGATCACCCTGCAGGCCAGGGCCGCCGGCGGCGGCTCGGTGACGCAGGCAAAGCTCAACGAGGCCGTCGACATCATCAACAGCCGCGTCAACGGCGCCGGAGTGGCCGAGGCCGAGGTGAGCACGCAGGGAAACGACATCATCGTCGTCGAGATTCCCGGCGAAGTGGACGACGACCTCACCCGCACACTCGGCTCGACAGCGCAGCTGCGGTTCCGGCTGGTAGCCGCGCAGCTTCCTCCCGAAGGCGCGGAGCTACCGACCACATCCGCCCCGACGCCGACGACCCCCGGTGAGACGGCAGGTACGCCGAAGACCCCAGGCTCCTCGACGTCAACGCCCAAGCAGACCGGGCCGAAGCTGAGCCCCAAGGACACCGCCACACCGGACGGCAAGAACCGGGTCGGACCGGCGTGGGCAGACGGCAAGGGCGCCCCCGCCCCCAGCACCACCCCCCCGACGACGCCAACCAGCGGCCCAACGACGACCGGCGGAGGAGACGACACACCTACGACACCGGGGACTCCTCCGGAGGCGTTGGTCCCCCGGACCTGGAGGAGATCGCCGACCCCTACGCGTGGATCGCCAGCCCGCCGCCGGAGTGGCAGGCGAAGTTGGCAGCCTTCTCCTGTCCGAAGGAGGGTCAGCCCGTCGACCAGTTCGACCTTCCCGACCAGCCGCTGCTGGCCTGCGACGAGGACGGCAACCGCTACCTGCTCGGGCCTGCAATGATCGAGGGCACGGAGGTCACCGATGCCAGCTCGGGTCTGACTCAGCAGGGCGCGAACTACGTCGTCAACATGGAGTTCAGCAGCGAGGGAGGCAAGAAGTTCCGCGAGGTGACGACGAAGATCGCCAACAACCTCGGCGGTCCCTACGCCGGCACACCCTTCGCGATCGTGCTCGACCGTGAGGTGCTGTCGGCGCCCACCAACGACGACCCGATCCCGGGCGGACGGGCCGAGATCTCCGGCAGTCAGGAAAACCCCTTCACCCAGCAGTCAGCGCAGAGCCTTGCCAACTCCTTGAAGTACGGCGCTTTGCCCCTGGAGTTCGAGGAGCAGGGCGTCTCCGCCGAGGGCCCCCAGCTCGCCAGCAACCAGCTCCGGGCAGGCATCATCGCCGGCATCGTGGGCCTGATCCTCGTCGTCGTGTACTGCCTGGTGTACTACCGCGGGCTGGGGCTTGTCGTGGTCGCCTCACTGTTGATCGCGGGCCTGCTTCTCTACGCCTCGATCCTGCTGCTGGGACGCGCCTACGGCTACACGCTGACGCTGCCCGCCATCGCCGGCCTGATCGTCGCGGTGGGGATCACCGCAGACTCCTTCATCGTGTACTTCGAACGGTTGCGGGACGAGGTACGCGACGGCCGCACCCTGCGCACCTCCGTCGAGACCGGGTGGGCCCGTGCTCGCACGACCATCCTGGCTGCGGACGCGGTCTCCATGCTCGCGGCGGTGATCTTGTTCATCTTCGCCATCGGGGTGGTGAAGGGCTTCGCCTTCGCCCTCGGGCTGACGACGTTCATCGACATCTTCGTGGTGTTCTTCTTCACCAAGCCGATGGTGACGCTGCTGTCCCGGACCAAGTTCTTCGGGCAGGGTCACAAGTGGTCCGGCCTCGACCGCCAGCACCTGGGGATGCCTGCGCTCACGCCGAGGCGCGCACCAGCGCCGCGTCCGGCAGGAGGGGACGTCTGATGTCGAAGCTCGGCACGCTCGGCGCGCGGCTCTACCAAGGGGACGTCTCGATCGACTTCGTGGGACGCCGCAACACCTGGTACCTCGTCTCGGTGGCGATCGTCCTCGTCGCGGTGGCCGCGATGGTGCTGCGAGGCCTCCACTTCGGGATCGAGTTCCGCGGCGGTGTCGAGTTCAACGCCCAGATCGCCAACCCTGCCGCCAACGTGGAGAAGGTGCAGGACGCCGTCGTCGACACCGAGATCGAGGCAGCCGCGAACCCTGTCGTCGTGGCGTCGGGTACCGACGCCATCAGGGTGCAGACGAAGCCGCTGTCGCTCGACCAGAAGGCGGTCGTCCAGAATGCGATCCTGGCCGCCGGCGCCACCGAGGTGAGTCCTTCCTCGATCGGACCCAGCTGGGGGCAGACGGTCGCCAACAAGGCGCTGACGGGTCTGCTCGTCTTCGTCGTACTGGTGGTCTTGTTCATCTGGGCCTACTTCCGCGAGTGGCGGATGTCGGTGGCCGCGATCGTGGCCCTGGCGCACGACCTCCTCATCACCGTGGGCGTCTACGCCCTCTCCGGCTTCGAGGTGACGCCCGCTACCGTCACGGGGCTGTTGACCATCCTCGGCTACTCGCTCTACGACACCGTCGTCGTCTTCGACAAGGTGCGCGAGAACACCCGCGGCATCGTGACGTCCACCCGCAGGACGTACGCGACCGCTGCCAACCTGGCCGTCAACCAGACCCTGGTGAGATCCATCAACACGTCGCTGGCCGCGCTGTTGCCGGTCGGTGCCCTGTTGTACGTCGGCGCCTTCCAGCTCGGTTCTGGCCCGCTCAAGGACCTGGCGCTCGCCCTGTTCGTAGGCATGGCTGCGGGTACCTACTCGTCGATCTTCATCGCGACGCCGCTGCTGGCACAGCTCAAGATGCGCGAGCCGGCCATGCAGGCCCAGGCGAAGCGGGTGGCCTCGCGACGCGCGCAGATACAGCGGGAGACCGCGCGAGGATCCACGCCTGAGCCGGCTACGGCCTCCGTCGTGGCTGCGCCGGCGGGAGCCACGGCTGCGAGGGCATTTCAGGGCCCGGTGAGCGGTTCGTCATCCCCGCGGACACAGCCGAGGCGCCAGACGCGCTCCAAGCGCGGCAAGTCGAGATGAGCTTCGAAGCGTCGGCGCTGCACGGCGCACTGTCGACGCTGATCCGCGACGTCCCCGACTTCCCGGAGCCTGGTGTTGTCTTCAAGGACATCTCGCCCCTGCTCGCCGACCACGAGGCGTTCCGCACCGTTGTCGACGCCCTGACCGTCTCTGGCCAAGACGAGCAGGGGGTTGCGAACGTCGACAAGGTCGTCGGTATCGAGGCACGCGGTTTCATCCTCGCCGCGCCGGTAGCCTTGGCCCTTGGTGCGGGCTTCGTACCCATCCGCAAATCCGGCAAGCTGCCGGGGCTGACGTACCGGGAGACATACTCCCTGGAGTACGGCGAGGCGACCCTGGAGGTTCACCAGGACGCCTTCAGACCCGGCGACCGCGTGCTCATCGTCGATGACGTGCTCGCCACCGGTGGCACGGTCAACGCCGCCAGCCGGCTTGTCGGGCAGTGCGGCGCCGTGGTGAGCGCTGTAGCCGTCTTGATCGAGCTCGGCTTCCTCAGCGGGCGCGAGACACTCGCCGACCACTCGCTCGATGCCCTGACCACGGTCTGACCCGTAGACTGGTCTCTCGCATGAGCGGTCTGGAGCAGTAGTGGCTGACGAGGTACTCGCCGAGGCGACTGAAGAGCAGGGCGTCGCCGAAACAGCCGCTGCCCCCGTCCGCATGCGCACCCGGCTCGCGAGGATCGGGCGAGCCCAGGCGTCAGACCCGGCGCTCGAGCCGCTCTTTCGGGTCGTGCGCAACACGCACCCGAAGGCCGACCTCGCCGTCATCGAGAAGGCGTACCGGGTCGCCGAGGCCCATCACCGCGGGCAGATGCGCAACAGCGGAGACCCGTACATCACCCATCCCCTCGCCGTCGCCTCGATCCTCGCCGAGCTCGGCATGACGCCCCCGACCCTGTGTGCGGCGCTGCTCCACGACACGGTCGAGGACACGCCGTACACGATCGAGCAGCTGAGACGGGACTTCGGCGACGAGATCGCCGACCTCGTCGACGGCGTGACGAAGCTCGACAAGGTCCGCTATGGCGAGTCCGCGCAGGCCGAGACGATCCGCAAGATGATCGTCGCGATGAGCAAGGACATCCGCGTCCTCGTCATCAAGCTCGCCGACCGGCTCCACAACATGCGCACCCTGCGCTTCCTGCGCCAGGCGTCACAGGAACGGATAGCCACCGAGACACTGGAGATCTACGCGCCGCTCGCTCACCGGCTCGGCATGAACACCATCAAGTGGGAGCTCGAGGACCTCGCGTTCGCCACGTTGCACCCCAAGGTCTATGACGAGATCGTCAGGATGGTGGCGGAGAGGGCGCCGGCGCGCGACGAGTTCCTGGCCACTGTCGTCGACCAGGTGCAAAGCGACCTGCGTGCGGCGAAGATCAAGGCGTCGGTGACAGGCCGGCCGAAGCACTACTACTCCATCTATCAGAAGATGATCGTGCGGGGTCGGGAGTTCACCGACATCTACGACCTGGTCGGCATCCGCGTCCTCACCGAGTCCCTCCGCGACTGCTACGCAGCCCTCGGTGTGCTCCATGCACGCTGGAACCCGCTGCCCGGCAGGTTCAAGGATTTCGTCGCGATGCCGAAGTTCAACATGTACCAGTCGTTGCACACAACCGTGATGGGTCCCGGCGGCAACCCGGTCGAGCTGCAGATCCGCACCTACGGGATGCACCGCCGGGCCGAGTACGGCGTCGCGGCGCACTGGAAGTACAAGGAGGACGGCCGGGCCGGGCTCGACACCACCAAGACCGCCTCGGGCGAAGACGCCACCAGCGACATGGCCTGGGTCCGCCAGCTGATGGACTGGCAGAAGGAGACGGAGGACCCGGGTGAGTTCCTCGAGTCACTGCGCTTCGAGATCAGCTCCACAGAGGTGTACGTCTTCACACCTCGCGGTGAGGTGGTGGCCCTCCCCGCAGACTCCACCCCCGTCGACTTCGCCTACGCGATCCATACCGAGGTAGGGCACCGCTGCATCGGCGCCCGCGTCAACGGACGCCTCGTGCCGCTGGAGTCCAAGCTCGACAACGGCGACGTCGTGGAGGTCTTCACGTCAAAGGCGCAGAACGCCGGGCCGAGCCGAGACTGGTTGTCGTTCGTCAACAGCCCCCGGGCGCGCAACAAGATCCGGCAGTTCTTCACCAAGGAGCGTCGCGAGGAAGCCATCGAGCAGGGGAAGGACACGCTGGCCCGCCTGATGCGACGTGAGGGTCTCCCGCTGCAGAGGATGCTCACGCACGAGACTCTGTCGGTCGTCGCCACCGACCTGCGTCACCACGACGTGTCCGCGCTGTACGCCGCCATCGGGGAGGGCAACACGACCGCGCAGGCAGTAGTGCGGCGAATCCTCGAGGTCTTCGGCGGCGAGGCGGCGGCCGCTGACGAGGCGGCCGAGGCTGTCGCGATCACCAGCGAGCGGGAGCGCCGCAAGCAGTCACCGCGAGGCGACGCCGGTGTGATCGTCAAGGGTCTGTCGGACGTGCTGATCAAGCTGGCCCGGTGCTGCACACCGGTCCCCGGCGACATGATCGTCGGCTTCGTCACCCGCGGCTCCGGCGTCTCGGTACACCGCGGCGACTGCACGAACATCAAGAGTTTGTCATCGCAGCCCGGGCGGATGGTCGAGGTCGAGTGGGCACCCACGGCTCAGTCGATGTTCCTGGTCGCGATCCAGGTAGAGGGCCTCGACAGAGCCAGGCTCCTCAGCGACATCACCCGGGTGCTGTCAGACCTGCACGTCAACATCTTGTCCGCGTCCGTCACCACCACCCGCGACCGCATCGCCAAGAGCAAGTTCACGTTCGAGATGGGTGACCCCGCACACCTCGGCCACGTCCTCAAGGCGGTCCGCACCGTCGACGGCGTCTTTGACGCCTACCGCATCACCCAGTAGCTCGTGCCCGGTCGGGCGGGGGCGAGGGGGGCTCTTGCGCGCTTCGCTTCGCTCTTGACGGCCCTTCGGGTCACCACCCCCCCGACCTTCGTCCTGTCCTAAACGTGTTCCGCCCGAGCCCCTTGATGCTGCGCCACAGGGAGGACGGGGTCGAGGGGGACTCGCAGCCCTGTCAAAGAGCGAAGCGAAGGCGCAAGAGCCCCCTCGACCTCGGCCGACCGGCGAGCACGTCAGCTCAGGACCTGAGATGGCGGATCAGGAGCTGAAGTCCTCGAGGGACTTGCGGGCCTGGTCGAGCCACAGGCGGCGCGCCTCGATACCCGCGCGCGCCTCAGCCGCCCTCTTCGCGTTACCTGCCGCCTCGGCCCGGTCCAGGTCGCGCTGCAGTGAGGCGAGCGACTCCTCGAGCTTCGCGACGGTTTCGGCGGCGCGGGCGTGGCCCTCGGGATTGGACCGTCGCCAGCGCTCGTCCTCAGCTCCTCGCACCGACTCTTCGACGCGCTTGAACCGCGCCTCGAGGTCCTTCTGCTGCTCACGGGGGACCTTGCCGGCCGCATCCCAGCGTTCGGCAAGCTGGCGAAACGCCTCGCGTGCACCTCTCGGGTCCTGCGCAGGTCGCAGCTGCTCGGCCCGCGCCAGCAGGTCCCGCTTCACCTCGGCATTCGCCGTGTACTCGGCGTCGACCTTCGAGGTGGCGGCGTCGCGGGCTTCGAAGAACGTGTCTTGAGCGGCTCGGAAGCGCTTCCACAGCGCGTCGTCCATGTCCTTGTGCGCGCCACCGGCAGCCTTCCACTTCGCCATGAGATCGCGGTAGGCACGTGCGGTGGCGCCCCAGTCTGTCGTCGCCGCAAGCTGCTCAGCCTCCGCGACGAGCTTCTCCTTGGTCGCCTGTGCGAGGTCCCGTTTCTCGTTGAGCTCGGCGAAGTGCTGCTTGCGGCGACGGGTGTGCGTCGTACGGGCTGCCGAGAAGCGATGCCAGAGCTCGTCGTCTGTTTGTCTGTCCAGTCGGGGAAGGGTCTTCCACTGGTCGGCGAGCTGGCGCATCTTGGTAGCTCCGCCTCGCCAGTCACTGCCCTTGGCGAGCTGTTCAGCCTCCTCGACGATGGACGTCTTCGCCTTCTTTGCCTCGGCTGCCTTCTCGGCCTTCTCGGCCTTGCGGACTCGTCGACGTTCGGCGATGACCGGGGCGAGAGCGTCGAGCCGCGCCAACAGGCTGTCGAGGTCGCCCACCGCCTGCGCGTTGGAGACCGTCTCGCGGACCTTTGCCACGCTCTTGCCGGCGTCCTCCGGCGACAGCGCGCCTGCCTCGATCCGCTTCTCGAGCAGGCCTACCTCGACGGCCAGGCCGTCGTATCGGGTTCGGTAGAACGCCAACGCGGCCGCCGGATCACCCTGCGGCCACTGACCGACGACCCGCTCTCCGTCTTTGGTTGTCACGTAGACAGTTCCGTCTGGCCCCACCCGACCGTGGGTTGCAGTGGCCTCGGGGACGCCGGAAGCCTGGGGAGCACCGGTCGGCGTGGGAACACCGGCGCCATCGGGAGCACTGGTGCCCGGCAGCTCCGGCTGCTCGGTCATTCCGAGTCCTTTGTCGGCTCGCCAGAAGTCGGGGAGACGTTGCTGCTCGGAGTTTGCAGATCCGTGCTGAAGGGGATGCTCGGCGTCGGGACGTTCGGCTCGCGCTTCTTCTCCTCGTTGACGATGTGGAGGACAAGCCAGCCCAGCGCCGCGAGCACCACAAGACCGACAAGGGCACCGATGACGAGCCTGATGAGGCGCTGGCGCTTCGCACGGCTTTCACGCTGCGCCTGCTGACGCTCGTACCGCGCCCGCGCCAGCTGTCGTTGGCGCTGCTTGCTGGTGATCACATGCATCCTTCCGACGCACCCTTGCATCGGCTGGACAGTCTAGGAGCACGTCCTCGCGCGCCACGACCCCAGCCCGAACGTGACCGCGGGTGTGCCGTCACGGCACGGGCATCGGTAGGCTGCGCCAGACAACCGACCCTGGGAGGATGCTGGTGCTGATCGCCGCCTTTCCGGCTGGACCGTGGGCGACGAACTGTTATCTGGTCGCCGTCGCCGCAGGGGAGGAGTGCGTCATCGTCGACCCCGGGATGAACGCGAGCGACGGTATCGCCGATGTGGTTCGCGAGCACCGGCTGCGCCCGAGCGCCGTACTGCTGACGCACGGACACATCGACCATGTCTTCTCCGTCGTTCCGGTAGCCGGGGCGTATGACGCCACCGCGTATGTGCACCCGGAAGACCGCCATCTGCTGACTGATCCTGCCGCCGGTATCTCGCCCGAGAGCGCCGCCTTGCTGCTGGGCGTCGACTACTCGTTCGCCGAGCCTGACGAGGTGCGCGAGCTCGGCGATGGCCAGGTAGTTGAGCTGGCCGGGTTGAGCTTCGTCGTCGACCACACGCCCGGTCACACTCCAGGCTCGGTGACGTTCCGTACGCCGTACGCCGGCGCCGACGACGTGCCGGAGGTGCTGCTCTCGGGCGACGTGCTCTTCGCCGGTTCCATCGGTCGGACCGACCTTCCCGGAGGGGATCATCCTTCGATGCTGCAAAGCCTTGTGTCCAAGGTGCTGCCGCTTGACGACGCGGTGGTGGTGCTGCCCGGGCACGGGCCGCATACGACGATCGGCCGCGAACGCGCCACCAACCCTTACCTGCTGGACCTCGTCTCCGCTGAAGGCCGCTGACCTCCATGAGCAAGCCAATGCCACTGAGTGGCTTCCCAGAGCTGCTGCCTGCGCAACGAGGCGCCGAGCTTGCGGTCATCGACCACCTCCGCTCCGTGTTCGAGCTGCACGGTTTCGCCAGCATCGAGACCCGGGTGGTCGAGCCGCTTGACCAGCTTGTCAAGGGCGGGGAGATCGACAAGGAGATCTACGTGTTGCGTCGCCTGCAGGCGGACGACGAGGCCTCGGACTCCGGGCTCGGCATGCACTACGACCTGACCGTCCCGTTCGCCCGCTACGTGCTGGAGAACGCCGGCAAGCTCGAGTTCCCCTTCCGTCGTTACCAGATCCAGAAAGCCTGGCGTGGCGAGCGGCCGCAGGAGGGCCGTTTTCGCGAGTTCACGCAGGCCGACATCGACGTGGTCGGCAAGGACGTGTTGCCATTCCACTATGACGTCGAGGTGGCAAGAGTGATGGCGGCGGCGCTGGTCGCCCTGCCCTTGCCTCCGCTGAGCATGCAGGTGAACAACCGCAAGATCATCGAGGGCTTCTTGCGAGGAATTGGAGCCCCCGACCGCTCCGCGGCCATGCGCGTCATCGACAAGCTCGACAAGGTCTCTGCCACCGCGGTTGCTGCGCTGCTGGTGTCGGAGGCTGGCATGGACGAGGCGCAGGCGCACAGGTGCCTCGAGCTCGCCGCGATCCGCACCTCCGACACATCCTTCGTCGACAAGGTCCACGCTCTCGGTGTGGAGCACGAACTGCTCGATGCCGGCCTCGACGAGCTCGCCGCCGTCATAGGAGGCTGCGCCGCGTCCATGAGCGAGGGGTTCAGGGTGGAGGCCAACCTGCGAATCGCCCGGGGACTCGACTACTACACCGGCACGGTCTTCGAGATCTTCATGACGGGCTACGAGTTCTTGAAGTCCGTCGGTGCGGGCGGCCGCTATGACGCCCTGGCACGTGACGGTGCCACCACCTACCCGGGTGTCGGGATCTCGTTCGGGGTGTCGCGCACTCTTGTCCCCCTGTTCCAGCGGGGCAGCTTGACCGGAAGCCGGGCAGTGCCGTCCGCCGTACTCGTCGCGCTGGCGGACGAGCAGTCCCGGCCGGCAAGCGATGCCGTCGCCGAACAGCTCCGTGCCCGTGGCATCGCTACCGAGGTCGCAGCGGAGCCGCAGAAGTACGGTCGCCAGATTCGCTACGCCGACCGGCGAGGAATCCCCTTCGTTTGGTTCCCCGCTGGGGACGGCTCCGGTGACGAGGTCAAGGACATCCGCAGCGGCGACCAGGTCCCGGCAGACGTGGCGTCCTGGCAGCCACCCGCCGCCGATCTGCGACCCCGCGTCGTCTCCGCCGCACTCCCCGAGGAGCAGGACCCGTGATCCGCAGCCATCACGCCGGCAGTCTGCGAAGCGACCACGTCGGGCAGACCGTCACCCTCACCGGCTGGGTGGCGCGGCGGCGAGACCACGGGGGTGTGGCGTTCATCGACCTGCGCGACGCCACCGGCGTCGCCCAGGCGGTCATTCGCGACGAGGAGGTCGCGCGACCGCTGCGCTCCGAGTTCTGCCTGCGGGTCGTCGGTGAGGTCGCCGCCCGGCCGGAGGGAAACGCCAACCCGCAGCTGCCGACCGGTGAGGTCGAGGTGATAGCGCAGGAGGTGGAGGTGCTCAGCGACGCCGCGGCGCTGCCGTTTCCGGTCGAGGAGCACCACACGACTCCGGTGAGCGAGGAGGTGCGGTTCAAGCACCGTTACCTCGACTTGAGGAGGACGGGTCCCGCAGCTGCCCTGAGGCTGCGCAGTGCGGTGAACAAGGTGGCCCGTGACGTCCTCGCCAGACACGACTTCGTGGAGGTGGAGACTCCAACCCTGACCCGTTCGACTCCGGAGGGTGCCCGAGACTTCCTCGTCCCCGCACGCTTGAAGCCGGGGTCGTGGTATGCGCTGCCACAGTCCCCACAGCTTTTCAAGCAGCTCCTCATGGTCGCGGGGCTCGAGCGCTACTTCCAGATCGCCCGCTGCTACCGCGACGAGGACTTCCGCGCCGACCGGCAACCCGAGTTCACCCAGCTCGACATCGAGATGAGCTTCGTGGATCAAGACGACGTGATCGCCATCAGCGAGGAGATCCTTGTCGCTCTATGGCGTCTCATCGGCCACGAGGTCACCACGCCCCTCCCGCGGATGGCCTACGCCGAGGCGATGAGGCGGTTCGGGACCGACAAGCCCGACCTGAGGATGCTCCTGGAGCTCGTCGAGTGCACCGACTTCTTCGCCGACACGCCCTTCCGCGTCTTCCAGGCGCCGTACGTCGGCGCGGTCGTGATGCCAGGCGGAGCGTCGCAGCCGCGCCGGCAGCTCGACGGGTGGCAGGACTGGGCCCGCCAGCGGGGCGCCAAGGGGCTTGCGTACATCCTGGTCGGCGAGGACGGCGAGCTCGGTGGTCCGGTCGCCAAGAACCTGTCGGAGGCCGAGCGAGCCGGCATCGTCGAACATGTCGGGGCGAGGGCCGGCGACTGCGTCTTCTTCGCGGCCGGCCCGACCAAGGCGTCGCGCGGGCTGCTCGGCGCGACCCGCCTGGAGATCGGCCGTCGCGGCGGGCTCATCGACGAGGCCGCCTGGTCCTTCGTCTGGGTGGTGGACGCGCCGTTGTTCGAACCAACAGCGGAGACCGACGACGTCGCGGTGGGGGCGGGTGCGTGGACTGCGGTCCACCATGCCTTCACCGCTCCCAAGCCCGAGAGTCTCGACACGTTCGACACCGACCCGGCGACGGCGCTCGCCTACGCCTACGACATCGTCTGCAACGGAAACGAGATCGGTGGTGGGTCCATCCGCATCCACCGCGAGGACGTGCAAAGGCGCGTGTTCGCGGTGATGGGCCTGGACGAGTCGGAGGCGCAGGAGAAGTTCGGCTTCCTGCTCGAGGCGTTCAGGTACGGCGCCCCACCGCATGGTGGCATCGCGTTCGGCTGGGACCGCATCTGCGCGCTGCTGGCTGGGACCGACTCGATCCGGGACGTGATCGCCTTCCCCAAGACCGGGGCCGGTTTCGACCCGTTGACGTCAGCACCGGCACCCATCACGGCCGGGCAACGCAAGGAGACCGGCGTCGACTCCGCTCCAGCGACCTGACCGACGCCTCGGCGAGCTTGCGGCGTCCTGGAACAGCAGCGTGCCCCGATCGTTACCGCCCAGGACCCCTTCCGCGACCTGCGGTCGGCACAGTCAGAGGCGTCCGGGTGGCAGGTCTTGGGTTCCGGAGGTGTTTCCAGATCGTTACGTGGAGTGGCAGCCGCTGCGACACAAGTGGTCTAGAGTCCTCAACGGCTCATCCATCGAGCCCACCGCCGAAGAAGGGCAACCATGACTGTTGCGGATCTCGAGGTGCTTGGCGCCGGAGACGCCGAGACCGCGCCGCCAGTCGATGCGAGCGGCAAGAAGATCACCGGGCGTTCGCCCACCCGCATCGCCTTCGACCGCCTCCGCAGGGACAAGGTCGCCGTCGTCTCAGCCACCATCGTGTTCGTCCTCGCCCTGCTGGGCCTCTTCGCCCCCCTCATCAGCGACCTCTTCGGCGTGTACGTCGACAAGCCGCCCAGCCGACCGGCCACCCAGTACCTGCTCTACGGATACCCGAGGCCGGAGTACGGCCCGCCCTTCGGCGGCTTAACGTGGGACCATCCACTTGGGTTGTCACCCGGCACCGCCTACGACAACTTCGCCGGCCTCCTCTACGGCATTCGGACGTCGTTCACGGTGGCCCTGCTGACGACGTTGCTCACGACGACCATCGGGGTGACTATCGGGCTCATGGCCGGCTTTGCCCGCGGGGCCCTCGACAAGGTCATCTCGTTCGTCATCGACGTCTTCTTGTCCTTCCCGTTCCTGCTCGGCGCCCTGGCGCTCGCACCGATCATCACGAACCGGTTCGCGACCGACGCCGCCAAGCTCGAGAAGGCGCAGTTCATCTCCCTGATCTCCGTTCTCGTGCTCTTCACCTGGATGGGGCTCGCCCGGTTGATCCGTGGCCAGGTGCTGTCGCTGCGCGAGCGCGAGTTCATCCAGGCCGCACAGGTCATCGGGGTGCCCACGAGCCGGATCCTGTTCAAGGAGCTGCTGCCGAACCTGGTGGCTCCCATCGTCGTCACGATCTCACTCAGCATGCCGGCCTTCGTCGCGGCCGAGGCGGGTCTCGCCTATCTGGGCATCGGGCTCACGGGTATCCCGTCTCTCGGCCAGACGATTGTGCGGGCGCAGGGCTACTACGAACAGTACGGCTTGTACCTGTGGGCTCCGGTCGTCACAATCATGCTGCTGGTGATGGCGCTCAACCTGCTAGGCGACTCCGTCCGAGACGCCTTCGACCCCTCGACTCGTCGGTGACAACGTCGCCGAGAGAATGCACAACCAACCAGAAAGGGTGGGCAGAACCATGCGGCTGAACAAACCGATCGTTGCCGTCTCCACCGCCGCGCTTTTCGCTCTCGCCGCATGCGGCGGCGGGGGCACTGATGGAAGCACCGGCGATGGCGATCAGACGGAACCGACATTCAAAGAGGGCGGAGGCACCGGCCAGGGCAAGGACCCCACCCGCAGCGAAGGCCCCGCAGAGCCGATCGAGGGCGCCCAGGAGGGCGGCACGGTCAAGGTGATCAGCTTCTCGGGCCTGGAGACCATGGACCCGACCGAGGCGTACTACACCAACACCGCCGCGATCCTGCAGGGACTCGTCGTCCGGTCCCTGACCCAGTATGTCTACGACCAGGAAACCGGCGACATGGTCCTCATCCCGGACCTCGCCACGGACCTCGGCCGGCCGAACGACGACTTCACCGAGTGGACCTTCACGATCCGTGACGGAGTCAAGTACGAGAACGGCCAGGAAGTGACCGCAGAGGACGTCGCGTACGGCATCAAGCGGTCCATGGACCGCCAGACGTTCCCCAACGGCGCCCCGTACAGCAACGAGTACTTCCTCGACGGCGACAAGTACAAGGGGCCCTACAGAAGCGGGACCGACTACGACGGGGTCGTCGTGGACGGCATGGACCTGACGATCAAGATGGCGACCCCCTTCGCCGACATGCCGTACTGGGGGGCGTTCCCGGCGATCAGCCCCATCCCCCCGGGCAAGGCAAGCGACCCCGCGAAGTATGCGCTGCACCCATTGGCGACCGGTCCGTACAAGTTCGCGGAGTACACGCCGCAGAAGGCGCTCACCCTGGTCAAGAACGACCAGTGGGACCCTGACACCGACCCGGGCCGGCACCAGTACGTCGACGGCTACGAGATGAGGTTCGACGTCGAGTCGGCAAAGATCGACCAGATCATGCTCAAGGACGAAGGCGACGCGAAGAACACCTTGAGCAACGACAGCGTCACAGTCGCCAACTACCTCAAGTTCAAGGAGGAGTCTCCGGACCGGCTCGTGCTGGGGTCCAACCCTTGCACGTTCTACTGGGCCCCCGACTACCGCGAGGTCACCGACAAGAAGGTTCGCCAGGCGATCGCCTACGCCTACCCCTACCTGGACGCCTACGCTGCCGGCGGTCGCATCGAGGGGGTGACCCGAATCCCGGGCACGAACATCATGCCGCCGGGGATCCCTGGTCGCGAGGAGTACAACCCGCTGCCGGACCACGAGCCGGGCTCAACCGACCCGGACAAGGCCAGGCAGCTGCTCGAAGAGGCCGATGCCGTCGGGTACGAGCTGAAGTGGCTCTACGCGACCGATGACCCGCTGTCGGTCGACGTGAAGGACACGGTCAAGGCAGCGCTCGAAGATGCCGGCTTCAAGGCAAGCCCGGTCGCCACGACGTTGGATCAGTTCACCACCGTCCAGGACGACCTCAACTCCGACATCAACATCCGCAGCGCAGGATGGTGCTCCGACTGGCCGTCGGGTGCCTCCTGGTTCCCGGTCATCTTGCAGTCGACGAACCTCAAGGAGGAGGGGATCGGCCTCAACTACTCCGTCTTCTCCGAGAAGGCCATCGACAAGGAGATCAAGCAGATCCAGACATTGTCGCTGGAGGACCAGCCGGCTGCCTGGAACGAGCTCGACCAGAAGATCCTGGAGGACTACTTCCCGATAATCGTGCTGGCGTATGGTGGCGAAGCCCAGATGCGCGGCTCGAACGTCAACGGGTTCAACATCGACCCGACCTTCGGGGAGCCCACCTGGAAGGACATCTGGCTCAGCCAGTAATCCTTGACATCCACAACCGGTGATCCGTCGGGTCGCTGGGAGCAAAATGATTCACGGTGTGGGGTGGGCCCTTCGGGGCTCACCCCACGACCCAGGCTAGGGAGTGCTCATGCTCGGCTACATCATTCGGCGAGTCGTGGCGGCGATCCTAGTTGTCATCATCAGCTCGATGTTCGTGTTCGCCATCTTCTTCCTGGGACCGACCAATGCCGCGGCCGTCATCTGCAACCAGAACGGTCGCTGCACCCAGGAGCGACAGGCACTGCTGGAGCACTCGCTGGGCCTGGACCAGAATGTCGTGCCCGCGTACGGCGAGTTCGCGAAGGGAGTCTTCGTCGGCCGCACCATCAGCACTGGGCCGGGCGCTCACTACGACTGTTCGGCCCCCTGTCTCGGCATCTCCTACGTCACCAAGGAGGAGGTGACCGAGCTGCTCAAGGACAAGTACCCGGCGACCTTATCGGTTGCTCTCGTCGGAGGTGTCGTCTATCTCTTCCTCGGCTGCACGCTCGGGATCTTGGCGGCGAAGTGGCGCGGTACCACGACAGACAAGCTTCTGGTTGGCTCGAGCCTCATCGTCAGCTCGATCCCGTACTACCTGGTGGCCTTGCTGGCCTGGCTGTTCCTGGTGAACGAGTTCAACCTGTTTCCCAAGACCGGCTACTTCCCCATCACCGACGATCCGGTCAAGTGGGCCAGCGGTCTCCTGCTTCCGTGGCTCGTCCTCGGCGTCGCCAACTCTCCGCAGTACGCCCGCTTCGGACGCGGGTCGATGGTGGAGACGATGAGCGAGGACTTCATCCGCACCGCCTCGGCCAAGGGGCTGCCTCGCAACAAGGTGCTGTTCAAACACGGCCTGAGGGCCGCGATCGTCCCGATCATCACGATCTTCGGCCTCGATCTCGCCGCACTGCTCGCCGGCACCGTCTTCACCGAGAAGATTTTCGACATCGACGGGATCGGGAAGTGGGGTCTCGAAGCGATCCCGGTCGACCTTCCGGTGATCGCCGCAACCGTCCTGGTCGGAGCCGTGCTGGTGGTGGCGGCCAACCTCATAGTCGACATCCTCTACAGCTTCCTCGACCCCCGGGTCAGGCTGGCATGACGGAGGTGCTCCACGCCAGGGAGCCGCAACCAGAGGCGCTCCCGACGAGTGACTCCGACCCTTTCCTGGTGGTCGAGAACCTGACCGTCCAGTTCCCCACCCACGACGGGCTAGTGCAGGCGGTCTCCGACCTTACGTACTGCGTCGGCCTCGGGCAAACCCTCGGCATCGTAGGAGAGTCCGGCTCCGGCAAGAGCGTCTCGTCGATGGCCGTGCTGGGTCTGCACGACGAGAAGCGGACCCGGATGACCGGCTCGATCCGCATCGCCGGCAAGGAGGTCGTGGGGGCCTCGGACCAGGCCATGCGCAGGATCCGCGGCAAGGAAGCCGCGATGATCTTCCAGGACCCGCTCACCGCCCTCCACCCGTTCTACACGATCGGGGCGCAGATCGTGGAGGCGTACCGGCTCCACAACCACGTCAACAAGAAGACGGCGAAGCAGCGGGCGGTCGAGATGTTGGACCTGGTGGGGATACCGCAGCCGGACCGTCGGGTAGACGACTACCCGCACCAGTTCTCCGGGGGATGCGGCAACGCGCGATGATCGCCATGGCGATGGTCAACAACCCCAAGCTGCTCATCGCCGACGAGCCCACCACCGCGCTCGACGTGACGGTCCAGGCACAGATCCTCGACCTCATCCAACAGATGCAGAAGGAGTTCGGCTCGGCGGTGGTGTTGATCACCCATGACCTCGGCGTCATCGCCGAGGTCGCCGACGAGGTCCTCGTCATGTATGCCGGTCGGGCCGTGGAGAAGGGCTCCTGTAAGCAGATCCTCACGCACCCGGAGATGCCGTACACCTGGGGGCTGTTGGGCAGCATCGCCGACGTCATCGGTGACACGTCCAAGCCGCTGGTGCCGATTCCGGGCACCCCGCCCAGCCTGCTCAACCCGCCGACCGGCTGTCCGTTCCACCCCCGTTGCGTGCACAAGGACAAGGTGCCGGACGGGCGTTGCAAGAGCGAGCTGCCTGAGTTGCTGCCGGGCCTGTACGCCAACCACCTCAAGCGCTGCCACCTCCCGGACCCTGACGCGATCTACGAGGACGAAGTGAAGGAGATGGTCATGTGAGCGCGTCCCACGAGACCGTCGCCGACACCACCGCCGAACCGGCAGCACCTGAGTCGTCGGGCATCCCGCTGCTGGAGGTCAAGGATCTGGTCAAGCACTTCCCGGTGAAGTCGTCTGGCGTCATCCGTCGTACCATCGGCCAGGTACAGGCGGTCGACGGCGTCTCGTTCACCGTCGACGAGGGCTCGTCTCTCGGACTCGTCGGGGAGTCGGGGTGCGGCAAGACCACGACGGGACGCGTCGTCACCCGCCTGTACGAGCCCACCGCCGGCACCATGATGTTCGACGGCACCGAGATCGGCCAGCTCAGCAGCAAGCAGATGATGCCGTACCGCCGTGAGATCCAGCTGATCTTCCAGGACCCCTACTCGTCGCTCAACCCCCGACACACGGTCGGCACGATCGTCGGGACCCCCATGCTTGTGCACAAGACCGTCGCGAAGAACAAGATCATCCCGCGTGTCCAGGAGCTGCTCGAGACGGTGGGGCTCAACCCTGAGCACTACAACCGCTATCCCAGCGAGTTCTCAGGCGGTCAACGGCAGCGCATCGGGATCGCCCGGGCCCTGGCCCTCAACCCGAAGCTCATCGTCGCCGACGAGCCGGTCTCGGCTCTCGACGTCTCGATCCAGGCGCAGGTGATCAACCTCCTGCAGGACCTGCAGAGGCAGTTCAACATCGCCTTCCTCTTCATCGCGCACGACCTGGCCATCGTGCGCCACTTCTGTCCCCGCATCGCCGTCATGTACCTCGGCAAGATCGTCGAGATGGGTGACCGCGACACCATCTACAACACGCCGCACCACCCCTACACCCAGGCGCTGCTCTCCTCGGCTCCCGACGTGAAGCAAGCGGCCATCGGCGGCAGGCGCGAGCGCATCCGTCTGGTCGGCGACGTCCCGAGCCCCGTCAACCCGCCGTCGGGGTGTCGGTTCCGCACGCGCTGCTGGAAGGCCCAGGACATCTGCGCCAACGAGGAGCCGCCGCTGTACCAGGTCGGCGGTCGGGAGGTGGCCTGCCACTTCGCCGAGCCGTTGCAGGTCATCGCAGCCGGGGAAGGCGACATCGCGACGCAGGTCGGCCAGGACGACCAGAGCCCGACCCTCGAGGTCAGCTGAGCGTGGAGTCGTCGGTCAGTCGCCCGTGAGAGGCTGACTCGGTGGACGAGGAAGCGCTCTTCGAGGTCGCCGTGCCGACCGGCAGACAAGGTGGAAGCCTCGCTGATCCTCTGAACTCGGCCACCCCCCTTGCTGTGCGCATGCGCCCGCAGACTCTCGATGAGCTCGCGGGCCAGGGTCACCTTCTCGGTGACGGGTCTCCACTACGTCGGCTCGTCGAGGCCGATGAGCCCACCGCGCTCCTGTTGTGGGGACCACCAGGCACCGGCAAGACGACAATCGCGGCGATCGTCTCCGCGCAGACCAACCGTCGGTTCGTGGAGGTGTCCGCCGTCTCGGCGGGAGTCAAGGAGGTCCGCGAGGTCATCGATGCGGCCAGGCGCCAGCTGGCGGCAGGGGGTCACCAGACCGTGCTGTTCGTCGACGAGGTCCACCGGTTCAGCAAGGCACAGCAGGACGCTTTGCTGCCCGGGGTCGAGAACCGTTGGGTGACCCTGGTTGCCGCCACCACGGAGAACCCGTTCTTCTCGGTCATCTCGCCGTTGCTCTCTCGCTCGCTGCTCCTGACGCTGGAGCCGCTGACCGATGACGCCGTGCGCGCCGTGGTCGGCCGCGCGCTGACCGACGAGCGTGGGCTCGCCGGAGCCTTCAGCCTCGATGTCGATGCCGAGGACCAGCTGGTCCGGCTCGCGGGTGGTGACGCCCGGCGGGCACTGACCTACCTCGAGGCGTCGGCCAATGCCTCCCGCTCGCTGGGTCGAGATGCCATTACCATCGAAGCGCTCGAAGCCGCCGTCGACCGTGCGGCGGTGCGCTATGACCGGCAAGGTGACCAGCACTACGACGTGATCAGTGCGTTCATCAAGTCGATCCGTGGAAGCGACGTCGATGCGGCGCTGCACTACCTCGCGCGGATGGTGGAGGCGGGGGAGGACCCACGGTTCATCGCGCGGCGCCTCGTGATCCTCGCCAGTGAGGACGTGGGCCTCGCGGATCCGTCGGCTCTCACCACCGCAGTGGCCGCCGCTCAGGCGGTGCAGCTGATCGGTATGCCGGAGGCCCGCCTCAACCTGGGCCAGGCCGTCATCGCACTGGCGCTCGCGCCGAAGTCGAACGCCGTCATCCGCGCCGTAGATGCTGCGGTTGCCGACGTGCGGGCAGGCAAGATCGGGTCGGTGCCGGTCCACCTGCGCGACGCGCACTATCGTGCCGCCGGCCAGATCGGCCACGGTGACGGGTACCTCTACGCACATAGCGACCCCCGAGGCGTGGCACCCCAGCGACACGTTCCGGACCTTCTCATCGACGCGACCTACTACCGACCCACGACCCATGGCGCCGAGGAGCAGTACGCCGCTCGGCTCGAGCGCATCAAGATGATCCTGGCGGACGACGAGGGGAGGGGTCGCGACAGGTAGGGTGGCGGTTTGCCAGGCGCAGCGAAAGGGCAGGTCGGATGTCGGTCATCTACCCGGTGATCGCCGTGGCGGTGCTGGCCGTCGTGCTGCTCGTCGTGGTCGTGCGCGTCAGCAAAGAGGTGCGGACGCTGCGTCGTGAGGTCGAGGAGCTGCGCCGGGGCAGGGGTGCTCCCGGGCCGATATCGGCCGAGAGCCCGCAGTCCGCGCCCGCCGCGTTGCGTCCTGCCCCCGAGGGCGCGGACGCCGTACACCCCGACGACGTCAGCGTCATCACCGGCTTGGGGACACCCAGCCGGGACGATGGACCGACCACCGCACAGATAGCCTCCGTCAGTCTTGGCGGACCACTCATCAAGGTGGCGGCGTTGCCCCACGGTCTGCGCCAGGCTCTGCGCGAAGAGCAGCGGATGCGGATCGCGTACGCCTTCCGCAAGGAGCTACGCCGACAGCGGAAAATGCGTCGACGCCGACACACCGAGCAGGCAGGCTCGCAGGGGTGGGTGCGATGACGACGATGAGATCGAGATGGCGGAGGCGGCGGTGAGGCGGACGTTCTGGTTCGCCGTCGGTGCCGCCTCTGGCGTCTACACGCTCGTCAAAGCAAAGCGAACCGTACAGGTATTCACTCCCGACGGACTGGCTGCGCGGCTGGCGGCGCTACGCGCCGGTGGCAAGGTCTTCGCCGACGAGGTCCGGGCCGGCATGTCGGAGCGGGAAACCGAGCTGCGCCTGCAGCTCGGGGCAGCTGCACCGCAACAGCTGACAGCGCTCCCAGAACCACAGGCGCCCCCTGAACCGACAGCGCTCCCGGAACCACAGACGCTTCCCGAACCGAGCACAGAAAGGGCACCAGGCAGCCTCGATGGACACCGCTGAGATCCGACGCAGGTTCATCGCTCACTTCGAGCACCGCGACCACACCGTCGTGCCGAGCGCGTCCCTGCTGCTGGACGACCCGACGCTGCTGTTCGTCGGCGCCGGCATGGTGCCGTTCAAGCCTTACTTCCTCGGTCAGGAGCGGGCGCCGTACGGCCGGGCGGTGAGTGTCCAGAAGTGCGTGCGCACCACCGACATAGACGAGGTGGGGCAGACCGACCGGCACGGCACGTTCTTCCAGATGAACGGGAACTTCTCGTTCGGCGACTACTTCAAGGAGGGCGCCATCCAGCATGCCTGGGATCTCGTCACCAGGTCCCAGGCAGACGGTGGTTACGGGCTCGACGAGTCGCTGCTGCACGTGTCGGTGTTCTACGACGACGACGAGGCAGCCCGGCTCTGGAAGAGGGTCGCGGGCCTGCCCGACGAGAGGATCCACCGGCTCGGAAAGGCCGACAACTTCTGGGACATGGGAGTTCCGGGACCGTGCGGGCCGGACTCGGAAATCTTCCTCGACAGGGGTCCTCGCCACGGCCCCGAGGGGGACATCGAGAAGGCGGGTGACCGCTACATGGAGTTCTGGAATCTCGTCTTCATGCAGTACGAGCGGGGGGAGGGGTCGGGCGAGGACTACGAGATCCTCGGCGACCTACCCGCCAAGAACATCGACACCGGTATGGGCCTCGAGCGGATGGCGATGCTTCTCCAAGGCGCCGGAAGCATCTACGAAATCGACGAGGTCTCTCCCGTGCTGAGCCGCGCGGCCGAGCTCGCCGGCAAGGCGTACGGCGCCAACCACGAAGACGACGTGCGACTGCGGGTGGTGGCCGACCACGTCCGCAGCGGGCTGATGCTCATCGGCGACGGCGTGACGCCGGGCAACGAGGGGCGCGGCTATGTCCTTCGGCGCATCTTGCGCCGGGCGGTGCGCTCGATGCGCTTGCTGGGGGTGGAGGACAAGACCATGCCGGAACTGCTGCCGGCGTCCTTGGAGAGGATGCGGCTTTCCTACCCGGAGCTGGCCGAGGCCTGGCCCCGGATCTCCTCGGTGGCGTACGCCGAGGAGGACGCGTTCCGGCAGACGCTGAAGGCGGGAACCGCGATCTTCGACCTCGCCGCCAGCGAGACCAAGCAGCAGGGACGCACCGAGCTCCCCGGTTCCCGAGCGTTCCAGCTGCACGACACCTTCGGCTTCCCGATCGAGCTGACCCTGGAGATGGCCGCAGAGCAAGGGTTGGCTGTCGACGAGGTGGGCTTTCGGGAGCTGATGGCCGAGCAGCGCCGGCGCGCGAAGGCGGATGCGCAGGCGAAGAAGGGCCACCACAGCGACACGTCGGCGTACCGGCAGATCGCGGACGGCATGAGTCGGGCGGTGACGTTCACCGGCTACGACGAGGTCGTGTCCGAGGCAACGGTCACCGGGCTGGTGACCGAGGCAGGTTCCGTCGAGCAGGTCGGTGAAGGCCAGACGTTCGAGCTCGTCTTGGACCGGACCCCGTTCTACCCCGAAGGCGGCGGTCAGCTCGCCGACCAGGGGATGGTCACGCTGGACAACGGCGCCCAGATGCAGGTCCTCGACGCGCAGGCGCCGACGGGCGGCATCATCGTCCACAAGGCGACGGTCATCTCCGGCGAGGTGACACGTGGATCGAGCGCACAAGCTCGCGTCGACGTCGAGCGCCGCAGGTCGATCAGCCGCGCACACACCGCAACCCACATGGTGCACAAGGCGTTCCGCGAAGCGCTCGGAGATACCGCCACCCAGGCTGGTAGCGAGAATGCGCCGGGGCGGTTCAGGTTCGACTTCGCGGCCAGCGGTCCGGTGCCGACGTCTGTGCTTCGTGATGTCGAGGCGCGGGTCAACGACCTCGTGCTGGCCGACCTCGGTGTGGAGGCGGAGCAGATGACCCAGCAGCAAGCCCGCGATGCGGGCGCGATGGCGTTGTTCGGCGAGAAGTACGGCGAGCGGGTCCGCGTCATCTCCGTCGGGGACTGGGCGCGTGAGCTCTGCGGCGGGACGCATGCGGTCAGGTCGGGGCAGCTCGGTGTCATCAAGCTGCTCGGGGAGGCGTCGATCGGTTCCGGCGTACGCCGCGTCGAGGCGTTGGTGGGAGCCGACGCCTACCAGTTCCTGGCGCGCGAGCATGTCTTGGTGGCACAGCTCACCGACGTGCTCAAGGTGCCGCGCAGCGACCTCGCCGAGCGCGTGCACGACCTCGTCGAGCGGCTCCGCGCGGCCGAGAAGGAGATCGAGCGGGTTCGGGTGCAGTCGTTGCTGGCCGAGGCCGCCACCTTGGCAGCGCAGCCGCGAGACGTGCACGGCGTCTCGTTCGTCAGCCACTTCGCCGAGGGAGCCGGCGCAGGCGACGTACGCTCTCTTGCGCTCGACATCCGTGGTCGGATGGGCGCTGAGCGCCCGGGCGTGGTCGCAGTTGTCGGGGCCGTCGACGGGAAACCAAGCGTTGTCGTTGCCGTCAACGACGGCGGCCGCGAGCGCGGCCTCAGTGCCGTTCAGCTGGTGCGGGTCGCCGCCAGCCGGCTGGGCGGCAGCGGGGGAGGCAAGGACGATGTCGCACAGGGCGGCGGCACCCAGGCAGCCACGGCACCGGAGGCGCTCAACGATCTGGAGCAGGCCATCGCGAGCGTCGTCGTCGAGGACGCTTGAGCGACGTCGCCTCGGGCATCGACGGCGGACCGCGGTTTCGACCGGGGGTCCGGCTAGGTGTCGACGTCGGCGACGTCCGGATCGGCGTCGCACGGTGCGACACCGACGGGCTGATCGCAACACCGGTCGAGACGGTGCTTCGTGGTCAGGGGGATCTCGACCGGCTGGCTGACCTGGCGGCGGAGCTCGACGCCGTCGAGATCGTGGTCGGTCTGCCCCGCTCGTTGAGTGGCGGCCTCGGCCCCGCGGCTGACAAGGTCATCTTGTACGCAGTAGCTCTTCGCGACACGTTGTGCAGCCGCGGACGAGAGGTGCCGGTTCGGCTCGTCGACGAACGATTGACTACGGTGAGTGCGGAAAGAGTGTTGCGGGAGCGCGGTCGGCTGCGACGTAGGCAGCGCGCGGTGGTGGACCAGGCCGCCGCAGTCGTCATCCTGCAGCATGCCATTGACGCCGAGCGGTCGACCGGTCGACCGCCGGGGCAGGAAGTGGGCCAGCCGTCGTGAGTGACCTCGGCATCGGCGGACTCCGGGGCAGCCATCGCACCCGTCATAAGCGTGTACGCGGATGTCTGGCGGTCCTGGTAGCGCTGGCTGTCGTGGTCGCCATCGGGGTCTTCGCGTACGTCAAGGGCGTCGACCTGATCAAAGGAACCTTGGCGGATCCTGAGGACTACAGCGGCAACGGACAAAAGCCTGTGGTCACGATCCGGGTCGAGAAGGGCGACCTTGGGGCCGACATCGCGCAGAAGCTGTATGACGCGGGTGTCGTCAAGAGCGTCGAGGCCTTCACGGCGGTGGCTAACACCGACGACAGGTCAAGCACCATCCAGGCCGGCCGGTACGAGCTGTTGTCGAAGATGTCTGCTGAGAGCGCGCTCGACGCCATGGTCGACCCCGGCTCGCTGGTCCGCAACCCGACTGTGACGATCCCCGAAGGTTTGCGGGCAAAGGAGATCTTGGCGAGCATCGTCGAGCAGACCCCGTTCACCAAGAAGGAGGTCGAGCGTGCGTACGCCGACACCGCCGGCCTTGACCTGCCCGACTATGCCAAGGGTGACGCCGAAGGCTACCTGTTCCCTTCGACGTACGACGTGCCGCCCAACAGAGGTGCCGGCGACCTGTTGAAGGCCATGGTGGAGAAGTTCAAGGAGCAGGCGGACACATTGGACCTCGAGGGGCGAGCCGAGACGCTCGGCTACGGCCCGCAGGACGTGGTCACCATCGCCAGCCTCATCCAGGCAGAGGCGGGACCGGCAGACATGAACAAGGTGTCGAGCGTCGTCTACAACCGGCTTGCGGAGCCGATGCCCCTGCAGTTCGACTCCACGCTGCACTACGCGGTCGACAGCCGCGGAGAGGTTCTCGCCGGCGAGGATCTCCGCAAGATCGACTCGCCATACAACACCTACACGCGCGCCGGTCTGCCGCCCACGCCGATCGACTCGCCAGGTGCCGAGGCACTCCAAGCCGCCCTCGAACCGGCCGACACGAACTATCTCTACTTCGTCACGGTCAACCTCAAGACGGGGCAGACCAGGTTCACCGGGTCCTACCAGGAGCACCTTCGCAACGTGGAGGTCTACAACACCTACTGCGCCACCTCGGATGAGTGCTGACGAGACCGGGCGTCCGCGCTGCGGCGTCATCGGGAGCCCGGTCGCGCATTCGCTCTCACCCGTGCTCCACACGGCGGCGTACGCCGACCTGGGACTCGACTGGACCTACGACACCCACGACGTGACGGTCGAGACCCTCGACGCCTTCTTCTCGGGAGTCGACGATGACCCGCGCTGGGTGGGCCTTTCGGTGACGATGCCGCTGAAGGTGCCCGTGGTCGACCACGTCGAGGACATCGACTGGGCCGGCGGTGTGGTGGGAGCGGTCAACACCGTCGTCCGCCGCGACGACGGCGGGTGGTCGGGATCCAACACCGACGTCTTCGGCTTCACCGAGGCACTTACCGCCGCCGGAGTACGACACGTCAAGCACGTGCTCGTCCTCGGCGCTGGCGCCACAGCGGCGTCGGCGATCTGCGCGGTGGCGGGGCTGGGCGCCACGAAGGTGTCCGTCCTCGCCCGCTCATCCCGGGGCGCGAGCCATCTCGGCGCCGTCGCGGAGCGGGTAGGGGTCGAGCTTGTGCTCGACACGCTGGGGAGCAGAGCCCCCCACGACGTCGACCTCCTGGTCTCGACGATCCCGGCGGCGGCGCAGGAAAGGCTGGTGGCGGCTGCGGCGCCGCACGCACCCGTCGTGTTCGACGTCATCTACGACCCGGTGGACACGCCGCTTCTCGACCACGCCGCCCGCCGCGGAGATCGCTGTATCGGCGGGTTCGAGCTGCTGCTGCACCAGGCGGGCCGCCAGGTGGAGCTGATGACCGGCTGCACCAAGGCGCCGCTGGAACCCATGCGCCGGGCGGGTCTGCGCGCTCTGCTGAGCCGTCGTCAGGCGGCCCTACCGACGCCTCGGCCATGAGCGGGGGCATGCCCTCGGTTTCGCGCCGACGAGTCCTCAGCGGCGCAGCGGCAACGCTGACCGCGGCGGCTGTCGCGGCCTGTGACCCGAGCCGACGAAACGCACCGGCGCCAACCACAGGCACCGCTCCCCGTAGCGCTGCGGGGACCGACACAAGTAGCAGTCGCGGTAGCGGTCCGGGGACAGGTCCCAGTGCCGGCCCGCGTGGCGGTCCTGCCACCGGCGCGACCGGCGGGCCCCGCAAAGCCGACTGGCGTGCGTTGGCCGCCTCACTCGACGGTGATCTCGTGAGCCGCTTCGCGCCGGACTATGCCGAGGTGAAGCAGCTCTTCAACACTCGCTTCGACCACGCCCGGCCGGTCGCGGTCGTCGAGGCGGCGGGGCCGGCAGACGTGTCGGAGACGATCTTGTTCGCGCAGCGGTTCGGCCTTCGGTCGCGACCGCGTGCCGGCGGCCACTCCTACGTCGGGGCCTCCACCCTCGACGACGGACTCGTGATCGACGTACGACGCATGCGCGCGATCAGGTATGACCCGGCGGGCCGCGTTGCGACGGTGGGCGCGGGGGCTCAGCTGTACGCCATGCATGCGGCGTTGGCGCGACACGGCCGGAGCATCCCGACCGGTACCTGTCCCACCGTCGGGGCGACCGGGTTGACGCTAGGAGGAGGACTTGGCATCGACAATCGGGCCCACGGGTTGACCTGCGACGCCTTGACCGGACTCACCATGGTCACCGCCGACGGCACCGTCCGGCGCATCGGTCCAGGCCGCGAAGGCGACCTGTGGTGGGCCACTCGTGGCGGCGGCGGCGGAAACTTCGGCGTCGTCACGTCGTTGAGCTATCGGACCCATGCGGCCCGACCGATCGGCGTCTTCTTGGTGTCGTTTCGGTGGGACCAAGCCGGCGCGGTGCTGCGGGGGTGGGCAGCCAGGGCCCGGTCGATGCCCCGGTCGGCATGGTGCAACCTGCACCTTGAGGCAGGGGCCGACGGCTCGACCGGGGTGCGGATCGTCGGAGCCTGCTCCGAAGGAGACCAGGACGCGCAGGTGGCAGCCATGGAACGCGCCGTCGGGTTGGAGGCGACCAGCGTGTCCACCTTCGGGAAGGCCTTCATGGACGGTGTCAGGTACTTCGCCGGTGGGACGACGTCGTCGCGACAGGCGTTCGTCGCCGGCAGCGACGTCGTGGCGAGGATGAGCCGGACGCTGTCCTTGCGCTGCCGCGCGTCCTGGCACGTCGGGCGGCGAGCGGCGGGCCACCGGTAGCGGTCATCCTCGACCCGTTGACGGGAGCAGTCTCGGACCCAGGTGCCCGGGCGACGGCGTTCCCGTGGCGTAACCACCTCGCCAGCATCCAGTGGTACGTCGGACTGCCCCTGCGTCCGTCTCCGGAAACCGTCCGCGCCTCCCAGCGCTGGATCAACAGCGCCCACCGAGCCATCGCTGCTCAGTCAGCGGGAGCGTACGTCAACTACCTGGAACCGGGTCGCCCCCTGGAGGCCTACTACGGGCAGAACTTACCGCGGCTTCGTCGGATCAAGGAGCAGGTCGACCCGGGCGGCTTCTTCCGCTCGGCCTACACCATGTGACGCCTGCCGCGCGGCGGACTCTCTTGAGATGTCCCCGCTAAGGTCGCCCGTGTGCAGGAGGAGCTTCTCGCCGGTCTGCTGGCCGCGGTGGTCACGGCGCTGGCGTGCTGGTTCGGCCCCCGGCTGATAGGCCGGATACCGGAGCCCGTGGCCGACCCCGAGACGCCGGCCGCTGAGTCGGCCGCGCCTGGTCTGGCTTCGGCCGACGAGGAGTCGGCTCCTGCTGACGAGCCGCTGGTCACCGACATCGTCGCCGATCCAGCACCGGCTGTGCTCACGAAGCCGTTGTACGCCGACCTCGCCGCACGGTCCCGCCTGGCGCCAAAGCTCGCGTTGGCCGGTACTGTCGCCGGCGGCCTGGTCGGAGCGCAGATCGGCTGGCAACCGGTGCTCGGCGCCTGGGTCTACCTCGCCGTCATCGGGGTGGTGCTCGCCTACGTCGATGTGCAGACCCGTCTGCTGCCGACGTGGGTCATCGCGCCAAGCTACGGCGTCGTCATCGTGCTCCTCGGCGTCGCCGCGCTGGTCGACGGCGAGCATGAGCCGCTGCTCCGCTCGGGACTGGCCTGGTTGGCGATGGGTGGCTTCTACTTCGCCATGTGGTTCATCTATCCCCAAGGCCTCGGCTACGGGGACGTCCGGCTGTCTGGCCTGCTGGGCCTCGCGCTCGGATACCTCGGCTGGCCGGAGGTGCTCGTCGGCATGTACGCCGGGTTCTTGCTCGGCGGCGTCGGTGGAGGACTGCTGTCGCTCTCAAGGTGTTCGACCGAAAGCGGTACCCGTTCGGCCCGTTCATGCTCCTCGGCGCGCTTGTCGGGCTCGCCTGGGGAGACCCGCTCGGCGACTGGTACCTGAACCGCTGAGCCGCCCGGCTCGAGAGCTCGGTCGTCCTGGACTGAGCCACCTGTCCTCGCCGATATGTCCACTGCGGGTCTGGAGACGCAGTTGGGCGACTTGTGGCCCGACGGGGTGGAGTTGTCCGGCGGGCAGTGGAGAAGGTGGCGCTCGCGCGCGGCTTGATGCGAATCGGCCCGGGCCTGCGGCTGCTCGTGATGGACGAGCCGACAGCCGCGCTGGACGCGGAAACCGAGCACCAAATGGTCGCGGCCATGGCCAGCGGGTCCGCCACGGCGAGTGCGGACGGTGGCATTACGTTTATCGCGTCCCATCGCCTGTCGACGGCGCGTTACGGCCTCTGATTGTGGTGCTCGACCAGGGGCGGGTGGTTGAGGTCGGCTCGCACCAAGAGCTTCTCAGCCGCAACGGCAAATACGCTTCCCTATTCCAAACCCAGGCCGCGTCGTTCAGCTGAGGCGCGTGCGGGCGTACGAGCCCGAGGCCACTTTCAGGATCTGACTCGTGGGAGCATGTCCACATGTGGACAAGCGACCAGGTGCTCAAAGCCTCTCGTGCCTGGCAATGGATCCCGCCAGGCGCTGAAGCACTGCAGATTGGTGATGTCCCCGTCATCGACTACCCAGAGTGGGCGCGAATGGGCTTCTACGCGATGCCTGCCGGCGTCACTAACCCTGCCGCGGCAGTAACTGCAGTTTCTGCTGAGGCGCGGAGTCGCGGACGCGAGACTGTGAGCTGGTGGGTAGCGCCCGATACCGAGCCGGCCGATCTTCAGAGGCTGCTCTTGCACAGCGGCGCCACCCTCGCGGAGGTTGCCGACATCCTGGCTTACGACATGTCGCAGGGCCCTCCGGAGATCCCGGTGCCGGATGATGTCGACAACATAGTGGTCACGAACGCCCAGGGCCTGGACGATGCCGAAAGAGTTGCTGCTGTCGTCTGGGGAGGCACTCCTTCATCCGGCGAACGGCGGAATGGCCAACTTCTGTCTCTCGGGCACCCGTTAGACGACCAAGGAGGCTTCCGGGTAGTCGCCCATCTTGACCGCAGGCCGTTCGCGACCGCTGGATGCCAGATCGTTGCTGATGTCGCCCGGCTGTATGGGGGATGCGTCCTACCAGAGTTGCGGGGCCTCGGCGGATACCGCTCGACCGTGCGCGAGCGCTTGCGGGTGGCGCACGACCATGGAGCCCGCCTCGCGCTAGTGCACGCCCGAAGTGACACATCCAAGCCGATCCTGACCCGATTGGGGTTTGAGTCCTACGGCGAAACTCGTCTTTACAACTTGGCTGTTTGATAGATATCAGCCGGGAAGCGCTGCTGCGAGACACAGCCGGGGTGGCCCGGGTCGAAGACATTGGACCGGTCACCTTGGATCAGACCAAGAGGTGGCTTCGTCACTGCAACGTCACGGTGAAACCGGTCGTTCTTCCCGAGGCGATGACACCGGTCGACAGCTACGAGGTCCCCGACCGGTTCCGCGAAGCCGTCCACTTGATGACTCCGGCGGACGTATTCCCGTTCTCCGCCAACACCAGCCGCAAACAAGACATTGACCACAGCGTCCCGTACGTCGCACCCGACAAGGGTGGACCACCCGGCCAGACCCGCATCGGCAACCTCGGACCCTTCGTCAGGTTTCACCATCGGGTCAAGACTCATGGCCGATGGCAGGTCAAACAGCCCTATCCCGGCATCTTCATCTGGCGATCTCCCCACGGCCGATACTTCGTCGTCGATCACACCGGCACCCGCCGCCTCCCATAACGCTGACGCGCCGCGCTCACTGCAGCCGCATCGAATATGAGCGAGGTGGCGGTGTCGGGTCGGCGCCGTACGCGATAAGCCCGCAGGGTGCAGGGAGGGTGGGGGCGGGGAGACTCGCAGCGCCGTCAACTAGCGAAGCGAAGGCGCAAGAGTCTCCACGACCCGACCGACCGGGAAGGCAGATTGGTTTGAACGCAGCAGAGTGCAGCTCGTTCCGGACTGGCACAGCCAGTCCCGAAACCCTGGGTCGCGCGGCGGGCGAATGCCCCGTGACAGACTTTGCGGCATGCTTCGCTGGCTGACCGCGGGAGAGTCGCACGGTGCCGCCCTCGTCGCCGTACTCGAGGGTATGCCGGCCGGAGTGGCCGTGACCACAGCCGACATCACAGCGGCTCTGGCCCGCCGCCGGCTCGGCTATGGTCGTGGCGCGAGGATGAAGTTCGAGCAGGACGAGGTCACAGTCCTCGGCGGCGTACGGCACGGGCGCACGACGGGCGCGCCGGTAGCCGTCACCATCGGCAACACAGAGTGGCCCAAGTGGCGGCAGGTGATGGCAGCGGATCCCGTCGACCCCGAGGTCCTCGCCGGCCTGGCGAGAAACGCTCCACTCACCCGGCCCAGGCCAGGGCATGCGGACCTCGTCGGCATGCAGAAGTACGACTTCGACGAGGCGCGGCCGGTTCTCGAGCGGGCAAGTGCGCGCGAGACCGCCGCCCGGGTCGCCCTGGGGGCGGTCGCGTCGGCCTTCCTCGACCAGGCACTCGACGTACGTCTCGTCGCGCACGTGGTGTCGATCGGCGCCGCGCAGGCCCCACCTGGTCTTGTGCCGACTCCTGAGCAGGTCGAGGCCCTGGACGCCGATCCGGTCCGCTGTCTCGACCGCGACGCAAGTGCCGCCATGACTGCGGAGATCGACGCGGCGCACTCCGCCGGCGACACGCTCGGCGGTGTCATCGAGGTGGTGGCACACGGTCTGCCTCCGGGCCTCGGATCCCACGTTCACTGGGACCGGCGACTCGACTCGCGTCTGGCCGGCGCACTGATGGGCATCCAGGCGATCAAAGGCGTCGAGGTCGGTGACGGCTTCGCCCTCGCCCGCGACCCCGGGTCCGTCGCGCAGGACGAGATCGAGCCGGGTCCGGACGGGATCCGCCGTACGTCGGGTCGCTCCGGCGGCACCGAAGGAGGGATGTCGACGGGGGAGCTACTGCGGGTGCGGGCCGCGATGAAGCCGATCTCCACGGTCCCGAGGGCCCTCAGGACTGTCGACGTCGTGACGGGCGAGGCGGCGGTGGCCCATCACCAGCGCTCGGACGTCTGTGCCGTTCCGGCGGCTGCAGTGGTGGCCGAGGCGATGGTCGCGCTGGTGTTGGCCGACGCGGCAGTGGAGAAGTTCGGCGGTGACTCCCTCGGGGAGACCCGGCGCAACCGCGACGGGTACCTCGCCGCGATGAGGCACCGGTGAGCGACGCCGGCCGTCCGCGGCTCGTCCTCGTCGGACCGCCAGGCGCGGGCAAGACCACCGTCGGGTCGCTGCTGGCGGCCCGGTGGGCAGTCGCCTTCCGCGACACAGACCGCGACGTCGAGGCGCACGCCGGCAAGGTGATCAGCGACATCTTCGTCGACGACGGCGAGGCGGTCTTCCGCAAGCTCGAGTCCGCCGCCGTGCAGGAGGCGCTTGCTTCTCACGACGGCGTGCTGGCACTCGGGGGCGGTGCTGTCATGGACACGTCCACGCGAGCCGCCCTGCTCGGCCACCACGTCGTCTTCCTCGACGTGGGACTGGCCGAGGCGTCGGCCCGGGTCGGGTTGGCAGCGACCCGGCCACTGCTGCTGGGAAACGTACGCAGCCAGCTCAAGTCGCTACTCGACGCTCGTCGACCGCTCTACCGCGAGGTCGCGACCGTCCACGTGCTCACCGACGGTCGGTCGGCCGAGGAGGTGGTCGAGGAGATCGAGCGCGAGCTCGTTTCGCTGGCCGTCGATGAGGTGCCAGATGGGTGAGGCGACCCGCATCCGGGTGCAGTCGCAGGCGCCGTACGACGTCGTCATCGGGGCGGACCTGCTTGAACAGCTCCCCGCCCTGGTGGGTGACGAGGTCCACCGGGTCGCCGTCATCCACCCGCAGGCGTTGGTCGCGACAGCGCTCGCGGTGCGCGAGAGCCTGGCGGCCGTAGGCTACGACACCCACCTGGTCGAGGTGCCGAACGCCGAGGACGCGAAGACGGCCGAGGTGGCAGCGGTCTGCTGGAAGCTTCTCGGCCAGGCGGGACTCACCCGGTCCGACGCCGTGGTCGGTGTCGGAGGTGGCGCGACGACGGATCTGGCGGGCTTCGTCGCCGCGACGTTCCTGCGCGGGATCCGCGTGGTGCACGTGCCAACCACCCTGCTCGGGATGGTCGACGCCGCGGTGGGCGGAAAGACCGGGATCAACACCGAGGAGGGAAAGAACCTGGTGGGCGCGTTCCACGAGCCGGCGGCGGTGCTGTGCGACCTCGTCCATCTCGCCACCTTGGGCCGTGACGACCTGGTGAGCGGCCTCGCGGAGGTCGTCAAGTGCGGTTTCATCGCCGACCCACGGATCCTCGAGCTGGTCGAGGAGGGGCCCAACGAGTGCGCCGACCCCACCTCGGCGCGCTGCCGCGAGGTCATCGAGCGCGCCGTCCAGGTCAAGGCAGACGTGGTCGGTCTCGACCTCTACGAGGCCACCACAAGAAGCGGCCCGCTGGGACGGGAGGCCCTGAACTACGGCCACACGCTGGGGCATGCCATCGAGCGCGCCGAAGGCTACTCGTGGAGGCACGGGGACGCCGTCGCGGTCGGCATGACGTATGCCGCCGAGCTGGCCAGGCTCGCCGGCCGCCTTGACGAGACGACCGCCGGCCGACACCGCACCGTGCTGCAGGCGGTCGGGCTTCCGACGTCGTACGCAGGCGCAGGCTGGCCCACACTGCACGCCGCCATGAAGGTCGACAAGAAGGCACGGGGGGACATGTTGCGGTTCGTGGTCTTGGACGGGTTGGCGCAACCGTCGATCCTGGCGGCCCCCGACCCCGACCTGATGACGGCGGCGTTTGCGACACTCGCACCCTGACCTGACGGGTAGGCTCCGCCTCGTGCCTGTGCTCGTCCTCAACGGCCCCAACCTCGGCCGCCTCGGCTCCCGCGAGCCCGAGGTGTACGGCTCCACGTCGCATGACGACCTGGTGTCCTCGTGCCGGCGGTGGGGGGCTGAGCTCGGTCTTGACGTCGAGGTGCGGCAGACCGACAGTGAGGCGCAGCTGCTCTTGTGGCTGCACGAGGCCGCCGACGCAAGAGATCCCGTCGTGCTCAACCCGGCGGCCTTCACGCACTACAGCTATGCCGTGCGCGACGCCTGCGCTCAACTCGCCGCCCCGCTCATCGAGGTACACCTGTCGAATCCATGGGCTCGCGAGGAGTTCCGGCACACCAGTGTGGTGGCCGCCGTGGCGACGGGCACCATCTCGGGGTTCGGCGTCGAGTCGTACCGACTCGCCTTGGAGGCGTTGGCAGCGCTCAGCTGACCGGTCCTCCGGCGAGCTCACGGACCGTACGCATGGCATCGAGGATGTCGACATCGAGCTTGTCGCGGACGAGCGAGACCGCGGCCACTTCCTGCCCCAGGTCCAGGAACTTCATGACCGCAGAGTGGATGTCTGCCGGCAGCCGCACCGTGGAAGCGCCAGCCAGCAACGGCAGCGGCGGAGGGGTGCGAGTCGCGCCGAAGAGGCTGCTCTCGATCGAACTGTCGAGGGTGCTCTCCAAAGCGGCCGACCCGATCTCGCTGCGATCTCGGACGACGGCCGGCAGCTGCTCCCGCACCGACTCGGCCTGAGTCGTCCTGGCTGCGACTGCAGGCGTCGGCGCAGGCGCGACCGGGGTCGAGGTGGGCCCGGCAGACTGGGTGGGCGCCAGACCCGCCCGTACGACGTCGACCTGCTCGCCGAACCGTTCCTCGACTTCGCCGAACCGTTCCTCGACTGCCCCGCCGACCCATTCCTGAACCCCCGCGAACCGCTCCTGGACCACCTCCCCGAACCGCTCCTCGACTGCCCCGGCCAGCCGGTTCTGCCAGCCTGGTGCCTGTCGGCCGGGTCCCAGTTGACCGGACGCCTCCCGTCCAGGCGATGCCTGAGGTAGCCGAGCGGCGGCCGAGGATGTCCAGGCGGCGCCAGGCGCTCCCGGCGGCGTGGGTGGCGCCCAAGCGGTGTCCGGGGATCTCGGTGGTGGCGTGGACGCCCAGGCGGCGTTCGGCCGCGGCTGCGGCGCCTCGGAAGTTGTTGGCGCAGACGTCGTCTTGCTGGTCCGCTTGTTCAGCGTGTTGAGAAGTTGGATGACGACGACGGCGATAACGATGACCCAGAACCAACTCATGACGCCACCCTAGGGCTCGCCTGGGCCACGTGCCCAATATCCCGCACACACGGGCCAGAGGACGGCCCGAAACCCGGGTCGAAGAGTGAGCATCGAGCGCATGCAGAGCGCTGCGCGCGCTGGGACGCCAGAGCGACTCGGTTACACTGACACGCCGAACCCCGTGGATCTCTGTCGTACGACGCATGCGACCACGGCTCCGCACAGCAAAAGGGAAGTAGACGCGACTCCATGGCCACCACCAACGACCTCAAGAACGGCATGGTCCTCAACCTCGACGGCCAGCTGTGGTCGGTCGTGTGGTTCCAACACCACAAGCCCGGCAAGGGTGGCGCGGTGATGCGGACCAAGCTCAAGAGCGTGATGTCGGGCAAGGTGGTCGACAAGACCTTCAACGCCGACGTGAAGGTCGACGTCGCCAACGTGGACAAGCGCACGATGACCTACCTCTACATGGACCGTGACTCCTACGTGTTCATGGACACCGACACCTACGAGCAGACCCACGTCCCGGCAGAGACCGTCGGCAACGCCTCGCACTTCCTGCTCGAGAACCAGAACGCCGTCGTGGCGGTCCACGAGGGTACCCCGCTGTACATCGAGCTCCCGGCCTCGGTCGAGCTGACAATCGAGTACACCGAGCCAGGCATCCAAGGCGACAGGTCGACAGGCGGCACCAAGCCGGCGCGGCTCGAGACCGGCTACGAGATCGCCGTACCCCTCTTCATCACGACCGGCGAGGTGGTCAAGGTCGACACGCGTGACGGGAGCTACCTCGGCCGCGTGACGAGCTGACTCGTGGGAGCCCGGTCAAAGGCGCGCAAACGTGCGCTCGACATCCTCTTCGAGTCGGAGCTCCAGGGTCTTGCGCCCGGAGCGACGTTGGCCGAGCGTCGTATGACGGTCGAGCCGCGTCTCAACGACTACACGGTGCGCCTGGTCGAGGGCGTGGTGGCCCACCTCGAGGAGATCGACGCGGTGATCTCGCAGTGCTCGAGAGGCTGGCAGCTCGAGCGGATGCCCGCCGTCGACCGCAATATCGTGCGCATCGGGGTCTTCGAGCTGCGACACGTCGACGAGGTTCCCACGGAAGTTGCGCTCAGCGAGGCCGTCGCGATGGCGCGCGAGCTGTCTACCGACGAGTCACCGGCGTTCGTCAACGGCCTGCTGGCAAAGATCGCGGGCCGTTGCGACCATGACCAGCCGACAGCGGGCACGCAACCAGGGTCTTAGCGGTCCTTGTCGGCGTCTTGGCGCAGCACGCCCCAGTCGATCAACCGCTCGGCCAGCTGGTCCGTGCTCTCGTCGTAGATGAGCGACAAGGTGCAAAGGTCGTCGTTGCGAATCGTCAGCACCCGGCCGTTGTAGTCTCCGCGCATCGACTGGATCCTGGCAGTGAACCGAGCCAGTGGCACCGCGTCGCCGTCGTCGAGCTGTTGCAGGCGCTCGAGGTCGAGCACGAGCTTGGGCGGCGCCTCCGCGCCTGCTCCGAGGTCCTCGCCGCCGGGCAGCAGCTCTGCCACGGGCACGCCGTAGAAACGTGCGAGGTCGGAAAGCCGCTGCACGGTGACCGCACGGTCTCCACGCTCATAGGATCCAACGACGACTGCCTTCCACCGACCACCCGACTTCTCCTCGACGCCCTGGAGCGACAACGCCTGCTGCTGGCGGATGGCGCGCAGGCGCTTCCCCAGTGTCTTCGCGTAGGTCTCGGGCACCCCGGTGTCCTTTCGTTGGCTTTCGCAGCGTAGCGAGTAAACCGCAAGCACGAAGGGTGATGTACGGTATCCGTGAAAAGACATCCTTTAACGATCCGTCCCGTGAGGCGGAGAAGGAGGTCAGGCTCGTGTCGTCTGCTGAGCGCAGCGTCAAGACCACGACCGCATCCCGCGTCGTCCTGGATGCCACCGACATCACCCGCGCCCTGACGCGGATAGCGCACGAGATCCTCGAGCGCAACAAGGGCCCCGATGACGTGATCCTGCTGGGGATCCCGCGCCGAGGCGTACCACTGGCGCACCGCATGGCCAAAGTCATGGCGAAGGTCGAGGGCACCGAGGTCCCTTCGGGGTCGCTCGACGTCACCATGTACCGCGATGACCTGCGGCTCCGTCCGGCGCGCACGCTCGAGCCCACCGACATCCCCGGGCATGGCGTCGACGGCGCTCTCGTCGTACTCGTCGACGACGTCTTGTTCAGTGGCCGCACCGTCCGTGCGGCGCTGGACGCACTCGGAGACCTGGGCCGCCCGAGAGGGGTCCAGCTCGCTGTCCTCGTCGACCGCGGCCACCGTGAGCTGCCGATCCGCGCCGACTTCGTCGGGAAGAACCTGCCGACCTCCCTGGCGGAGCGGGTCACCGTGACGCTTGCGGAGACGGACGCGGTGGATGCCGTGGTGATCTCGCCAGCCGAAGGAGGGATCTCATGAGACGCCACCTGCTGTCCAGTGCCGACCTGACGCGCGACGACGCGCTCCAGGTGCTCGACACGGCCGAGGAGCTGCGGTCACTGGCTGACCGGCCGATCAAGAAGCTGCCCACGCTGCGCGGTCGAACTGTCGTCAACCTCTTCTTCGAGGACTCCACGCGCACCCGTATCTCTTTCGAGGCCGCGGCCAAGAGACTCAGCGCCGACGTCATCAACTTCTCCGCGAAGGGTTCGAGCGTCTCCAAGGGCGAGAGCCTCAAGGACACCGCCCTCACGTTGGAGGCGATGGGAGCAGACGCCGTCGTCATCCGGCATGGTTCCTCGGGTGCGCCGCACCGGCTCGCCACCAGCGGCTGGGTCCGCTCCAGCGTCGTCAACGCGGGAGACGGCACCCATGAGCACCCCACCCAGGCACTGTTGGACGCGTTCACGTTGCGCCGCCACCTCGGCGACCTCGCGGGGCGTCGGATCACCATCGTGGGCGACGTGCTGCACAGCCGCGTTGCCCGCTCGAACGCCCTACTGCTCGCCACCCTTGGCGCAGAGGTGACGCTTGTTGCGCCTCCTACCCTGCTGCCGGTTGGTGTCTCAGCCTGGCCGGTGCAGACGTCGTACGACCTCGACTCGGCACTCGACAAGTGCGATGCGGTGATGATGCTGCGCGTGCAGCACGAGCGGATGAACGCCGCCTTCTTCCCCAGTGCGCGTGAGTACAGCCGCAGGTACGGCCTGGACGACCGGCGCTTCGACCGGCTACCCGACCACGCCATCGTCATGCACCCCGGGCCGATGAACCGCGGTATGGAGATCTCCGCCACGGTCGCCGACTCGACCAGGTCAGTCATCGTCGAGCAGGTCACGAACGGAGTCGCTGTCCGGATGGCCGTCCTTTACCTGCTGCTCAGCGGCTCCGACGCCGCTCGGCCCGGCACTGAGGAGGCGGTCCTGTGACGACGCACACCTACCTGGGCAGTCCTGAGAGGACCTACCTGCTCAGGGGCGTCTCCGTCCTCGGTGGTGAACCTCGCGACCTGCTCCTCGGTGCCGGTCAGCTTCTCGATCCCGCGGATGCGCCCGGCGACGCCGTGACCGTGGACGGGGACGGCCTGGTCGCCCTGCCCGGCCTCGTCGACCTCCACACCCACCTGCGTGAGCCGGGCCGCGAGGACGCCGAGACCGTGCACACGGGGTCGCGGGCAGCCGCCGCAGGAGGCTTCACGGCGGTGCACGCCATGGCCAATACCGACCCGGTGGCCGACACCGCCGGGGTCGTCGAACAGGTCTACAACCTCGGCCGGGACGCCGGGTACTGCGACGTGCGGCCCGTAGGTGCCGTCACGGTCGGCCTCGGTGGCCAGCGCCTGGCGGAGCTGGGTGCCATGGCCCACTCGGCGGCTCGGGTCCGGGTCTTCTCCGACGACGGCAGCTGTGTCTCGGATGCGGTCCTCATGCGGCGGGCGCTCGAGTACGTCAAGGCGTTCGACGGGGTCATCGCCCAGCACTCCCAGGAGCCCCGCCTCACCGAGAGTGCCCAGATGAACGAGGGCGTGATGTCTGGTGTCCTCGGCCTGACAGGGTGGCCCGCGGTGGCCGAGGAGGCGATCATCGCCCGGGACTGTCTGCTCGCCGGTCACGTCGGCTCCCGGCTGCACGTCTGCCACGTCTCCACCGCCGGCTCGGTCGAGCTGATCCGGTGGGCCAAGGGCAAGGGCTGGGCGGTGACTGCCGAGGTCACCCCGCACCACCTGCTGCTCACCGATGAGCTGGTCGCGACGTACGACCCCCTCTACAAAGTCAACCCGCCGTTGCGCACCGCAGAGGACGTAGCAGCGCTGCGGACAGGCCTTGCCGACGGCACCATCGACTGCGTGGCCACCGACCACGCACCCCATCCGACCGAGGACAAGGAGTGCGAGTGGGGCGCGGCGGCGATGGGCATGCTCGGGCTTGAGACAGCTCTCAGTGTCGTCCAGCACACGATGGTCGACACCGGCCTGCTCGACTGGGCCGAGGTCGCCGACCGGATGTCGGTCCGCCCAGCCGCGATCGGCCGGGTCCTCACCCAAGGGCAGCCGCTCCAGGTCGGTGCTGCGGCGCATGTCACCCTCGTCGACCCATCGGCGGTCCGAACGGTCGAGGCGACGGAGTCGCAGTCGCTCTCGCGCAACAACCCCTACCGCGGCTTGGAGCTGCCTGGCCGCGTGGTGGCGACCTTCCTGCGCGGCCGTGCCACCGTGCTGGACGGCAAGCTGCAATGACCATGCTCGTACTGGAGGACGGCCGGGTCTTCACCGGTGACGCGTACGGTGCCTGCGGAGAGACGATCGGGGAGGCTGTCTTCTGCACGGCCATGACCGGCTACCAGGAGACGCTCACCGACCCGTCCTACCACCGCCAGGTAGTGGTGATGACGGCACCTCACATCGGCAACACGGGCATGAACGACACCGACGACGAGTCAGGTCACATCTGGGTCGCCGGGTACGTCGTCCGCGACCCGGCGCGACTGCCGAGCAGCTGGCGTTCGACTGACAGCCTGGCCGCTCGGCTGACGGCCCACGGAGTCGTCGGCATCAGCGGTGTCGACACGCGGGCATTGACCCGGCATCTGCGCGAGCGCGGAGCGATGAGGGTGGGGATCTCCAGCAGCGAGACCGACCCGCTCGCGCTGCTGGCCCGCGTGCGGGCTGCGCCGGTGATGTCCGGCTCCTCGCTCGCGGCAGAGGTGTCGACGACCAAGAATTACACGGTTTCCGCCGTCGGTGTGCGTCGCGCTCGTGTTGCGGCACTCGACCTCGGGCTCAAAGCGACGACGCCGCAGCGGCTTGCGGAGAGAGGGTCGAGACCGTCGTGTTGCCTGCCGCCTCGACCCTCCACGACCTGCTTTCCATCAACCCCGACGGCGTCTTCTACTCCAACGGCCCCGGAGACCCGGCCACCGCCGACCACCAGGTCGCGCTCCTGCGGGAGGTCTTGGACCGGCGGATACCGTTCTTCGGCATCTGCCTCGGCAACCAGCTGTTCGGCCGGGCGCTGGGCTTGGCGACGTACAAGCTCCGCTACGGCCACCGCGGCATCAACCAACCGGTCATGGACCTGACGACCGGCAAGGTCGAGGTGACCGCGCACAACCATGGCTTCGCCGTCGAGGCGCCGCTCGACGCGACCATCTCGACGCCGTACGGCGCTGCGAGGGTCAGTCATGTCTGCCTCAACGACGACGTGGTCGAAGGTTTGGAGCTCAGCGGCGCGGACGACCGGCTTCGGGCTTTCAGCGTGCAGTACCACCCGGAGGCGGCGGCCGGGCCCCACGACGCGGACTACCTCTTCGACCGCTTCCTCGCACTGATGAGCCGAACTGACACAGTCCCCGACCGTCCGACGCCGGGGGCAGGAGTGGCTCGGACAACCGGCATCGCTTCGCTCGCCGGCCAGGCCCATCCACGTCCGAGCCACCCCCACCCCCGGCTCCGAACCCTATGAGTCTCGAGGAGTGGCGCGACCGCCCCGACCCAGAGGCCGGGGGTCTGGACGGTGCGACGCCGGGGTGGATGGGACTGGCCGCCGAAGCGACGAAGGAGCGAGGCTGGTTGCGCGGCGGCGCACCCCCAGGGACCCGGCCGTCCCTGCACGGTCCAGACTGTCGACGCCGGTCGCGCCGTCGACGCTGGCGGCGAGGTGGAGGGCTGATGCCGCGACGGCAGGACATCTCGTCGGTGCTGGTCATCGGGTCCGGTCCGATCGTGATCGGGCAGGGCTGCGAGTTCGACTACTCGGGCACCCAGGCCTGCCGGGTGCTCAGGTCGGAGGGGCTTCGGGTGGTCTTGGTGAACTCCAACCCGGCGACGATCATGACCGATCCCGAGGTGGCCGATGCGACGTACGTCGAGCCGATCACCGCTGAGTTCGTCACCCACGTCATCGAGAAGGAACGGCCCGACGCCTTGCTGGCGACCTTGGGTGGGCAGACGGCCCTCAACATCGCGGTCGGGCTCGCGCGCGACGGCACCCTCGACAAGTACGACGTCGAGCTCATCGGCGCCTCCGTGGCTGCCATCGAGGCGGGTGAGAATCGGGACGTCTTCAAGGGTGTGGTCGAGTCGCTCGGCGGTGAGGTGGCACGCAGTGTGGTCTGCCACTCTGTCGCCGAGTGCTGCGTCGCCGCCGAGTCTCTCGGCTTCCCGGTCGTCGTCCGCCCGTCGTTCACCATGGGAGGCGCTGGGTCCGGCCTCGCGTACGACGTCGAGGGCCTGCACCGGATCGCCGGGGCCGGCCTCGATGCCAGCCCGACGACCGAGGTGCTCCTCGAGGAGTCGGTCCTCGGCTGGAAGGAGTACGAGCTCGAGGTGATGCGTGACGGCCATGACAACACGGTGATCGTCTGCTCCATCGAGAACCTCGACCCGATGGGCGTCCATACCGGTGACTCGATCACCGTCGCGCCGGCGATGACCCTGACCGACCGCGAGTACCAGCGGATGCGCGACATGGCGATTGCGGTGATCCGGGCAGTCGGCGTGGAGACCGGCGGCTGCAACATCCAGTTCGCCGTCGACCCCGAAGACGGCCGGATGATCGTCATCGAGATGAACCCCCGGGTGTCCCGCTCGAGCGCACTCGCCTCGAAGGCCACCGGCTTCCCGATCGCCAAGATCGCCGCAAAGGTCGCCCTTGGCTACTCTCTCGACGAGATCTCCAACGACGTCACGACCGAGACACCCGCGAGCTTCGAGCCGGCGCTCGACTACGTGGTCGTCAAGGTTCCCCGCTTCGCCTTCGAGAAGTTTCCGGCGGCGGACCCGGTGCTGACGACGCACATGAAGAGCGTGGGCGAGGCGATGGCGATCGGGCGCAACTTCACCGAGGCCCTGCAAAAGGCCTTGCGCTCCATGGACAAGCCCGACGCCGCCTTCAGCTGGGCCCAGGAGCCAGGCGACAAGCAAAGCCTGCTCGCCGCCGCTGCTGTGCCCGCGACGGCCGGCTGCGGGTCGTCATGGATGCTCTGCGCGCCGGCGCCGACGTCGGCGAGGTGCACGCCGCAACCGGCATCGACCCCTGGTTCGTCGACCAGCTCCTCCTGATAGACGAGATCGCCCAGGAGCTCGCCACAGCGCCCGTGCTCACCCCGCACCTGCTGCGCCGGGCGAAGCGCCACGGGTTCTCGGATCTGCAGGTCGCCGAGCTGACGCACAGCACCGCGGAGGTGGTCCGTGGCGTTCGCCAGGCGCTGGGTGTCCGGCCGGTGTTCAAGACCGTCGACACCTGCGCGGCGGAGTTCGCGGCGCGCACGCCGTACCACTACTCGACGTACGACGAGGAGACAGAGGTCGCGGCGCGCAGCCGACCGGCGGTGATCATCTTGGGCAGTGGACCTAACCGGATCGGCCAGGGCATCGAGTTCGACTACTCCTGCGTGCACGCGTCCATGGCGTTGTCGGCAGCCGGCTACGAGACGGTGATGGTGAACTGCAACCCTGAGACCGTCTCCACCGACTACGACACCTCCGACCGCCTCTACTTCGAGCCGCTGACGCTGGAGGACGTGCTTGAGGTGGTCGCTGCTGAGACAGCGGCTGGCCCGGTCGCCGGTGTGCTCGTCCAGCTGGGTGGCCAGACGCCGCTCGCCCTGGCCCACGGCCTGGCCGCTGCGGGAGTCCCCATCGTCGGCACCAGCCCGGACGCCATCGACCTCGCCGAGGACCGGGGCGCCTTCGGTCGTGTGCTCGCTGCCGCGGGCCTGCCGGCACCCAAGCACGGCACAGCCACGTCGTTCGACGAGGCCAAGCGCATCGCCGACGAGATAGGCTTTCCGCTCCTCGTCCGACCTTCGTTCGTGCTCGGCGGGCGTGGCATGGAGATCGTGTACGACGACAACTCCCTGCGCGCCTACATCGCGCGCGCCACCCAGATCTCACCGCTGCACCCGGTTCTCGTCGACGCCTTCCTCGACGACGCCGTCGAGATCGACGTGGACGCGCTCTTCGACGGCGACGAGCTCTTCATCGGCGGGGTGATGGAGCACATCGAGGAGGCCGGTGTTCACTCGGGGGACTCGTCATGTGTGCTGCCCCCGATCACGCTGGGCAGCGACACCGTCGAGCGGATCCGCGCGGCAACGCACCTGGTCGCCCGTGGGGTCGGTGTCCTTGGCCTGCTGAACATCCAGTTCGCGCTCGCCTCGGACGTCCTGTACGTGCTCGAAGCGAACCCCCGCGCATCCAGGACGGTGCCTTTCGTGTCGAAGGCGACCGGTACCCCCTCGCCAAGGCGGCGGCCCGGGTCATGCTCGGAAGCACCATCGCCGCACTTCGCGTGGAGGGGATGCTACCGGCCGAGGGGGACGGCGCCGGCGCGGACGGTGAGCACGGGGTTGCCGTCAAGGTGGCGGTGATGCCGTTCAACCGGTTCCTGACCTTCGACGGGGCAGGGGTCGACACCGTGCTCGGACCGGAGATGAGGTCGACGGGTGAGGTGATGGGCGTCGACGCAGACTTCTCAACGGCGTTCGCGAAAGCCCAGGCCGCCGCGATCGGAGGGCTGCCCCTCCGCGGGCGGGCATTCGTCTCCGTGGCCAACCGCGACAAGCGACACCTGATCTTCCCGGTCAAGCGACTTGCCGACCTGGGGTTCGAGATCCTCGCGACCGCCGGCACCGCCGAGGTACTCCGCCGCAACGGCGTGGCCGCGACGCTCGTGCGAAAGCACTCCGAGGGGGTCGGTCCGAACGGCGAACCGACCATTGTCGGGCGCATCCTCGCCGGTGAGGTGGACCTCGTCATCAACACCCCTCACGGGTCGACATCCAAAGGCTCACCCCGTTTCGACGGGTACGAGATCCGCACTGCCTCGGTGGCGCAGAACATCCCCTGCATCACCACCGTCCAGGGCCTTGGCGCCGCAGTGCTCGGTATCGAGGCGTTGCGAGTCGGTAAGCTCGGCGTGCGCTCTTTGCAGTCGTGGGCGAGGGGCCGGGGAGCCGAAGCCGACACATCGGGGCAAGGGGCTTCGCTGTGACCAGCACGGCCGCGACGACACGGGGACCCCTCCAGGTCACCGCCAAGGTCTTCTCGAACAAGCGGGTCGGCGATTACTGGCATCTGACGTTGGTCGCGGACGGAATCGCCGAGCGCACCCGACCCGGCAGCTTCGTGGCCTTGGCCGTAGGAGGAGACACGTCGGGAGCCCTGCTCCGCCGGGCTTTCTCGATCTACCGGGTGCGGCCGGCCGGTGTCTACGGCGGCACTGTCGAGATCGTCTTCTCCGCTCGCGGCCGCGGAACCCAGTGGATGGCAAGGCTGGCCGCCCACGACCCGGTCGACGTGGTGGGGCCGCTCGGTCGCCCCTTCGCGCTGCCCAAGGAGCCGGTTGGGTGCGCACTGGTGGGGGGCGGATACGGGTCCGCTCCGCTGTTCGGCCTCGCCGAACGGCTCCGCGAGCGCAAGTGCTCGGTCCACATGGTGCTCGGCGCCGCGACGGAGTCGAGGCTGTTCGGCGCCCTGGAGGCGAAACGTGCCGCGCACTCGGTGACCGTGACGACCGAGGACGGTTCGGTGGGGATCAAGGGTGTGGTGACAGACGCGCTTCCCGCCCTGTTCAACCGGGGCGTGGAGGTGGTCTACTCCTGCGGACCGATGGGCATGCTCAAGGCAGTCACGCAGCTGGCACTCGAGCATGGTGCCTGGACACAGACGGCGGTCGAGGAGGACATGGCCTGCGGGATCGGGGTGTGCATGACCTGTGTCCTGCCGGTCGTCGGCGACGACAACGTGACCCGGATGGTCCGTTCCTGTGTCGAGGGGCCGGTGTTCGCCGGCGACAAGGTCAGGTGGGACGACATCGGGACTGTTCCGCCGGGGACGTTCGGCGCACCGCGATCGGGAGGTCGCTGATGGGCCGGCTCCGTCCGGAGGACGTCGACCTGTCGACGGTGCTTGCAGACGTCCATCTCGACAACCCGGTGATGACGGCGAGTGGGTGTGCTGCGGCGGGTCGCGAGCTTCACCAGTTCTTCGACGTGGCCGACCTCGGGGCCGTCGTCACGAAGTCGATCATGCGTGATGCCCGCTCCGGACGGGCGACTCCCCGGATGTCGGAGACGGCATCCGGAATGCTCAACTCCATCGGGCTCCAAGGTCCCGGCATCGACGCCTTCCTCGCCACGGACCTGCCGTGGCTGCTGAGACACGACGCCAGACCCATCGTCTCGATCGCGGCCAGCTCGTTGGGGGAGTACGCCGAGCTTGCCCGCCGGGTAGGTAACTCACCCGGCGTCGCCGCGATCGAGGTGAACATCTCCTGCCCGAACGTCGAGGACCGCGGTCTCGTGTTCGCCTGTGACCCGCTCCAAGCGGGTCGGGTGCTCTCCGTCGTACGCCGTGACACTCCTCGTGGCCTGCCCATCTTCGCCAAGCTGTCTCCCGACGTCACCAGCATCGCGGAGATCGCCACAGCGGTCATGGCCGCGGGGGCGGACGGACTGGTGATGATCAACACCCTGCTCGGCCTCGACATCCAGCTCGACCGGATGCGTCCCGCGCTGGCCGGAGTGACAGGCGGGCTGTCGGGACCGGCGATCAAGCCGGTTGCCCTGCGCGCGGTGTGGGAGGTGTCCCGGGCGTTGCCAGGTGTTCCGATCATCGGGGTGGGAGGCATCCGCACGGGCGCAGATGCGCTGCAGTTCATCGCCGCAGGCGCCAGCGCCATCCAAGTCGGCACGGCGATCTTCAACGACCCCTGCGCGCCGGTCCGGGTGCTCAAAGAGCTGCGAGAGGAGCTGGCGACACGAGGGATTGCCAAGGTGTCCGAGGCGATCGGCCTCGCTCATCCGTCCATCGGAGGCAGCTGACATGACACAACCACCCTTCGGACTGCGGCTCCGTGGCGCCGTCGACAAGCTCGGCCCGTTGTGCGTCGGTGTAGACCCGCACGTGTCGCTGCTGCGCGAGTGGGGGCTGGACGACGACGTCACCGGTCTCGAGCGGTTCACGATGACCTGCGCCGAGGCGCTCGCGGACCAGGTGGCTGTCGTGAAGCCGCAGTCCGCGTTCTTCGAGCGGCACGGCTCTCGTGGCATCGCCGTACTCGAGTCGCTGGTGGCGACGCTGCGCACGAGCAACACGCTCGTGCTGCTGGACGCGAAGCGTGGCGACATCGGCTCCACGATGCAGGGGTATGCCGACGCCTATCTCGACCAGACATCACCACTGGCCGTCGACGCCATCACGCTCAGCCCCTACCTCGGGTTCGAGTCGATGCGTCCGGCCTTCACCACCGCCAAGCGGCACGGCGCCGGCGTCTTCGTGCTGGCGCTGACCTCCAACCCTGAGGCGTCGGACGTGCAGGCTGCCGTGCGGGACGGCCGCAGTGTGGCGGGTGGTGTTCTCGCGGCGATCCGACGGGAGAACACCTCCGCTGAGCCGTGGGGCTCCGTAGGCGCGGTCGTGGCCGCCAACCTCGCCCGGGTCGACGAGGATCTCGACATCGGCGGTCCCCTGCTGGCACCCGGGCTCGGAGCCCAGGGAGGAACCCCCGCCGACATCCGCCGGATCTTCGCCGCAGTGGCGGACCGCGTCCTCCCCAGCTCGTCGCGTGAAGTGCTCACGGCCGGGCCGGACGTCGCGGCGCTGCGGAACAAAGCTCGACGCGTCGGCGAGGAGCTGGCGGCCGCCCTTGAAGCCGGCTGACCCGCCATCTCACCCCGGTGCTTCCCCGGCTGACACGGCCGTGTGAAAGAGTGGCTCAGTTCCGGTGCACGAGGTCGTCGCTCCGTACCGCAGACGAGCGGACGCGATCGTGTCGCCTCTGACTGAAGGAGAAGCCATGAAGCGAGTTCCCTCGTGCGTAGCAGTCGTCGTCATGAGCGTGGCAACGCTGAGCGCCTGCAGCGGCGGAGACGGCAGCGAATACTGCGACAAGTTCCGGGAGAACGCCGAGAGCAACGAGTTCGACAATCTCGGGGCAGATGACATCGACAAGATCAAAGCCGAGCTGGAGAAGTTCCGCGACATCGCCCCCGAGGAGCTGCAAGACGACTACGACACGCTGATCGCGGCGCTCGGGTCGCCGCCCTCCCCGTTCACTGCGGCGGCGGTCAAGCACATCCAGGACCACGCAGTCGAGAACTGCGACGTCGAGATCAAGAACACCTGAACAACTCGAGAGGAAGACGATGAAGCGCATTGCATCTCTGGCTGCCGTGGCGATCATGGCCACCGGTTCGCTTTCTGCCTGCGGTGGCGACGACTACTGCGACAAGCTGAAGGAGTATAAGTCAGACAAGGCCCTTGAGAACGCCGATGAGAACACCGAAGAGGGTCAGCAGCAGTTGCTCGACACCTTCGAGGACCTGGAGTCAAGCGCTCCCGACGAGCTGAAGGATGACTACGCCCTGCTGATCGATGCCTTCAAAGCGTTCATCGAAGGCGAACAACCGGAGGCGGCGGACCAAGCGAAGCTTTCAGGAGGCATTGACCAACATCACCGAGGATGCCGAGAAGAAGTGTGACGTGAACATGAACGCCTGACACCCAGATCAGCTAACCGTCGACAGGTCAGCTTACCGTCCCCTATGGATAGGGCATGCGGCGTCACGCGAATCTGACCATCTGCGCACCGCGACACCGTGCTGCTTCACGTCAGATAGTGACCGTCAAGGATGTGGAGGTGACCACCCCCCTGGAACTGACGCAGCCGCTGTCGGGTCAGGTTCGACGTGGGGGATAACTATGGCGACAAGGGCACCAAGCAGGGCGCAGACGCCAGATAGCACGAGCAACCAGAAGCCTAAAGCAAGGCTGTACTCGGCTTCCACGAAAGGCAACTCCCCGAACGAGACGAAAGCGCGGCCGCTAAGCAGAACGACGATAGCAGCTGAACTGGCCATGATGGACCCATAGAGTCCCGTGCTGATCCACCGCCATCGCCGTGACCTGGAGACGATCGCGCCTGCCCCCAGAAATAGTAGAAGTGCTGCCGGAGCATATGCCGCAATGAAAGGAACCGCAAAGGCGCCGTCCAATACGTCGCCACGCCCTTCGGTGCGGAAGGTTCCCAAACCAGTGATTCCCTGGAAGTTGCTGCCTTGCGACCACCTCCATAGGGTCAGGAAACATCCGCCGATGCCCAAGCAGCCGGCGAAAAACCAGGGCAGAGCCAGCACGAGCCTTGCTTCCGCCGGTGCATACGACATAGGGTAATCCAGCGATGCTCGGTTTACTGCATCGCGGCCTCGTCCCACCCGCCAGGCAGGGATCAGAGCGATAAGTAGCCACGCAGCGATGGCGACGAGGGCGAAGCCGCCGTACCGGACCTCATACTTTGAAAAGAGGTCGTTCTCCACAGCCACTAAGTTTGCCATTCGTAGTGAAGCAGCCACATCCGCTGCCGCGAGCGCGATGACAACCAGTGTGCCCACAGTCGCCTGTCGACCGACGATCAGAGGCCAGCGTGCCACCCTCGAGAAGGCAGTCCCGACGGCTGCCACCAGCAGCAGTGCGGCCAGTCCGTAAAGAGGAATGGCATATCGGGGGCCGTGATAGTCCAAGGATGATCCGCCCATGGTGGAGGTGATCCGACCCCAGCCGTCCACTGCCTCCCGATAGACAAAATTCGAACCAGCACCGACGCGGGCGAAGGCGAGATCACGAAAGGGAGCGATTACGAGGCCAATCGCCGCGAGCACCCACATAACGACCACGATGTCAGTTGCGATTCTGCTTACGCGCGCTTGCCTAGGGGGTGGATGGTTGCCGCTCTGAGCTGACCTCATGTCGCCGTACCCTGGCCAGTATTGGTCCGGACCCCGTATGGCGCCGGGTGGAGGATGCCTGTGCGGGGAGGTCGGACCGCCCGGAGGCCGGGGAAGCCTTGGGGATGACGGGGCATCGGCCCCGGATGACGGCCGACTGCTGGGGCTCTCTGTCACAACTACTCCCGATAGCGCACGCTGGTACCGGAACAGTAACGTCCATGGTGGTGGTTGACCCGGCCGGACTCACAGGGATGCGTGCTGTTCTCCTAACGACCGGTCGGCCACCGCCTACTTGCAGTTGTGCGTCCCAGGGACTAGTGGACGTACCATCGCGACATGACAGCAAGCAGTCCTCACGGTGGGCCTCCACACGAAGGCGCCCCTTCGGGGTCGAGTCGTCCACCTGGGTTTGGGCCCGGGTTTCCGGACCAGTCAGACCAAGGCGGCTGGGGTGGCCCTCCCGGCGGCTATCGCATTCTGGCACTCGCCGCAGCGGTCGTGGTTATCCTGATTGGGGTGGGCATCGTCACGACAGTGCTGGTGCTCGGGGATGACGCGTCGAATGACCGCAGGGACCAGGGGGGCTCGTCGAGACAAGCCAAGCCGGTAATCGATTTGTACTGCCTGAAAGTGGAGAGGTTTGAGTCGGACGAGGCCCTTGAGAACGCCGATGAGAACACCGAAGAGGGTCAGCAGCAGGTGCTGGAAGCCTTCGAGGAGCTTGAGTCGAGCGCTCCCGACGAGCTGAAGGAAGACTACGCCCTGCTGATCGATGCTTTCGAAGCGTTCAGCGAAGGCGAACAACCGGAGGCGGCGGACCAAGCGAAGCTTCAGGAGGCATTGACCAACATCAGCGAGGATGCCGAGGAGAACTGTGACGTGACGCTGGACACTAGCTCCTAGCAGAGGTGTGACGTCTTCTTCGACGTGCACCGCTCGCGCCGTACAGTACGCACATGACCCAACCTCCTCAGGGCAACGAGCCACCTCCGTACGGCGGCCAGCAACCCGTAGGCCAGCCCGGATACGGCCAGCAGCCGCCGCCCGGTGGTCCGGGCGGGTACGGCGGCGGGTACGGCCAGCAGCCGCCCTACGGTGGCCAGCAAGGCGTCCCAGGCGGGTACGGCCAACAGCCGCCGAAGAAGCAGACCGGCTTGATCATCGCGATCGGCGTGATCGTCCTGCTCCTGATCGCCGGTGCGGTGGGCGGCCTGTTTCTCCTGCGCGAAGACGCCGACCTGACGCTGTCCGAGCCGTCGCTTGTGGGCGGCGAGAGCAGCGCCACCGCCACTGAGGACACGACCTCGGCTCCGTCCACGTCGAGCACTCCACCGACCTCGAGCGCTACGCCTGTCGTTGACGAATACTGCAACACGATGAAGCAGTACGACGAGGAGCTGGATCTCGCCCACGGTGACTTCGAGTCGCGGCAGAGGGACAGCAGAAGCTCGTTGAGGTGATGGACGGCCTCGAGGCCGTTGCACCCCCTGACCTGCAAGACGACTACCGGGTCGTCACCGATGGGCTCGCGGCCGTCAGGGAGGGTAGGCCGCAAGATGTCGACCAGGCGCGTTTCACTCAGGCGTTGACCACCATCGGCCTGGATGCCCAAGCGACCTGCGGCGTCGACATGGGCGGCTGACGCTGTGGCGGTGTCACGCGCCGGTCAACCCGGCCACAACCCTGGGAAGCGACCGACTGTGCGCCGCCCACGTCGTACAGTACGCACATGACCCAGCCTCCTCAGGGGAACGAACCACCTCAGTACGGCGGCCAGCCCCCCTACGGCCAGCCCGGCTACGGACCTACGCCGTACGGGGGGCAGGCACCGGCTGGTGGCCAACCGCCGTACGGAGGTCAACCGCCCGACGGTGGCCAGCCCGGCGATCCCGGCGGTTACGGACAGCAGCCGTCCAAGAAGAACCGCGCGGCTCTGATCGCGGGCATCTTGGTGGCGGCCCTGCTGTTGGGCGCGGCCGGAGTGGGCGCTTTCGTGTTCCTCGGCGACGACAACGACGACAGCGCGGGCACCACGACCGAGACCACCTCGGCGGAGACGACGCCACCGGAGACCACCTCGGCAGAGCCGACGGAAACCACAGAGCCGACGGAGACCACAGAGGCGACGGAGACCACAGAGGCGACCGAGACCACCACATCCGCGGCCCCCACGTCGGCGCCGCCAAGTCCGGTCATTCCGGCGGGCGAGACGTTTTGTAAGCGGTTCCGCAAGAACGCCAAGAGCAACGAGTTCGACGTCGTCGACCGGAGCGAGCTCGACAAGCTGAAGGCTGAGCTCCAGATCTTCAGGGAGCTCGCTCCGGCCCAGCTCAGGGACGATTATCAGGTCCTCATCGACGCCGTCAACGGTGAACCGGTCGACCCGAGCGCTGCCTTGAAGAACATCCAGTCGTACGCCGTCAAGGCCTGCAACGTCACCATCGACGGCAACTGACGCCGAAGCACTGGGATGCGGGGGACGAGGGACTATGTCTGACACGCCGGGCCAAGCTGGCCCCCCACCGGACCCGGGGCGCTGGCAGGGGTCGTACGGTCGGCCACCAGAGCCGACGGCACTGGGGCCCTACGCTCCGCCACCAGAGCCGCGCCGCGGGCCGGGCGACTATCCGCGCCAAGACCTGCTTCCGCAGGAGATCAAGAGCGGGACGAACCGGAGACCCATCTACGCCGGTGTCGCGGCTGTCCTCGCGCTCATCGTGGTGGCCGGGCTGGTCTTCTTCCTGCTCCGTGACAAAGGAGATGACACCCGCGCCGAGTACTGCGCGGAGCTGAGGGACATCACCCACGACGGTGACCTGTCCGCAGCACTGTCCGGTGCCGACCAGACGACCTTGGACCGACTGTTGGCCATCCAGGACATCGCACCAACCGTGGTTGCTGACGACTGGAAGACGCTCTCCGACTTCGCCGAGACCGCCATGGCAAGGCAGATCCCGGATATCGGGGCGGGGCTCGAGGCGTTGAACGCATTTCAGGTCATCGCTGACGACGCTCAGAACCACTGCGACCTCAGCCTGGACATCCCCGGCTTCTGAGACCGTTCGCCGCCACTGGGCAGCGGCTCCCCGGAGTCCCTTCCCCTGAGCACCGCCACGACGCTAGGGTCGCTCGTTGTCCCTGGAAGTGAGGTTGGGCTGTGGCTGTGCCTGAGCTGACCGCCGAGCAGCGCCGAGCGGCGCTGGAAAAGGCGGCCCGCGTACGCCGGGAGCGTGCCGAGGTGAAGAACCGGCTGAAGCACTCAGGGACCTCGCTGGCCGAGGTGCTCGAGAGTGGTCGGACGAACGAGGCCGTTGCCAAGATGAAGGTGCTTGACCTCCTCCAGGCGATGCCAGGCGTAGGCAAAGTCAGGGCGAAGACGCTGATGCAGCGGCTGCACATCTCGGAGTCTCGGCGGGTGGGAGGCCTTGGCACGAACCAGGCGGCTGCGCTCGAGCGTGAGTTTGAACAGCGCTGAGCAGGCCCTGTCCTCAGGCCGCAGCCGGTTGACTGTGCTCGCGGGTCCGACAGCGGTCGGCAAGGGAACCGTCTCGGCGTACATCCGCGACACCTGTCCCGAGGTGTGGATCTCTGTCTCGGTGACGACGCGACCACCAAGGCCGGGGGAGACAGACGGCGTGCACTACCGGTTCGTCGACGACGCCCGGTTCGACCAGCTGATCGCCGCCGACGAGCTGCTGGAGTGGGCAGTGGTTCACGGCTCGGCGCGGTACGGCACACCGAGAGAGCCGGTCGAAAAGGCGCTGCGAGAAGGCCGACCCGCGCTGCTGGAGATCGACCTGCAAGGCGCCAGGCAGGTCAAGGAGTCGATGCCCGAGGCGCTCTTCGTGTTCTTGGCCCCGCCCTCCTGGGAAGAGCTGGTCCGCCGCCTGGACGAGCGAGGAACCGAGACGGAGGAGGAAAGAGTCAGGCGGCTGGAGACCGCAGTCGTCGAGATGGCCGCCGAACAAGAGTTCGACGAGACCGTCGTCAACACCGAAGTTTCCGCCGCAGCCGCCCAGTTGGTAACATTGATGAGTTCGGCCGCGTCCGAACGCGACTTGACCTAGCCCGGGTCACGACGTGATCCGTCCCAACCTTTGAATGAGGCATCTGCGTGTCAGGCTCCCTGCCCGTCGCCGAGGGGATCACCAACCCCCCCATCGACTCCCTGCTCGAGAAGACCGACTCCAAGTACAAGCTCGTGCTGTACTCCGCCAAGCGCGCGCGCCAGATCAACGCCTACTACTCCCAGCTGGGTGAGGGCCTGCTCGAGTACGTCGGCCCGCTCGTCGACACCCACGTGCAGGAGAAGCCGCTGTCGATCGCGCTGCGTGAGATCAACGCCGACCTCCTCACCTGCGAGGACATCGAGCCGGAAGAAGACCTCAGCTCCTAGAGCGCTCGAGGTGAGATGACTCATGTCGGGTAGCTCCGCGACGCGCGTCGTCCTCGGGGTGAGCGGTGGCATCGCCGCCTACAAGGCCTGCGAGCTGGTACGCCGCTTCACCGAGTCCGGTGACGACGTGACGGTCATCCCCACCGAGGCGGCGCTTCGTTTCGTCGGTACCGCCACCTGGGAGGCGTTGTCGGGGAAACCCGTGTCGAGCTCCGTCTTCGACGACGTGGCGTCGGTGGCCCATGTCGCGGTCGGCAAGCAGGCCGACATCGTGGTCGTCGCCCCCGCAACCGCCAACGTGGTCGCCAAAGCCGCGCACGGGCTCGCCGACGACCTGCTCACCGCGACGCTGCTGACCGCGCGTTGCCCGGTCGTCCTCGCGCCGGCCATGCACACCGAGATGTGGCAGCACCCGGCCACGCAGGCCAACGTCGAGACGCTGCGCAGCCGTGGCGTGTTCGTCATACCTCCTGCTCACGGGCGGCTGACCGGCGCCGACACCGGGCTCGGCAGGCTGCCGGAGCCTGCCGAGATCTTCGCCTACTGCCGCGAGGTGCTACGCCGCGGTGAAACCGCCGCGAACGACCTCGCCGGTCGGCGCGTGGTGGTCTCGGCGGGCGGCACCAGGGAACCGCTCGACCCTGTGCGTTTCCTCGGCAACAGCTCGTCGGGCAAGCAGGGCTACGCACTTGCAGCGACCGCGGCTGCCCGGGGCGCCGACGTCGTCCTGGTCGCCGCCAACGTGTCGCTTCCAGAGCCCGCCGGAGTCAAGGTCGTGCCGGTGACATCCACCGATGAGCTCCACGCTGCCGTCCTCGACGTGGCCCGCGACGCCGACGCGGTCGTGATGGCCGCAGCGCCCGCTGACTTCAAGCCGGCGGTCAGGACCGACCACAAGATCAAGAAACGCGCCGACGGCACCGCGCCCACGATCGAGCTGGTCGAGACCCCGGACGTCCTCGCCGCCCTGGTGCGCCAGCGTGGCGACTCGTGGATTCCAGTGCTGGTCGGCTTCGCCGCGGAGACAGGGGACGTCCAGGCAGGCGTCCTCGCGCACGCACGCGCCAAGCTCCGCCGCAAACGGTGTGACCTGCTCGTCGTCAACGACGTCTCCGGGGGAGGGGTCTTCGGTGCCGACGACAACCAGGCAGTGATCCTGTCGGCCGAGGGCGGGGAGACGAGCCTGCCGCGGGGCTCGAAGACAGACCTCGCGCACGCCGTGTGGGACCAGGTGTCGACGCGGTGGTCCACAACCGAGGGCGAAACAACGCCAGGTTCGGCGGGTGCCTGCCGCTAGGCTGGCCGCAGCCCAACGCCCCCATCTGAGGAGACCCGCCTTGACAGGTCGTCTGTTCACGTCTGAGTCCGTCACCGAAGGACATCCCGACAAGATCGCTGACCAGATCAGCGACTCGATCCTCGACGCTCTCCTCGCAGACGACCCCACGAGCCGCGTTGCCGTCGAGACCGTGCTGACCACGGGGCTCGTCGTCGTCGTGGGCGAGGTGACGACAGACGCCTACGCTCCCATCGCCGACATCGTCCGCGAGCGCGTCCTGGAGATCGGCTACGACTCCTCACGGAAGGGGTTCGACGGTCGGTCGTGCGGCGTCCAGGTAGCCATCGGTGCCCAGTCGCAAGACATCGCCCGCGGTGTCGACGACGCCTACGAGGAGCGTCTCGAACACTCCCACGACCCGCTCGACCAGCAGGGTGCAGGCGACCAAGGGCTGATGTTCGGCTACGCCTGCGACGAGACTCCCGAGCTGATGCCGCTGCCGATCATGATCGCCCACCGGCTGGCCGAACGGCTCACCCAGGTCCGCAAGGACGCCACGATGCCCTACCTGCGTCCGGACGGCAAGACGCAGGTCACCATCGAGTACGACGGCGACCGCCCGACGCGGGTGGACACCGTGGTCGTGTCGAGCCAGCACGCCGGTGACATCGACGTCGGCGCGATGCTGACCCCTGACATCAAAAAGCATGTCGTCGACGAGGTGCTCGGCCAGTTCGACATCGACATCAGCGACTACCATCTCCTGGTCAACCCGACCGGTCGCTTCGTGATCGGTGGGCCGATGGGAGATGCCGGCCTCACCGGCCGCAAGATCATCATCGACACCTACGGGGGCATGGCCCGCCACGGCGGTGGTGCCTTCAGTGGCAAGGATCCCTCCAAGGTGGACCGGTCCGGTGCGTACGCCATGCGCTGGGTCGCCAAGAACGTCGTCGCAGCCGGCCTGGCCAGGCGGTGCGAGGTCCAGGTCGCCTATGCCATCGGAAAGGCGCATCCGGTGGGTTTCTACATCGACTGCTTCGGCACCGAGAACGCCGACGTCGACGTCATCCGCGAGGCAGTGCTCGAGGTCTTCGACCTGCGCCCCGCCGCCATCATCCGCGACCTCGACCTCCTGCGCCCCATCTACGCCCTCACCGCCGCGTACGGACACTTCGGCCGGGAGCTGCCGGAGTTCACCTGGGAGCGCACCGACCGCACCACCGCCCTCAAGGCAGCAGCCGGAATCTGAGCCGTCGCGAAACGGAGCCGCCGGGTGACGTCGGAAGCTGCTGGTAGACAGTCGGCGTGACCTCGACGCCCGCCCCCGAGCAGCTCACGCTCCTCAAGAGCGCAGTTCGTCGTCGGCGTCCGACCCCCGTCGATGGACCGGCCCCCGACCGACCGGTCGCCACGGTGCTCGTGGACCTCCCGCTCGCCCACCTCGACCGGCCGTTCGACTACAGCGTCCCCGCGCGCCTGCATGAGGAGGCGCAGCCGGGCTGCCGCGTCAAAGTACGGTTCGCGGGTCGCGACGTCGCCGGCTTCCTCGTCGAACGGCGAGACGAGTCCGACCACCCCGGGCGACTGTCGCCGCTGCGGACGGTGGTGTCGGCAGAGCCGGTGCTCGCGCCCGCGGTCCGCGGGCTCGCCCGGCTGGTGGCCGACCGGTATGCCGGTACGGTGGCCGACGTGCTGCGGCTCGCGGTACCTCCACGGCACGCGCGGGTGGAGGATGAAGCACCCCCTGAGCGGGCGGCTGTGCTCGTGCCGGGACTTGACCGGCTGATGGAGCCGTGGGCGGCGTACGACGGTGGGGGCGCGTTCGTGACGCGCCTGCTCAGCGGTAGTGCACCTCGGGCGGTCTGGACCGCCCTACCTTCGGAGGCCTGGCCAGCGCGGTTCGCCGAGGCGGCGGCGGCCACAGCAGCTGCGGGTCGCGGGAGTCTGCTCTGCGTGCCGGACGCCCGCGACGTCAGCAGGCTCGACCGGGCACTCACCGAGCTGCTAGGCCCAGGGCGACACGTCACCCTCACCGCGGACCTGGGGCCGGCAGCGCGTTACCGAAGCTTCCTGGCCGTCTCGCGTGGCCGCGTCTGCATCGTCGTCGGCACCCGGGCCGCCGCCTTCGCTCCCGTCCACGACCTCGGGCTCGTCGCGATGTGGGACGACGGTGACGACCAGTACGCCGAACCCCGGGCGCCGTACCCGCACGCCCGTGAGGTGCTCCTGCTGCGTGCGCACCATGAGGGAGCGGCCACCTTGTTCGGCGCCGTGGCGAGGTCGGTCGAGGCTCAGGCGCTGGTCGTGTCCGGCTGGGCCGCCGCTCTCAGCGCGCCGCGCGCCGTCGTCCGCGACCGAGCGCCGCAGGTGCACGTCGCAGGCGAGAGCGACTCCGAGCTCGAGCGTGAGCCGGTGCCCGCGGCCCGGATGCCGCGTCGGGTCTTCGAGGTGGTCCGCGCGGCGCTCGGCGCCGGGCCGGTGCTTGTCCACTCGCCCCGCTACGGCTACCAGCCGGCGCTGGCATGCTCCGCCTGCCGGCGTGCGGCCCGATGCGAACGCTGCGCCGGCCCGCTGGCTCGGACGTCAGCGACACAGCCGCCGCAGTGCCGCTGGTGCGCCGGCAGAGCCGAGTCCTGGGCCTGCCCGCACTGTCGCGCTGACAGGCTGCGTGCCCCCGTGGTCGGGGCGCTTCGCACCGCGGAGGAGTGGGGGCGGTCATTCCCGCACACCCCGGTCGTGTCGTCCGGCGGCGCTCATGTCCTCGATGAGGTCGACCCCCGGCGGGTGCTGGTGGTGGCAACGCCAGGAGCCGAGCCTCGGGTCGCCGGTGGCTACGCCGCCGCAGTGCTGCTCGACACCTGGCTGACGCTGACCCGGCCGGGCTACCGCGCAGGCGAGGAGGCGCTGAGACGCTGGTTCACCGTCGCAGCGCTGGTGCGCCCCGCGGCCGAGGGAGGCCGCGTCGTCGCGGTGGGGGACCCCACCTCACCGGCACTGCAGTCGCTGGTGCGCTGGGATCCAGCGGGTTTCGCCGACCGCGAGCTTGCCGACCGAGCAGCTGCCCGACTGACGCCGGCTGCCAGGCTCGCCACTGTCGCCGCTGCTCCGGAGACCCTGACCGAGGCGCTGACCGCCCTCGCCCTGCCCCGCTACGTCGAGGTGCTGGGGCCCGCGGACGTGTCCGAGAGACAGCAGGCACTGGCGCGGGTCGTCGTACGAACGACGCGCGAACGCGGCGCTGCGCTGTCCCGTGCCCTGCAGCAGCTGCAGGCGGGTCGCAGCAGCCGCAAGCAGGCCCCGGTGCGGGTGCAGGTGGACCCACCCGACCTCGGTTGAGCGTCACTAGACTGGACGGGCCCTCCCCCCAGAGCCCCTGGAGCCTGCCCATGTCCGTGCGCGACATCCGGCTGTTCGGCGACCCGATCCTGCGCAGCGTCGCCAGCCCAGTGGTCGACTTCGACAAGCAGATCCGGACCCTCGTCCGCGACCTCACCGACACGATGCTCGCCGCCCCGGGTGCTGGGCTCGCGGCCCCGCAGATCGGCGTCGGCCTGCGGGTGTTCACCTACCACGTCGATGACGTCGTCGGGCACCTCGTCAACCCCGAGCTGTCGCTGAGCGACGAGACGCAGTACGGCGAGGAGGGGTGCCTGTCCATCCCCGGTCTGACGTTCGACTGCACGCGGGCGTACGGCGTGGTGGCACGTGGGTTCGACATGTACGGCGAGCCGGTGGTCGTCGAGGGGACCGAGACGTTGGCCCGCTGCCTGCAGCACGAGACCGACCACCTGGACGGGGTGCTGTTCGTGGACCGCCTCGACCCCGCTACGCGCAAGCTCGCCATGAAGGTGATTCGCGAGGCGGAGTGGGACGACGCGCCGCCGGTCGTCAAGCAGTCACCGCACGCCCTGTTCGGTCGGGGTATGTGATGGCGGGCGCACCGTAGTGCGCCTGGTGTTCGCCGGCACGCCGCAGGCGGCGGTGCCATCCCTCACCGCGATCCTCGGCAGCAGACACGAGCTGGTCGCTGTGGTGACGAGGCCCGACGCGCCCAGTGGGCGTGGACGGAGCGTCGCTGCCTCACCCGTGGCGCAGGTTGCCGCAGGCGTGGGCATTAAGGTACTCAAGCCGCGGCGGCCCTCCGAACCCGCGTTCCTCGCCCGGTTGTCGCAGCTCGCTCCCGACTGCTGCCCCGTGGTGGCCTATGGCGGCCTGCTGCCACCGCCCGCGCTCGACATACCGCCGAAGGGCTGGGTCAACCTGCACTTCTCGGTCCTGCCGGCCTGGCGAGGCGCGGCTCCGGTGCAGCGGGCGCTCATGGCGGGGGACGAAGTGACCGGAGCGACGACATTCCGGCTGGTCGAGCAGCTCGACGCGGGCCCGATCTACGGGCTCCTCACCGAGACGGTCCGACCCGAAGACACCGCTGGGAGCCTGCTCGCGAGGCTGGCCGAGCACGGTGCCCAGCTGCTGGTCCGCACGCTCGACGGCATCGAGGACGGTGCTCTCGAGGCGCAGCCTCAGCCGGTCGAGGGCGTCTCACTCGCCCCGAAGGTGAAGGTTGAGGACGCCCAGGTGACCTGGACCGACGCGGCCGACGGCATCGACCGCCACATCCGCGGCTGCACGCCCGCACCGGGCGCGTGGACGACCGTGGGCCGGCAGCGCGTCAAGCTGGGACCGGTGGGTGTGCGTCCCGACGTCGACGGGCTGGCTGCTGGCGAGGTGGCCGTGGAGAAGAATGCCGTCCTTGTCGGGACCGGCACCCACGCGGTCGAGCTCGACATGGTCCAGGCACCCGGCAAGCCGTGGATGCGGGCCGCTGACTGGGCGCGCGGACGGCGTACCGAGACCACACGCTTCGGCACCCGGTGAGCGTCGAGCCGCGACGCGCGCGCACCCGGACCAAGGTCGACGCGGCGCGGCAGGTGGCGTACGACGCGCTGCGACGCGTCGCGCAGGAGGACGCCTACCTCAATTTGGCGCTGGCTCGGCTTCGCAGCGAGCGTGGGCTCTGCGGACGCGACGCCGCCTTCGCCACCGAGCTGGCGGCCGGGACCGCACGGATGCAGGGCGCCTACGACGCTGTCCTCGAGTCGTGTGTGAAGGGTGGAGTCGTCGAGCTCCAGGTGGAGGTCGCGATCGCGCTGCGGATGGGGACGCACCAGCTGCTGGCGATGAGGGTCCCGTCACATGCGGCGGTGGGAACGACGGTGGAGCTCGTCCGCGCCGTCGTGGGGGAGCGCCCCGTCCGGCTCACGAATGCGGTGTTGCGCGCGGTCGGGCGGCGGACCTTCGAGGCGTGGGTGGATGAGTGCGCGCCGTCGCGCGAGACTGACCTGCTCGGCCATCTCGCGGTCAGGTTCTCCCATCCCCGATGGGTGGTGGAGGAGTTTGCCCGCCTCGTGGGGCAGGGTGCGGAGCTCGAGAGCCTGCTGGCCGCAGACAACGACCCGGCTGCGGTCACCCTGGCACTGCGTCCGGGCCTCGCCGACCTGCCCGAGTTGCCTGCCGACGTGGTAACCGCGGGCCGGTGGTCGCCGTACGCGGCGGTGATCGGCGGAGGCGATCCCGGCGCGCTGGCGGCGGTACGTGAGGGCCGGGCCGGCGTTCAGGACGAGGGGTCACAGCTTGCCGCACTCGCCTTCATGCACGCGGCGGTGCCCGGCCGAGACGTTCGCTGGCTCGATCTGTGCGCGGGACCCGGCGGGAAGGCGGCGATCTTGACCGGCCTCGCCCGACAGTACGGTGCGACATTGGTGGCGGCTGAGCGCCTGGAGCACCGGGCTCGCCTGGTCCGTTCGTCGCTCAGAGGGTACGCCGCAGCCGGCGCCGTCGTCTGCGTCGACTCCACCCGGGCGGCCTGGCCGGCCAAGTCCTTCGACCGGGTCATCGTCGACGCGCCGTGCAGCGGGCTGGGGGCCTTGCGTCGTCGCCCGGAGTCGAGGTGGCGGCGCACCACCGGTGATCTCGACTCGCTGGTGCCGCTGCAGCGGTCGCTAGTCGACGCCGGCATCGACGCCGTCCGCCCGGGGGGCGTCGTCGCGTACGTGACCTGCACACCCGCTGCCGCCGAGACGCGTGGCGTGGTGGACGCTGTGCTGCACACCCGCACCGATGTGGAGGAGGAGGATGCCCGCGCGCTGCTGCCGGACGTCCCCCACCTCGGAGACGGCCCCCACCTGCAGCTGTGGCCGCACGTGCACGGGACCGACGCCATGTTCGTGTCGGTGCTGCGCCGCGTCCGCTGACTCCGCGGCGTAAGGAAACGACTCGAAGGTGGTCAGGAACGCGTCAGCGTCGGATCGCCTTGTCAGGCGCACTAGACTGCTCGACCGATGGGCATCCAGATCTCGCCGAGCATCCTGTCGGCGGACTTCGCCGACCTTCGGACGGCGGCCGAGTCCGTCGCTTCCGCCGACTGGCTCCACGTCGACGTGATGGACAACCACTTCGTGCCCAACCTCACCATCGGAGTCCCGGTGGTCGAGTCGCTGGCGAAGGTGGCGTCGCAGCCGTTGGACTGCCATCTGATGATCGAGGACCCCGACCGGTGGGCTCCTGCCTACGTCGAGGCTGGCGCCGGCAGCGTCACCTTCCACGTGGAGGCTTGTCGTGCGCCGGTGCGGTTGGCTCGTGAGCTCCGGGCCCAGCAGGCACGGGCCGGGATGGCGCTCAAGCCCGCAACAGCGATCGAGCCCTACGGGGACCTGCTTGCCGAGCTCGACATGGTGCTGATCATGACGGTCGAGCCGGGCTTCGCAGGGCAGCGCTTCCTCGAGTTTTGCCTGTCGAAGATCGCCCGGACCCGCCGGTTGCTCGACAAGACCGGTGCAGACATCTGGTTGCAGCTCGACGGCGGTATCTCCGCGGACACCATCGAGCGCTGTGCAGAAGCAGGCGCTGACGTGTTCGTGGCGGGCTCTGCCGTCTTCGGAGCCGACAACCCCGACGCCGTCGTCACTCACCTGCGCTCGCTCGCCGAGAAGGCGCAGCCCACGAGCCGCTGAGACGAGCCGCACACCGTGCCGAGTCCCGATGCCGGGCAGCAGATGCCATACTTGTCGGCACGAGTGTTCAACGCTCGCGTGCTCCGGGGTCGGTGAAATCCCGAACCGGCGGTGACAGTCCGCGACCCGACCACCTCAGGGTGGTCGGTTGACCCGGTGAAACTCCGGGACCGACGGTTAAAGTCCGGATGGGAGGATGCACGCCGACGTACGGACGACGCCAACCGGCGCGAGCTCGTCGGGCGCTTCGGCGCCTGGCGAGGTGCCTGGACCGTGTCTCGCCGTGGTCGGAGACCCTGGAGTCGCGCGACACGGCGCTGACGAAGGGGCCTGTGATGGCAAGCGACGCCGAACTCCTGGCAATGCGCCAGGCGATCACGCTCGCCTGCACTCCGGGTCTGTCACTCGGCCCCAACCCTCGCGTCGGCGCCGTCGTCCTCGGGCCTGACGGCGCCGTACTCGGATCAGGGCTGCACCGTGGTGCAGGCACAGCGCACGCCGAGGTCGCCGCGCTGGCCAGCGTTGGATCCGCGGCCAGGGGCTGCACGGTCGTTGTTACTCTCGAGCCCTGCAACCACACCGGCCGCACACCTGCGTGCAGCCGCGCCCTCATCGATGCGGGCGTACGACGCGTGATCTACGCGCAGCCGGACCCCAACCGGGAGGCAGCAGGCGGGGGGGAGGCTCTGCAGGCTGCAGGCGTCGACGTGGAGGGCGAGGTCCTCTGCGCCGAGGCTGCCCTCCTCAACGAGGTGTGGAGCTTCTCCATGCAGGCGCAGCGCCCGTTCGTCACGTGGAAGCTCGCCACAACCCTTGACGGTCGCGCGGCCGCCGTTGACGGCACCAGCAGATGGATCACCGGCCATGAGGCCCGCACCGACGTTCACCGGCTGCGCGCCTCATGCGACACAATCCTCGTCGGTGCCGGGACCGTCGAGACGGACAACCCCCGGCTGACCGTGCGCGACGCGGCCGACCAGCCACTGCCTCGCAGGCAGCAGCCACTGCGGGTCGTGATGGGCATGCGGCGTCTCGATCCTGCCGCTGCCGTCTTCGACGGCGATGCAGACACATGCGTGTTGAAGACCCGCGACCCCGGCCAGGCGCTGGCCGAGCTGTTCTCGGGTGGCCGTCACCACGTCTGGCTCGAAGGAGGCCCGACGCTGGCCGCGGCCTTCGTCCGGGCCGGTCTCGTCGACGAGGTGATCGCGTACGTCGCACCGGCGGTTCTCGGGGCGGGTCCCTCGACGGTGGCGGAGCTGGGCGTTGCCTCCATGGACAGCATCCACCGCTTCGACCTCGTGGAGGCCGTTCGTGTCGGCCAGGACATCCGGATGACCATGCGTGGGGGGAAGAGCTGATGTTCACCGGCATCGTCGAGGAGCTCGGGGCGGTGGTGGCGTTGGACCACCTTGGAGACTCCGCGCGGTTGACCGTGCGCGGCCCCAAGGTCGTCTCGGACGCGGCCGCTGGTGACTCGATCGCCGTCAACGGCTGCTGCCTCACCGTGGTAGAGCGAACGCCGGAGGCATTCACCGCCGACGTGATGGCGGAAAGCCTCGACAAGACGTCGCTCGGTGCCCTCCGGGTGGGCAGTCAGGTCAACCTCGAACGCGCCGTCACACCTCACGGTCGGCTGGGCGGTCACCTGGTGCAAGGCCATGTGGACGGAACCGGCGCCGTCGAGAGCCGTGAGTCCAGTGAGTACTGGGACGTCGTGTGGGTCACCCTGCCGGATGACCTGGCCCGCTACGTCGCTGTGAAGGGCTCGATCACCGTGGACGGCACCTCACTCACGGTGAGCGGCCTTCGTGACGGCGACGAGCCGGCGTTCAGCGTCAGCCTCATCCCGACGACGCTCGCGCTGACCACGCTCGGCCTCAGACGGCCAGGCGAGCGCGTCAACCTCGAGGTGGACATAGTGGCGAAATATGTCGAGCGACTGCTCAGCAGACAGAAGGAGAACCACGCATGAACCCCCTGGACTACCTGCTCGAGCACTACTGGGTGATCGCCGGTGCGCCGATCCTCGTCCGCGAGGTCGTCGGCAACGGGTTCGGCCTGGCCAGTGCGTTCCTCGGGATGCGCAGGCTGACGTGGGCGTGGCCCGTGGGCATGATCGGCAACGCGTTGCTGTTCACGGTCTTCGTCGGCGGCATCTTCGACAAGCCGCAGGAGGACGACCTCTGGGGTCAGGCGAGCAGGCAGGTCTTCTTCTTTGCGGTCAGCGCGTACGGGTGGTGGCGGTGGCGCGGCAGCCAGCGGGCAGGTGGGTCCAGCGACGGGCGGGCGATCGCCCCGCGGTGGGCCACGGCGCACGAGCTGCGGGCACTGATCGTGGCGGCCGGGATCATGATGGCGGTCTTCATCCCCATCCTTGCGCGCCTGGACTCCTACGGCCCGGTCCCGGACGCCTGGATCCTCACCGGAAGCATCCTGGCGACCTACGGGATGGCGCGCGGCTACGTCGAGTTCTGGTGGATCTGGATCGCGGTCGATGCAGTCGGGGTGCCGCTGCTCATCAGGGCGGGCTACTACCCGAGCGCCGTGCTCTATCTCGTATACGGTGTCTTCTGCCTGGCCGGTTTCCTCGCCTGGTGGCGGGCCGAGCGACAGGTCACCGACCTGGCCGGTGGCGAGGAGACGCTCCAGCCGGTGGGCCGCGATGGTTGACCGAGCCGGTCTGCGCCTTGACACGATCGAGCGGGCGATCGCCGACATCGCGCGGGGCAAGGCAGTCGTGGTGGTCGACGACGAGGGTCGGGAGAACGAGGGGGACATCGTCTTCGCGGCGGGCGATGCGACCGCGTCGCTGCTGGCGTTCACCATCCGGTACACGAGCGGCGTGATCTGCGTGCCGATGGAGGGTACGGCGCTGGACCGGCTGGCGATCCCGCTGATGACCGCGCAGAACCGGGAGCGACTGCGCACCGCGTACACCGTCTCCGTGGACGCCGCGGACGGTATCTCCACGGGCATCTCCGCGGCTGACCGGGCCCGCACCATCCAGGTACTGGCGGATGCCGACAGCACGGCAGCGGACGTGACGCAGCCTGGACACGTGTTCCCCCTGCGCTACCGCGAGGGTGGCGTCCTCGTCAGGCGCGGTCACACCGAGGGGGCGGTCGACCTCGCCCGGCTGGCCGGTCGTAGCCCCGCGGCTGTCATCGCGGAGGTCGTCAACGACGACGGCTCCATGAAGCGCGGCGGTGACCTTCGCGAGTTCGCCGACGAGCACGGCCTTGCCCTCGTCTCGATCGCCGGCCTGGCGCGCTACCGCAACCGGCACGAGCAGCAACTGGTCAAGATCGTGCAAACTCCGCTGTCCACCGACCACGGCACTTTCCAGGCACACGGGTACCGGCACCTGGTCGACGGCTCGGAGCAGGTCGCTCTGGTGTACGGAGACATCGCCGACGGCAGGGACGTCCTGGTGCGGGTGCACTCCGAGTGTCTCACCGGTGATGTGTTCGGGTCACGGCGCTGCGACTGCGGGTCTCAGCTGCGGGCGGGGCTGGCGGCGATCCGGGACGAGGGACGTGGCGTGGTCGTCTACCTGCGCGGGCACGAGGGCAGGGGGATCGGTCTGGTCAAGAAGCTACAGGCATACGCCCTGCAGGACGACGGCAGTGACACCGTGGACGCCAACCTTGCGCTGGGCCTGCCGGCGGACGGCCGCGACTATGCCACGGGGGCACAGATCCTGCGCGAGCTCGGCGTCAGCTCCGTGAAGCTGCTGACGAATAACCCTGCCAAACGGCTCGCGCTCGAGACGTATGGCGTCAAGGTGACGAAACGGGTCGCCGTACCAGTCAGTCCGCACGACGAGAACAGCCATTACCTCGCCACGAAGCGCGACAGGATGGGCCACGACCTCGACCATCTGATCTTCGAGTCCCGAACCGCCACCACCGTCCCTGCCCGGACCGACGCAGGGCCGCTGCCATGAGCGGATCCGGACAGCCCCGGCTCGAGAGACTCGACGGCAGCAGGCTGCGCGTGGGGGTGGTGGCGGCGCGGTGGCACGCGGAGGTGATGGACGGGCTGCTCGCCGGTGCCGAGCGCGCGCTGGTCGCTGCAGGCGTGGACGACGTGGTCGTGGCGCGCGCACCGGGCAGCTTCGAGCTGCCGGTGGTTGCTCAGCGTCTCGCACAGCGGGGGTACGACGCGGTGGTGGCCCTCGGGGTGGTGGTCCGCGGCGGCACCCCTCATTTCGAGTTCGTCTGCCGGGCGGTGACGGACGGCCTGAGCAGGGTGGCTCTCGATTTCGGTGTCCCGGTCGGCTTCGGTGTCCTGACCTGTGACAACGACGCCCAGGCCCGTGACAGAGCGGGTCTTGCCGGCTCCACAGAGGACAAGGGCTATGAGGCGGCGCACGCGGCCCTGGCGACAGCCCTGGTCTTGCGCGAGCTCGCGCGCGCGTGAGCCAGTGGCCACCGATCCCCTACCCTTGTCGCTGATGAAGACCTTCGACGCGCTGTTCGCCGAGCTGACCGACAAGGTGACCTCGCGCGAGTCCGGCTCCGGCACGGTGGCTGCCGTCGACGCCGGCGTGCACGAGATCGGGAAGAAGCTGGTGGAGGAGGCGGCTGAGTCGTGGATGGCCGCGGAGCACGAGAGCGCGGACCGAACCGCGCAGGAGCTGAGCCAGCTTCTCTACCAGGCTCAGGTGCTGATGATCGCGCGCGGCCTGAGTCTCGACGACGTCTACGCGCACCTATGACGGACGGGCGTTGCTTGCTCCGGGTCGCAGTCCCCAACAAGGGCGTTCTCGCGGCGGCGTCGAGCGACCTGCTCCGCGAGGCCGGCTACCGTCAGCGACGCGACACGCGTGACCTCGTCGTCGTCGACAATGCCAACGGCGTCGAGTTCTTCTACCTGCGACCTCGCGACATCGCCGTCTACGTCGCCGGCGGCACCCTCGACGTCGGCCTGACCGGCCGCGACCTCGTGCTCGACTCGCGGGCGGGCGTCGAGGAGCGGCAACCGCTCGGGTTCGGCAGATCCCGACTGCACTTGGCCGCACCGACGGGCTCCGGGCGCACCATCGAGTCCCTGCAGGGATCGCGGATCGCTACGTCGTACGCCGGCGTCGTGGAGGAGTTCCTGAAGGAGCGGGCAGTCTCTGCGCACGTGATCCGCCTCGAGGGCGCCGTCGAGACGGCGGTGCGGCTGGGAGTTGCTGACGTGGTCGCTGACGTGGTGGACACCGGCTCGACGTTGCAGCAGGCCGGCCTGGAGACGTTCGGTGAGCCGATCCTGGTGTCCGAGGCGGTGCTCGTCACCCGGGCAGGAGGGGGCGATCCCGACGGTTATGACACCTTCTCCCGACGCGTGCGCGGAGTGCTGGTGGCGCGCGGCTACGTGATGATGGACTACGACATCGAGGCCGTGTCGGTCGAAGCGGCCTGCGCGATCACGCCCGGCATCGAGTCGCCCACCGTGTCTCCATTGCAGCGCAGCGGATGGTTCGCGGTCCGCGCGATGGTGCCGCGGGGCGACGCCCACCGCGTCATGGACCAGCTGTACGACCTCGGCGCCCGCGGGATACTGGTGACCGACATCCATGCCTGCCGACTGTGACGGTCACATCTTGGTGAGCCTGCCGCGCAGCTACCGGCCGCTGGGGACCCGGGTCGTGGCGGCCACTGCGGCGGTCGGCATGACCGTCGCCATGGTTGTCCTCTGGGAGAGCCTTCCGGCCTCGGTCCGAGCCGACTTCACCGAGTTCCAACGTGTCACCTTGCTGGTGTTCTTCGCTGCCATGTTGCTGATCCTCTTCGCCCTCTTCCGGACGTCGGCGCGAGCCGACGACTCCGGTCTCCGGGTGGTCAACGGCTACCGGACACACCGGTTGGAGTGGGCCGAGATCATCTCGGTGTCGCTGCATCCCAACAGGCCGTGGGCGATGCTCGACCTCGCCGACGGTGGCACGTTGGCGGTGATGGCGATCCAGAGCGCCGACGGTGCCCGCGCCTCGCGGTCAGCCCGCGAGCTGGCGGGCGTCATAGCCGAACGCTCGCGCGCCGACCGCGACGGGTGAGCGACAGCGACTCCAGCTCTCGTCGTCGGCGCCGCCGCTTTCGAGGTCAACGGGTGACCGCTTGCGCGAGGGCGGCGATCGCCTTCTCGAAACACTCCATCGGTGGGGATACGAGCCCGGCTCCCACCTGACCGACTCCGGCGACCCGGCCGGCCATCCCCGTGTTGATCTGGGGCAGCTGAGCGGTGCGCAGCACCGACGTGACGTCGATGCCCGTCGGCGTACCGCGAAAGTCCATGATCGGGAGCGCCCAGCGTTGGTGCTCGCCGACACAGATGTCGTACATCCGGCGAGTGGTGGCGATCGCGTCGGCCACGGAGCCGCCGACGAACCGGACGATGGCAGGTGCGGTCGCCATCGCGAACCCGCCGACGCCTGCTGTCTCGGTGATCGCCGAGTCGCCGATGTCGGGGTTCGCGTCGTCAGGTCCGAAGTTGCCGAGATAGAGGCCGTCGGCCACCTGCGCGGGGCCGGTGAACCACTCGTCACCGAGCCCGGACACCTGGATGCCGAAGTCGGTTCCGTTGCGGGCCATCGTGGTGACCACCGTCGACCCGGGCACGCCACTGGCAGCGCTTGTCATCAGCTTGCACGCCGGCATCACGAGGTTGAGGAAGAAGTGGTCGTTTCCGGACACGAAAGCGGCGACGTCGCAGATGTCACCGGTGGGTAGGCCCGACCCAACCAGCCCCGGCAACCACTCCTTCAGCAGCATCAGCGTCCCGGCACGGTTGCGGTTGTGTCCTTCGTCGCCCATCTGGAGCATCTGCGCGATGATCGCCACGATGTCGATGGGGCCGCTGGCCCTGGTCGTCGTCTGAAGGGCCGGACCCAGCACGTCGCGCATCCACCGAAGGCGCTCGATCACCTCGGGGGAGTAGGCGCCGTACCTCAAGACCTTGCCGAGACCTTCGTTGAGGGAGCACCACGACCGGTTGCCGGAGGTCTCGTCGTACAGCTCGAACATCCACATCGAGCCCGAGACGACACCGGCCATCGGGCCCACCGCACCGTGGTGGTGGGCGGGCTCGAAGGTGAAGTCCCCAGCGCCCAGACGCGCCTCGGCGTGGTCGGTACTGTCAGCCAGCCCCTCGTACACGACCGCCCCGATCAGGGCACCGCGCAACGGCCCGGACATGCGGTCCCAGGTGATCGGCGGGCCCGCGTGCAGGAAGTGTCCGGCCCGCAGCCCAAGCGCCTCGTCAGCGGGACGTACGTCGACCAGGGCTGCGGCGGCAGCAGTCATCGCCGCGTGCGCCCGCGCGTTCGCCGGGACCCGCCGGGGGTCGAGCATGACCGCGGTCAGGTCATCCTCGGTGCCTGCGACAGGTGGCGTCCACGCCACGTCGACCGTCGCGACGCCCTGGTCGCGCAGGGCATCGGCGAGCATCGTGACACCGGCCGTCACCACGGTGAGGTCCGAGCCGCCCGCGGTCACGCTGTCTGACCCTTCTGGACGAAGGTGAGCGCGTGGCGGGTCGCGGCGGCGTTCGAGGCATGGATCACGGCTCCGGCCTCGACCAGCCGCACTGCCTGCTCCTCGAGTCCCTGCGGGTCGTCGCGCGTGCCGACCAGGGACACGACCACCGGACCGTCGTACCGGCTGATCACCGCTGCGAGGTCGCTCGCCGGGTCGGGGTGCGCGCCCATGCCCAAGACGACGTCGAGCAGGACGACGGCACAGGTCGGATCGGCCAGCTCCCGCTCCAGTCGCTCCAACCGGAGGGTCGGATCGATCATCGGGTGCGGCCTGCCGACCGTCAGCTGGTCGTCGCCGAAGTCGATGAACGTGTGTCCTGCCGAGGTGAGCGTCTCGTCCAGGCGGTGTCCACCACGGATGGGGATGTTCGACGAGACCGGCCCGAGCTCGGCGGCGGCGACCAGCATGGCCTCGTCGCAAAGGGTGCCGCCCACGAACAGGCCTCGCACATACCCCGGTCGCGGCCCCGAGACCGCCTCGCCCCAGCGGCGCGGCGTGACCCATCGCTGTCCGACAGCGGCGGCCACCCGCTCGGCAGTCGCCGTAAGGTCGGGCTGACCCTCGCCGAGATAGCCGAGTACCGTCGTGGTCGCAAGGCGATCGGCGTGCGCGGTGACCAGCTCGGCGACTTCGGGCGCTGGAGGTTTGGAGACCACGACGATCGTCGAGATGTCCGGGTCGGCGTCGAGCCTGTCGAGAGCGGCCAGCGTGGAGCGCGCCGCCACCGCCGCGGAGAGGTCACGACCCCCCACTCCGAGGCAGTGGGTGACGCCTATATCGGCGCCGTCCAGCAGCGCCATCAGGTGCTGGGCTCCGGTGCCGGAGGCAGCCACGATGCCGACAGGTCCTGGCCGTACGACGTTGGCGAAGCCGAGCCCGACCCCCGACACGACCGCCGTGCCGCAGTCGGGTCCCATCAGCAGCAGGCCGGCGTCTGCCGCGATCTCCTTCAGCCGGACCTCGTGCTCGATGCTGACGTTGTCACTGAAGACCATGGTGTCGAGGCCTGCAGCCAAGGCGTCCGCGGCATCGATGGCCGCTACCCCCCCTGGGGTGCTGACCAAGGCAAGCTGCGCCGAGGCGCGCCTGGCAGCTGCCATGATCGTTGGTGGCGGTACATCGGTAGAGCCCTTCTTGCCCACCGGTGCCGCAGCCAAGGCGTCGTCGAGCGCCGTCGTCGCCTCCCTGACCGTCTCCTCGTCGGCGGCCTCGATGGCGACGATCATGTCGTTGGGACCGAGCCCGTCCGGTGTGTCGAAACCCATCGAGGCGAGCAGGTCGAGGTTGAGCCCGGTCGCCATCGCCACCAGTGCCGAGCTGACGCCGTCCAGTGCCCGCAGATCCCGGCTTGCCTGCATCAGCCCGACGGAGTCGCGGTAGGTCCCGCTGCGGACCTCGACGTGACGGGTCACGCCGTCGCCTGCCTGGCCGCGCCGCGCAGGACGTTGTGGATACCTTCGGACAGCCCGCTACCCGAGCTGTGCCCGATCTGTTCGAGACAAGCGAGGGCGGCGGTCAGTCCACCGCGTGTCGTGTGTGCGGTCAGCACTGCGGCCACCTCGTCGAGACACCAGCCTGCCGCGGCTTGTCGCAGCAGCCCGGCGGACGCCGCGGTGGTGAGCTCCTCCAGGGGAGCCGCCGCGATCTCGCGGGACAAGGCGGCAGCCTGGGGGTGCCCGGCCGCCTGCATCGTGGCCAGCGTGCCGCACAAGACGTCGTCCGCGTACGGCGTGAGACCCTCGCCGCGCCCCAGGCTGCTACGCCATTGTCGACAGGTCTGGGAGACCACGTCGTCGCGCAGTCGGCGGCGCAGTGCGGGCAACCGTGGTTTCGCCGGCCGCCACCAGCGCCTCACCGGCAGCCGCTTTCCGTCGAGCCTCAGCGTGCCGTGTCCGAACCGGATCGTGGTCTGCTCGCAGAGCCGCTCCTTCACAGCAACCGCGTGGGGGAGCCGAAGTGAACCAGGGAAGGTGACACAGGCTGCGACTTTGCCGGTGGACTCGGAGAGCTGCCATACCGAGCCCGTCCGGTGCACGATCTCTAGCTCCTGCGGTGGACCGTCGACGAGCGAGAGCAAGGCGACGCTGACAACGGCGCCTGAGCTACGGTCCACGTCGACTCCCTCGGTCAGGGGCTGGGGTGGCAGCAACGCTAACCGCTGCGCTGCCGTCATGACGATGGCCAATTGTGCCAACGATCGCCGGCAAGGTGTGAAGCGAAGGCGCAAGGGCCCGTCGGACCGGGCCGACCGGGGTCGGTAGGTGGCGATCTGCGCGTCATACCTGCACAACGCTCGCCGTTCCGGCATCCTGTTGCACATGTGACGCAGTCACGCCAGTCACGCGAGATCGACGTTGGGAGTCGCCATGGCCATCGGTTGGAAGGTCGTCCACGACGGCAACACGCCGCCCCCCGGGGAATCTGTCGCACCGGACGAGCGGCTGTCATGGGGACGCACTCTCGGACTCGGCGCCCAGCACGTGGTCGCGATGTTCGGCGCCACGTTCGTCTTCCCGCTGATCATGGGACTCAACGCCCAGCTGGCGATCATGATGAGCGGCATCGCCACCATCTGCTTCCTGCTCATCGTGCAGGGAAAGGTGCCAAGCTATCTCGGGACCAGCGCGTCCTTCGTCGGTGGCGTGGCCGCCATCCGCGCCCAAGGTGGCGACTCTGCCGATGTCACCGGCGCGATCCTGGTTGCCGGCGTCGTCCTGCTCCTCGTGGGAGTGCTCATTCATTTCGCCGGCCCCCGCGTGCTCAACGCCGTCCTGCCGCCGGCCGTCACCGGTGCCGTAGTCATGTTGATCGGCTTCAACCTGGCGCCTGTCGTGGCCGACATCTACTGGCCGCAGGACCAGTGGGTTGCGCTCGCCACGATGGCGTTCGTCATCCTGGTGGCCGTCGGCATCAGGGGCTTTCTCGGACGGATAGCAATCTTCCTGGGCCTGATCTTCGGTTACGTCGTGTCGGTCATCATCGACAAGGTTGGCGGCCCCATCACGTCTGTCCTGCCCGGCCAGAACCTGCTCGACGCGAACGGAAACCCCTGCGAAGCCGAAGGGCCCTACTGCGTCGCTACGGCGTTCGCGCACGACCGTGTCAGCTGGGACAGTGTCAGAGCCGCTGACTGGATCGGTTTCCCCCCTCATACCGACAGCGCCGCCGGCGTGGTGGGCTGGCACGGGCCCAGCTTTTCGCTCACCTTCACACTGCTCGTCCTGCCCGCGGTGATAGCGCTGATCGCAGAGAACACCGGGCACGTCAAGGCGGTCGGTGCGATGACGCGTCGCGACCTCAACCCGGTGATGGGCCGGGCCATTGCCGCCGACGGGTTCGGCACCGCGCTGGCGAGCTCGGTCGGTGGCTCGCCCACCACCACGTACGCCGAGAACATCGGCGTGATGGCTGCCACCCGGGTCTACTCGACCGCTGCCTACTATGTCGCCGCGGTCGTGGCAATCATCTTCGGTCTGTCACCGAAGTTCGGCGCGCTCGTCGCGACTACCCCGGGCGGCGTACTCGGCGGCATCACCGTGGTGCTCTACGGCATGATCGGCCTGCTCGGTGCGAAGATCTGGATCGAGAACCGCGTGGACTTCGGCAACCCGGTCAACCTGGTTCCGCTGGCCGCCGGCATCGTCATCGCGATCGGCAACGTCGAGCTGCTGGTCTCCGAAGACTTCACCCTCAGCGGCATCTCCCTCGGCACCATTGTGGTGATCGCCTTCTACCACCTGTGCCGTTCCATTGCGCCTTCGCACCTGCGCGAGAGCGACCCAGGGACGATGCTTGCAACAGGTCAACCCGACATGTACAAGGTTGACGAGCACGAGACGGGCTCCGGCACCGACCAGCGTAGGAGCGACCCGTCGGACCCGCCTGAGCGGGTCTGACAGAAAGGTGACAGCCAGCCGTGAAACCGGCACCCTTCGCCTACCACCGGCCCAGCACCGTCGACGAGGCTGCGTCGATGCTGGCGGCCACGGAGGGCAAGATCTTGGCGGGTGGACAGTCGCTGATCCCCATCATGTCGATGCGGCTGGCAGCGCCGGCGGCGCTTGTCGACCTGAACCACGTCACCGGGCTGGCCGACATCGACGTGTCGGACACAGCGGTTCGCATCGGTGCGCTGACCCGCCACGGCGACCTCGAGCGCAACGTGGCGGCCTATGACGCCAACCCGCTGCTGCGTCGCGCCGTCCAGCATGTCGCGCACGCCACCATCCGCAACCGGGGGACTACCGTGGGAAGCCTGGTGCACGCCGACCCCGCCGCCGAGATGCCGGCGGTGCTGCGACTGCTCGGCGGAAGCGTCGAGGTGGTCAGCACCGCACGCGGCCGACGCAGCATCGACGCCGAAGCCTTCTTCGTCGGACCACTCGAGTCGGCGCTCGAGCCCGACGAGGTGGCTGTGTCCGCATGTTTCCCGCACCCGCCCGCCGGATCCGGGTCGGCCTGGCTGGAGATCGCTCGTCGTCATGGCGACTACGGACTCGTCGGGGTGGGAGCGCTCGTCGTCCTCGACAGCAACAGTTCCCTGGCGAGCGCGGCGGTGTGCCTGATCAGCGTGGGGGCCACCCCGGTGCTCGTCGACGTCACCGCCGCCTGCAGAGGTGCGGCGTACGACGCGGTGGACTGGGAGGACGGTGTCGCGCTCGTGGACGCGGTCATCGACCCCGAGGGTGACATCCACGCCACCGCCGACTACCGGCGTCATCTCAGCCGGGTGCTGACCGAACGGGTGCTGGTTCGGGCGACAGACGACGCCGTTGCGAGACGGGCCGCATGACGACGTCGCACGTTGACCCCGCGAGTGGCGAGGCGCTCCACGAGGTGACGCTGACCGTCAACGGCATGCCTCACCGACTACGCGTTCCGGCGCGTCGGCTGCTGTCTGATGCCCTGCGTCACGATCTGCGGCTCACCGGCACCCACGTCGGCTGCGAGCACGGCGTCTGCGGCGCCTGCACAGTGCTCTTGGAGGGCCGGCCGACTCGCTCCTGTCTCCTGTTCGCGGTGTCGGTCGACGGGGCGTCCGTCACGACGACCGAGGGTGTCTGGAGCCCGATGGCGGCCTCGGACACGTCCAGCAGGCGTTCCAGGACTGCCACGCGCTGCAGTGCGGATTCTGCACACCTGGGTTCATCACGACCGTCACGGCGTACCTCGAGGACAATCCCGACCCTACCGAGGACGAGGCGCGAGCAGCCATCGGCGGCAACCTGTGCCGGTGCACGGGGTACCAGAACATCGTCGCGGCAGTGCTGCGCGCCGCCGACATCAGGCGTGAGCGGGCAGCCTCGTGACGACCAAGATGTTCGGCCAGCGGATCCGCCGGGTGGAGGACCCCCGGCTGCTGAGTGGTCGCGGCCGCTACCTCGACGACCTCGGGCACGACGCCCTGGCAGTCGCATTCGTTCGCAGCCCGCATGCGCACGCGCGCATCGTGGACATCGACGTCTCGGCGGCGCTCGCCGTCGATGGCCTCGTCGCGATCTACACGTACGACGACCTCGACGGCCGCACGAGTGAGCCGCTGCCTTTGCTCATCCCGCATCCGACGCTGAACCAAGGCCGCACCCCCTACCCGCTGGCCGACGGGGAGGTCAACCACGTGGGCGAGGCGATCGCCATGGTGGTGGCGAGCGACCGCTACGTCGCTGAGGACGTCGTAGGTCTCATCCAGGTGGAGTACGAGCCACTGCCCCCGGTCGTCGGCCTCGCCGCCTCGCGCGACGGCGACGCACTGGTGCACGCCGACGTGCCGGGAAACGTCGCGGCCACGATGGTGCAGGAGGTCGGCGATGCCGCCGCGGCGATCGCGGCCGCAGCCCACCGGGCCACCTTGTCCCTGTCGATCGAACGCAGCGCGTCGATGCCGATGGAGGGCAAGGGTGTGCTGGCACGCTGGGACGCCGACGACGAGTCTTTGCTGGTGCACACGTCGACCCAGTCGTCCACCTCGGTGCGTCAGGCGATCGCCGCCAAGCTGTCGATCCCGGTCGACCGGGTCGAGGTCGTGACGCCCGACATCGGCGGTGGGTTCGGCGTGAAGATCGTGCACCCATGGCCGGAGGAGATCTTGGTGCCGTGGGCAGCCCGGCGGCTGGGTCAGCCGGTGAAGTGGGTGGAGGACCGCCGAGAGCACTTCATCTCCTCGGCGCACGAGCGGGGCCAGCTGCACGAGGTCGAGGTCGGCTATGACGACGACGGTCGCCTGTGCGGGCTGTCGGTGCGCTTTTGGCACGACAACGGCGCGTACACGCCGTACGGCCTGATCGTGCCCATCATCACCTCCACCCAGCTCCTCGGGCCCTACAAACCAGGGGCCTACCGGGTCGAGTTCCAGAGCATGTACACGAACACCGTCATCGTGACGCCCTACCGTGGCGCCGGTCGCCCCCAAGGGTGCTTCGTGATGGAGCGCGTCATGGACGCCATCGCCGCCGACCTCGGGATCGACCGCGCGGTGGTCAGGGAGCGCAACTTCATCCAGCCGGCAGAGATGCCGTACGACCACGGGCTGATGTTTCAAGACGGCCGTCCGCTGGTGTACGACTCCGGAGACTTCCCGGCATCGCTTGCCAAGCTGAAGGCGCTCGTCGGCTGGGACGAGTTCGACAGCTTTCGGGCCGCGGCACGGGCCGAGGGTCGCCGGGTCGGTATCGGCCTCGGCTGCTACGTCGAAGGGACCGGCGTGGGGCCGTACGAGGGAGGACACCTGCGGGTGGAGACAGACGGCTCGGTCGTCGTCTCGACCGGCCTCACCAGCCAAGGCCAGGGCCACCAGACGATGCTCGCCCAGATCGTCGCGGACGAGCTGGGCGTCGAGATGGAGCGGGTGCGGGTCACCACCGGCGACACCCGCCGGTTCAAGTACGCCGTCGGGACCTTCGCGTCCCGCACTGCGGTGATGTCCGGCAGCGCCGTGGCGCTGACCGCCCGCAAGGTCCGGGCCAAGGCGCTGAAGATCGCCGCCAACGCCCTGGAGGCGGCCGTCGACGACCTCGAGATCGTGGACGGTCAGATCCGCGTCAAGGGCTCACCTGGGTCCGAGATCGACCTCGGCTCCGTCGCCGTGCTGTCGAACCCGCTGCGCTACGCCTTCGATGCCGGGGCGGCACGCGCGACGCAGTTCGCCGGTCCGGTCGACCCGACCGCTCCGCCGGTGCCCGAGGGGGAGCAGCCGGGACTCGAGGGCACCGACTACTACTCGCCCGTGGGCTCGACGTTCGCCAACGGGATGCACGCGGTGGTGGTAGAGACGGACCCCGAGACCGCCGAGATCAATATCTTGCGCTACTGCGTCGTCCACGACTGTGGCACGGTGATCAACCCGATGATCGTCGAGGGACAGATCCACGGCGGCGTCGCCCAGGGAGTGGCCGGAGCGCTGTACGAGCGGATGGAGTACGACGACGCCGGGCAGCTGCTCAACGCCTCCTACATGGACTTCCTGATGCCGTACGCCAGCGAGGTCCCGCACATCGAGATCGACCACCTCGAGACGCCGTCACCGCTCAACCCCCTGGGGGTGAAGGGAGCCGGGGAGGCGGGAGTCATCCCGGGCTCGGCTGCGATCGCCGCGGCGATCGAGGACGCCGAGGGCTTCGCGATCACCACCATGCCCATCTCACCGAGTCAGCTGTTCGACCTGCGTCGTCGCCACTGCGAGCGCTGAAGCGCAGCCAGGATCAGCGCTTGCGGGCCGGTGACGGGGAGGGACCTCCTCGGCGCGGATCTCGTCCTGAAGGTCCTGCTCCTCCTCGATCCTGCGCTTGACGCGTCCAAGACCGGGGACAGCGGACAGCATCTCGTTCAGCTCCTTCGACACGTCGAGGAGGTCGCGCAGGTCGGGCGCCACGGTGCCGAACGTGTCGAGGATCGGGACGATGTCGGTGTGGAGCTTTTCGACAAGCTCGGGAAGCAAGTCGACGACGGCGACGATCGCCGCCACCTCGTCTGGGTCGGTCGTATCCGCGAGCCGTTCGAGGATCGGCTGCAGCCGCAGGAGTGTCGGCTGGAACTGCTCGAGCTGGTCGAGCAACGGCCCGGCCCGCGTGGTCAGATCGCCGGCCCTGGCGACAACGGCTGCCGTTTGGTCGATCGCGGCGTCCGCACGTCGCTGGGTCACCTCCAGGTTGTCCACGACCGTCTGGACCCGCAGCAGGATGGTCTCCACCTCTGTCACGATCACATTCAGCCGAGGCACCAGTGACACTGCCTGCTCGAGGGCGTCGATCCCCTTGCCGGCGGCACCGATCAGGGACGAGGGACCAGGTAGCGACAGCGGCATTCCGCCACCTTAGTGGCTGGCTGCCACGAGAATGCGCGACGATGGGCTCGTAGGGTCGTCGACTGAGGCGGCGCAGACGTCCGGTGTCGGCACGGAGGGCAGATGAAGGTCACAGGCACGGCCACCTTGCACGCGTCACGTGACGAGGTCTGGGCTGCCCTCAACGACCCTGCGGTGCTGGTGCGGACAATCCCTGGCTGCCAGCGGCTCGAGGCCATCGGTGAGGACGCCTACCGGATGACGCTGATGGCCGGTGTCGCCTCCATCAAGGGGGTCTATACGGGCGAGGTGCGACTTACCGACCAGCAGCCGCCGGGCACCTTCGTGCTCAAGGCAGCCGGTGCCGGGACCCCGGGCACGGTAGGGGCCGACGTGGTAGTCACCCTCGCCGAGACCGGTGACACGACGACCCTGACGTATGACGCCGACGCGGTGGTCGGGGGCATGATCGGTGGCGTCGGCCAACGCATGCTGACGAGCGTCGCCAAGAAGACGGCTGGTGAGTTCTTCAGCGCGGTGGACGACGTCCTCACCGGCAAGGAGCGCTCGTCGACGACCGATGTGACCGGCACGGGTCCAGCCGCGTCACCGGACGGCCAGGCCAGCCCGCACACGCCCGGGGTCCCCTCCGCAGCGACCGCGGGAGTCTACGAGGCGCCCGGTGCTGCGGCTGCACTCTCAGCCTCCGGCACCGGTGGGTTTGCGCAGGGTGCTCTCGTCGGTGCGGCCGCTGCGCTGCTCGGCGCCCTCGTCGGCGGTTGGCTCAGCGGGCGTCGAGGAAAGTCCTAGCGGCCACTGCGGCACCGACCACTCACGTCCCAGGAGGCACGCATGCCGGCATTGACCGCGATCGGGAATGAGGCGTGATCAGTCAGCACCCACACCCTCGGCGTATCCGGGTCGGTATCGACACCGGCGGGACCTTCACCGACGTGGTGGCCGTCGACGAGGTCAGCGGGGAGATCACCACGACCAAGACCCCATCCACGCCTGCGGATCCTGCCGTCGGCTTCATGGCCGGTATCGACAAGGTCTTGGGCCAGCTTGGCGTCGGCGGCGACAGCGTCGCCGCCGTGTCACACGGGACGACCGTGGCAACCAACAAGCTGCTCGAGGGGAAGGTCGAGAATCTTGGCTTCGTCACGACCGAGGGCTATGGGCACATTCTCGAGATCGCGCGACAGTCCGTTCCCGACGGTTACGGCAACTCGTACTTCTGGGTGAAGCCGCCGCGAATCGTCCCGGCCGACCGGGTGAAGACCGTCCGCGGCAGGCTGGCTGCGGACGGCTCGGAGATCAGACCGTTCGACGAGGAGTCGGCCGAGGCAGCAGCGCGGTTCTTCAAAGACGCCGGAGTGGACACGGTCGGAGTGTGTTTCTTGCACTCCTACGCCGACCCCGGCCACGAGCTTGCGATGCGTGACGTGATCACCCGGGTGCATCCCGACGCCGTCGTGTCCATCTCGTCGGAGGTGCTGCGGGAGTACCGCGAGTACGAGCGGTCGGTCACCACCCTTGTCGATGCGGCCGTGAAACCGAGCATCAGGGCGTACGTCGACACCATCAGTCGACGGCTCCACGCGTACACCACACAAGCGGCACCGGCGGGGCGCACCGTGCCCTTCTACGTGATGAAGTCGAACGGCGGCGTGTTGTCGGCTGACGAGGTTATGCACCAGCCGATCAGCACCGTGCTCTCGGGCCCCGCCGCAGGGGCACTCGGCGCGGCCGTCGTCGCCGACGCAGCGGGCTTCGGCTCGGTGCTGACCTGTGACGGCGGCGGAACGTCGACTGACGTGACGATGGTGAGGGACGGGGTGCCGGCCCTTACGACGGAAGGGACAGTGGGTGTCTACCCGAGCAAGATCTCGATGATCGACGTCGTCACCATCGGGGCCGGAGGTGGGTCGATCGCCTGGATCAGCCCGGAGGGAACGCTCAAGGTGGGTCCGCAGTCGGCCGGCGCAGACCCCGGCCCGATGTGTTACGGCAACGGCGGCCACGAGCCGACCGTCACAGACGCTCATGTGTTCCTGGGCCGAATCCCTCCTCGTCTGCTCGGCGGCGAGGTGCCACTGGCGGTCGACCTTGCCCGCCGGGGGATGGAGGACCTCGCCGGCAGGCTGGGACTCTCGTCCGAGCGGGCAGCCAGCGGCGTGCTGGAGATCTCGGCGTGGAACCAGGCGAACGCCCTGCGCCAGATCACCGTCAAGCGCGGCCTGGACATCCGCACCTTCCGTCTGGTGACGTTCGGAGGGTCCGGTTCGCTGCTTGCGTGCCGCCTTGTGGACGTGCTCGGCCTCAGCGGTGTCGTCGTCCCGCTCAACCCGGGCAACCTGTCGGCATACGGTCTGCTGACCGTCGACGTGCGCAACGACTACGTCCAGACGGCCGTCATGAAGCAGTCGGGGCTCGACTGCGTTCGGCTGGAGCGGATCATCGCCGATCTCACCGCGCAGGCGGATGCGGCGCTTCAGCGGGAGGGGTTCTCACGCGACGAGCGGCGGTTCGAGCGGAGCGCGGACCTGCGCTACTTCGGTCAGGCCTACGAGGTGCGGGTTCCCGTAGGGGAGGGCGACGTCACGGCCGCTGCGGCCGACGCTGTCGCGAGCCGCTTCCACGACGAGCATGCCGCACTCTACGGCTACGACTTCCGTGCCGACCCGCGGCAGCAGGTCGAGTGGGTAAACCTGCGAGTGACCGGCATCGGACCCATCCGCAAGCCGGCCCTTCCGGAGGTGGACCCAGGGCGCGGGGCTGCTCGCGCCGTCACGGGCCAGCGGGCCGTCTACTTCGAGGAGTGGCAAGAAGCCGCCATCTACGAACGGGCGAAGCTGGGAGCGGGAGACGTGGTTGCCGGGCCGGCCGTGGTGGAGGAGTTCTCGTCGACCGTGCCGGTGCACTCCGGATTCGAGGCGAGGGTCGATCGGTTCGGGAACCTGCTCATCGAGAAGACGTCACCATGACCGACCTGTCCGAACCTCGTCGCTCTCTGGCTCTATCGGATTCGGACGGGTCGGTGGACCCGGTGCTGGTCGAGATCGTGGCCGGCTACCTCGCCTCCGTCGAGAGGGAGGTGGAGACGGCGATCGGGCGCACGTCGCGCTCGCCGATGATCCGCGACGCCCACGACTACCGGGCCGGGATCCACGACCGGCACCTGCGCAAGCTGACAGGACGGTCGTACTCAGCACTGGTGCATCCGGTGGCTCGTGACTACCCCATCGAGGACATGCGCCCCGGCGACGTCTTCTTCCACAACGACGTCTATCTCAGCGAGGGCGGGATCGGACACCTGCCGGATCTCTGCGTGACCGCGCCCGTCTTCCATGACGCCGGCGGCGGGCCACAGGTGGTGGCGTTCGTGCAGGCGTTCGGTCATCACGACGACATCGGGGGAGCGGTCCCGGGGTCGATGCCGTCGAACGCCACCTCGGTGTTCGAGGAAGGCCTGATGGTGCCGCCCATCAAGCTCTGGGATGGGGGGGTCCCCTGTGAGCAGGCGCTGAAGATCATGACCCGGAACTCGCGGATGCCTGACTCGCTGGCGGCAGATCTCGACGCGGAGTGCGCAGCGTGCCTGATGGGTGCGCGCCGGATGGCCGAGCTGTTCGACCGCTACGGTCGCGACCTGGTGGAGGCTTGCTTCGACGCCATCCTCGACAACACCACGGACACCTTCCGCCGCGAGATCCTGACCAAGATCCCCGATGGCACCTACGTCTGGGAGGACTACGCCGAGCACGACGGTGTTGACGAGCCGAGGTTGCATACGCAGCGCATCACGCTGACGAAGGTCCCCGACGAGGGTGGGCGCATCATTATCGACTACACCGGGACGGCTCCGCAGGCCAAGGGGCCCATCAACCACTGCGGGGACTACGCCGACGGCAACTTCCTCAAGAAGTGGCTGGCGCCGATCCTGCGCAACCTCGCCGACTCGCCCGACCGGATGGCCGAGCTGGACGTCAACGAGGGTGTGGTGCCGCTGATCGAGATGCGGTTTCCCCCTCCTGGGACGCTGCTCACGCCGGTCTTCCCCGCTCCGACGAACGCGCGCACGTTCGTCATCCTGCGGCTGCTCGGCGTACTCGCCGGCGTCTTGGCGAAGGCTGTCGACGGCCGGATGCCCGCTGACCAGGAGACGATCCGCTACACGGGACTGTACGGCGACGACGCCAACGGTCAGCCGTACCTTATGCGCGAGGTTCTCGGTGGAGGCTCTGGCGGGCGCTACTACGCCGACGGCGAGGACACGATCCACGTCGTACCGGACTCCCGGAATCTGCCGACCGAGTTCAGCGAGGCAAGGTTCCCGTTCGTCGTTGAACGGCTGGGACTCGCTGTCGACTCCGGCGGCGCCGGGCGCTACCGCGGTGGCTGCGGCTACGAGAAGCACATCCGCATGTTGAAGGACGCACACTTCATGTCGATCGCCGACCGCTCCATCCTGGCCTGCTGGGGAGTCAGGGGCGGCCGGGCGGGGAAGCCCTTCGACGTCACAGTCGACCTCGGCGGACCAGACGAGCGGGTCATCGACGCGTTGACCGACGCCGAGCCCGTCGCAGCCGGTCAGGTGATCCGGATCCGCACCACCGGCGGAGGCGGCTGGGGTGACCCGCTCGAGCGGCCGTACGACGAGGTGGCGCGGGACGTGGCGTGGGGGAAGGTGTCGGTTGAGGGTGCCAGGTCGGACTACGGAGTCGCGCTGCAGGTGGTGGGGAGCGACGTGGAGGTGGATGAGCAGGCGTCCGGTCAGCTTCGTGACGATATGCGGCGCGAGCGGGCCGAGCGGATCGCCTCGGACGGCGACCCGTTCTTCGACCGTGGTCCTGGCTATCGGCGGCTCTCGGGCGGCGCCGCGTATGCGGACGTCGACCTGATCTGAGCGCAAGGATCCGACTCTCACGCTGTCCTGACCCCTTGAGAGTCGGATCTTGGCGCCGCGCCCAGCGGTCATCCTCCTGAGCCGGCGGAGCGTCAGCGGCCGGCGAGCTCGTCGCCGAGCAGTCCGCGCTGTCTGGCCAACGCGGCGGCCTCGGTGCGTCCGGCGGCTCCGAGCTTGGCCAAGATGTTCGAGACGTGGACGCTGACCGTCTTGCTGCTGATGTAGAGCTGGCCGGCTATCTCGCCGTTGGATCGGCCGCTTGCGACCAGCGCAAGAATTTCACGCTCCCGTGCGGTCAGGCTCTCACCATGCCTACTCGTATCCGCGCGGGGCGCGGTCTGGCCGAGCTGTCGCAACTCGGCCAGCAGCGGCTGGGCGCCCAGCGAGTGTGCGTTGGTGCGGGCGGCGTCGGCCAGGGCTCGAGCCTGCGCGGTGTTTCCGGCCGCGCGATGGACCGCTGCCAACCTGACCTGGGAGCGCGCCGTCTCATAGACGTCCCCGAAGGCAGTAAAGCCATCGACCGTCTGCGTCCAGGCGCCGACGAGCTCGTCTTGGTCCGGCACGTCGATGCCACTGAGCCAGTGCACCCTCAGGTACTCGGCGCGGACACGTGATGACCAGGCGAGCCCCTCGGGCCCGATGGCGTGCCCCCGGTCATGTGCGTGCCGCACGGCACCGGTGGCAGCGGCGAGCAGATCGTCAGCTCGGGCCAGGAGAGCTGGCCGGTCGGCGGTGGCGGCGGAGGTTGCCCGAACCGCCATGTGGCCGAGCAACAGCGCGCTGAGCCGGATCCTCGCCATGAACGACGTCGACTGCCATATCCGGCTCACGGTCGCCACCACGTAGTCGTGCATCGCGGCGGCTGCCTCGAAGTCCCCGCTGCCACCCAGCAGGTCGATGGCCGCAGCACCGCCGACGGTGGCCATCATCCCGTCGCGTTCCCACCAGGGTCTCAAGCGCTGCAGCTGCTGCAGTGAGGAGGCGTCACCTCGGCCGGCTGCCACGAGCAGGGACGTGGTCGCCAGCGACGCCTCGGCGGGCGCCGGAGGATCCTCGCCCGAGACGTCGAGCACACGCTGCGCTGCTTCCCACTGCCCTCGCACATAGCACACGATCCCGCTCAGCAGGCGCGCGTCGAGGCCGTACGGCGCCCATGGGCGACCGAGCTCGGCCGCCCGTGTCGCCGCCTGGCCGTATACGGCCTGCGCCTCGTCGAGCTGCCCCGCCTCGTAGTAGAGGCCGCCCAGATTGTGCAGACTACGCAGCTCACCCATCACGTCGGCGGCTGCCCTCGACTGCTCGGCGACCTCTGCCAGCGCGCGTCGCGACTCGTCCGGGTCCTGCGCGCGCTCGTTGAGTCTCGCCAAGGTCGTAGTGGCGTCCGACAAGGTCTTGGGCAGGTGCAGCCGGTGAGCCACTCCCAGCGCCTCACGCGCCCAGCGGACGGCTTCGTCGTCGCGCCCCCGGGCGGCGTTCGCGCGCGCGTGGGCGCTGAGCACCTCGGCGCGCAGCGCCGTCTCGGGCGTTGCCGGGACGAGTCCCAGCGCCTCGGTGGTCTGGTCCAGCGGGTCGATGTCGGTGTCTGTGATGAGGGCAGCGGCTGCCAGGCGCACGAGCAGGCGTACGCGCTGCAGCGGTGGGGCGTCCGAGGGTAGCTGGGTCAGCTGGTCGTGCACCAAGGTGATCGCCCGGTGGGGGTCACCGGCCGCGCTGACGGCCTCGCTTGCCTTGATGGCGAGCTCGACGACGTCCACGCCGATGTCGTCGTGGCCGGACAACAGCTCAGTCACCAGCTCTAGCGCCACCTCGTAGTGGCGCGCTGCCTCGTCAGGACCGCCCACGGCCATGGCCTCGTCACCGGCCTCGACACTTGCTCGGGCTGCCGTGCGCAGGTCGTGAGCGGCGCGGGCATGACGCGCTACCTCGGCGGCGCTGCTGGGGATCTCGGGGCCGAGCAGCGCCGCCATGTATGCCCGGTGCAGCCTCACCCGTTCGCCCGGCAAGAGGTCGTCGTAGACGGCTTCGGCCAGCAGCGCGTGTCGAAACGCGTAGCCGTCGTCTCCGACCGCCGACAACACATTGCTCTCCACCGCAGCCCTCAGAGCGCGTTCAAGCTCACGGTCGTCGAGCTCGACGACGCTGGAGAGCAGCGTGTGCGAGACGCGTCGACCGGCGACGGCTGCCGCCCGTACGGCATGTCGGGCGCGGTCGTCGAGCTGGTCCAGCCGCACGAGGAGCAGGTCGGTGAGGTCGACGGGGAGCGTTGTGCGTCCTCTTTCGGTGGCGCCAACCAGCTCCTCGGTGAAGAAGGCGTTGCCTTCGGCTCGACCGACGATGGCGTGGACGTCTCGCTCGGAGAGCGGCGCCGGGTGAAGCACGCGCACGAGGGCGCGCACATCGGCGTCGTCGAGCCGGTTGAGCTCGATCTTGCTCACACCGGTCAGTCGCGACCACTCGCCCAAGGAGGAGCGCAAGGAGTGGCGGCGATGGAGGTCGTCGCTGCGGTACGACGCCACGACAGCGACGGTTTCGGCGAACCCTCTGGCGAACAGAAACGTAAGCATCTCCCGCGTGGACTGGTCGGCCCAGTGGACGTCCTCGACCACGACCAGCAGCGGGGCAAGCGAGCCGAGTTGCTCGAGAGCAGCATGCACCGCCTGGAAGAGGTCTCCGCGGTCTGTCGGCTCGATGGTCGCGGCTTCGGTCGCAGGGCTCAGCCGGGTAACCGGAAGCAGACGGCGTACGGCGGGGTGAGCGACGGCGAGTTCTGCGGCGACGTCAGGGGAGGAGGCGGCGAGCCGGCCGAACAGTTCCGTGAAAGGCAGGTAGGGAAGCGCGCTGTCACCGAAGTCGAGACAGTGGCCCATCAGCACCCGCCAGCCGTTGGAACGCGCCGTCGTACGAAGCTCGCTGAGCAGCCGGCTCTTGCCGACTCCGGCATCGCCAGCGAGCACGACGCAGCGCGCCGCCGGTGACGCATCTCCGACACCGATGAGCGACACCAGGTGGCGCAGCTCGTCGGCTCGTCCGATGAGCGGAGAGGAAGCGACGGTCTCTGGAGGCACGTCGACAATCATCTCGTGTGCCGCCGACGATCCGCCGCCTCCGGGAAAAGGTTGCTGCCTGTCACGCACCGCCGGTCAGTCGGCGAAGCGCGGGGCGCTGCGACGGCTGCGTCGAGCGATGTGTAGCGAACGCCGCCGACGGCTGAGACTCCGCTCACGTTGCTGCGGGCGTCCGGAGGTCGACTCCAAGGCTCGTTCGCGGCGGTAGGCGATCTCGGCGGTGAGGAAGGGTTCGAGCGTCGAAAACATGATGGGCTCCTGGTCTCTCGATCTGATACGTCGAGACTCCGCCTCTAAGGCACCTCCACACATCGGGACAACGCCCTATTTGCGTCCCGCCCGGTGTCGCGCCGCCTTAGCTGCGTCGAGACCGCCGCAGCCGTCGACCGTCCCCGGTTTGCGATGTGGACAAGCCGACTGGACCGTTGACATCGCAGATCTGCGATGCCGTCCAGGCGGTTGGGGTGCAGACGTCTGGCTCTGGCGCCGGTCGGTGCGACGATGTCGGTATGCCGTCCGGTCCGCTGCCAGGTCCGAGCAGCCTCGACCTGACGCCGCGGCAGCGCCTGCAGGAGCTGAAGGAGCACCTCGGCGAGCAGGCCGCGGCGCAGGCCTGCGCGGAGCTTCTCGAAGGAGCGAACCCGCGCGAACATCTCGACGTGATGCCGTACCTGGCAGGGAGGGCGCTGGAGTGGTCGCAAACCTCGGATTCAGCGGCGTACTGGGTGCGCACCTGGGGAGCGCGGGCGCTGCGCTACGTGTGGGCACCCGACGTCGCCTCGGCCGTCGTCGCAGGCCTCGACGACGAGCACTGGCGACCTGCCGAGATGTGTCTCAAGGTGGCCGCGCTGCGTGAGCTGGGAGAAGCCGGTCCCGGTGCAGAACGGCTCAGCGGGCACGAGCTGGTCAGGGTCCGCGTGGCGGCCGCCCGCTGCCTCGGCCGGGTGGGTGACACCGAGCACGTGTCGGCCGCCTGGGTCCTGCTGGAGGACCCGGATCCGGAGGTCCGCAGGAGCGCGGCGCGTGCCTTGGTAATGCTCGACGAGCGCCTCGACCTGGGGCCGGAGATACCGGATCTCGGCTGATCGCGACCGCAGACGAGAATGGCAGCTCTGTCGGTCTGCTGGCTGAGGCTCGTGTAGTACCGTGCGGAGCGTCGGCCCTGCCGTGACACGATTCGGAGCGGGCAAGGTGTCTGGGTCTGAGTCTCGAGGTGGGAGTGGAGAACGTGACGAGTCCGGTGCGTGTGGTGCGCGACAAGGTCAAGGCCAGGCTCTCGACGAAGCAGCCCGCCTCCGGCAGACCGCCCCCCGCGTCTTCCCCGGACATGAGGCGTCAGATCGCCCGGCTCCGGCGCCGCGTCGAGCAGCTCGAGGCGGAGGTGCAGGAGAACCGTCGGCTCAACCGACGACTGGCGGAGCTGACGGACGTCGTACAAGAGCTGCTGGTCCCCATCTCCCAGCGTGACGAGGAGAAGCTTCGGGAGCGGCTGGAGAAGTACTCGGAGTCCTTGTGATGGTTTACGTGGGCCTTTATGGCCGGCTCTCACGCCCACCGGTGCTGGATGGGCATGGCTGAGCGCGTCTTCTTCCACATCGGTGCTCCGAAGAGCGGCACGACGTTTCTCCAGACGGTGATGTGGCACAACCGCAAGCCGCTGCGGGACCTTGGGCTCCTCTACCCGGGACGGCGGCGGATGGACCACTTCCACGCCAGCGAAACCGTCCGCGGTCTCACCGGCGACGGTGCGGCGACGCCCACCGCCTGGGACCGGTTGTGCAGCGAGGTCGAGAGGTGGCCGGGGACCGCACTGATCACCCACGAGTTCTTCGCAGCGGCCAACGCCGAACAAGCCCGGCAGGCGCTCGAGCGGCTGGCGCCGGCGCAGGTCGACTTGGTCTTCACCGCGCGCGACTACGGACGTCAGTTCCCTGCCGTGTGGCAGGAAGCCGTCAAGATGCAGTCTGCGGGTCCTCTCGACGACTACATGGACAGGTTGCTCGCCAACCAGGTCACCGGGCCGTGGGGTTGGTCCACGCAGGATGTGCCCGCGATCCTCGAGCGGTGGAGTTCGACGCTCGACCCCGGCAACGTCCACGTCGTCACGGTCCCGCCCCGCGGAGCCCCCCGCGACCTGCTCTGGCGCAGATGGTGTCAGGTCCTCGAGATCTCACCGCAGTCGTGTGACCT
>JAUJOO010000004.1:40910-84347 GCA_030447585.1 Nocardioidaceae bacterium | reverse complement strand
TGCTCTGGCGCAGATGGTGTCAGGTCCTCGAGATCTCACCGCAGTCGTGTGACCTCGACGTCGCCTTCGGCAACGAGTCAATGGGGGCGGCGCAAGCGGCGTTCCTGCTCAAGGTGAAGCCGCATCTGCCTGCGGAGCTGCGTCCGGCACCTGAGCGGCACGCCTGGGTGAGGGGTCACTTGGGCCACGAGGTGCTGGTGCCTCAACAGGGGGTCCGATTCGGTCTTCGTCTGCATCATCTCGAGCAGCTACGCCTTCGTGCGCTCAAGGACTCGAAGGTGCTCGCCGCCCGGGCGTACGACGTCGTCGGCGACCTGGACGAGCTCATCCCCGAGCAGCCCCAGGCCGAGCCCCCCAACCCAGCCGACGTAACGGACGCGGAGCTCGTCGAGGTCGGCGTACGAGCCGCTGCGACGTTGACGGCGCAGGTGCGCTCCCTCTCGAAGGAACGCGACGACCTGCGAAGGCGGGTCCGAGCGACCGGCCGGCGGGGTCGTGCGACCGCAATGGGCAGGTCGCTCGCGAAGCTGACAGGAAGGATGCGGCGATGACCGCCCTCATCCCGCCACGAGCGAGGAGCTGCCGTGTCCGGGCCCGGTGACGGACGCACCAGAGCGGTCTCGATGTCGGTCGACGACGAGGGCATCAAGCTGGTGGGGTCCATCGACGAAGATTTGACCTACGACGTGCTCATCAACGACCACCACGTCTGGTCCCTGCAGCCACGCCGTGACCTGACCAAGCGGGGTCGAGCCTGCGTTGCTCCTTGGCCCAAGGCGCTTGTCCGCTATCTGTCGGGCTACGGCAGTCTCGTCGTCCGCGAGCACGTCACCGGGCAGCCGGTGGCCGAGGCCGAATACTGGTTCGGAGGCGTGCGACAAGGCCTCGTCTCGGTCGTCGGGAGCTCGGGTAGCCCGCTCCTCCTCGACAAGTGGGGCAGGCTGATCCGCCCGCTTGCAGGCGACGACGAGGCGGCCCAGGGCCGTCTCATGGACGCGGTCGTCCAGCTGCTGGAGACGCTGAACGGCGCCTGCGGCGTGCCGGCGTTCATCTGTTTCGGGACGTTGCTCGGAGCGGTCCGAGACGGGGCGCCGATCGGTCACGACAACGACATCGACGTCGGCTACCTCAGCGCGTTCGAGCATCCGGTCGACATCGCCCGGGAGGCCTACCGCGTCTCCCGGGTGCTCCACGAGCAGGGCTGGAAGGCGCGACGCGGCTCGGCCGTCCGCATCAACACCCGCATCAGCCTCGGGGCCGGCCAGAGCAGGGCGATAGACATCTTCACGTGCGCATGGGTGGAGGGAGTGCTCTACATGCCGTCGGACGTCGGCATACGCGTCCCGCGCGAGACCATGCTGCCGCTTGGCAGTGTGACGATGCTCGGGCGTGAGGTACCGGCCCCGGCTGACCCCGAGTCGCTCTTGGCGTTGACGTACGGACCGGGATGGCGGGTGCCGGACCCGTCGTTCCAGTACGAGAAGTCGCGCGGCCTGCGCCGTCGCCTCGATGGCTGGTACGGCGGTCTCAACCACGGCCGCAAGTACTGGGACGCCTTCGCGAAGCAACCCACAAGGGTCGTTCCGAAGGGGCCGACCCCGTTTGCCCGCTGGGTGGCCGCAAAGTGGCCGTCGTCGCGGCTGCTCGTCGACGTCGGAACCGGTACTGCGCGCGACGCGCTCTGGATGGCGGGCAAGGGGAGGCCGGTCCTCGGTGCCGACTACGTGCCGAGCGCCTTCAGGGCAGCCAGGAGGAGAAGTGCCGCCAGAGGTCTGGACGTGCGCTTCAAGGCGTTCAACATCAACGACACCCGCGAGGTGCTGGCGCTCGGGGCACTGCTCAGCCGGGAGGAGGAGCCACCAGACCTGTATGCACGGTTCTTCCTGCATGCGGTCAACGAGGCCGGCCGCGCGAACCTGTGGCGGCTCGCCCAGATGTCACTGCGTCGCGGCGGGCTGCTCTTCGCCGAGTTCCGCACCCACAGGGACGCCAAGCTGCCGCACGTCTTCCCCGCCGCCCAGCGGTTCTTTCTCGACCCGGACGACGTCGTCGCCGAGATCCAGGGATCGGGAGGGCACGTCGTCAGCCGGACCCAGGGCCGTGGGCTCGCGGTGTTCGGCCGTGAGGATCCGCACGTCTGCCGTCTGGTAGCCAGCTGGACCCGGGGGACCGAGACATGAGAGTGCTGGTCGCGTTGGGGGGGAACGCGATGACCGGGCCCGACGGCAGCGCAGGTCCGGACGACCAGATCGCCGCCGCCGAGCTGGCCATGGGCGCTGTCGCTGACCTGGTGGCGGCGGGAGCGGACGTCGTCCTCACCCACGGCAACGGCCCACAGGTAGGAAATCTGCTCGTCAAGAACGAGCTGTCCGCCGCAGTGGTGCCGCCGGTGCCCCTCGACTGGTGCGGCGCGCAGACGCAGGCCACGCTCGGCTTCGTCCTGCTCGACGCGCTCGAGGCAGCGCTGGAGCGTCGCGGCGTACGCCGTCCGACCGCAGCCGTCGTCACCCGGACCCTCGTCGCCCATGACGACCCCGGCTTCGGCAGGCCGACCAAACCGATCGGGCGGTACCTGTCTCACGAGGAGGCGGCGGCGCTCATCGAGCACGGCCAGCGGTTCGAGGAGCGAGGCGCGAAGGGCTGGCGACGCGTTGTCGCCTCGCCAGAGCCGCAGGAGATCCTGGACGCCGGCGCCGTCAGCGTCCTGGCTCGCGCCGGGTACGTCGTGGTGGCAAACGGCGGTGGAGGCATCCCGGTGGTGCGTGACCTCGACGGCACCTTGCGCGGCGTCGAGGCGGTGATCGACAAGGACCTCGGCGCGGCGCTCCTGGCGCAGTCGGTCGACGCCGACCGGCTGGTGATCGCCACTGACGTGGACAACGCCATCATCGGATACGGCACCGACCAGGCCCAGCCGATCGGCAAGGTCGATGTCGACACGATGCGCGGCTATGCGGCCGACGGCCACTTCGCCAGCGGGTCGATGGGACCGAAAGTCGAGGCGATCTGCCGCTTCGTCGAGCGGTCGGGCAACATCGGCGTCATCACCAGTTTGAGCAACATCGTGGCCGGGGTGAGGGGCGAGTCCGGCACCGTCGTCGTACCGAGCTGAGCCGCACAGCCACAGAGAGGGAAGCCATGCCGGAGCCGATCGAAGTACGCAAGGTACCGATCAAACACGTGTCCGACGCCAGCGGTCTCGCGGAGCTGATCGAGCGTGGTGTCATCGAGGCCGACCGAGTCCTGGCCGTCATCGGCAAGACGGAGGGCAACGGCGGCGTGAACGACTACACGCGCATCATTGCGGACCGCGCCTTCCGAGAGGTGCTGACGCAGTTGGGGACCCGCTCCCCAGCAGACGTCAGGGAGGTGCCCATCGTCTGGTCCGGTGGGACCGACGGCGTCATCAGCCCGCATGCGACGATCTTTGCGACGCTCCCGAGGGAGGTCGCGGAGCGCACAGACGAGCCCCGGCTGACCGTGGGGTTCGCCATGAGCGAGCAGCTCTACCCGGAGGACATCGGACGGGTGGCGATGGTGTCGAAGGTTGCCGATGCAGTCGGACAGGCGATGGAGCGCGCCGGGATCACCGACCCTGGCGACGTCCACTACGTGCAGACGAAGACGCCGCTGCTCACGATCCACACCATCCGGGACGCGAAGGCGCGCGGCAAGACCGTGTGGACGGAGGAGACACACCAGTCGATGGACCTGTCGAACGGTTGTACGGCGCTCGGTGTCGCCGTCGCACTGGGCGAGATCGACATGCCGGGTGACGAGGATGTGATGCACCGACGGGACCTGTTCTCCGCTGTCGCCTCGTGTTCGTCAGGAGTGGAGCTCGACCGGGCGCAGATCGTCGTCGTCGGCAACGCGAGAGGCGTCGGTGGACGGTACCGAATCGGACACTCGGTCATGCGTGACGCGCTCGACCAAGACGGCGTGTGGGAGGCGATCAAGGACGCCGGGCTCGAGCTCCCTGACCGGGCGCACTGGTCCGACCTCGACGGTCGGCTGGTCAACGTGTTCCTCAAGTGTGAGGCGTCGCAGGATGGCACCGTCCACGGCCGCCGTAACGCGATGCTCGACGACTCCGACGTGCACTGGCACCGTCAGATCAAGGCGTGCGTCGGAGGTGTCGCCGCTGCCGTCACAGGGGACCCGGCTGTCTTCGTGTCCGTGTCGGCCGCGCACCAGGGGCCGGAGGGCGGCGGACCCGTCGCTGCGATCGTTGACCTCGGGTCCGAAGAGCCGACCGGTTACCGCCCGCCGGCTCGGTGACCGGCCGGTAGCTGCCGGCCGGTGATGCCAGCCACGCAGTGGTCGGCTCACCCCGGTCCGGACTGGCTCCTCAGGCGGACGTCTGCGCGCGCCCTGGTGTCGTTGGCTGCGAAGTGCCTCTGCTCGAGCGACATCCACGCCGTCCAGTGATCTCGGACCTGCTCCCCGTCGCGCTCGACACCGCGGCGAACCCGGGTCTCGAGGTCGGCCTCGAGCCACACCAGCAGGCTCCTCCAGGCGTCATACGCCCGCGCACCCGATCCGCAGCCCTCGAGGATCAGCACCTGCGGCACGGGAAGGTCGACCCAGTCGTCGTAGTGACCCGCCGTCCAGTCGTAGCGCTGCCACCGCGCAGCTCGACCGTCAGCCAGCGGTGTCAGGATCTGCGTCACCACGCGCTCCTCCAACCGGCTGTCCAAGCCCGTCCAACCGTCATAGAGGTCATCGAAGTGCACCGTCGACGCCACCAGACCACGCCCGTGAAGGACGCGCTCGAGGTCGTACCCCAGGCTGGTCTTGCCGGAGCCGGCCGGACCGTCGATCGTCAGCAGCCGGCAGGACCCGAGCCGCGCCGGGCGGGCGAGTAGCCGGTCCGCCGCGTCGTCACGAGCCGCTGATGTGAGGGCGGCGACAGGCGCAGACATGGCGCCATGGTGGCATGCCCGGGCGACCGGAGCGGCACGATGTGACGCCTCTGCACCGTGCTGCTACGCTGGCTCGGACTCACCTGACCACCGTCCTTGTGGCGGGAATGCCGCCCGAACTGGCGGCGTTCTGGCAGGTACACAAGCGGAGGCCATCTCCCACCCGCACCGGCTCCAGGCCGTCGGGTCCGGTCGCGAGACATCGCAATGTCTCGTCGGGCGCCCAAGCGTGGGCGCGTCGGGCTGGCTTCCGTGCGTGATGGCACGGAAGCCTTTTGCGTTCTGGGTGACTCGACGGCGCGGGTGGCTGACTGGCCAGATCAGACAGTTTGCTACCACAGGAGGACCCATCAGCACGGAGTTGCGCGTCAACGACCGGATCCGCGTCCCCGAGGTGCGCCTTGTCGGACCCAACGGGGAGCAGGTCGGTATCGTCCGCATCGACGACGCCCTGCGGCTGGCACAGGAGTCAGACCTCGACCTGGTCGAGGTGGCACCCACAGCTCGCCCCCCGGTCTGCAAGCTCATGGACTACGGGAAGTTCAAGTACGAGACGGCACAGAAGGCCCGCGAGACGCGGCGAAACCAGACGAACACCGTCATCAAGGAAATGAAGCTGCGACCCAAGATCGACGCTCACGACTACGAGACCAAGAAGGGTCACGTCGTGCGCTTCCTCAAACAAGGCGACAAGGTGAAGATCACGATCATGTTCCGCGGCCGCGAGCAGCATCGTCCGGAGCTTGGCTTCCGGTTGCTGCAGAAGCTTGCCGGTGACGTCGAGGAGCTTGGCTTCGTCGAGTCCACGCCCAAGCAGGACGGCCGAAACATGGTCATGGTGATCGGGCCGCACAAGAAGAAGTCCGAAGCCAAGCTGGAGGCGAAGGCAGAGCGCAGCGAACGTGCGGCTGCTCGGGCAGCGGACCGAGACGCCGAGCGCGCGGAGCACAAGGAGCGGTCGGCGGCAGCCAAGGAAGAGCCGAGGAAGGCGGGGCGACGCTCCGAGAACGTCGACTCGGACGTGATCGGCCTGTAGGACGCGGGGTCCGTTGACTCTGCAACGGATCACCGACCGAAGCAACCCATCGCCGACCCGCGCCGAGCGTGGACAGGCAAGAAGAGACGGAGAGCGGCACCATGCCGAAGATGAAGAGCCACTCAGGCACCAGCAAGCGCGTGAAGGTCACAGGATCGGGGAAGCTACGACGCCTCCAGGCCAAGCGGAAGTCCGGCGCTGCGTTTGCCTCCGCGCCGACGACCGGAAGCCGCAAGAAGCACCGACGTAACGCCGGCGCCGTAGACGTAAACAAGTCTGACGTCAAGCGTGTGAAGCGGCTGCTCGGCAAGTAACAGGCCAGCCAACAGATCCGCGGACGCCCCGTCCGCGACCACCCGAGTTTTCAAGGAGCAACACGTGGCACGCGTCAAGAGGGCAGTGAACGCCCACAAGAAGCGCCGGGAGACCCTTGAGCGGGCCGCCGGTTACCGCGGACAACGCTCGCGGCTGTACCGCAAGGCGAAGGAGCAGGTTTCGCATTCGCTGGTCTACAGCTACCGTGACCGTCGGGCCCGCAAGGGTGACTTCCGCCGGCTCTGGATCCAGCGCATCAACGCGGCCGCCCGCGCCGAGGGCATGACGTACAACCGGTTCATCCAAGGACTACGCGAGGCCGGCGTGCAGGTCGACCGCAAGATGCTGGCCGACCTCGCTGTCAACGACGCAGCGGCGTTCGCGGCGCTCGTCGAGGTTGCCCGGGCCCACGTGCCCGCACCGGCCGAGAAGACGTCCGCCTGAGCGACGCGCGCCGTCCGACGACGGTGGTGGCGCAGGTCGACAGGCGCGTCGTGGCAACCCCGGAGCTGATGACCTCGCGGTCGGTGCGGGTGAAGTCCGCCCGCAAGCTGACCAGGCGCGCTTCCCGCACGTCTGAACGGCGCTTCCTGGCGGAAGGCCCGCGGGCGGTGCGTGAAGCACTGGCCACGCAGGCGCCGGACGGCGGCTGTGTCGTCGAGGTGTTCGCGACTCCCGACGCGGAAGCACGCCATCTCGAGCTACGCGCTGCTGCCTCGGTGGCCCAGGTCCCGTGGCACCTGGTCGAGCCACCAGCGCTCGCAGGGCTCGCCGACACGGTCAACCCCCAGGGCGTGGTGGCCGTCTGCCACTTCCTCGACGTACCCCTCGACACCCTCACGGCGCAGCAGCCGCGCCTGGTCGCGGTCTGCGTCGACATCCGCGACCCCGGGAACACAGGCGCTGTGATCAGGTGCGCAGACGCCGCGGGGGCTGACGCGGTTGTGCTTGCCGGTACGTCGGTCGACCCCTACAACGGCAAGGTCGTGCGCGCGAGCGCTGGGTCGCTGTTCCACCTCCCGATCGTGGTCGCGCCGTCGCTGGAAGCCTCGGTGGCGGCTTTGCGCGCGGCAGGTATGACGGTGCTGGCGGCCGACGCCGACGGCGAACTGAGCCTCGACGAGGCGGTGGAGGACACGTCCTTGAGGAAGCCGACCGCCTGGGTGTTCGGCAATGAGGCCTGGGGTCTCGGGGCCGCCGACGCCGCCCTCGCCGACAAGGTGATGCGGGTTCCCATCTATGGCAGCGCCGAGAGTCTCAACCTGGCGACCGCAGCCGCCGTCTGTCTGTATGCGTCAGCCCGCGCTCAACGAGGTGGCTGACGCAGGAGCTGACGTCGGCCGCGTGTGCAAGCGCGACGGTGCCAGCAGGTGCGACTACCCTGACGAAGGGGCCTCTCGAAGGGCTTGATCGGGTCGGCGCAGCAGGAGGGCAGATGACCGACGTCGGTGTCGACCGCCTGCTCGACGCGTTGCCTGACGGCGTCGTCGTCGCCGACGCCGACGGTCTTGTCACCCACGTGAACGTCTCGGCGCTGCAGCTGCTGGAGTATGCCGGCAACCCGGTCGGAGCTCATCTGTCCACGGTAGTGACGCTGCAGGACCTCGACGGCAGCGAGTGGTTCGGGTGCGTGCGCCCGTACGACGGACTCAGCCTGCGGACCCGGCTGCAGGAGGCCTCGTGGCACACGTCGTCGGGACGCGAGCTGCTTGTCACCGGGCGGCTACACCGGGACAGACCCGGCGGGAAGGTGGTTTCGACCGCCTGGGTCATCCGAGACGCCCGTTCGCGGCAGCGCCTGGACAGGGAGCGTTCGGACCTCGTCGCGACCGTCGCCCACGAGCTCAGGTCGCCGTTGACGGGAGTCAAGGGCTTCACCGCAACGCTGCTGTCGAAGTGGGGCCGGTTCAGTGACTCCCAGAAGCAGCTGATGCTGCGCACCGTGGATGCTGACGCAGACCGTCTCACCCGGCTGATCGGCGAGCTGCTCGATGTCGCCCGTATCGACAGCGGCCGGTTGTCGGTGCGCAAGGAGCCTGTGCACCTTGTTGAGGCGGTCAGCCAGCAGCTCGAACCACTGACTGCACCCGGTGACCGTGCCCTGACCCTCGAGACGGCGGGGGACCCTCTCATCTGGGTGGACCGCGACAAGTTCGCCCAGGTGGTGGCCAACCTCGTCGAGAACGCCATCAAGCACGGCGACGGAGACGTGACAGTTCGGCTGTCGGCCACCTCGACCGGCTCGGCGGAGCTCGTCGTCGACGATGCGGGGGCGGGCATCTCGGAGCACATTCGTGGGCGCATCTTCAGCAAGTTCTGGAAGCACGGCTCCACGGGGGGCTCAGGGCTCGGCCTCTACATCGTGGGTGGTCTGGTGGCAGCGCACGACGGGACAGTGCAGGTCGAGTCGTCCCCTGCGGGTGGAGCCCGGGTGCGGGTCGTGCTGCCCCGCGGTGAGCCGCCCGAGCTGAGCCTGCCCTGAAGCCCCTCCGTGGCGAAACCGGTTCGCGCCGGGTCCGGCCCGCTTCCTAGACTTCGGGTGCAGCCCACCGAAAGCGAGCTCATGTCAGCCCCGAACAAGGACTACGACCCGGTCCAGGTCACGCCGCTGAACGCGGATGCGGTGGCGGCCATGCGCGACGAGGCAATAGCGGCCATCGAGGCGGCGACAAGCCTCGCCGACCTCAAGAGCGCGCGGCTGGCACACGCCGGGGACCGTTCGCCGCTGGCGCTCGCCAACCGCGAGATCGGGGCCTTGCCGCCGTACGCCCGCAAGGAGGCCGGGCAACGGGTCGGTCGGGCGCGAGGTGCCGTCTCCCAGGCGCTGACCAGACGCACCGCCGAGCTGCAGGGCGAGCAGGAGGAGCGGATGCTGGCCGAGGAGACCGTCGACGTGACGCTGCCGTACGACAGGGACCCACGCGGCGCCCGCCATCCGCTGACGACCCTGCAGGAGCGGATCGGCGACGTCTTCGTCGCCATGGGATGGGAGGTCGCCGAGGGCCCCGAGGCGGAAGCCGGCTGGCTCAACTTCGACGCGCTCAACATCGGCAAGGACCATCCGGCCCGGTCCATGCAGGACACCATGTTCATCGAGCCGGAGGACGCAGGGGTCGTACTGCGCACCCATACGTCGCCGGTGCAAGCGCGGAGCATGCTGTCGCGGGAGCTGCCCATCTACGTCATCTGCCCCGGGCGCACCTACCGCACCGACGAGCTCGACGCGACGCACAGCCCCGTCTTCCACCAGGTCGAGGGGCTCGCCGTCGACAAGGGCCTGACCATGGCCCACCTCAAAGGGACCCTCGACCACTTCGCGACGGCGATGTTCGGCGAGGGCATCACCACCCGGTTCCGACCGTCGTACTTCCCGTTCACCGAGCCCTCCGCGGAGGTCGACCTGGTGTGCTTCGTGTGCCGTGGGCTCGAGCCCGAGGTGGCGGCATGCCGGACCTGCCGCGGAGAAGGGTGGATCGAGTGGGGTGGCTGTGGCATGGTCAACCCGCGGGTGCTGGTGGCGGCCGGCGTTGACCCGGACACGTACTCGGGGTTCGCGTTCGGGATGGGGGTCGAGCGCACGCTTATGTTTCGTCACCGCGTCAAGGACATGCGCGACATGGTGGAGGGCGACGTCCGGTTCGCCCTGCCCTTCGGAATGGAGCTTTGAGATGCGCGTCCCCGTCTCGTGGCTCCGCGACTACGTGGACCTGCCGCAGGACCTCGACGTCGCCGAGCTCGCCAACCGGCTCACCTTGCTCGGTCTCAGGGTCGAGACCCTGGAGGCTCCCGGCGCCGATGTCACGGGGCCGCTCGTCGTCGGTCGGGTGCAGACGTTCGAGGCGGAGACGCACTCCAACGGCAAGACCGTGCGATGGTGCCAGGTCGACGTCGGCGAGACGGCGCCGCGGGGCATCGTCTGTGGCGCCGCCAACTTCGCCGAGGGAGACCTCGTCGTCGTAGCCCTGCCTGGCGCGGTGCTCTCCGGAGGCTACGAAATCACCGCACGCTCGACCTACGGGCACGTCTCAGACGGAATGATCTGCTCGTCCGGTGAGCTCGGACTCGGCGACGAGGTCCAGTTGCATGACAGCGTCCACCAGGCCCAAGGCGGCATCATCGTGCTCGGGAGGGACGACGGCCAACCAGGTGACGATGCCGCCGGCGCGCTGCACCTGCGCGACCACGTGATCGAGTTCGAGATCAACCCCGACCGGGCCTATGCGCTTTCGGTGCGCGGTGTCGCTCGAGAGGCCGCGACGGCGTACGGGTTGCAGTTTCGCGACCCGGCGAACGGTGCTGCGGCCGAGCCTGGTGACGGCTATCCGGTCTCGGTCGAGGACCCCCAGGGATGCGACGTCTTCGTGGCCCTCGAGGTCGAGGGGCTGGACGCGACCGCCCGATCACCGCGGTGGCTGGCTCGTCGCGTGCAGCTCGCGGGCATGCGCCCGATCTCGCTGCCCGTCGACGTCACCAACTATGTGATGCTCGAGCTCGGCCAGCCGATCCACGGCTACGACAAGGCCCGTCTGCAGGGACCGATCGTCGTACGCCGGGCCACCTCCGACCAGACGCTCACCACCCTCGACGGCGTGACGCGGACACTGGACCCCGAGGACCTGCTCATCACCGACGACCGCGGCCCGATCGGCCTTGCCGGGGTCATGGGCGGCGCCGAGACCGAGATGAGCGACGCGACGACCTCGGTGGTGATCGAGGCGGCGCACTTCGACCCGGTGGTGACCGCCCGGTGCGCACGGCGGCACAAGCTGCCGAGCGAGGCGTCGAAGCGGTTCGAGCGGGGCATCGACCCGACGATCGCGCAGGTGGCGGCGCGTCGGGTCGCCGACCTCCTCGTCAGGCACGGCGGCGGCCGAGTCGCCTCGACCGCCACGGTGGTCGGGATGCCCCGGCTGCCGGAGCAGATCTCGATCGATGCACAGCTGCCGAGCGCGGTCGCCGGCTTCCCCATCTCCGACGCAGCTGCCCTCGCGGCACTGTCGACGGTCGGGTGCCGGGTCAGCGTCAGCGACGGCCGGATCAGCGCGCAACCGGCTCCCTGGCGCCTCGACCTCGCCGCTCCTCAGGACCTGGTCGAGGAGGTGCTCCGGATCGTCGGGTACGACAAGATCCCGAGTGTGCTCCCTGCGGCCCCGCCCGGCCGTGGGCTCACCCGGCGTCAACGTCTGCGCCGGCGGGTCGGCATCGCGCTGGCAGCGTCGGGCTACGTCGAGTCGCTCGCTTACCCGTTCGTGGGGGAGCGCGACTGGGATGCGCTTCGCCTCCACCACGACGACGAGCGACGGGCTGCGCTGAGGCTGGTGAACCCGCTCTCTGAACATGAGCCGCTGCTGCGGACGACGCTGCTTCCCGGTCTGCTCCGCACGCTCGCCCGCAACGCCGGCCGCGGACAAGCACACGTCGGCCTCTTCGAGATGGGCAGCGTCTTCGTCCCCGGGGTGGCGGGACGCCCCAAGGCCCCGGAACTCGGAGTCGACCGCGCGCCGACCGTTGAGGAGTTCAAGCAGCTTGAAGCCGCACTACCGGACCAGCCACTGCATCTTGGTGTGGTTGTTGCCGGCACCAGGGGTGAGCGGGGCTGGTGGGGGGCAGCCCGCGAGGTCAGCTGGGCCGACGCCGTCCAGGTGGCCCGTGATGTGGGCGGCGCTTTCCACCTGGCCGTCGACGTCGAGGCTGCCCACCGCAGCCCTTGGCATCCCGGCCGCTGCGCCCGCATCGTGCTCGGCGAGTCGACGGTCGGCCATGCAGGCGAGCTGCATCCCATCGTCTGCACGGCGTATGGCGTGCCGGCCCGAACGGTCGCTGTGGAGCTCGACCTCGACGCGCTGATGCCGCAGGCGCCCGACATCGTGACCGCGCCCGACATCTCGTCATATCCCGTGGGCAAGGAGGACGTCGCGGTCGTCGTCGACGCCTCCGTGTCCGCCGCAGCTGTCGAGGCGGCCCTGCGTGAGGGCGGCGGTGAGCTGGTCGAGTCGGTGCGCCTGTTCGACGCCTACACCGGCGAACAGGTTGGACCGGGCAAGAGGTCGCTCGCGTTCGCTCTCCGGTTCCGCGCTCCCGACCGGACGTTGACAGATCTGGAGATCAAGGCTGCCCGCGACGCCGCGGTCGCGCTCGCCGCCGACCGGCTGGGTGCGAGCCTGCGGAGCTGACGGCGCGCCGTGTCGACAACCGCAGGCAGGGTTGCGCTGGTCACCGGCGCCGGGCGCGGCATCGGGTCGAAGCTCGCGGAGGCCCTGGCGGAAGAGGGGTTCTCGCTCGGGTTGGTCGGACGCACCCGTGGCCCGCTCGAGGCCGTTGCGGCCGAGCTGACGGTTGCCACGCATGTCGTTACAACAGACGTCACGCAGCCCGGCGAAGTCGCGCTGGCAGTCGATGCCGTCACGACGACGCTCGGGCCGGTCGACGTACTCGTCAACAATGCGGGCGTCCGGGAGCAACGCGCGAGTACACCGTGGGAGGCAGACGCCGAGGACTGGTGGCGCGTCATGGAGGTCAACCTTCGCGGGGTGGTCCTCATGACGTCGGCAGTGCTTCCCGGGATGCTCGAGCGGGGTAGTGGCCGGGTCGTGGACGTCGGATCAGGCGCCGGTCAGCGAGCCGAACCTCGCTACAGCGCCTACTCCGTCTCCAAGTCCGCTGCGCTGCGTTGGATGGACAACGTCGTCGCAGCTCTTCCCGACGAGTCCCCTGTGCGGCTTGTCAGTGCGAGCCCTGGACTCGTGAGAACCGACATGACCGAGACCATGTGGGGTCCTCCCGGCGATGTCGAGTTCGGCACAGTCGACCCGATGACACGGTTCGTACGACGGTTTGCCAACGGGGAGCTCGACCACCTCCACGGCAGGTTCGTACACGTGGCAAAGGAGGGCTACTGAGGTGAGGGGCGACTGTGCATACATGTGTAAGGTAGAGGATACTCATGTAGGCACAGCCATCGGCGACTCGCCGGCCACGCACTTCTCGCTCTAGCTCCTTGGAGGCAACGTGACCCGACATTTCCTGCGCGACGACGACCTGACACCAGCGGAGCAGGCAGCCATCTTGGACCTGGCCGACAAGTTCCGTGCCGACCGCTTCCACGCCCAGCCACTGGCCGGGCCCCAGTCGGTCGCGGTGATCTTCGACAAGCCGTCCACTCGGACGCGGGTCTCGTTCTCCGTGGGGATCTCCGAGCTCGGCGGCTACCCGCTGGTGATCGACTCGCAGTCGTCGCAGATGGGTCGCGGTGAGCCGATCGAGGACACCACCCGGGTGCTGGACAGGCAGGTACGCGCGATCGTGTGGCGCACCTTCGGCCAGGACCGTCTCGAGGCGATGGCTGCCGTCTCCGCCGTCCCGGTGGTGAACGCGCTCACCGATGTCTTCCACCCCTGCCAGATCCTTGCCGACCTTCAGACGGTACGCGTGCACAAGGGAACGCTTGCCGGCCTCACCATGGCCTACCTGGGCGACGGTGCGAACAACATGTCACACTCCTACCTGCTCGGCGGCGCCGTCGCCGGCATGCACGTCAGGATCGGGTCTCCTCAGGGCTTCGAGCCAAATCCCCAGATCATGTCGCGCGCAGCCCAGATCGCGAGCGAGGTGGGTGGCTCGGTCGCGCACCGGACTTCGCGCTCCGCAGCGGCCGAGGGCGCCGACGTCCTCGTCACCGACACCTGGGTGTCGATGGGCCAGGAGGAGCAGGCCGAGAACCGATCGTCGCCGTTCCAGCCGTTCGCCCTCGACGCTGAGGCGATGACGCTCGCCGACCCCGACGCCGTTGTGCTGCACTGTCTGCCGGCGTACCGGGGCAAGGAGATCGCGGCGGACGTCATCGACGGACCGCAGAGCCTGGTGTGGGATGAAGCAGAGAACCGCCTGCATGCGCAGAAGGCCCTGCTCACCTGGCTTCTCGATGACGCGCAGATGCACGCCAGATGACGACCGCACAGGGCGGCGTGGTGGCAACCAAGGCGGCCCGCCACCAGAAGATCGTGGAGCTGCTGAACCGGTATCCCGTCCACTCCCAGTCCGAGCTCGCCGACCTGCTCGCCACGTCCGGGCTGAGAGTCACCCAGGGCACGCTCTCCCGTGACCTCGTGGAGCTCGAGGCAGTGCGCGTCCGCGACCGCAACGGGGCGCTCGTGTACGCCGTGCCGAGCGAAGGGGGTGACCGCACGCCACGCTCGGCCTCCGAGTCGGCGGCCGCGAAGAGCCGGCTCGCCAGGCTCTGCGGGGAGCTCATGGTGAGCGCCGAGGCATCGGACAACGTCGCGCTCGTCCGGACACCCCCGGGCGCCGCGCAGTTCCTCGCTTCGGCGCTCGACCGGGCCGAGCTGACCGAGGTGCTCGGGTGCATCGCCGGCGACGACACCATCCTCGTGGTCAGCCGGACGTCTTCAGGCGGAGCCGCCCTGGCCGGCAAGCTGCTTGCACTTGCCGGGTCAGGCAGCGAACCTCGAGGAAGGACCGAGCCGTGACAGAACCCACCACCACCCGGAGCCGCGCGGACCGCATCGTGCTCGCCTACTCGGGAGGTCTCGACACGTCCGTGGCCATCGGCTGGCTCGCCGAGCAGACCGGGGCCGACGTCGTCGCGGTGGCGGTCGACGTCGGCCAGGGAGGCGAGGACCTCGAGACGATCCGCAAGCGGGCACTCGGCTGCGGGGCCGTTGAGGCGGTCGTGGTCGACGCCCGGGACGAGTTCGCCGAGGAGTTCTGCCTGCCGGCGTTACGGGCGAACGCGATGTACATGGGTCGCTACCCGCTCGTCTCGGCCCTGTCACGTCCGCTCATCGCGCGGCACCTCGTCGCGGCAGCCCGAGACCACGCGGCGTCCGTTGTCAGCCACGGCTGTACCGGCAAGGGCAACGACCAGGTCCGTTTCGAGGTCGGCATCGCCACCCTGGCACCGCACCTCTCGGTGATCGCACCGGTCCGGGACTACGCCTGGACCCGCGAGAAGGCGATCGAGTACGCGCAGCGCCGGGACCTGCCGATCGACGTCACCAAGAAGTCGCCGTACTCCATCGACCAGAACGTGTGGGGCCGCGCTGTCGAGACCGGGTTCCTCGAGGACATCTGGAACGGTCCGGTCGAGGCGGTCTACTCCTATACCGACAGCCCCGCCACGCCCCGCGCGAGCGACGAGGTGGTCATCTCCTTCGAGCACGGGGTGCCCGTCGGGATCGACGGCCGTGCGGTGACGATGCTGCAGGCGATCGAGCAGCTCAACGCCCGCGGCGGGGCGCAGGGCGTCGGACGGCTGGACGTGGTCGAGGACCGCCTCGTCGGGATCAAAAGCCGCGAGGTCTATGAAGCTCCGGGTGCCTTGGTGCTGCTCGAGGCGCACCGAGAGCTCGAGAGCGTGACGGTCGAGCGTGATCTCGCGCGGTTCAAGAAGGGCGTCGAGCAGCGGTGGAGCGAACTCGTGTACGACGGACTCTGGTTCTCGCCGCTCAAGCGGTCGCTCGACGCGTTCGTCGACACCTCACAGCAGCATGTGACGGGCGAGGTACGGCTGACGTTGCACGCCGGGAAGGCGGTCGCGACTGGGCGCCGGTCGCAGGCGAGCCTCTACGACTTCAACCTGGCGACGTACGACGAGGGGGACACCTTCGACCAGTCCCTCGCCAAGGGTTTCGTCGAGCTCTGGGGGCTGCCGGCCAAGATCGCCGCCCGGCGTGACCACGCCGCAGACACGGTCCCGGAGCGCCGGGACTCCTCCTCGGGGCTGACTCGTGGCCGCTGACGGCGGCGGCGGAGGTGGGTTGTGGGGCGGTCGGTTCGTTGGTGGATCTTCCCCCGAGCTCATCAACCTCAGTCGGTCCACCCAGTTCGACTGGCGACTGGCGGCGTACGACCTCGCCGGGTCTCGCTCGCATGCACGGGCACTGGCTGCCGCCGGCCTGTTGAGCGACGAGGAGCTTGAAGCGCTGCTGGAAGGGATCGACCGTCTGGAAGCGATGGTCTGTGCCGGCTCGTTCGTCGCTCAGCCCACTGACGAGGACGTCCATACCGCACTGGAGCGGGGGCTCGTCGAGATCCTCGGGCCGCAGGTCGGGGGTCGGCTGCGGGCCGGACGCTCGCGCAACGACCAGATCGCCACGCTGCTGCTGCTCTACCTGCGAGACCATGCTCGCACCATCGCAGGCCTGGTCGGCGAACTCGCCCAGACCCTGGCGGACAAGGCGCAGCACCATGTCGCCGACGCGATGCCGGGACGAACCCATCTCCAACCCGCTCAGCCGGTCACCCTAGGGCATCATCTGCTGGCGCACGCGTGGCCGCTCGTCCGCGACCTGGAGCGCCTGCGTGACTGGGACGCCCGTGTCGCGGACCGTTCGCCGTACGGGTCGGGTGCCCTCGCCGGCTCTAGCCTCGGACTCGACCCGGCGTCGGTCGCGGCTGACCTCGGCTTCACTGGCTCCGCCGCCAACAGCATCGACGCCACGTCGGCTCGTGACCTCGTGGCGGAGTTCGCGTTCGTGACGGCGATGATCGGCGTCGATGTGTCACGCCTCGCTGAGGATGTGGTCATCTGGGTGACCCGCGAGTTCGGGTTCGCGAGGCTGGACGACGGTTTCTCCACCGGCTCGAGCATCATGCCGCAGAAGAAGAACCCCGACATCGCCGAGCTGGCACGAGGGAAGGCCGGTCGGATGATCGGCAACCTTGCCGGGCTCCTGGCGACGCTCAAGGCGCAACCTCTTGCGTACAACCGGGATCTGCAGGAGGACAAGGAGCCGGTGTTCGACTCGGTCGACACGCTCGAACTGCTCCTCCCGGCGGTCAGCGGGATGGTCCGGACCTTGACGTTCGACACCCAGCGGCTGGCCGAGCTGGCACCGCGGGGCTTCTCGCTGGCAACCGACATCGCCGAGTGGCTGGTGCGCCAGCGGGTGCCGTTCGCGGAAGCCCACGAGCTTGCCGGCGCGTGTGTCCTTCGCTGCGAGGAGCGCGGCATCGAGCTGGAGGACCTCTCGGAGGCTGACCTGGCCGAGTTGTCTCCCCATCTCGGCGTCGGCGTCCGGGCTGTGCTAACGGTGGAGGGCTCACTCGCCGCACGCAACTCACGAGGCGGTACGGCGCCCGAGCGCGTCGTCGAACAGCTCGCCGAGCTCCGCGGCGCACTCGCCGCGCTTGCAGAGTGACCGCCTGTACGACGGCGCCTTAAGCGGGTCTGGGGAGTCGGGCCGGGTCGAGGGCCTGGTGATCTCGCCCGAACCTGAGTGCGGACCCCGACGCGTCAGCCGGCGTGGGGGCTGCGCCGGTACGCCGAGACGGTGTCGTCGCCGGTGACCCAGAACCGCCAGGGGACATCCGCGGCGAGTGCCACGCCGACCCTTGGCCCTGAGGAGACTTCGCGGGGGCGGTCGCCCTCGTCGTACCCGAGCGTCAGCGGGCCGTCGCCGGCGAGCAGGTCGACACCGTTGTGCAGGCCGCTGATGCCGAGGGCCTGTGTCAGGCAGGCGGGTCCACGGGCCAGCGCGCGGTCGGCTACTGTGCCGCGGCGCCGTGCGCGCGCAAGCTCGGCGCCCTCAACGACCCGGCCCGCCCGCAGCAGCACTGCAGACGCGACCCCGTCGGCCCCCACGACGACGTTGGCACACCAGTGCATGCCGTAGGTGAAGTACACGTAAAGGCGGCCCGCACGGCCGAACATGACCTCGTTGCGCGGGGTCGGCCCGCGGAAGGCGTGGGAGGCGGGGTCGGCCTGTCCGGCGTACGCCTCGACCTCCGTCAGCCGAACAGCCACGACACCCTCCTCGGTTGCGTGGCGGAGCGTCCAACCGAGGAGCTCCGGCGCGACGACCTGGCTTGACCTGTTCCAGAAGCCGGGGCTTGTCACTCTCGCGATCCTGCCGTGCCGTGCCTGCGGACGGGACGCGGCCTCGGCGGCGGGAGCGAGACCGAGGAGCGGGGAAGGTGCGCCTTTTCTAGACTAGGCCACCTCGATGGTCGGTTCGTGGGTCACGGCGAAGTTGACCGACGCGGCGATGAAGCAGGCCGCATGGGCCGCCTCGTGCAGTGCGTTGGCCATGACTGCCATCTGGGCGGCTGCCACGGTGACGACTGGGTGGAGAGTGACCTCGCTGAAGCGTCCGCCCGTCAGTGTCTGTCGCATCGTCCCGGTCGCCTGGTCGGTGTAGGCCGTGACGACCACGCCAGCGTCGGCACAGACGTGCAGGTAGGAGAGCAGGTGGCACTGGGACAGCGCCGCCACCAGTAGCTCCTCGGGGTTCCACCGGTCGGCGTCACCGCGGAAAGCGGGGTCTGCTGAGCCTGGCAGAGTGATCTTTCCCGGTGCGCTCACCTCGTGGTCGCGGCCGTAGGAGCGGTACGTCGTCGTACCGCCACCTCGGTTACCGGTCCACGTGAGTGCGACCCGATAGAGGTGCTCGCGTCCCGCCACGGTTTCGACCGTACTGCGATCTGCGCGTTGCGGCCCGCGGCCTATGCTCGGCGGCATGGCACATCCCATCCCACGCCCGACGGAGGGCGACGTCGTCGAGCTGATCCTCACCGACCACCGGTTGTTCGAGGACCTGCTGCATGAGCTTCGCGACGTCACGTCAGACCGTCGCGAGGTCGTCTCGGTCATCTCGGCGCTGCTGGTCGCCCACGGCGAGGCGGAGGAGAGCAAGGTCTACGTGTCGCTCGAGCGCAAGAACGCCATCGACGAGCACGAGGTCGAGCACGGCGAGCGGGAGCACGACGAGGGCTACCAGGCTCTGCTGGCCCTCCTGGAAGCCGACGACGTCACCAGCGAGGCGTTCAGCTCGGCCATCCACGAGTTCAGCGAGACCCTGCTCCATCACATCGATGAGGAGGAGCGCGACATCCTTAACGCCGCGCGGACCGACGTGAGCGCTGCGGGGAGGGCCGAGCTGGGCGCATCGTGGCTGGCCGAGCGGAACCGTCTGCTCGACGCGGGGTGCGGCAGCCCAGACGACATACGCCGTCTGGTACGCGAGGCCCAGCGACGCCCCAGCTGACCCGTCCACGCGCGATGGCGGCGATACCGGGTGGAGCGGGCCGCGCCGATAGGGCAGGCTTGACCTGCGCCGGACACCTTCGTTGAAAGGAGCCTTGTGACCGAGCACGTCCTCGACGACCTTGAGTGGCGCGGGCTCATCGCGCACTCGACGGACCTCGACGCGCTGCGCACCGAGATGTCCCAGGGGCCGATCAGGTTCTACGTCGGCTTCGACCCGACGGCGCCGAGCCTCCACATGGGCAACCTGATGCAGGTGGTGACGGCCCGCCGGCTCCAGGAGGCCGGTCATGTGCCGTTCGTACTGGTAGGCGGGGCCACCGGCATGATCGGTGATCCCAAGGAGTCAGGGGAGCGCACGCTCAACTCAGTGGACCTCGTGAAGGAGTGGGTGGAGAAAGTCCACCACCAGGTCGAGCCGTTCTTCTCCTTCGACGGCGCCAACGCCGCGACGATGGTCAACAACTACGACTGGACGGCCAGCCTGTCGACCATCGACTTCCTGCGCGACATCGGCAAGCACTTCTCAGTCAACCGGATGCTCGGGCGTGAGGTCGTGCGCAGCCGGCTCGAGGCCGGCATCTCGTACACGGAGTTCAGCTACGTCTTGCTGCAGTCGATGGACTACCTCAACCTGTTCCGCGACTTCGGCGTCCGGCTCCAGACCGGAGGCAGCGACCAGTGGGGGAACATCACCGGCGGGGTCGAGCTGATCCGGCGGGTGACCGGAGCGCGGGTCCACGCCCTGGCGACCCCGCTGGTGACGCGGTCGGACGGCGTCAAGTACGGCAAGACCGAGGCCGGAGCGCTGTGGCTGGACCGGGAGATGATGTCGCCGTACGCCTTCCACCAGTTCTGGATGAACGCCGAGGACGAGGGCGTCGTCCAGCTGCTGAAGTACTTCACGTTCCGAGACAAGAGCGAGATCGACGAGCTGGAGAAGCAGACGGGGGACAAGCCGTTCCTGCGCGCCGCGCAACGAGCTCTTGCCGATGACGTGACAACGCTGGTGCACGGGGCGGAGGAGACACGGCGCGCCAAAGAGGCAGCGGCGGCCATCTTCGGAGCCGGCCAGCTGCGCGAGCTCGACGCCGACATCCTCGAGGCGGCGCTGCGGGAGGCACCGCACGTCGGCGTCGGGCGAGCCGCACTGCCAACGTATGTCGACCTGCTGGTGCTCACCGGCCTGGCCGACAGCAAGGGAGCAGCCCGTCGTACCGTCGCCGGTGGCGGTGCGTACGTGAACAACGAGCGTATCGAGGATCCGGAGGGCGTCCCGTCGACGAGGGACGTGCTGCCGGGGGGATGGCTGCTGTTGCGTAAGGGCAAACGAGACGTCGCCGGCGTGAAGGTGGGCTGAGCCTCGTCGGGTGCTGCCGTTTCCCTTGCGACGCGCTCACCGGCGACTGACCGGCGACCGACCAGGCACTGTGAGCTGTGAGCTGTGCAGTGGGCAGTGATTTGACCGTCGCCCGGCGCCTTCGTAACCTTGCCTTTACCTCGCCGGAACGCGACGAGACGCAAGACCCCTCCCAGCAGAGCGGGTCGGGTGGCCGGCCGGCAAGAGCCTGGGACGGCCCTCCGCAGCGGGGCTTCGCGGCCGGGTCAGGCGGCGGTCCGAGGCCGAATCTGGTCGCCGCAGTGATTTGACTGGCACCGCGCAGACGGGTAAGTTGGACGAGTTGCCCCGACCCCGACTGAGACGTCGGGTGACGGTGTGCGCCCGATCCTTGAGAACTCAACAGTGTGCCAAAAGTCGACGAACGAATTAATAACGCCCCGTCGACAGGTGAGTTGCGGTTCAGCGAGAGCTGGCCGGCCCCACCTGTAGACGGTTCCTTTGGTAAGAAGTCTCCTTGGCTCACAGCCAGGGAGCATCTCTTGCCGGGATACTCCAATGAACTGATGAGCGGTCCATCCTCGGATGGTCGGCTGTCAACAGATTTCAACGGAGAGTTTGATCCTGGCTCAGGACGAACGCTGGCGGCGTGCTTAACACATGCAAGTCGAGCGGTAAGGCTCCTTCGGGAGTACACGAGCGGCGAACGGGTGAGTAACACGTGAGCAATCTGCCCTTCACATCGGGATAACTTCGGGAAACCGAAGCTAATACCGGATATGACCATCGATGGCATCATCTGATGGTGGAAAGTTCCGGCGGTGGAGGATGAGCTCGCGGCCTATCAGCTTGTTGGTGGGGTAATGGCCCACCAAGGCAACGACGGGTAGCCGGCCTGAGAGGGTGACCGGCCACACTGGGACTGAGACACGGCCCAGACTCCTACGGGAGGCAGCAGTGGGGAATATTGGACAATGGGCGAAAGCCTGATCCAGCAACGCCGCGTGAGGGATGACGGCCTTCGGGTTGTAAACCTCTTTCAGCAGGGACGAAGCGAAAGTGACGGTACCTGCAGAAGAAGCACCGGCCAACTACGTGCCAGCAGCCGCGGTAATACGTAGGGTGCAAGCGTTGTCCGGAATTATTGGGCGTAAAGAGCTCGTAGGCGGTCCATCGCGTCGGGAGAAAAAGCTGGGGCTTAACCCCAGTCCGGCTTCCGATACGGGTGGACTAGAGGTAGGTAGGGGAGAACGGAATTCCTGGTGTAGCGGTGAAATGCGCAGATATCAGAGGAACACCGGTGGCGAAGGCGGTTCTCTGGGCCTTACCTGACGCTGAGGAGCGAAAGCATGGGGAGCAAACAGGATTAGATACCCTGGTAGTCCATGCCGTAAACGTTGGGCGCTAGGTGTGAGGGACATTCCACGTCCTTCGTGCCGCAGCTAACGCATTAAGCGCCCCGCCTGGGGAGTACGGCCGCAAGGCTAAAACTCAAAGGAATTGACGGGGGCCCGCACAAGCGGCGGAGCATGCGGATTAATTCGATGCAACGCGAAGAACCTTACCTGGATTTGACATATAGGAAATCTGCTAGAGATAGCAGGTCCGTAAGGGTCCTATACAGGTGGTGCATGGCTGTCGTCAGCTCGTGTCGTGAGATGTTGGGTTAAGTCCCGCAACGAGCGCAACCCTCGTCCTATGTTGCCAGCACGTAATGGTGGGGACTCATAGGAGACTGCCGGGGTAACTCGGAGGAAGGTGGGGATGAGGTCAAGTCATCATGCCCTTTATGTCCAGGGCTTCACGCATGCTACAATGGCCGGTACAAAGGCTGCGAAACCGTAAGGTAGAGCGAATCCCAAAAAGCCGGTCTCAGTTCGGATTGGGGTCTGCAACTCGACCCCATGAAGTCGGAGTCGCTAGTAATCGCAGATCAGCAACGCTGCGGTGAATACGTTCCCGGGCCTTGTACACACCGCCCGTCACGTCACGAAAGTCGGCAACACCCGAAGCCGGTGGCCCAACCCTTGTGGAGGGAGCCGTCGAAGGTGGGGCTGGCGATTGGGACGAAGTCGTAACAAGGTAGCCGTACCGGAAGGTGCGGCTGGATCACCTCCTTTCTAAGGAGCAGTCGGCAGACGCTCTCGGGTGTCTGTCCATGTGTCATTTCTCGAGCGAACGTCTCGGGTGGCGCTGCTCGTTAAGTGGAACGTCGACTATTTGGCCTGCAAGGTCGAGCGCGCGCTCAAGTACAACCAGTTCTGCTGGAGTGGAAAGACAGCGCAAGAGACCAGGCGAGTCAGGCACACTGTTGGGTCCTGAGGGATCGAGCGCCTCGGGCGCTCCCTCTGGATCGACCCCCACCGAACGACCCACCGGCGCCCCTATGCGGTTGGGCACGCGGTGCACTGGGATCGATGCCGCCCGTACCTTGAGAACTGCATAGTGGACGCGAGCATCTTTGTAGCAATTTTGTTAGATGAAATGACAAGCTACTAAGGGCACATGGTGGATGCCTTGGCATCAAGAGCCGATGAAGGACGTAGGAGTCTGCGATAAGCCCCGGGAAGTTGACAACCGAGCTGTGATCCGGGGATGTCCGAATGGGGAAACCCAGCTGGAGTCATGTCCAGCTACCGTCGCCTGAACACATAGGGCGCTCGGAGGGAACGTGGGAAGTGAAACATCTCAGTACCCACAGGAAGAGAAAACAATAGTGATTCCGTCAGTAGTGGCGAGCGAACGCGGAAGAGGCTAAACCGTGTAGGTGTGATAGCCGGCAGGCGTTGCCTATGCGGGGTCGTGGGACCATTGGGTTGGTACTGCCGTACCAGCAAAGAGTCAGAAACCATTGCCGAAGTCGAAGCGGACTGGAAAGTCCCGGCAGAGCGGGTGATACCCCCGTAGACGTAAGGCAGTGGCTCTTCAATGTAATCCCGAGTAGCACGGAACCCCTGAAATTCCGTGCGAATCCGGCGGGACCACCCGCTAAGCCTAAATACTCCTTGATGACCGATAGCGGACAAGTACCGTGAGGGAAAGGTGAAAAGTACCCCAGGCGGGGAGTGAAATAGTACCTGAAACCATGTGCCTACAATCCGTTGGAGCGGTTCTTCGGAACCGTGACAGCGTGCCTTTTGAAGAATGAGCCTGCGAGTTAGTGGTATGTGGCGAGGTTAACCCGGGAGGGGAAGCCGTAGCGAAAGCGAGTCCGAACAGGGCGAATCAGTCGCATGCTCTAGACCCGAAGCGGAGTGATCTATCCATGGCCAGGTTGAAGCGCGGGTAAGACCGCGTGGAGGACCGAACCCACCAGGGTTGAAAACCTGGGGGATGAGCTGTGGATAGGGGTGAAAGGCCAATCAAACTCCGTGATAGCTGGTTCTCCCCGAAATGCATTTAGGTGCAGCGTCGCGTGTTTCTTACCGGAGGTAGAGCACTGGATAATCTAGGGGGCCACAAGCTTACCGAAATTAGCCAAACTCCGAATGCCGGTAAGTGAGAGCGCGGCAGTGAGACTGCGGGGGATAAGCTCCGTAGTCGAAAGGGAAACAGCCCAGACCATCAGCTAAGGCCCCGAAGCGATAACTAAGTGGAAAAGGATGTGAAGTCGCAGAGACAACCAGGAGGTTGGCTTAGAAGCAGCCACCCTTGAAAGAGTGCGTAATAGCTCACTGGTCAAGTGATTTCGCGCCGACAATTTAGCGGGGCTCAAGTTATCCGCCGAAGCTATGGCATTCACGCGTTAACTCGGCGTCACCTTCGGGTGCCGTCCAGGTGTGTGGATGGGTAGGGGAGCGTCGTGTGGCGAGAGAAGCGGCGGGGTGACCCAGCCGTGGACGCCACACGAGTGAGAATGCAGGCATGAGTAGCGAAAGAGGGGTGAGAAACCCCTCCGCCGAATGACTAAGGGTTCCAGGGTCAAGCTAATCTGCCCTGGGTAAGTCGGGACCTAAGGCGAGGCCGACAGGCGTAGTCGATGGACAACGGGTTGATATTCCCGTACCGGCTTTGACGCGACCATGACGAACCTAGTGATGCCAAGTGCCCGATCTTGGCAATGTCTTCGGACGGAGTCGAGTGAGCGCACGACCCGAACTGGTAGTAGTCAAGCGATGGGGTGACGCAGGAAGGTAGCCCAACCGCGGCGATGGTAGTCCGCGGGTAAGGATGTAGGGTGAGAGATAGGCAAATCCGTCTCTCGTGGCCTGAGATCTGATACCGAGCCGATTTAGGCGAAGTGGGTAATCCTATGCTGTCGAGAAAAGCCTCTAGCGAGTTTCAAAGCCGCCCGTACCCTAAACCGACACAGGTAGTCAGGTAGAGAATACCAAGGCGATCGAGTTAACCATGGTTAAGGAACTCGGCAAAATGCCCCCGTAACTTCGGGAGAAGGGGGGCCGAATCCGTCAGTAGACTTGCTCTACGAAGCGGTGATGGCCGCAGAGACCAGGCCCAAGCGACTGTTTACTAAAAACACAGGTCCGTGCTAAGTCGTAAGACGATGTATACGGACTGACGCCTGCCCGGTGCTGGAACGTTAAGGGGACGAGTTAGTGACTTCGGTCGCAAAGCTCAGAACTTAAGCGCCAGTAAACGGCGGTGGTAACTATAACCATCCTAAGGTAGCGAAATTCCTTGTCGGGTAAGTTCCGACCTGCACGAATGGCGTAACGACTCTGGCACTGTCTCAACCGTGGACTCGGCGAAATTGCACTACGAGTAAAGATGCTCGTTACGCGCGGCAGGACGGAAAGACCCCGGGACCTTTACTATAGCTTGGTATTGGTGGTTGATTCGGTTTGTATAGGATAGGTGGGAGGCTGTGAAGCGTGGACGCCAGTTCACGTGGAGCCATCGTTGAAATACCACTCTGATCGTATTAGCTATCTAACCTCGGTCCGTAATCCGGATCAGGGACAGTGCCTGGTGGGTAGTTTAACTGGGGCGGTTGCCTCCTAAAATGTAACGGAGGCGCGCAAAGGTTCCCTCAGCCTGGTTGGCAATCAGGTGTTGAGTGTAAGTACACAAGGGAGCTTGACTGTGAGACAGACACGTCGAGCAGGGACGAAAGTCGGCACTAGTGACCCGGCGCTGGCAAGTGGAAGCGGCGTCGCTCAACGGATAAAAGGTACCCCGGGGATAACAGGCTGATCTTCCCCAAGAGTCCATATCGACGGGATGGTTTGGCACCTCGATGTCGGCTCGTCGCATCCTGGGGCTGGAGTAGGTCCCAAGGGTTGGGCTGTTCGCCCATTAAAGCGGCACGCGAGCTGGGTTTAGAACGTCGTGAGACAGTTCGGTCCCTATCCGCCGCGCGCGTAAGAAACTTGAGAAGAGCTGTCCCTAGTACGAGAGGACCGGGATGGACGAACCTCTGGTGTGCCAGTTGTTCCGCCAGGAGCACGGCTGGTTGGCTACGTTCGGAAGTGATAACCGCTGAAAGCATCTAAGCGGGAAGCACGCTTCAAGATGAGGTTTCTCACCGGGTAACCGGGTAAGGCCCCCAGCAGAACACTGGGTTGATAGGCCGGAGGTAGAAGGCAGTAATGCACGGAGCTGACCGGTACTAATAGGCCGAGGGCTTGTCTCTCTTCAACAAGATTGTTCTTGTTCGCGTCCACTATGCGGTTCCCGAGATACGGTCGGGACGGTTGAGCTGCGGTCTGCGCGCGCTCCTGCCGACATCTCCATAGAGTTTCGGCGACCATGGCGAAGGGGAAACACCCAGCTCCATTCCGAACCTGGAAGTTAAGCCCTTCAGCGCCGATGGTACTGCACGCGGGAGCGTGTGGGAGAGTAGGACGTCGCCGGACATACTCGTACCGAAAGGGCCGCCCGACTGGGCGGCCCTTTCCTTACGTGGACACCTGCGGCGCTACCGGCAACCCACGGCGCATTTGGTAACGTGACGAGCGGCGGCTCGTCACCCACCGTCTTCATGGAGGCACTCGTGACAGGCCAGCACCCGCGGGATCGCCAGCAAGGCGGACCGTCTGCTCGAGGCACGGGCTCGCCACCAGGCAGCTCGACCAACCAAGATGACACCGGCGGCAAGCCGGCTGCAGAGCGCCGCGGTGCGTCATCGGGCGGCAACCACAGCCGGCATGGCCGACAGAACGCAGCACCCCGCGACCGGAGCAAGGACCGTAGCCGCAGCACGGCCGGTCGTTGGCGCCGAGATGATCTGTCCGCCAGCGATCGCAGCGCCGTCCAGGCACAGTACGACGGCCCCCCTATCCCCGAGGACATCACCGGCAAAGAGCTCGACCGGGCTGTCGTCGCCCAGCTCAAGTCCCTGCCGGAGAAGCTGGCGGCACGGGTGGCCCGTCACCTTGTGGCCGCCGCCCGGCTGCTTCACACAGACCCGGAGGTCGCCTATCAGCACACGGTCGCGGCTCGTGCCCGCGCCGCCCGCGTCCCCGCCGTACGGGAGGCCAGCGGGGAGGCCGCCTACGCCGCGAGCCGTTTCAAGGACGCGCTCGCCGAGTTCAAGGCGGCTCGACGGATGAGTCATAGCCCGATCTACCTGCCGATGATGGCTGACTGTGAGCGTGCGTTGGGGCGGCCAGAGCGAGCACTGGCGCTTGCCAAGGATCCCGGGGTGCAAGACCTCGACGAGGCAGGTCAGATCGAGATGGTGATCGTGGCCTCGGGTGCCCGGCGCGATCTCGGTGACGTCGCCGCCGCTCTCACGACTCTCGAAGGTCGAGAGCTGCGAAGTCGTTCGCGCGCTTCGTGGGTTCCGCGCCTGCGCTACGCGTACGCCGACGCGCTCTTGGCCGACGGCCAGACCCGGCAGGCGCTCGAATGGTTCCAACGCGCCGCCGGTGTTGACGCCCATGGCTACACCGATGCGGCCGAGCGGGTGCTGGAGCTCGAGGGCAGTGTCATCGTCAGCACGGTCGTCGAGGAGGCTGCCGAAGAGCCGTGACAGGCGCTGTGCCGGCGACTGGCGCCGCCCGCATCTAGCGCCTTTCCACATCGTCACAACGCAGCAGGCCCTTCGTCCACAGACTCCTGGCCCCCCTCGTCCGAGGGCTTCGCGCTGGCAAGGATGTTCCTCTGAGAGGAAGGAATCCCATGCCTCACCGCAGCGCAGGCCCAGCAGCAGCAGACGATCAACCCGCCGGCTCCGCCCCAGCGGTCAACGAGGTGACGCTGGTGGGGCGCGTTGCGGCGTCCCCTGAGGAACGGACGTTGCCCAGCGGCGACGCCCTGCTGACCGCCCGCGTCATCGTCGACCGAGATGCCGCCAGTCGAGCCCGCTCGCAGCAGCGCGTCGACACCATCGACTGCGTGGCGTGGCTGGCCAAGGTGCAGCGCTCCATGCGCACCTGGGTGCCCGGTGAGCAGGTGGAGGTGGCAGGTGCCATCCGCCGCCGCTTCTTCCGAGGTGACAGCGGCCCGGTCAGCCGGGTGGAGGTGGAGGTTCGGCGTACCCGTCGCGTCAGACCTCCCGACGGGTGAGCGGCGTCACACCGCTACATCTCGTCGTCGAAGAGCCGCATCACAAGCCCGGTCCGCGGCTTGGGGCCGAAGGACGTGGACTTGCGCGGCATCATCTTGCCGGCCCGGACGACGTCCATCACCTCGGCAACCGTCGACGGATGCAGCAAGACGGCCACGCCGGCGTCTTGGTGCGCGCTGCGCAGAGTCTGCTTCACGGTGTGGTGGTAGCCGACCTGATCCTCGCTCACACCCCAGCCGGGCAGCAGTCTCGTATGGAGGACCTCCGCATCGCTCACGGTCCGGTCTCGCCGCCGAGTCGAGGAGATGACGGCGTACTGGGAGCAGTCGGAGACGATGAACTGTCCTGGTCGAGCAGGAGCGCTGGGCGGCCCAGCCGTACAGGGCTCGAGTGTGGACATCTCGAAGCCCGGCACCGGCCGCAGCGTCTCCAACCGGAGCTCCGACAAGCTGCGGTGTATTGCGGACAGTCGCAACGGGAACTGCGAGTGGTCGATGAGGAGGGCCAGGCCGCGGTCCCACGGCCCCGCGCCTGCACCGGTCGAACGATGGCGTCGGCGCAGCTGCAGGTACGACATGTGGCGGTGGTGACCGTCCGCGATCAGTGCCTGGTGCGGAGCCAGCGTCTGGCGGACAGCTCGGATGTCTACCGCGTCACGAACCGCCCACAGCCGGTGGTAGGTGCCGTCGGGTGCCCGCACGTCGGTAACCGGGTCGCGGGACCGAGCGTCCTCGAGGACATCAGCCGTGCTTCCGTAGCCGTCATAGACAAGGAGGATCGGCTCGAGGTTGCTACGGGTGGTGGCCATCATCGCCAGCCGGTCGGCCACGATGTCAGGGATCACGTGTTCGTGCGGCAGTACCACCTGGGCGTTCGGCAGGAGCTCCAGTGCCCCGACGAGCCCGCACACCTGCGTGGCGGCGTCGCCGTACTCATAGACGTAGAGCGCCGGCTCCGGATCGCTGACCATGACCCCTTGCTCGCGCCAGCGTTCGAGCAGGCTGGCAGCCAGTGTGTAGGGGTTCGCCGACCGCACCGGCTCGCTCACCATCCCGGGAAGCACGAGCCGGACAATGTTCTGCGGATGGTTGTTGAGCAGGTCGTCCACCATCCGGCGGTCCAAGACGTCATATGGCGGGGCCGTGACCTGGCCGATGTCGCCCACGACATCTGCGTTGAAGCGTGTTGCCACAAATGGATGCAGAAGCAGCTCCGCGCTCACTGTCGTGTCATGCTGACGGGCCACGCTGCATCGTACGACTCTGACCTGCGGAGGTATGCCGTGACCGATACTCGGTCCATGCTCCAAGGCAGCGACAGCGCTCTGGTGAACCAGTACAACTGCGTCATGCTCGACCTCGACGGCGTGGTCTACGTCGGATCCGCCGCCGTAGCCGGTGTGGCCGACGTGTTGGGTCAGGTGCGTGACCGCGGAGTGGCTGTCGCCTTCGTGACCAACAACGCGTCGCGAACGCCGCAATCCGTGGCCGAGCACCTGCGCGAGCTGGGAGTCGAGGCGACAGCTGCCGACGTCGTGACGTCTGCCCAGGCGGCGGCTTCGGAGCTGGCGCAGCGGTTCGAGGCCGGCTCCAGGGTCCTTGTCGTCGGCGGGGAAGGTCTGCGTTCGGCGGTGACCGACGCCGGTCTTGAGGTGGTGGAGTCTGCAGCAGACGACCCGCTGGCCGTTGTGCAGGGCTTCGGTCCGTCGGTGGGGTGGGCGCACCTGGCGGAGGCGGCCAAGGCGATCCGTTCCGGCGCGCTTTGGGTGGCGTGCAACCTAGATCTCACCGTGCCGACCTCTGACGGCATCGCCCCAGGGAACGGCACGCTCGTCAACGCAGTGGCCGCAGCGGTCGGCTCGCCTCCTGCAGTGGTCGCCGGAAAACCGTGCCGGCCGCTCTTCGACGAGACGGTTCGCCGGTTGGGATGCGCTCGACCGATCGTCGTCGGAGACCGCCTCGACACCGACATCGAGGGAGCCAACAACTGCGGGGCCGATTCGCTGCTCGTGATGACCGGCGTCACCGACCTGACAGCACTGTGCGCTGCTACCTCGAAGCAGCGGCCGTCGTACGTCTCGTGGAGGATGGACGGCCTGCTCGAGGCGCACCGCGTGCCTCGACGCACTGACGACGTCTTCGAGCTGCGCGGGTGGCGCGCGAAGTTGGCCGACGGTCATGTCCAGCTGCAGGCCAGCGGAGCTGACCGGTCCGACGGGCTGCGCGTCGTGGTCAGCGCCGCCTGGAGCTGGTGCGACGACCACCAAAGCCGCGCGCCGGCGACCGTCGAGGCGGAGATGATATGAGTGAAAGCATGTGTCGGCGCACCGGTGAAGTACGACGACGCGGACGACAAGAGAGGTAGCCGACGTGAACGACCCCGAGCACATACCACCGCTTCCCGGCGAGCCGACCCCACTGGGTGACCCGAGGGTGGACGCCGCCGTCTCGTCGCTCCAAGACCTCGACAAGCGTTCGGTTGACGACCACCCGGCTGTCTTCGAGCAGGCCCACGAACGTCTGCGCGAGGCCCTGGACGACGACGGGTCGTCCAGCGCAGATACGTCATCACAGCCGCGATGAACGACCGACATGCCGAGACGTCTGCGCCTTGACGCCGAGCTGGTGCGTCGAGGGCTTGCCAGGAGCCGGGATCACGCCGGCGACCTGATCGCAGCAGGTCGCGTGCTGGTGGCAGGCGCCGTTGCCAGCAAGCCTGCCACTGCCGTGACGACCGATGCCGCACTGGTCGTGACGACGGACGACGACGATCCCGGCTATGCGTCTCGAGCGGGCCACAAGCTGGCGGGTGCCCTTGCCGCCTTCGCGCCACACGGCCTTGGTGTGGCAGGTCGCCATGCGTTGGACGTCGGAGCCTCGACGGGAGGCTTCACCGATGTCTTGCTCCGTGCCGGCGTGGCAGAGGTGGTCGCGGTCGATGTGGGCTACGGGCAGCTCGCGTGGAGCCTGGCACAGAACAGTCGTGTTCACGTCCTCGACCGCACGAACGTCAAGGACCTCCCGTCGGTCACGCTGCCCTTTGCCCCTGACCTCGTGGTAGCGGACCTGTCCTTCATCTCTCTGCGACACGTGCTCCCAGCACTGGTGGCGGTTACTGCACCGGAACCCGACCTGGTCTTGATGGTGAAGCCCCAGTTCGAGGTGGGAAAGGGCCTCGTCGGCAAGAGCGGGGTCGTCCGCGACCCTCAGCTCAGGGTCCGGTCGGTGGTCGACGTGGCGAGGGCCGCCGCGCGGCTGGGTCTCGGCGCGCAGGGCGTGTGTGCAAGTCCGTTGCCTGGGCCCGCAGGCAACGTCGAGTACTTCTGCTGGTTCGCCGCAGGCGCACCACCGCTCACCGAGGCCGCCGTGGCCGAGGTTGTCGCCCGCGGCCCCCAATGAAAGCGCACAGTGAGAGGGTAGCCAGGTGACCGCAGACTCGGCCGACAACGCCCGCGCAAGCGCCGGCTCGACTCCCGGCCACGGGCGGACGGTGCTGCTGGTCGCGCACACGGGTCGTTCTGAGGTCGTCGCTGCTGCCACCGCCGTGGCGGACCGGCTGCAGGCGTCCGGCATCGCCGTACGCCTGCTCCGGGAGGAGGCCGAGGACCTCGGGATCCAGGCAGAAGCGGTCCCGGCCGACGGGGAGGCTCCTCTCGGCTGCGAGCTCGTGGTGGTCATCGGAGGCGACGGCACGATCCTGCGGTCCGCGGAGCTCACCCGGGACTCCCGCACGCCGTTGCTCGGGATCAACCTCGGTCACGTCGGCTTCCTGGCAGAAGCCGAGTGGTACGACGTGGACACCACCGTCGAAGCGATCATCGCTGGCTCCTACACCGTCGAGGACCGGCTGACGGTCGACGTTCTCGTGCGGGTCGAGGGACAGCCGGACGCCCACGGCTGGGCGCTGAACGAGGCGACCGTCGAGAAGGCCGCCCGGCAACGGATGCTCGAGGTCGTCGCCGAGATCGATGACCACCCGCTGTCGCGGTGGGGTTGCGACGGAATCGTCTTCGCCACACCGACGGGGTCGACTGCCTACGCGTTCAGCGCTGGTGGACCCGTGGTGTGGCCAGAGGTGCAGGCACTGCTCCTGGTGCCCCTCAGCGCACACGCCTTGTTCGCTCGGCCGCTCGTAGCTTCGGTCGACTCCCGTCTCGCCGTCGAGGTCTTGACCGAGAGCGCCGGTGTTGGGGTGCTGTGGTGCGACGGCCGGCGTTCGATGGAGCTGCCACGCGGTGCACGTGTCGAGGTGACGCGCGGAACCAGGTCGGTGCGGCTGGCCCGCCTGCGGGAGGCGCCGTTCACCGACCGGCTGGTGGCAAAGTTCGATCTCCCGGTCAGCGGGTGGCGTGGGAAGGCCGCCGGGCCTGCCCCGAGCGGCGGTGCTGTTGATGCTTGAGGAGCTGACCATCGACTCGCTCGGAGTGATCGATGCTGCCTGTCTGGAGCTGGGCGGCGGACTCAACGTCGTCACAGGCGAGACAGGCGCGGGCAAGACCATGGTCGTGACCGCGCTGGGCCTGTTGCTCGGGGAACGGGCAGACACCAGCGTCGTCCGGGAGGGGGCATCGCGAGCCCGTGTCCAGGGCACGTTGCGGCTGAGCGCCGGCTCGAAGGTACGGGCGCTTGCGGCAGAGACGGGCGCTGACGTCGAGGACGGGTCCTTGATCCTCAGTCGCATCGTGTCCTCCAGCGGTCGGGCGAAGGCGGTGGCGGGCGGAGCCGGCATCCCCGTCGGGACGCTCGCGAAGCTCTGCTCGGAGCTCGTCGTCATCCACGGGCAGTCGGACCAACAGCTGCTCCTGGCGCCTGCTCATCAGCGACAGGCACTTGACGCGTTCGGTGGCAAGCCGCACCTCACTGTCTTGGACTCCTACTGCCAGACGTTCCATGAGCTGCGAACAGTGTCTGCAGACCTCGCAGCGGTGCAATCACGCGGACGAGAGCGGGCGCAGGAGGCAGACCTCCTGCGTCTTGGGCTCACGGAGATCCGCGCCGCCGACCTCCAGCCGGATGAGGATGAAAAGCTGCGTGCGGAGGAGCTGCGTCTCGGCAACGCCGACTCGCTGCGACGAGCCGCCGACGACGCCCGCTGTGCGCTCAGCGCCGACGAGCCGGACGTCGCTGGGCACGACGCGCTAGGCCTGGTTGCCGCGGCGCGCAAGTCGCTGGAGTCGCAACGCGACAACGACCCGAAGCTGGCTCAGCTGTGTGACGACCTTGCCGCTGCCTCGTACGCCTTGGTCGACGTCGCTGCTGACCTCGCGTCGTACGTCTCGAACCTCGACTCCGACCCCCAGCGACTCGCCTGGGTACAGGATCGACGTGCCGCGCTTGCCGTCCTGACGCGCAAGTACGGCGACACGGTCACGGAGGTGCTGGACTGGGCCGACACGGCGTCGGCTCGGCTCCTGGAGCTCGGCGATGACGACACTCTGGTCGCCGGGCTACGCGCGCGCCGAGACGACCTCTGCGCTCAGCTGGCGGACCTCGGCCGCGAGCTCTCGCGTCGCCGGCGAGAGCTGGCCGTCGAGCTGTCCCGGCGGGTGACGGATGAGCTGACCCGCTTGGCCATGCCCGACGCCGACTTCCGCGTCGAGGTCACCGCCCTCACCGAGCCGGGCGCACACGGTCTCGACGATGTCGCCTTCCTCTTCGCCGCCCACCCCGGCAGCCAGCCGCGCCCGATCCAGAAGGGCGCATCCGGGGGCGAGCTCTCGCGGGTCATGCTCGCTTTGGAGGTCTGCCTGGCCGGGACCCAACCGGTGCCCACCATGATCTTCGACGAGATCGACGCCGGGGTCGGGGGGAAGGCAGCAGTAGAGGTCGGCCGTCGGCTGGCCCGACTGGCACGCAACGTCCAGGTGATCGTGGTGACGCATCTTCCGCAGGTGGCCGCCTTCGCCGACCAGCACTACGCCGTCGTGAAGAGCAGTGACGGCAGCGTCACTTCGAGCGGAGTGACCCGGCTCGACGACGAGGGACGCCGCCGCGAGCTGTCCAGGATGCTCGCCGGGCTCGAGGACTCCGACTCTGCCCTGGCCCACGCCGACGAGCTCGTTGACCTGGCCCGGATCGAACGCTGCTCCTGAGCACGTCTTTGCCGCGCACCAGCTCACCAGCTGCCGACACTCGCCCACAGATCCCCAGATCCTCGGGTAGCGGTTCGTAGGATGAGCAGACCATGAAGCTCACCGTCCTTCGGCGCTCACGCACCCGCGCTCCGGCCGGTGTCCCCGGCCCTGCCAAGCTCGACCGGCGTACTCGCACCCTCACGAAAAGGCTGCAACGCGGAGACATCGCCGTGATCGACCACGTCGACGTCGACCGGGCATCGGCGGTCGCACTGGTCGAGGCCGGCGTCGTCGCGGTCGTCAACATCGCACCGTCGGTCTCTGGCCGCTACCCGAACCTCGGGCCACAGATCCTTCTCGACGCCGGCGTCGTGCTCGTCGACGAGGTCGACGCCGAGATCTTCACAGCCATCTCCGACGGCGACCTCGTCCGCGTCGACGGCGACACCGTTTATGTCGAGGACCAGCCGATTGCCAGTGGGGTGCGGCAGGACCACGCATCGGTCGCTGACGCCTTGGCGGACGCCCGCGGCGGTATGACGAGCCAGCTCGAGGCGTTCAGTGCGAACGCGGTGGAGCACCTGCGGCGCGACCAGCGCCTGCTGCTCGACGGCGAGGGCATCCCACACACGAAAGTCTCGTTCGACGGACGCCAGGTGGTGGTGGTGCTGCGGGCCTTCGACCACGAGCGCGACCTGCGCGGCCTGAGGAGGTACATCAAGGAGAACCACCCGGTGCTGATCGGCGTCGATGCCGGCGCCGACTCGCTCATCGCCGCGGGTCATCGCCCAGACCTCGTCGTGACGACGGGAGAGGACATCTCCGACCAGGCGCTGCGTTGTGGCGCTGAGGTGGTTGCGCACACCACCGCTAGCAACCGAAGCGCACTCGGCCGGCTCGACCGCCTCGGGCTCACGCACGAGACGTTCGCCACCAGCGGGACGAGCGAGGACGCCGCTATCCTCCTCGCCCACGCCGGCGGGGCTGAGCTCATCGTGATGGTGGGCTCTCACGCCTCGTTCGTCGAGTTCCTCGACAAGGGTCGGTCGGGGATGGCCAGCTCGTTCCTCACCCGCGCAACTGTCGGTTCCAAGCTGGTTGACGCGAAGGCCGTAACACACCTGTACTCACATCGATACCGGGCTTGGCTCGTCGTCCTGCTGCTTCTGGTCGCCATCGCCGCCGTGCTCGCCGCCGTCGCGACGACCCCGGTGGGCCAAGACTGGCTCGACGAGGCACTCAGCTGGGCACGGGACTCGTGGAGCTGGGGTCGCGAGCAAGTGACATGAGCGCTCTTCGTCGCCACCTTGTCGCTGTCTTCGCCGCCTGCATCACCCTTGCCGTCGGCATCGCACTCGGGTCTGGCCCCCTGCAACGCGCAGATGGCCGCGACGACACCGCAACCCTTGAGGCGTCCAACTCCACACTCGAAGACCAGCTGCATTCGGCGAGGGCGGCGAACGTCTTGGACGCCGCATTGGTCAAGAGCCTTGCACCGAGCCTCCTGCAGAACCGCCTCACGGGGCGTGCGGTCACGGTCTTCGTGCTTCCCGGCGTGGCCGGACCCTCCATCGCCGCCATGCGGGCAGCCATCCAGCAGGCCGGCGGCTCGCTCGCCGTCGTGGTGACGCTGGCCGCAGATGTCGTCGACCCAGGCAAGAAGGCATACGTCGGTTCCGTAGCATCGAGCTCGCTGCACAGGCTCGACGGCGCCGGCACAGGCTCGGACGAGGCGTTCGCACAGCTCGGACTCGTGCTGGCTCGGGCGTACGTCGCGCCACCCTCAAGCCAACAGTTCGACGACACGGCGGTGAAGATCGACGCCGAGCTGCAGGGCGCCAAACTGGTCACTTTGGACGCGGAGCCGACCGTGCGCGGAACGGCGGTTGTCGTGCTGGCCCCGGGGCACCACGGTGCTGACGCGGCGTCGTCGGCGCGCAACGTGATCACTGGCGACCTGCTGAGCACCCTTTCCCCGGCCGCTGAGGCTGTCGTGGTGGTCACGCCGGAGACGGGGCGTTACCCCGGCGGGCTCCTCGACATCCTTTCGGACACCGATGCCGTCAACGGTCTCAACGTTGCCACGACCAACGCCGGGACCTCCCCGACCGGGACCTTGGTGGCTGTCTACGCCTTGACCGGCGCCCTGTCGGGGACCCCCGGGGAGTTCGGCGTCGTCGACGGCTTGCCGGTGCTGCCGACGGGACTGCGTTTCGCGCCTTGACGCGCGAGTTGGCGGGCGTGGCGCGCCCGGCCACCTCAAGATGTTGATAGATTGGAACCCCGTGGAGCGGTGGGAGACCTCACTGCACGATCGAGATACCGCGGGAGCATGAGTTGGCAGCCTCGTCGCAGACCAAGCATCTGTTCGTGACGGGTGGTGTGGCCTCGTCGCTGGGCAAGGGGCTGACGGCGTCGTCGCTGGGGCGTCTGTTGAAGTCGCGTGGGTTGCGCGTGACCATGCAGAAGCTGGACCCCTACCTCAACGTGGACCCTGGCACGATGAACCCCTTCCAGCACGGCGAGGTGTTCGTCACCAACGACGGCGCGGAGACGGACCTCGACATCGGCCACTACGAGCGTTTCCTGGACGTCGACCTCGGCCACCAAGCCAACGTCACCACCGGACAGGTCTACTCGTCCGTGATCGCCAAGGAGCGCCGCGGCGACTACCTCGGCGACACGGTCCAGGTGATCCCGCACATCACCAACGAGATCAAGCAACGCATCCGGGCGATGGCCTCAGATGACGTCGACATCGTCATCACCGAGATCGGCGGCACGGTCGGCGACATCGAGTCTCTGCCGTTCCTGGAAGCCGCCCGACAGGTCCGCCACGACGTCGGCCGCGACAACTGCTTCTTCCTGCACGTATCCCTGGTCCCCTACATCGGCCCCTCCGGCGAGCTCAAGACAAAACCCACCCAGCACTCCGTAGCGGCCCTGCGCTCGATCGGTATCGCACCCGACGCGGTCGTCTGCCGCGCGGACCGTGAGATCCCTCACTCGGTCAAGCGCAAGATCTCACTGATGTGTGACGTCGACGAGGAGGCCGTCGTCGCCGCTGTCGACGCGCCGTCGATCTACGACATCCCCAAGGTCTTGCACTCGGAGGGTCTTGACGCCTACGTCGTACGGCGGCTCAACCTGCCGTTCCGCGACGTGGACTGGACCCGGTGGAACCAGCTGCTCCAGCGGGTGCACCGGCCGGCTGAGGAGGTCACGGTAGCTCTGGTAGGCAAGTACATCGACCTCCCGGACGCCTACCTGTCGGTGGTCGAGGCGCTGCGAGCGGGAGGCTTCGGCAACGACGCGCGCGTCAACCTGCGGTGGGTGGCGTCCGACACTTGTCGCACACCGGAGGGAGCGGCCGCCATGTTGGGTGACGTGGACGCGGTGTGCGTACCTGGTGGCTTCGGCGTCCGTGGCATCGAGGGCAAGGTCAGCGCACTGCGCTACACGCGCGAGCACCAGATTCCCACTCTGGGCCTCTGCCTGGGGCTGCAGTGCATGGTGATCGAGTTCGCCCGCAATGTCGCCGGGCTCAGTGAAGCCGGCTCCACCGAGTTCGACCCCTCGGCCGCGGAGCCGGTCATCGCGACGATGGCCGAACAGCTCAACATCGTCAAGGGCGACGGCGACATGGGCGGCACCATGCGCCTCGGTCTCTACCCGGCGGAGCTTCAGCCCGGGTCCGTGGTCGCCAAGGCGTACGGCTGCGACCGGGTCGAGGAGCGTCACCGGCACCGGTACGAGGTCAACAACGCGTTCCGGGCTCAGCTCGAGGAGGCTGGGCTGGTCTTCTCGGGGCTGTCGCCAGATCACGAGCTCGTGGAGTACGTGGAGCTATCTGGCGATGTCCACCCGTACTACGTCTCTACGCAGGCGCACCCCGAGCTACGGTCACGTCCGACACGACCGCATCCGTTGTTCGCCGGGCTTGTCGCGGCCGCCCTCGAGCGCCAACGGGAGCTTCGCCTGCCCGTGGACGAGACGTCGTTGCGCCGAAGGGCAGTCGAGGTCGAGGGTTGATGAGGGAGCCTCGGTGAAGCAGCTTGCTGACAAGGCTGAGGCACACCCGGTTGTCGACTCGACGAAAGTCTTCGACGGTCACGTCTTCGACGTTCGACTCGACACCTTGACCGACGACGACGGTACGACGTACGACCGGGAGGTCGCCGACCACGTCGGAGCCGTCGCGGTGGTGGCGGTCGACGCGCAGGACCAGGTGCTGGTCGTCCGGCAGTATCGGCACCCGGTCCAGCACCGTCTGTGGGAGCTTCCGGCCGGACTCCTCGACGTCGAGCACGAGGAGCCACTGGCGGCGGCGAAGCGAGAGCTGCTCGAGGAGGGGCACATTGTGGCTCGGCACTGGTCGCACCTGCTCACCCTGCGGCCTTCTCCCGGTTTCAGCAGCGAGGTCATCCACGTGTTCCTCGCCGAGGACGTCGCGTCGGCCGACCTCCCCGACGGGTTTCGGGCACGGCACGAGGAGGCGGCCATGGTCAGGGACTGGGTCCCGCTGCCCGACCTCGTCGACGCTGTTCTGGGTGGCCAGCTCTCGAACGGCGCCCTCGTCGCGGGATCCCTCGCCTTGGATGCGACCCGCCGCCGAAATGGCCGGTTGAGGGCGGCTGCATCTCCCTGATCCGTCGTCCGGTCCCAGTGCTTCGGTCGCAACCGATGCAGTAGGTTGCGAGGCACAGAGGTCGACCCGGCGGGCGGGCTCGGGAAAGGGTGAGGGACATGAAGGTCGGCATTCCCAAGGAAGTCAAGAACCACGAGTACCGCGTCGCGATCACGCCCTCCGGAGTGCACGAGCTCGCAGCCCGCGGCCACGACGTCTACGTGCAGGCAAGTGCAGGCCTCGGGTCGTCCATCGCCGACGACGAGTTCGCGGCGGCCGGTGCAGTGATCCTTGCGACGGCCGACGACGTGTGGCAGACCGCTGAGCTGGTGCTGAAGGTCAAGGAGCCGATCGCCGAGGAGTACGACCGGATGCGCGACGGTCAGACGCTCTTCACGTACCTGCACCTGGCGGCGTCCCGCGACTGCACCGACGCTCTGCTCAAGCAGCGGGTCACCTCCATCGCCTACGAGACTGTCCAGACCCCGGACCGTGCGCTGCCCCTACTCGCGCCCATGAGCGAGGTCGCCGGGCGGCTCGCGCCTCAGGCGGGGGCCTACCACCTGATGCGCCAGGGCGGTGGCCGAGGGGTGCTCATGGGCGGGGTGTCGGGGGTGTATGCCGCCAAGACCGTGGTCATCGGGGCCGGTGTCTCCGGCATGAACGCGGCCGCCATCGCCTTGGGCATGCAGGCCGAGGTCCTCCTGCTCGACCTGGACATAGAGCGGCTGCGCCAGGCCGACCGCATCTATCAGGGTCACCTGCAGACGGTGGCCTCGAACACCTACGAGGTTGAGCGGGCCGTGCTCGATGCCGATCTCGTCATCGGGGCGGTCCTCGTCCCCGGAGCAAAAGCGCCGACTCTCATCTCGAACGACCTTGTCTCCCGGATGAAGCCCGGGTCCGTGCTCGTCGACATCTCCATCGACCAGGGCGGCTGCTTCGAGGACTCGCGCCCGACCACGCACGACAACCCGACCTACCAGGTGCACGGCTCGATCTTCTACTGCGTCGCGAACATGCCGGGAGCCGTGCCGCACACGTCGACGTACGCCCTTACCAACGTGACACTGCCGTACGCCGTGGCGCTCGCGGACAAGGGGTGGAAGCAGGCGCTGCGCGACGACGGGTCGCTCGCCCTTGGCCTCAACACCTATGCGGGCGACCTCACGTACGCGCCGGTCGCCCAGGCGCACGGGTTGGAGTACCTGAGCCTTGCGGAGGTCTTGACCTGAGCCGCGACGCGTTGAGCGCCGCGGTGCGCAGCTACGTCGACCACCTCGCGGTGGAACGAGGCTTGGCGCCCAACACCCTGGCGGCATACCGACGTGACCTTCGGCGCTACACCGACTATCTCGCCGCCATCGACGTGGCCGAGCTCGACGACATCACCAGCGCTCACGTGAGCGAGTTCCTGATGCGACTGCGCGAGGGCGACGACGACCACCCGGCGCTGAGTGCCAGCAGCGCCGGGAGAACGGTGGTCGCGGTCCGGGGCTTCCACGCCTTTGCCCTGATGGAGGGCCTGCTGTCACGAGACCCGGCGGCGGCAGTGAAGCCTCCGGCGCCGCCACGACGGTTGCCCAAGGCACTGCCCCTGCGTGACGTGGAGGCCATCATCGAAGCGGCAGGATCGGCTGGCTCCGAGCTCGCCTTGAGGGACCGAGCGCTACTCGAGTTCCTGTACGGGACCGGAGCTCGGATCTCCGAGGCGGTTGGTCTCGATGTCGACGACGTGAACTTCGACGATGACGTCGTCAGGCTGATGGGCAAGGGCAGCAGGGAGCGGATCGTCCCGATGGGCTCCTACGCCAAAGACGCCTGCGCACGCTACCTCGCCTCCGCCCGTCCGACGCTCGGCGCCGGGGGCAAGGGGAGCCCTGCACTCTTCCTGAACGTCCGCGGGAGCCGGCTCTCACGACAGTCGGCCTGGGCGCTGCTCGCCAAGGCCACCGAGCGAGCCGGGCTGGACGTAGAGGTGTCGCCCCACACGCTGCGCCACTCCTTCGCGACCCATCTGCTCGACGGAGGCGCAGACGTCCGCGTCGTGCAGGAGCTACTCGGACACGCCTCGGTGACGACGACCCAGATCTACACCCTGGTCACGGTGGACCAGCTTCGCGAGGTCTACGCCACGGCTCATCCGAGGGCACTGGGTTGAGCCTGCTGAGTGAAAGGTGCTGAGTGGAGGGTGCTGAGTGGATGGCGCCTGAGTGCACAGGTTTGTCCCCGTCGAAGCCCCCGGTGTGGACACCACGCCTGCGGGCATGCACAGATCGGCATGTCGTCTGGACGGTCCTTTCGGGCACGGCCTAGAGTCGCAGCGCCGGTGATATACCGACGTGTAGACAAACCGACGAGAGGCCTCACGTGAGCGAACCCACCTTCGCACCCCCACCCAGGAGTCCTTCGCTGCGGCAGCCGGCCGACCACGTCCATCAGAGGTCAACGGAGTCGTCGCCGTACCTGAGCGCGGCAACCGACCGGCGTCGAGATGACCCAGGGTCTGATGAGCGGGTGCCAAGTGACGCCGTGTCAGGTGACGCGGTGTCGCAGGGTCCCGTGTCAGGCGACCCGGTGGCCGGTAACGAGCAGTCCGAGTCCCCGGTGGAGGCTGTGGCGACGCTGGGGCCGACCGGCCGCCCGATGCCGGACCTAGCCGAGCCGGCACCGGTGATCGAGCACGGAGGGGCCCTCACGCTCGCCCTGTGCAACCAGAAAGGTGGCGTCGGCAAGACGACGACGGTCATCAACCTCGGCGCTGCGCTTGCCGAGCAAGGCCGCAAGGTGCTGCTCGTCGACTTCGACCCGCAGGCGTCCCTCACCGTGGGTCTCGGCGTCAACCCGCACGAGCTGGACACTACGATCTACCACCTGATGCTCGGCAGCAACGTCTCACTCGACGACGTGATCGTCCGGACCGGTGTCGACGGGGTCGACCTCATCCCATCGAACATCGACTTCGCGGGTGCCGAGATGCAGCTGATCAACGAAGTCGCCCGCGAGCAGGTGCTGGCCCGCGCTCTGGCCCCGGCGGTCGAGCGCTACGACGTGATCCTCGTCGACTGCCAGCCGTCACTGGGGCTGCTCACGGTCAACGCGCTCGCCGCGGCCGACGGTGTGATCGTGCCGCTCGAGTGCGAGTACTTCGCGCTTCGCGGCGTAGCCCTGCTGAAAGGCACCATCGACCGGGTCCAGGAGCGGCTCAACCCCAAGCTGCGGATCGTCGGCCTCCTCGGCACGATGTACGACGGCCGTACGCTGCACAACCGCGAGGTGCTGCGGACGCTGGTAGACGGCTGGGGGGATGCCGTGTTCCACACCGTCATCCGCCGTACCGTGAAGTTCTCCGAGGCAACCGTCGCCGGCGAGCCGTTGACGGCGTACGCGAGCACATCGGTGGGAGCCGACTCGTACCGACAGCTGGCCAAGGAGGTGCTCGCCCGGTGTCACGACGTGTGAGCCTTCCGGGCGCCGACGAGCTCTTCCGCTCCACCCGTGGTGGTCCGGACGGCGACGAGCGTGTGGATGCGAAGCCCAGCCAGGAGCCGACAGCGCGCGAGTCGCCCGCCGAGCAACCAGCGGCCGAGAAGGTCGTCGGCAGCTCGACCGAACGCGGTGCTGACAACGCCGTAGGAACGGTCCACAGCAGCCGGACCGCTGAAGGTGTGCCGGACGAGAAAGGTGGTCCCAGCGGACGCGTCCGCCACGACGAGAAGATCACCGTCTACGTGACAGCAGACGAGCTGCTCGACCTGGAGCGGACCCGGCTGGTGCTGCGCGGTGAGCACCGGCTGGCAGTCGACCGTGGCCGCATCGTGCGGGAGGCGATCCACCTGGCGCTGAAGGGCGTGGAGACCGACGGCGAGGCAAGTGCGCTGGTCCAGCGACTGAGAGAGCGGTGAGCTCACCGGCTGACGACATCGACGCTGTCCACGTGGCTTTCGCGGTCACCCTCGACAACTTCGAGGGACCGTTCGACCTTCTGCTGCAGCTGATCTCCAAGCACAAGCTCAACATCACCGAGGTGGCCCTGTCCAGGGTCACCGACGAGTTCATCGCCTACATCAAGGGTCTGGGTGACGACTGGGACCTCGACCAGACCACGGGCTTCCTCGTGGTCGCTGCGACGCTGCTCGATCTCAAGGTGGTCCGGTTGCTGCCTGCTGCCCAGGTGGAGGACGAGGAGGACCTCGCCCTGCTCGAGGCCCGCGACCTGCTCTTCGCACGGCTGCTGCAGTACCGCGCGTTCAAGCACGTCGCAAGTGTGATCGCGCAGAGGATGGCTGCGGAGTCTTGTCGCGTCCCACGCAGCGTCGGTCTCGAGGAGCGCTACAGCGGCTTGCTGCCGGAGGTGCTGATCTCCATCGGGCTTGAGGAGTTCGCAGCACTGGCGGGTCGAGCGCTGGAGCCACGAGAGGAGCCGCAGGTCGGCGTCAGCCACCTGCATGCTTCGCGGGTCAGCGTGCGTGAGCAGTCGGCGGTGGTCGTCGCGCGCCTTCGCCGCAGCATCCAATTGACCTTCCGAGCTCTTACGGCTGACTCACCGGACATGCTCACCACTGTCGCCCGCTTCCTGGCACTGCTCGAGCTGTTCCGCGAAGGAGTCGTCCAGTTCGAGCAGGCGGCGGCGCTGGGGGAGCTCAGC
>JAUJOO010000004.1:0-40810 GCA_030447585.1 Nocardioidaceae bacterium | reverse complement strand
GTTCCGCGAAGGAGTCGTCCAGTTCGAGCAGGCGGCGGCGCTGGGGGAGCTCAGCATCAGGTGGACGGGCTCGGACGAGGGTGAGGTCGAGGTCGAAGACGAGTACGACGAGTCGCGCGCGGACGAGGCGCCTTCTGCGGCAGCCGTCACAGATGAGGACATCCGCGACCTGGCCACTGTGCCCCACCAGTCGGCGGCTCCCCGACCAGAACCGCACCGGTCAACCCCTGAGGCTCCGGTACCCAGGACTTCCGTAGCGGAGACTCGAGTATCCACGACTGCAGCACCGAAGACCCCGGTCCCCGACGTCTCAGCGTCGAGCCAGCGGAGTCTGCGATGAGCGATGTCGGCGCCGTGGGACCGTCCGGGGCGGAGGAGACTGCGGGAACGGACGCGGCCGACGCCCCCCTGCAGGGAGTCCTGGATGGGGCTCGGCCGGAGCTCAAGCCCGCCCTCGAGGCAGTGTTGATCGTTGCTGACCAGCCTCTCGACCACGCGACACTTGCGGAGGCGGTCGGATACCCGCCGGATGACGTGCAGGTGGCGCTCGACGAGCTGAGCGCGGAGTACACCGAGCAGCGTCGTGGCTTCGAGCTGCGACGCGCCGGGGACGGTTGGCGCTACTACACCCGCGAGGAGCTGTCGGCAGTCGTCGAGCGGTTCGTGGTCGACGGTCAACAGGCAAGACTGACGCAGGCGGCGCTGGAGACGCTCGCTGTGGTGGCCTACCGGCAGCCGGTCAGTCGCGCCCGCGTGTCAGCGATCCGCGGCGTGAACGTCGAAGGGGTGATGCGTACCCTGGTTGCCCGCGGCCTGGTCGAGGACGCGGGCCACGAGGAGGTGACAGGCGCACGCCTCTTTCGGACCACGTCGTACTTCCTCGAGCGGATGGGCCTCACCAGCATCGAGCAGCTGCCGGAGATCGCGCCCTTCCTCCCCGAGATGGCTGAGCTCGAGGATGAGCTCGACTTCGCGGCCGAGGTAAGCGGGACCAGCGACGAGTGACGCAGCCCGCTGATGCCGGCCTCGTCCGGCTGCAGAAGGTTCTGGCCCAGTCAGGGGTCGCCAGCCGGCGTGCCTGCGAGACGCTGATGGCGAGCGGGCGGGTCCAGGTCGACGGAAAGGTCACCACGCAGCTGGGAGCCAGGGTGAACCCGGAGACAGCCGTGATCAGGGTTGACGGCAGGCGTATCCCGGTTGCCCAGACGCACGTCTATCTCGTGGCCAACAAGCCGCAAGGGGTGGTCAGCTCCATGGCCGACGAGCAGGGGCGTCGCGACCTGCGTAGCCTGCTCGTTGGCCGAACGGAGCGGCTGTTCCACGTCGGTCGGCTCGACACCGACACCAGCGGTCTTATCGTGCTGACGAACGACGGCGAGTTCGCCCACCGGCTGGCGCACCCGTCCTTTCAGCTCAGCAAGACGTACCTCGCCCAGGTGCGGGGGATGGTGAAACCGCAGGTTGGGTTGCTGCTTCGCGACGCGGTGATGCTCGACGACGGACCGGTGACCGTCGACAGTTTCAAGGTGGTTTCGGCGCACGGCGACAGGTCGATGGTGCAAGTGGTGCTGCACGAGGGCCGTAACCGGATCGTCCGGCGCCTCCTCGAGGCGGTAGGACATCCGGTCCTGAGGCTCTCACGTACGGCGATCGGCCCTATCAGGTTGGGAGACTTGGCGAGCGGTGAAGTGCGCGAGCTCAGCTCGTCCGAGCTGGGCGTGCTGCTCGACGCTGTCGGGATGTGAGCCGCAAGCAGCCGGTGCATCCCCGTTAGGCTCGCACCGTGACCATCGACGTCGGCGACAGTGGGCTCCAGATCGACGGCCCGGTCCTCGTCGGCCCCGTGCTCGTGGTGGGGGCTGGTCTGATCGGTGGGTCTGTGGCGATGGCGCTCACGTCCGCTGGCGTCGAGACCTATGTCTCGGACCTTGATCCGGTGGTTGCGCACGTGGCGGTGTCTCGAGGCGCCGGATCCGATGCCGAACCTCCTGACAACGTCCGCCTGGTCGTGGTGGCCACACCTCCTGACCACGTGGGCGCGGCTGTCGTCAACGCCCTGACGACCTACCCGGGCGCTGTGGTGACCGACGTGAGCAGCGTGAAGGCGCAACCTCTGGCCGACGCTCAGGCAGCCGGCGTCGATGTCTCCCGGTACGTGGGTGGACATCCGTTGGCGGGCAGTGAGCGGTCGGGGCCACTGGCCTCTGCTGCGGATCTGTTCGTCGGGCGGGCCTGGGCGGTGGTGGTGCGGGACGACTGTGACCCGGAGGCGGTGACAACCGTCCGGTCACTCGCCCGGGTGTGTGGCGCCACCGTCGTCGACATGGCGACCGACGACCATGACCTCGCGGTCGCTCGCACCTCGCATCTCCCGCACCTGGTCGCCGCGCTGACGGCGGGCGCACTCGGACGAGGACCCGAGCGCCACCTCGCCCTGAGTGGGCAGGGGGTGCGGGACGTCACCCGGATCGCCGCTGGAGACCCTGCCCTTTGGCGACAGATCGTGCTGGCCAACGCCGACAGTCTGACCGGGCTGCTGGGCGAGGTTCGAGACGGCATCGACGAGCTCGTCTCGTCGCTCGCTGATCGAGACGCCGGCAGGGTGGAGGCGATCCTGCGGGCGGGCGTGGCCGGTACCGACGCGATCCCTGGCAAGCACGGAGGTCCCGCCATGCCGTTGGGCACCGTGAGGGTAGCGATCCCTGACGAGCCGGGGGCGCTGGCGCGGCTCTTCGCAGATGCCGGAGACGCGCAGGTGAACATCGAGGATCTGCGTATCGACCATGATCCGGCGCGACAGTTCGGCCTCGTGGAGATCGATATAGCCGCGGATCGAGTCGCGCCGCTTCTCGATGCGCTTCTCGCGCGCGGTTGGTCGGCCCACCGGTAGCCTCGTGTCGCACGCTGTCGGCCCGACGCCAGCCGCGGGGCGTGTCGACTGGAAGGGTGGTGAGTCGGTGGTTTCACAGGCTCCTGCGCTCGGTGAGCTGGTCATCGCGATGGACGGGACAGCGGGGTCAGGGAAGTCCACGGCCAGCCGGGGTGTCGCCCGCCAACTTGGGCTTCGCTACCTGGACACCGGAGCGATGTATCGGGCTGTGACCTGGCAGATGTTGCTTGACGGCGTCGCTGTCTCGGACACAGAGGCGGTGGCTCGGCGGGCGGAGACCGTCGAGCTCGAGTCCTCCACAGATCCCACCAGGCCAGGCATCTGGCTCGGCGGCGTCGACGTGTCGAAGGAGATCCGGACCGCAGAGACGACGGCGGCGGTCAGTGCGGTCAGCGCCATACCGAGGGTGCGCGAGCTCCTCGTCAAGTTGCAGCGAGAAGCCATCGGTGGCGGTGGCATCGTCGTCGAGGGGCGAGACATCGGGACTGTGGTTGCCTCGGATGCTGCCCTCAAGGTCTTCCTACGGGCAGACCCGGCAGCCCGTGCAGCTCGGCGCTCCGCTGAGCTGAGTGGTGGACAGGCGAGGGATGTCGGGACCGTCCAGGCCGACCTGGTGCGGCGAGACGCCCATGACTCGTCTCGGGCCACCGCCCCGATGGGGGCCGCGGAGGACGCCGTTCTTCTCGATACGACGAACCTGACCCTGGACGAGGTCATCGCCGTCGTCGTCGCGCTCGCCCGGGAGCGAGTGGCGGATGGCGACGATGGTTGACCTGCCTGACCTCTCGTACGTCGCGGCGCCGCCGACCCGATGGCAGGGGGCCGGTCGTGCGGCCATCAGGTCGATGGTGAGGTCGCGCTTCGACTTCCGCAGCCACGGTGAGGAGAACGTGCCTCGCCGTGGACCTGTGATCTTGGCCTCGAACCACATGGGCTACATCGATGGTCCGCTGTTGGTCGGCTTCGCGCCCCGGCCGGTGCATGCGCTGGTGAAGTCCTCCATGTTCAAGGGGCGTCTCGGTGTCGCCATGCGGAGGATGGGGCAGATCCCCGTCGATCGGCGGGTGGTCGATCCGCTTGCTGTGAAGCGGTGCCTCGCGGTCCTGGCCGCCGGCCGCGTGGTGGCCATCTACCCCGAGGGAGAGCGCGGGCGCGGTGACGTCACCAGGACGAAAGGCGGCGCGGCATACCTTGCCCTGGTCTCCGGGGCGCCGGTCGTTCCGGTGGCATGCCTCGGCACCCGGACCGACGGAGCAGTGATCGCCTCGGTGCCGGTGAGCGGGTCGAGGCTCGATACAGTCTTCGGAGAGCCGATTCGCTTCGACGCCGTGCCGTGGCCGAGGACCAAGGGGCAGGTGGCCGAGGTGCAAGCGGAGATCCAACGGACCCTCGCCGCGCACGTCGAGACGGCGTGCTACCTGACGGGGCACTCACTGCCGGCGATGCCCATTATCCGATAGGGGAGCATGACCACCGACGAGCCCGGGTATGACGCGGATACCTCGACCGGCCGTAGCCCCTTCACCGATGCTTCGGCCGGCCCGAGCCCATCCCCGCACCCCTCGACCGGTCCGAACCCCTCCACGGATGCTTCGGCCGCACTGGTTGAGCGGCGCTCGTCGAGGGGAGCACTGCCGGTCCTGGCCGTGGTCGGTCGCCCGAACGTGGGAAAGTCAACGCTGGTGAACCGCATCCTCGGGCGGCGTGAGGCCGTCGTCGAGGACATCCCCGGGGTCACCCGAGACCGCGTAACCTATGAGGCCAGCTGGAGCGGACGCAACTTCACGGTCGTCGACACCGGCGGCTGGGACCCTGATGCCCGCGGGCTTGCGGAGCGGATCTCTCTTCAGGCGGAAGTGGCGGTGAGTCTGGCAGACGCCGTGCTGTTCGTCGTGGACACAAGGGTGGGGATCACCGACTCGGACGAGACGGTGGTCAAGATCCTGCGCCGATCCGGCAAGCCCGTGATCCTGGCGGCGAACAAGGTCGACGACCAGCGCGCTGAGGCAGACGCAGCGGGTTTGTGGAACTTGGGCCTGGGTGAGCCGTACCCGGTGTCGGCCCTGCATGGTCGCGGGAGCGGCGATCTTCTCGATGCCGTCCTGGACGCGCTGCCGCCGGCCCCGAGCGAGGAATTCGACGCTCCGCGCGGTCCGCGGCGCATCGCTATAGTCGGGAAGCCGAATGTCGGGAAGTCGAGCCTGCTCAACAAGCTGGCCGGCGAGAACCGGGTAGTCGTCGACGACGTGGCAGGGACGACGGTCGACCCGGTCGACGAGATCGTCAGGCTCGGTGGTCGGGCGTGGCAGTTCATCGACACGGCCGGGATCCGCCGGCGGGTGAGGGAGGCGAGCGGCCACGAGTTCTATGCGAGCCTTCGCACTGCTGGAGCGATGGAGCGGGCGGAGGTGGCAGTCGTGGTCATCGATGCCGGCCAGCCACTCACCGAGCAGGACCAGCGGATCATCACCAGCGTCGAGGAATCGGGTCGCGCTATCGTCATCGCCTTCAACAAGTGGGACACGGTCGACCAGGAACGCCGGTACTACCTGGATCGCGAGATCGAGCGGGAGCTCGTGCGAGTCCAGTGGGCTCCGCGTGTCAACATCACCGCCCTGACGGGTTGGCACGTTGACCGATTAGTGCCGGCACTCGACAAGGCGCTGGAAGGGTGGGAGACGCGGGTGGCCACGGGCACGTTGAACGCGTTCCTCGGGCGGCTGGTGGCCGCCAACCCTCATCCGGTCCGAGGGGGCAAGCAGTCGCGGATCCTTTTCGGGACGCAGGCTTCCTTGGCGCCGCCACGCTTCGTCCTCTTCACGTCTGGGGCGCTCGAACCGGCGTACACGCGCTTCATCGAGCGACGCCTACGCGAGGAGTTCGGGTTTGTCGGCACGCCGATTCACATCACGGTGAAGCCGCGGGAGAAACGCGGTCGCCGCTGAGTCAGTCCCCGCCGGGGCAGGGGCGACGCCGGCGCGTCACGTGGTCCCGCCAGACCTCAGGCGGGCGGTTCAGGTCCAGCGCCCCCCGCGCAGGTGAGCGAGGAGGACCTTGAAGAGTCGCTGCTCGGTGCCGGAGTTGGGCGGGTGGATCCGCGTGTTGCCCAGGGGTCCTCGCATCCGCGGTACGTGAGATCGGAGGCGGCGTGGTGGCTCAAGACCGGTGTGTGGTCGGTGATTCAGGCCGGTGGCTCGGGTCCGGCGCGTCCGCGCAGGTGAGCGAGGAGGATCTTCAAGAGTCGCTGCTCGACGCCGGAGTTGGGCGGGTGGAGCATGAACTGCCGCATCTGCAGTTGGTCGGGATCGCCTGTGCCGGAGCCTAAGGCAGGCGGCGGCATGTTGCGGTATACGAGGCCGGTCGCCGTCTCCCATGTCACGACCTCGGTGTCAGGGTCACGCGCAACGGTCAACCGGGGGTCGTCTTTGCCGACATGACAGTTTTCCGACATTCCCTGTCCGTTGGTGGGCACCGTCAGGCCACCTTTGGAGTGCTCGATGATGTGGTCGATGTCGCGAATCGGTGAAGCGCACTGGATGCCCTGACAATGTTGGTCCCTGAGCGTGATCAGCTCCCGCACCATGCCCTCGAACCTGCGTCGCCGTGGGTCGATGGCGGTGACGCTCCCGTCGACCGGATCGCTGAGAATCCGACGCAGCCATGCGGTGCGGCTTCTGGCTAGCCGGCGCGCGACCGGCGCGGGTAGCGGTCCACCGCCGTACAGGTGCGCGGGGGAGTCGTCGAGGCCAAGCAGGGCCTTGTCTGTCATGACGACGTTGATGTGTGCGGGGACCACAGCGCCTTCTTCGACGCCGGTGAGCCGGGCGACGAGGGTGTCGCTCATCAGCTGTCCGAGGGAGCGTTCGTCACCATGGGCTCGCGACTGCAGGGCGGTCTTCCTGAGTGACTCGATGCAAGCGACGCCCTGCTCGGCTGGGAGGTAAGCGTCGAGGTACGACATGCCCGAGCCGACGTGGTTGAGCCGCACGTGGCGCTCGGCCTTCTCGCGCTGCCTGCGTCGAGCGGCTGCTTCAGGATCGATGGCGGCGACTCGTCGCTCTGCCAGAGCCCGGACCTTCCCCGGGAGCACGTCGACTGCTTCCTCGGCGATGAGGCGGTCAGCCCTGAGAACCTGCTCCGGGGTGTCAAGAAGTGCTGTCTCGTTGGCGATGGCGCGAGCGGCGGGCAGGCCGAGGCGGCCACGACGAAGCGCCTCGAGCGTGCTCGGGTTCTGCGTCGTGAGGAGGTATGCGTCAGCCATGAGCGACTCGGCGGTGATGACGGAGACGTGCCTGGCAATGGCGACCTCGGCCACCATGCCGCGGTGCTGCGCAGGCCCGCTCGGGTGGCCGGCGCGCTCGTCGTACGACAGGCGGTCCTTAACGTAGCCGGCGATCTCCTCGACCTGGGCGGCCTGCAGCGCGCAGATCTCGCGCTCGAGCGTGGCAATGCGCTGCAGCCGGTCGTACATGGCGTCCTGGTGCGCGATGAACTCGGCAGTGTCGGTCGGTGCTCGTCTACGCACGCGCTCGAGGACCGGCTCAGCGCTTGCGTCCCGCTGCGGGTCCTCACTCATGAAGTCACGCTAGGGCAGGGGTCCGACATTCTTTGAAGTCTGTTCACAGCGTGCGGAAATTGTCAGCCCAGCTTTTCTCGGGGTATGCCGGAAGCGGGAACCCAGGTCTTCCGCTTGGCAGGAGCGATGGCCGCTGAGATAGGCTGACGCCGCTTCCGTCGGACTGTCCGACGTGAGCCTCGGGCTGTAGCGCAGCTTGGTAGCGCACTTGACTGGGGGTCAAGGGGTCGCAGGTTCAAATCCTGTCAGCCCGACCGTGTGATGTCTCAAGACATCGGCGACAGTCGGACCTGCAACTTGGTCCGGCTCGTTACGCGCCTGCCGGTGCCGCTCGGCGTACGTGAAGGGTCCCGGTGTGTGCGCGCGCCATGTCACGATGTTGCTGTGGACCAATCAGCGCGCCTAGTCACATTGCGGCCATTGGTTGTGCAGGACGCCGACGTAATCGCTGGATGGGCAGCGGACCTTCAGTTCTGCCGCGAAGCCGACTGGACCACCACCTGCCCTTTGCTGAGCACCGGCGTTTCCACGAGACGCTTATCGGGTCGGCACCACCTGGACTACTCAGGCTCGGGGCGATCCACGACGGCCGTCTGGTCGGCTACGTCGACCTTCATGGAGACGAGCCCCCGTCGACGCGAGTTGGGGTTCGTCATTGGGCAGCGGGCGCATGTGGGGGCGGGGGCTGGGGAGCCATGCTGCAGCCGCAGGTCTGCGCCATGGCTTTGACCAACTCGGTCTTCAGGAGATTTGGGCTGAGGCCGTGGACGCCAACGAGCGCTCCGTCCGCATCCTTCAACGCCTCGGGCTAGCGGAGATCGGCAGGGGCCAGGACGCGGTGTTCCTCGACCAGCCGACCTACTACCGCCGGTTCAGGATCACCGCCGAGGATTGGTCGCGAGACATCCACTGACATGCCCGGCGTTCAGTCGAGGTTCAGTCGCCGCATCCAGCCATCGTCGAACTCAAACGTCCGATTAGGGTGCGAGCCACTGTCCATGGACTCCTGGGTGTGAAATGTGAAGGCGTCCAAGCCAGCATGGACGGGATTGTCTGCGGGAACCGACACGTCGCCTTGTGAGTCATCGAAGATGTTGTGCGTCGCGTAGGCGACCGAGCGCAACTGTCAATCGCGTGATGCGCAGCTCGTAGGGCCTGGCGTCGGGATCCGGTTGCCCGTCGATGATCGACCGAACGTGAATGACGTTCGGCTGCACTTCTGCGCCGCGCCGAACTCCTCGGCGATGGCGTCGATGAACCAGGCGTAAAGGTTGTCGTCGCTGGAGTCCCGTCAACGGCCCGCACCGGATACAGGATAGGCCGGTCCCGTTCTTCACCACCTGGAAGGCTCGGCTCGAAGGTCAGCAGCTGGGCTCGCTCGCCGTAAGGGGTCCGGTGTGCGTGCGCGCCGCTTTCCCTGGATACTCAGCCAATGACTGACGAGAAGAACGACCCCCAGCCATCCACCGGCATCGTGAATTATTGGTTCTATGGGGGTCACCCTGCTGACCGCAGGCGGCCTGTCGTTGGTCAACACGAACGAAGACGACTGGTTCGGCGTGCTAGGGCTCGTGCTCATCGGCAGCGCCTGCTACTGCCTTGGCGTCGCAGCTGTCGCTCGGGGCATTCAGCTTTCCCGCAAGTAGTCGCCTAGCCGCCCGCGCGGTCCGATTCACCGTGATGGTGAGTGCTGCCGACGCCACAGCATCCATCGTCCAAGAGCATGCAGCGCCACGCTGACCATGGCACACCCGGTAAAGATTGCGAGCTCGTTAACGTCACTGCCCCAGCCGTTGCCCCCACAAGCAACGGTATGGACCATGGGAGCCCCATCAGGGCTGGCCACAGCATCGCTGCACCTGCCCCGATGTTGGCGTCTGGGTAGGGCGGTTCGTTCAAGGTCAAGAAGAAATAGGCCACTGCTCCCGCCAACGCAAAGCAGAGGTGCACGATGACGGGAAGGAAGTAGCGGCGGCGAGACATCGAGCGTGTCTCGTTGGACGCATGGCTCACGATTCGCGTCTTTCCTGCGCCGCCAAGTCAGTGTTGATCCATCCGAATCTACTTCGGGTACTTCTCAAGACTCCTGAAGTCTCACCCGCCGCGCTGAGGCAGTCGCGGGCGGATGCACGGTTCCCCCCGCGATGGAACGAAACGCAGGTCTCGACGCGTCTGTTAGGCAGTGACTCGGTGAAGGGGTGCTGTGGACGGCGACGAGGAGTACAGCGCTTACGTCGGCGCGCGCTGGAACACGCTCCTCAGGGCGGCCATCTTGCTTGGTTGCCCGGTTCAAGAGGCGGAGGATCTGGTCCAGGCCGCTCTTGTGAAGTGCTACGTGTCTTGGGACAAGGTGAGCAAGGCGCATGACCGAGACGCCTACGTGTACCGGGTCCTGGTGAACACTCACACGTCTAATCATCGACGGTTGTGGTGGCGAGAACGACCATCGCCAGACATGCCCATGATGGCTGCGTCAAACGATGTAACGGCGTTGTCTGACCTGACCGATTCGGTGCAGAGAGCACTGGCCGGCCTGGGTCGGGAGAGCCGTGCGGTGGTGGTTCTGCGTTTCTTCGCCGACCTCACAGAGCAACAGACCGCCGATGCCTTGGGCATCCCGGCAGGAACTGTCAAGAGCCGCCTTTCTCGTGCCCTGGACCATTTGGCCCAAGACCCCAACCTGTGTGACCTACCCGGTGGAGCCAACAATGACCCGCGAAGACGACACTCGACAGCTACTGAGTACCGCGGCTGAACAACTACCCGCGAAGCACCCCCGCTGGAAGAGCTCCTGCGTCGGGGCAGACAAGCCAAGCGGCAACGTCGCACCGGGCAAGTCATTCTTCTTGCTGCTGCTTCTGTGGTCGCCATCGCGGTGGGCGGCTTCGTCATTGCGCCGACTCTCTCGACTAGTGACAATGCAGCCACGGAGGTGTCTACGACAACGCCCAGCGAACTTGTTGCGCCATCCGGTACGAGGCTTGTCGGCATGAACGGTGTCGCGGTCGCGGTGCCGATGGACTGGGGCCTCAACGAGACCCACTGTGGCACTCCAGTCAAAGACACGTTTGTGTTCGAGCCGAGCAGATTCGGCACCCGGGCCTGCGCGGTTCCGCAGACTGTGTCGTCGTTGCATGCGGCGCCCATGGAGTTCTCTCCCGCGGGCGAGCTCGCAGCTGAGGCTGAGAGCGCAGGAGACATCAGCGGAGCCCCCGTCTCCCGCGTACCTGCCGAAAGGTGGCGCGGTTGCGGTGGCGACGCTGCTCAGCCGTGCCTCTTCCGAGGAGCACTTGTTGCCCTGAGCAAGGACGTCGTCTTCTGGGTTGTGTCCCCCAAGAAGCTCGTCATCGACGAAATACTTGACTCAGCAGAACTCATCCCGAGGGGCTATACAGCGGTTCCAGACGTATCGGGACTGATAGGTGACAGTGACCCGCTGGTGCGTCTCGTGGAGAAGGCTGGGCTCAGCTGGAACAGAAGCTGTCCAGACGGATCCATCTGCTACATGGATAACGTGACCGCAACCGCGCCAGGGGCCGGAAGCGTGGTTCCTGTCGGCACAACCGTCCGCGCTGTTGAGCGTCCACAGAAGAATGCCCTCGTCAAACTCCCGTCAGTCACGGGCTGGGCCGAGTCGGAGGCGGTAAGGGCGTTGAGGACCGTGGTCTTGCCGTTGAGATAAACACAGACCTCCAGGAAATCTCCGGTTTCTGCAGACAGAACGATTGTTTCCCGTTCAGACTTGGCAAAGTCGTTGCTCAGCGACCTTTGAGCGGTCAGGAGGTGCGTCCCGGAAGCAAGGTCACGCTCTTCGTCTACTCCGGTCCGTGGAGTGAAGTCACACCAGCTGACCGCAGAGTCGTGGGCCTGTTCATACGCTTCGCAAACGACCCACAACGTGGTGGACCGTTCGATACGCCGATAGGTCTTGGTCTGGGCGGCGACCTGCGCGGCGAACTCGTGAAGACGATAACTCCTGAACAGAGTTACGACGCCGAGGCATGGACACTCGATGCGTCCGGCTACGTCGAGGGGGTCGTTGGCAAGGTGTCCGCCCTGGAGTTGGTCAGTGAGAACGCTGGCAATCTTCGTCTCTCAGTTGGGCCGGAGCCCGTTTGCGCGAACACCAACAACGTCACCTATGAATCTGGACTCAACGAGGGAGGGCGCATAGTGAGAATCCAGCCGCGCGACTACCAAAGCTGCATCGACTGGTGGAGCGTGGACCTCTCCATCAACGATGTCGGCCAGGTTGTTGGAGTGACTGTGTTCCTTTGGTCCCCGTGACACGCGATATGGCCAGGCCCGCTGCTGTCGATGCTGGCGACGCGGGCAACGGTTGGGAACCAACGCGTCGCGGGGAGCTGCCGGCTGTACCGTCGTAGCAGGGGGGCCATGATGCGCTGGCTGATGGAACCGAGAGTCTTACGACAACAGCGTTCCAGTGTGCGGCGGTACCGCAGGCGAAGGACGCCAGCTAGAGGAATGCCTTGGGTCAGCGTTAGGACGCTGCCGCGAGCAGACCCGAGCGGATGCGGCATAGAGAGACGGACAGCGGCAGTTGTGGACGTCAGTCAGTTGTCGCGGATCAGCCCCGAGGACGTCACACTCCAACTAGCCTTTCGCGTATGAGACTGTCGGTCGCCGGCACAGCTTTGCCACTGGCTGCCGCAATGTTGCTCCTGCTGGCTGCCTGCTCGACGTCGCCTGAGTCTCTGGAAAACGCCACCGAGGACATGTCCGGCGTGATCAAGGTCGAGGCCGCTGAGAGCGACGGCGACGACGACGTCCCGTTCGCGACGAGCCCGAAGCATCTCAAGATCCTGATGGACGCGGACGCGGCGGCGACGCAGATCATGGCTGTCTTTGACGCCTACGAGGGCGACATCGACGAAGGTGAAATTGGAGGGATCGAGGTCGTCCTGGATGGCCCGAAGCGAGCGACCTTGGCCACGGGGGCGGGCATCCACGCGACTGACCTGATGGTCGAAGACCTCGTAGAAGCCCGCGATGATGACGCCATCGTCAGGTACCGCCGGCAGGCATACCCCACCCTGCCGTCGGTGTCCCTCACACTGGCTCAAGCAGACTTCGACCAGGTGGTCTCTGTTGCCGATCGCTACCGCAACGTCGACCAGATCGACTTGGTGGAAGTTGTGTCAGGCGGCTTCATTCTGATACGGGACGAGGTTAACGAGGACCCTACCTTCACCGAAGCACGCGAGCGATTCGTCCACACGGTGAGCGAGCGCTTCCGACTGACAGGCGCCGTGGTGTCTGGCCGTGGACCGTTGGAGCTGGTTGTGTCTCCGACCGACAAGATGGCGTTGCTGGAGTACGTGGAGGCCCATGCTCCGGCGCAGACACTGGGGCGGATCGTCGTTCGCACCAAGGCGTGAGCCCTCGGCGATGCGATGCCGCCACGAGCGCTCATCGGCAGCACCGAGCGGATCGCGGCATGATCAGTTGCCCGCTCTACCGGCGGCATCAGCATTCGCAAGCGCGGGACATCGCTTGCACCGGGAACCGTTTCGTGGGCCGCCGCGTCTCAGACTTGTGACTAGTGGCTGCGACACTCGGGCATGAGCGTTGTGCGGTACGTGTTGCTCGGTGCCCTGATCTTGGGCCTATCAGTGACTGGTGCGGGCTGGTACCTCAGCGCCAGTTCGGGATCAGAAAGGCGGTTCGAGTCCTGCCGCGTCGACGAGGGCAGTCTCGCGCTCGCCTTCGAGTACGGGGCGAACGAGGCGGTGCGACCGAGCATGGACACTCGCGGCCGCGACGTGGTGGTGGGGCTCAACGTCGAGAGCGGCGAGGGGGATACTCCGGCGATCTTGCTGCACGGCGAGGCGCGCTTTCAACTCTTCGGCGATCCCGACACCATCAGGTACTCGGACGGGCGGGAGTTGAGCTGCTTCCAGCAGTGAGCAGCCCTGACCGAACGCTCCTGGCATGGGCGCCCGGATCGCGGCATGAGAGTGCGTTTCGAGTTTGTCTGAGGACGGATCAGGCTCCGCCCCGCCCACAGGATGTCCCAACCCGGCCATCGAGGCCAGGGTCGCAAGCTAACCGGCTGGGCCCTGTTGGTGTCGGGAGGAAAACAGCTTCCAGTGCCCCTCGGCAACCGCTGGGTACGCCGGGTCAGCGGCACCACCCCTTGTCCCGGCCGGGACCGCTCCCGTCGTGTCGGCAGGACCCCCGGGGCACCGGGTTCGCGGTGATGTCGCCGCGCGCCTGCGGGTAGGCAAGAAGCCGGAGAGATCGACAACCGTCGCGCCACCGTGCTCGTCGCCACCCCGCTGTGCTCCTCGCCAGCATTCACCGGCTGCGCGATCGCTCTGTCCCTGCGGCCGGTGCGCTGGGCAGTGATGAACCCCGAGCTCGTCGGCCGAGCGGACCTCAACTGGGGCCAACCGACCACGCCGAAGAACACCCGTAGGTCGGACGCGGCAGCCAACACCGGCGTTCGGTCGGCACCGGCCCTCGAGGAACTCCAGGTAGTCGTCGACCAGCGGCATCGAGAGCCGCACCACCGGTTCGCCGGACGGTCCTCGAGAGCGGATCAGGCACGGATCGGACAGGGACATCTCGAGGCCTCCAGCTCCATCGACAGGCAGCCACAACGGCTCATCGAATGTGCTGAAGATCACCGGCATAACAAGCAGGGGCGTGCGTGCGTCGAACGCTCTGCTAGCCCCTCAACCGGCGTTCTCGGTGAGCCTTGAAGGGGTGTAGCCACCTCCAGAGATGAGGCCATAGGAGTTCGTCAGCGACCTTCCGGGCGGCACCGTCCCGGAGCGTGATGCCACGAGCCGAGTGCTCATCGATGACGATGGCCTCCGCCTCGTCGAGGGAGAGACTGCCGCGGGGGGGTGCGATGCGGGACGCGCTCGCCACAAACGCATCGTGGTACATCTCAAGCTGCTCACCCCACGGGTCCGTCACGCTTGCATCGTTCGCGATGAATTGCCGACGCGCAAGGCGGTGCACGTGCACCTGACCCTGACTGCGGCATGAGCCCCGACAGCGGCAAACGCGCGCGCGTTGCGATCTAGATCCCTATGAGTGGATCGAGGCCCGATAGGCCTCCAGCGCGTCCTGGTATGCCTTCTCTTTCCATGGCCGGATCGCCGGGTCGGAGTTCTCAACCCAGTCGGCGGCGCCGTCGACCGCTGCGTCGAGCATCAGCGCTCGGCGGGCGACGTCGTAGCGTCCACCCTTGGGCCAGTCCGGGGCGCCAGCTCCATGGGCGTCCATCAGAAGAATGGCATCGTCCACGACTGGGTCTCCCACGGAGAGGACTTCCCAGTCGAGGAGCCACACCCGATCGGTTCCGAGCAGGACGTTCTCGTGCCAGGGGTCGCCGTGCATCGCTACATGGACCTCCTGGTCGAGGGAGTCGACAAGTCCCGTCAGCAGTTCGACCTCGGCCGCCATGTAGTCGTGGACAGCGGGTGCGACATGGCCAGCGATGATGTGGAGATCTGCCTCGAACCTCGACACCCAGACATCACGGAAAACCGCGGCGCTGGTCGTCGGTTCGCCGAGGCGGTCTGCGAGGTCACGGTCTGCGTGGAGCCCGTCCAGAAGGGTCTGCACCTCGGCGTACCTAGCGCGCACCGTGGTGTTGTTCGCCACCTCGGCCTCCAGAAACGGGAACAGCAGCCCGGTGCGACCGGCGACCTGCAGTACGTCGAGGACTGGGGGAGCTCCATGACGGTCAGCAAGATGACTGGCCACCGACGCCCAGGTCCTGAGAGCGACGTCCTCCTCGTCGTCCGCCGCGACCTTGGCCCAGAGACGCTTACCGCCGGCGAGCACCTCGAACGACAGCTTCTCGGTCCCGGTGTGGTTGTGTCGGTGGGTGGCGACCGCTCCAGGGCCAATCACTTCCTCGAGCGCTTCCCCTACGCGCGCAGTCGTCGTCATGAAGGTCGAGTATGTACGCCCGTGAGCCTGCAAACCGCCGACGCCCCGTCGCCGCTGCCGTACGGCCCGTTGACAAGGCTGATGCAGATCTGGTCCTCTATGTCAGCAACCAGTCCTTCGACGACGAAGAGGTCCGCCTGACCGCGACGATCGACGGTGTCACCGTGGTCGACGGCGACTTCCATGTCGAGGACCAGCACAACTGGGTGAGCTTCCCGCTCACCCTGTCTTCGGGCGGACACGAGATCACGGCGGAATCCGAGTCCGGGGCGACGTTGCGCGAGTCGTTCGAGGTCCGCCGAGGCAAGACGCGCTATGCGGTCATCGATCACTGGACTGAGGACGGCTCGCCAGACCTCACGTGGCGGTTCCAGCGGGAACCGGTTGTCTTCGCCTGATCGGGACGGGATGCGCCGGAAGCGCAGGCATCGCGCTAGGACCTAACGACTCTTGGCGCTGCGGCGCTGGTAGTCGTGAGTAGGCTCGCTGGGGTCGACATCGCGCCTTGCAGCGACGGATCTGTCACGCGACACGAGAGCCAGTGCGCGATGATTGGCAGGTGACAGAGCGCAACGTCCTGGGTGACGAGCTGGAACCGTGTGGCACTGACCCGTTGACCGGGTTCTTCCGCGACGGCTCCTGCAGCACCGCCCGGGAGGATTTCGGGAGCCACACCATCTGCGCCGTCGTTACGGCCGAGTTTTTGGAGCATCAGCGCAGCATCGGTAACGACCTGTCGACACCAAGACCTCAGTACCGGTTCCCCGGACTCTCGCCGGGCGACCGCTGGTGCGTGACCGCGGTGAACTGGGCCCGCGCCTATGACGACGGTGTAGCGGCGCCGGTTGTACTGGCCTCCACCAATGAGGCTGTGCTCAAAATCGTGCCGTTGGCAGCCCTTCAGGAGCACGCGGTTGACGTCCCGGCCGACCCCAGCTCATTCGACCCGTAGCTCTGAGGAGCGCTCCGCGAGCCACTGCGGGTGCGCCAAGCAGACAGCTGCCTCAACCAATGGGGCAAGGCATCAGCGCAGGCGGGCGTGGTCCACGGCGATTGCTTCAGCGGCATGGATCATCTGGCAGCCGACCGGTTGCAGTTCGACCAGAGGTGAGCAGCGGTCGAGAGCCGCTCGACAACGCCCCACTCCCAGATTGCGGTCACGTCGAGCCCGGTGCGGGCGGCGACCCAGTGAGCGTGCTCGTGTGGGCCATCCCGCAGAAGTTCCACCGGGTCCTCGCGCATGATGATGCCGAGGTCGTACTCGGGCTCGGCGAGCAGACCGTCCGGGTCAACCAGAGCGAACCCTTCCGCAGCCTCGAGTGCATTCCACTCTTGGACATCGCCGTGTACCAAGCGAGCCCGCTCGTCGTCGTGGAGTGCGACTCGCCGGGCCGCACATCCCAAGGCATGCTCGACCGCCAGTTCAGAGCAGGGACGTCCCAGCGACTCCCATGTGGCGGTGACGAACTCGGCGAGCCACCGGCCCTTGTCAGCGCCGGTGGGCAGGCCGCCGTCGAGTGCGGGGCGCCAGACCCGCGGCCAGTTCGCAGAGAATCTCACGGCGCTGACGGACGGGTAAGCCTAGCGCGTGCAGCGACCGACCCAGGCGCTCCATCAGCAGGGCACCGCGGACCACGTCGTCCCGAAGGAGGCGCACGCAGCCATCACCATCGGCCAGACGTAGCACGGTGATCTCGTTGCCTGCTGCGTTCGCGTCGCGGGGAACGATCAGCTTGAGCACGGCTGGTTTACCGTCAACGGTGGTCACCTCGGCGACGTACGCCTCAGTCGCGTCACTGAAGGTCGCGCCCACTGTGATCATCCACTCGCGTTCAAGCGTGGCCACCAGCGCTGGAAGGTCGTCGAGCCACCGCTGGGAGCCTGCGTTCTGCGCTTTACGGCGAACGACCTCAGAGGACGACGACCATCGACACAATCTCCCCGTAGCGCTACTTGGGCGGGAGTGATCGAGCGAAGGCGACGCCGAGGCTCACCCAGCGCCGCAGTGCCTCGTCGGTCTCCAGCTCCTCGGGGGCGACCCGAATCCAGCCGTCCATCTCCCGGCCGCGCATCTCGAACCGCCGCACAGGTGGCTCACTGACAAGGGACTCGGTCTGATCGGGATCCACCCGCAGCAGCAGGCCACGTTTACCACTGGCGCTTACGGCGAGGTGGCCGTTGACCAAGAACGCGAGGCCGCCGAACATCCGTCTCTCGGTAAGGCCGCGTTCGCCGTGGACGACTTCGCGAATCCGATTCGCGAGCTCCTCGTCGTACGCCACGGCACAAAGTATGGCGCTGAGACGCCACACAGTCCTCAACTGATTCCCCCACGAGTGTGACAAATGTGACCGATGGGGTCTAAGTTGGCGGGCATACCACGGGTGGCATTGAATTATGCCGCGACTCGCCGTGGGGACATCGAATGGGAAGGCGTGCTAATGCTGAGAAGTCGTCGGTTGGCTGTCCTCGGCTCGGTTTGCAGCCTGCTCATAACCGGAGCCGCTCCCGCGTTCGCGGCCGGCCTTGGACCGCTTGGGCCGTCCGCGGGTCCCGCCGCCCTGGCCGTCCCGACCGAGGAACTCAGAGCCGCTCCAGTCGTCATCGCTACGTACAACGTCCGGCACGGGTTGTCCGACGACGTGGCGGTCTCGGATATAGAGCGGCTGGCAGACGCGGGTGTCGGTGTGATCGCTCTGCAGGAGATGGGGAGCTGGGACCGCCGCCAGGCGGTGAGGCAGCAGCTGGTCGACTGCGACCTGTGCGAGTTCAACACGTTCATGCCCACCGGTGCCGGGCCCGGGGAGCTGCCCATTCTGTATAGGTCAGCCAACTTTGACCTGCTGAGCAAGGGAATGCTGAAAGTCTCCGACGCCACCTACGTCGGCCCCAGCGGTGCCGGCCCGTCCACCATCGCGCCCAAATACCTCACCTACGTGCAGCTGAATCACCGGGCCACCGGCCAGGACATGTACGTGATCAACAGCCACGCGGTCGCAAGCGTCCAGGCCGCCGATGGTGGGCCTAACTACGAGCACCCTGAACGGCTGCAGCTGTACCGCCAGCACATGGACGGCCTCAAGGCCATGATCGCCGAGTTCAAGGCGACCGGGGCGGCGGTGTTCACCACCGGCGACTTCAACGTCAACTACCGCCGAGACAGTGTGCTACGCCCCCAGCTGTTTCCCTACTTCAACATGAGCCAGGTTGGCGTCTTCGCCAGCTACAAGTTCCTCGGCATGCCCGCCGACGGCACCCACGTGGGCAAGTCGGGCACCAACGACAGCCGGCTGATCGACTACGTGTCGTCGGTGAACCACGCCGCCGTTGCTGCGAAAGCGCAGACAATCCTGACCGGCTACAGCTCCGACCACCGCCCGGTCCGGGTCCGCTACGCGATCGCTACGATCCCCGGGGCACCGACGAACGTGTACGCCGAGCCGCGAGAGCGGTCCGCGGTGGTGTCGTGGGCTCCGGCGCCGGACAACGGGTCTGCGGTCACGGCATACACGGTGACGGCAGCGCCGGGTGGAGCCGAGACCACGGTCGCCGGTGACGCCACCAGTGCCACCTTCGCCGGCCTGACCAGCGACAACAGCTACACATTCACGGTGCGCGCCACGAACAGCTTGGGGACAGGGCCGGACAGTGTCGCCTCGAACCTGGTCACACCCTTTGTAGTGCTTCCCCAGACGACCATCACCACAGGGCCAGCGAACGGCACGTTCGTGACCAGCACTCGTGCGACGGTCGGATACTCCTCCAGCGAGCCGGGTTCGAGCTTCGCGTGCACGTTGGACGGCGTCGAGCGTGCCTGCGGATCGTCGTCGGTGAGCATGTCCTCCCTTGCTCAGACGACTCACCTGTTCAGCGTGGGCGCGCGCGACGGCGACGGTGACGTGGATGCTTCGCCGGCCACCCGCAGGTGGACCGTCCCCATGGATAACACAGCGCTGACCCACAGTTCTGGTTGGTCGCGAGAGACCGGTGCCGGGTACTACCTGGGCACCTACTCCGAGACCACCAAACGGTATGCCGAGCTGAGCACTCACGTCTCGGAGGTGCGCAAGCTGGCGCTGGTGACCACCACGGGTCCGGGCCACGGCGCCGTGAAGGTCTATCTGGGCTCAACCCTGCTGAAGCGGCTGTTTCTGGACTCCAGCGCCTTGACCAAGCGACAGGTCCTGCCTGTCGCCAGGTTCAGCACCGCCATGACGGGCAACGTTCGTGTCGTCGTCAGGTCGGTGGGCAAGACCGTGCGGGTCGAAGGGCTCGGTGTCGCCACCCGCCCGTGATGCGCAGCTCAGTTGAAGACTTGGTTGCCCATGACGACGTCGAAACGGCCACGCTCCGATCGGGTCAGAGGCGCCGGTGCTCACGCAGCAGACGAACCAGGGCGTCCGGGTCAAGGCCCTCCTTGGTGTTCCCGGACCGCCCGGTGACCGTAGGAGACATCAGCATGGAGTTCAGCACAGCCTCCTCACTGGCCTCGACGACGGCGGCGAAGAGCGGGTCCAGGGCGCGGCCCGACACCGCGGCGACGCCTTCGAATCGCCCGTGGCGGTCCATCCGCAGACCGGTAGCACAGGCAAGGAAGATCTCCCCGCTGCCATGACGCGCCACCGAGCCGGCACGAGCCAGTCCGAGCCCGACACGTCTGGCCAGGCGAGCACATCCAGCCCCGTCTACGGGCGCATCGGTGACGACTACCCCTATGCACGACCCTGCCGACGCCCGGTCGGGCGCAGGACGAGGCGTTGGCATCAACCTGCCGGCCGGCACGCCGTCGACGGTCAGACGGTCGACGTCTCCGAAGTTGGTCATCAGAAGGACCCCGACCGTGTGGCCCTCCGGTGTCATCCTCGAGGACGTGCCGATCCCCCCTTTGTAGCCCAGGCACGACATACCGGTGCCGGATCCGACGCTGCCCTCCGCCGGCGGAGAGGTCGCACCGCGTGAGCTGAGCGCCGCAGTCCAGGCGTTCGCCACGTCATCACGCACGACCTGCATGCAACGGGCGTCGTTGAGGAAGGAGTCGTCGCACTCGGCCACGACCGGGATGATGAACTCCTCCGCCACCCTCGGCTCGCGCTCCAGCATCAGCTCGCAGGCAGCGTCGTACACCCTGCCCAGCTGCAGCGTGGAGGTCAGGAAGACCGGTGTCTCGAGGCTGCCCCACTCAGCTGCCGCGATGAAGCCCGTGCACTCGCCGGCCCCGTTCAGGATCGCTCCGCCAGCCGGGATCGGCCGCTCGAAGGCGTCGTCTGCGACCGTGAGCACCGACACCCCCGTACGCGCGATTCCGCGTCCCTGCGGCGGCTCTGCCTCGTCTCGGTGCACGGTGGCGTGGCCAAGTCCGACGCCTGCGACGTCCAGCACCGAGTTGGTGAGACCAGGGCGAAGTAGTCCGATGCTGATTCCCAGGTCCCTGGCTCGTGGCATACCGCTAGATCCTGCCTGATCGCGGCACCGTCACCAGCAGGGGGCTGAGATTCGTGGCTTGGCCTGCTAGACCCATGGGCACCTGTCTAGCTCACGAGCTTCGCCCAGGTGTTCAAGCCGACGATGCCGTCTGCGGTGAGGCCGTTGGCGCTCTGGAACGACACGACCGCCGACTTGGTGCCGCTGCCGAAGGCACCGTCCACCGCAACGCTGTAGCCCTTGGCGCGCAAGGCGTTCTGCGCGGCACGGACCGCATCGCCGCTCGACCCTTCGGAGACTGTGGCGACGAGCTTCTCCCACGTCTGGGTGCCGACGATGCCGTCTGCGGTGAGGCCGTTGGCGCTCTGGAACGACACGACAGCAGACTTCGTACCACTCCCGAACACGCCATCGATGGTTACCGACCGGCCCCGGTAGCGCAGGAGATACTGCAGCGACGTGACGCGGAAGCCTGAGCTGCCTTCTCGCAAGATCGGCCATGACCTGGTCGTCGATGTACCGCTGAGCTTGGCGGCGACCGCACTACGAAGTGAGGGGAGCTGGGCGTAGAAGGCGTCGCCTGGGCACTGAGTGCTGAGGAAGTCGCGGTGCCCGTAGAGGGCCGAGGAGGAGATGCCGTAGGTCTGGCACAAGTACGCGCACAGGTCGACGAGCTTGTTCCACTGCGCAGAGGGAGGAGTGGTGGACGTGTAGGTGCCCTCGTTCTCGATGCCAAGGGCGTACGAGTTCTGGCCGGTGCAGTGTGAGCCCATCACGAACGTGGACCCGCCGGACAGCGTCTCGAGGGTGCGGTGTCGACCCTCCGTGATGTAGCCGCCCCGGCTCACGGTGTAGTGCTGCCCGGTGTCGATCCAGCCGTTGTTGAAGTGAGCCTGCTGAATGCTTCGTGACAGCGAGAAGGCGTGCGCCTGCGAGTAGTCGGTGGAGTTGGCGGTGGCGGTGTGGTGGATGAGGATCTTGGACGGGCGGTAGTTGTTGATGCTGATCGTGCCTCTTGGCGCCTGGGCTCCCCAGGTCGCGCAGCTCGAGATAGTGGGGCGTGCGACGGCGCCGAGGGCATGGCGGGCTGTGAGTAACTCGACGCCGCCGAGGGCGGCGACGGCGCCGAGGGACATGCCGGCTCGAAGCAGTTCTCTTCGAGACAGTGCTGCTTCTGCCGCGTCGATACGGCGATCAGACGCTGCAGGTACGTGGTCGGGCGCTGATGTGTGGCGGGAGTCGGTCATGGTGCGAGCTCCTGACGGGTGGGTGCGGTCCATCGAGGGGGCCTGGCGTGAAATGCGGGACTTGGATACTTGCACGAGCCGGGGTCGCGCACCAGTGTCTCAGCCCAGTGAATGTCCTCTCCTGGGATGGCCCTGTGGCGTTATGGTCCCTGTCACCTCGCCCAACGTGACGCGTGTGCCGGCCGGGCCCGGCGCCCAGCCGCTCAGCGTGACCTGGTCGCCGTCCTCGAGGAAGCCGCGGGTCGTGCCGTCCTCGAGCACGATCGGGTCCGTGCCGTTCCAGGTCCGCTCCAGGAGGCTGCCATAGGTCGCCGGGTCGGTGCCGCTCACCGTGCCCGACGCGAACAGGTCTCCGGTGCGCAGGCTGGCGCCGTTGACGGTCAGGTGGGCAAGCATCTGGGCCGGGGACCAGTACATGTCGCGGAACTGCGGGGAGCTGACAAGTGAGCCGTTGACCCGGACCTCCAGGTGCAGGTCCATCCCGAAGAGGTCGCTGTCCGTCTCACCCCGCAGGTACGGAAGTACCGGCGGATCCTGACCCGGAAGAGGCACCTGAGACTCCGCGAGGGCCTCGAAAGGAACCACCCACGCGGAGATGCTGGTGGCGAACGACTTGCCCAGGAAGGGTCCCAGCGGGACGTACTCCCACGCCTGAATGTCTCGGGCGCTCCAGTCGTTCAGCAGGACGACCCCGAAAAGGTGCTCGCGCGCCTCGCTGACTGGCACGGACGCTCCCAGCTCGGTCGGTCCTCTGATGACGAACCCGACCTCGCACTCGACGTCGAGGCTCGCTGACGGTCCGAACGGTGGCACCCCGTCCGAGCCGGGGCGACGTTGCCCGGCCGGCCGTACGACGTCGGTGCCGCTGACCACGACGGTGCCCGCCCGGCCGTGGTAGCCGATCGGAAGGTGCCTCCAGTTGGGCGGCAGGTCGGGTGACTCCGGCCGGAAGATCTTGCCGACGTTCGAGGCATGCGACTCGCTGGCGTAGAAGTCGACGTAGTCCGCCACCTCGACGGGCAGGTGCAGGACGACCGAGTCGACGTCGACAAGGTGCCTCTCGACGAGATCACGGTGAGCAGGATCCTCGAGAAGCTGGCCGATCCAGGCCCGCACCTCCTGGCACTGCTGCGGCCCTAGCTGCATGAAGGCGTTCAACGACGGCTGGGAGAAGACGTCGGCACGCTCGTGGCTGAGGGCCCGCGCCACTCCCGCGAGATCCAGGACGCGGTCGCCGACCCGGACGCCGACGCGCGGGGGAGTACCCACGTCGGAGAAGACGCCGTACGGCAACGTGCTGAGGCCGAACGGCGCATCGTCGGCGAGCTCGAGCCAGGTCATGCAGACGTCACTTCGGCGTGTCGTGAGCTGTTGAGCTCGTCGATCAAGCCGAGCCTCGCGAGATCACGCAGCGGCTCCTCGACCCCGCAGCATCCGAAGGACACGAAGGTACGGCGAACAGCGCGGACCTCCTCAGGTCGCCAGCCGCGCACCGTATCTGCGAGCACGCCGCCATCCCGCAGGCTCAGCACGTCGACGAGCTCGTCGATGCCCACTCCGGCGTCGGCGCGGGCGACTGCGGCGAGCAAGTTGAGCAAGCCATGGTGCTCGAAGCCGGACTCGTCGGTGTGACGAACCGCGTGGTGCAGTCCGGCAGTGAACTTGACGCTCGCGCCCACCTTGACTGCCTCCGCGACCACCGCGCCGACGGTTCGCTCGTCGGGGAAGGCTGCTGCCTCGGTGCCGCCGGTGCGGAACTTCCCGATCACGCGAACGCCTTCGGCTGCGGCGTCGGCCACCTCGGCGAGCATGGCGAAGCCCGCGTCGTCGGCTGTCAGCTCGCATGCCAGTGGCAGGCCATCGTCTGTCGCGGGAATGGGCGGTGAGCCGACAGGTTGCTCGAAACCGACCACGCGGAGACTCCGCGGGGCCCCACCGGGAAGGCGATGGCTGCCGATCACCACCACCTCCAGCTGTGGAGAGCCAAGGTCGGCGTACGCCGCGACTACCTCGTCCCACCGCCGTTCGTGAACCAGGAGCGGGCCGACGTACGGGTTCAGCTGACTCGAGCGCAGGCGCAGGTGACCGGTGAGCGCCTCCACTGCGGTGGCGTTGCCCGGCGGGAACATCGCGGCGTCGTCGACGATGCGATCGAAGAGCATCGGCGGCGTTGACACGACAGCACCGTACTGCAACCGTAAACGGCCGATAGGTACATGTGCGTCGATCCGATGGACGCACCCGTCGACGGCGAGGTCAGCAGATGGCGCACTACCAGTTTCGCGGCTCGATACCTCCGAAGCGGCATACGCAGCACCGCCCTGACGGCGGCGCGCTGGCCTTCGAGGAGCTCATGGGGGAAGAGGGCTTCTCGTCCGACTCGTCACTGCTCTACCACCGCAACCTCCCCTCGCGGATCACCCGGTCCGAGATCTGGGAGGTAGACGGACTTGGGTCCACGCCCAACCATCCACTGCGGCCGCTGCACCTGAGGCTGCACGATCTGTTCGACGCCACCGACGTGGCAGCGGTCGACGTGGTGACGGGCCGGCGCCTCATCCTCGGCAACGCAGACGTGCGCATCTCGTACGTCGTCGCCGGCGCCACGTCGCCGCTCTACCGCAACGCGCTCGGCGACGAGTGCTGCTACGTCGAGCGTGGGCAGGCACGGGTCGAGACGGTGTTCGGCTCGTTCGACGTAGGGTCGGGCGACTACGTCATCCTCCCGCGGGCAACGACCCACCGGTGGGTGCCGACGGGTGACGGAGAGCCGGTGCGCGTCTACTGCATCGAGGCGAACTCGCACATCGCCCCGCCGAAGCGCTACCTGTCGAGGTACGGGCAGCTCCTCGAGCATGCGCCGTACTCGGAGCGTGACCTGCGCACTCCCGGAGATCCGCTCACTGCCGAGGACGTCGGCGCGGATCCCGACGCCGACACCGACGTCTACGTCAAGCACCGTGGGAACGGTCCGAGCGGGGTGGTGGGCACGGTGTTCACCTATCCGTTCCATCCGTTCGACGTCGTCGGCTGGGACGGCTGTCTCTACCCCTACGTCTTCAACGTGTCCGACTTCGAGCCGATCACGGGACGCATCCACCAGCCGCCGCCGGTGCACCAGGTCTTCGAGGCGCACAACTTCGTTGTCTGTAACTTCGTGCCTCGCAAGGTCGACTACCACCCGCTGTCCATCCCGGTGCCGTACTACCACTCCAACGTCGACAGTGACGAGATCATGTTCTACGTCGACGGGGACTACGAGGCGCGCAAGGGGTCGGGGATCGCAAAGGGGTCGGTTACCGTGCACCCGGGCGGTCACGCACACGGTCCGCAGGCCGGGGCGTACGAGAGGTCGATCGGGGTCGACTACTTCGACGAGCTCGCGGTCATGGTGGACACGTTCCGGCCGCTGGAGATCGGAGAGGGTGGACGGGCCTGCGACGACGGCGTGTACGCCTGGTCCTGGGCCAGAGCCCACCAGGCAGACGAGCCGCCGTCCCACGGTTAGGCACCAAGACGTGACGAGCCGCAGCACCCCTTCACGGAGCTGACAGCTCGCGAGGCATGCGCAGGCCATCGTGCGAGCCCGCGATGCCGGGCTCGGCCAGCTGTAGCGCAGGCCGGGTACACGAGTTCTCGGCCGGTCCGTTCGGCGTACTAAAGTCGTGCTGTGGCTCGTGCTCGGGCCACCCATGAGCGTGAGTGGAGGCGTGCGTGGCCGACCCCCCTGAGGTCACCGATCGCTTGCTGACGCTGCCCAACCTGTTGAGCATCGCGCGGTTGTGCGGTGTGCCACTTTTCTTGTGGCTGGTCCTCGTCCCGGAGTGGGATGGTTGGGCTCTCGTCGTCCTGATGGTCTCGGGCATCACCGACTGGCTCGACGGCTTGCTCGCTCGCACCCTCAACCAGGCTTCAAGGATGGGCGCCGTCCTCGATGTGGTCGCCGACCGTCTGTACATCCTCGCCGTGCTCATCGGCCTGGCGCTGCGCGACATCATCCCCTGGTGGCTCGCTCTCATGCTGCCGCTGCGAGACGTCTTCTTGTTCTCGCTGCTGCCATTCCTGCGCACCCGCGGATACAGCGCTCTGCCGGTGCACTTCCTTGGCAAGGCCGCCACGGCGAGCCTTCTGTACGCGTTCCCTCTGCTCCTCCTCGGCGACGGTGAGGGGAGGCTCGAGACGCTCGCAGACGTGTTCGGCTGGGCCTTTGCCATCTGGGGGACCGGGCTGTACTGGTGGGCCGGTCTGTTGTACGCGTACCAGGTCACCCAGCTGCTCCGCCATCCCCGCCAGGCGGTGGACGAGCCCGTATGAGCGACGACCGGCAACGACCGGCCCAGCCCGCCGGTGCGACGTACGTGGGACTGCTGGCGCAGGTGATGTCGCACACCCTTGACGAGGACTATGAGACGGTCGCGGAGCAGCGCCGACGCGCGGGGAAGGCGCGCGGCACCGTCGGCCGCCTCGCTCTGCCGGCCGTCGTCGCGGTCTTCGGTCTCATGATCGGTGTCTCGGCACTGAAGACCGAACAGGACCGCCCGCAGGCGCGGCTGGAGCGGTCGGAGCTCGTCGAAGAGATCCATCAGCGTGAGCAGCGCTACGCCGGACTGCGCGCCGCCGAGAACGAGCTGGCGACGCACGTCGCCCGGTTGCAGTCGAAGCTGAGCGACGACCTCCGCGACCAGACGGCGCTGAGCAACCGCCTCGAGCTGCTTGGACTGCAGTCAGGAGCTCTCGGCGCCGAAGGGCCTGGTGTAACGGTGACCGTGGACGATGCTCCCCGAAGTGTTGGCGGCGGTGAAGGTCTGATCCTGGACACCGACCTTCGCCTACTCGTCAACGGTCTCTGGAAGGCCGGTGCGGAGGCCATCGCTATCGACGGCCATCGCCTGACTGCGCTCACGTCGATCCGGTACGCCGGCCGAGCGATCACCGTGGACTACCGCTCGCTGACTCCCCCCTACGTGATCGAGGCGATCGGAGACCCGAACACGCTCCCGGCGCGGCTCCTTGAGACGCCGGGCGGTCAGGCGTGGTTGAGCCTCGAGAGGAACTTCGGCATCCGGTTCGACACGGAGCCGAACGCCTCGCTGACATTGCCTGCTGACCCGCATGTCCGGCTCAGCCATGCGGAACCTGAGGGTCCACGGTGATCGCTGTCGTCGGTCTGCTCCTCGGCATCGTGGCCGGGCTGTTCCTCGAGCCGTCGGTCCCAGAGCCTTTGCAGCCGTACCTTCCGATCGCCGTCGTGGCTGCCCTCGACGCCGTCTTCGGAGGCCTGAGGGCATACCTGGACGGCATCTTCGACGACAAGGTCTTCGTCATCTCCTTCGTCTCCAACGTCTTCATCGCATCACTCATCGTCTACCTCGGCGACCAGCTAGGAGTGGGAGGACAGCTGTCCACAGGAGTTATCGTCGTTCTCGGCATCCGCATCTTCTCCAACGTCGCCGCAATCCGCAGGCACGTCTTCCATGCCTGACTCGGCTCGGTCGCGTCTCGCCAGAGCGTTCCTCGCCCGCCCTGGGCGAGGACAGCTGATCGTGGCTGCGTTGCTTGCGATGCTGGGCTTTGCCGCCGCGGTCCAGATCCGGTTCACCAACACCGACGCGGACTTCAGCGGGCAGCGTCGCCAGGACCTCGTCGCGTTGCTCGACTCGTTGTCGAGCGCAAGCGACCGGGCCGAGTCTCGCATCGACGAGCTCGAGCAGACGCGTACCGAGCTCCTCACCGCGAGCGAGAGGCGCAGGGCCGCGATTGAAGAAGCACGCAGCCGACTGGAGGTGCTGTCCGTCCTCACCGGGACTGTCGCGGTGACTGGGCCTGGCATCACGGTGTCGGTCTCCGACCCTGCCGGGTCGGTGACTGCCGCCAGCCTGCTGAACGGCGTAGAGGAGCTGCGTGATGCCGGCGCCGAGTCGATCGAGATCAACGACCGCGCACGCGTTGTCGCCGCCACCTGGTTCACGGAGGTGGGCGGCCGGATAGTCGTGGACGGGGTGACCCTGCGGGCGCCTTACGTGATCGATGCGATCGGTTCGCCACACACGCTGAGCGAGGCGATGATCTTCCCGGGCGGCTTCGCCGACGAGGTGAAGGAGCTAGGAGGCACCGCAAGCATCGACGAGGCGGATGTGGTTCGTATCACCTCGTTGCACGAGGCCGAGCAGCCTGAGTACTCTCAGCCGACCGACCGTTGAGGACAAGGAGCTGCGTTGTATCCCGACGACCTGTTGTACACCGCCGAGCATGAGTGGGTCCGAGACACAGGTGACGGCCCCGTTCGGGTGGGCATCACCGACTATGCGCAAGAACAGCTCGGCGACATCGTCTACGTGGAGCTGCCGGATGTCGGTGCCCAGGTCGAGGCAGGCGCCGCGGTGGGGGAGCTGGAGTCCACGAAGAGTGTCAGCGACCTCTTTGCGCCGGTCACCGGCACGGTGACGGCAGTCAACGAGAGCCTGCGAGGACAGCCGGAGCTGTGCAACAGCGATCCGTACGGCGAGGGGTGGGTCATCGAGGTGGAGCTCGGCGACCGAGACGAGCTCAGTCGGCTGATGTCTGCCGCCGACTACCGAGCCACGGTAACCTCGCCGTAGCGCGAGTGCCGCGAACGAACGTCGCAGCAGAGGAGGACTTGATGCCGTTCTGCACCGAATGCGGTCACCAGAATCCGGAGGGTGCCCGGTTCTGCGCTCAGTGCGGTCACCGCCTCGCCGGTGGGGAGCGTCCGGCCGAGTCGACGACGACCATCAACTTCGGCAGCCCCGACCGCAGCGAGATGGACCCAGGCAGCAAGCTGTCCGACGCGGAGGAGGCAGCTATCGAGGCGCTGCCCGCCGGCAGCGCCCTTCTCGTAGTCCAACGCGGCCCCAGCGCCGGCAGCCGTTTCCTGCTCGACACGGACGAAGTTGCCGCTGGGCGTCACCCGGACAGCGAGATCTTCCTCGACGACGTCACCGTCAGCCGACGCCACGCGATATTTCGACGCACCCCCGAGGGCTATCGCGTCGCCGACGTGGGCAGCCTCAACGGCACCTACGTCAACCGGGACCGCATCGACGAGGTACTGCTGTCGGGGGGTGACGAGGTCCAGATCGGCAAGTACCGGCTGGTGTACTTCGCCAACGTGCAGGGCCGGAGCTAGCGCGTGTCCGGGCCCGCCCGGACCAGCGGTAGGAGGCGATGGGGGATAGGAGAGGTCGTAGCGACGCTGCGGAGCGACTTCCCTGAGATCAGCATCTCCAAGATCAGATTCCTCGAGGCAGAAGGTCTCGTCCGGCCAGAGCGCACCCCTGCCGGCTACCGGAAGTTCTCCCAGCACGAGGTAGAGCGGCTGCGTTACATCCTTGCCGCGCAGCGTGACCGCTATCTGCCGTTGAAGGTGATCGCCGAGCACCTCGACGCGATGGACCGAGGATTGGAACCTCCTGAGGCGGCGGGAGAGTCGGCACGACCCCCCGGACCGAGCGGTCCTCACACCGCCCCTCCCACCGCAGCTGAGTTTGCGGCCGAGCCTTGGCCGGCGTTGCGGATGTCTCGTGCAGAGCTCCTGGCGAACTCCGGGCTGACCGACGAGCAGCTTGTGTCGTTCATGAGCTTCGGACTGATCGAGGCCGTCGCGGGCACAGATTTCTTCGACGCTGACGCGTTGACGGTGGCCACCACGGTGGCCGAGATGTCCGCGTACGGTCTCGAGCCGCGCCACCTGCGGACTTTCAAGTCGGCTGCGCAACGAGAAGTTGGGCTGATCGAGCAGGTGCTGAGTCCGGTAGCGTCCCACCGCAGCGACGACGCCCAAGATCGGGCTGCGCAGGCCGTCGCTCATCTCGGCGCGCTGTCGGTGCGGTTACACGCCTGTCTGGTCAGGATCGGCCTGCGCCACCGGACCGCACCGGTGACCCCGGAGTAGGCTGGGGTCGTGCGTGAGGTGAATGTCGTCGGAGTCCGGGTCGAGATGCCGTCCAACCAGCCCATCGTGCTGTTGCGAGAGGCGGACGGCGAGCGTTATCTGCCCATCTGGATCGGAGCTGGGGAGGCGACCGCGATCGCCTTTGCCCAGCAGGGCGTCGTGCCACCGCGTCCGTTGACCCACGACCTCATCAAGGACCTCCTCGCAGCAACCGGCACCGAGCTGAACGAGGTTCGGATCACCGAGATGAAGGATGGCGTCTTCTACGCCACGTTGGTCTTGGGCGGAGGGGTCTCGGTCAGTGCCCGGCCCTCTGACTCGATCGCCCTGGCGCTGCGGACTGGGTCCCGGATCGTCTGTGCCGACGAGGTGCTCGACGAGGCCGGACTCACCGTCCCCGACGAGCAGGAGGAAGAGGTGGAGAAGTTCCGTGAGTTCCTCGACCAGATCAACCCGGAGGACTTCGACGCTCAACAAGGTCATAGCTGAGCGGTAACCCTCAACCTCAACCTTTTCTTCACGGTTGCGACACGCAGGAGGCAGGAGCGCGGTCGTTGACCAGCGTCACCTCGACACCGTACCGTCAACACACCAGATCCCCGCGGTGTAACTTCACGGGTGTTACGCCACCAGCCACGGGCACAAGGGACCAACGGAGGTCGCAGTGTCGGACAACGAGAAGAGCAGTTCGCCGTCGCCGGAGGCGATTGTGGCTGCCCGGCAGGCGGCTGAACAGGCTGCCCTGTCAGCCAGCGAACAGGGTCTGTTGTTCGACGATGACGTTGCCCCGATGCCGCAGGACGTCGGCTACCGCGGTCCGATGGCATGCAGTGCGGCCGGCATCACGTACCGTCAGCTCGACTATTGGGCCCGCACCGGACTGGTGGAGCCGACCGTGCGCACGGCGGGCGGTTCCGGCACTCAGCGGCTTTACTCTTTCCGCGACATCTTGGTGCTCAAGGTCATCAAGAAGCTCCTCGACGCCGGGGTGTCCCTCCAGCAGATCAGGACCGCCGTACAGCACCTACGCAAGCGCGGAACCGACGACCTGACCAGGGTCACGTTGATGAGCGACGGCGCCTCTGTCTACGAGTGCCGATCCGCTGGCGAGGTCCTCGACCTCCTGCAGGGAGGCCAAGGCGTTTTCGGCATTGCGATTGGCGGCGTCTGGCGCGAGATTGAGGGTTCCCTGTCGGAGCTGCCCAGTGAGCGTGCGGCCGCCGGTCAGGACGTCGACCATCCTGGTGACGAGCTCGCGGCGCGCCGGCAGGCCCGGATCGGCTGAGGCCTGCTCTTTGCTGCAGCGCTGGTAAAGTTGTCCACGCCATCACAGCCGTGCGGGAGAGTCTGGCTTCCTGCTTCAGGACGTCGGCGCCGAAGGGGCAACTCCTCCCGGAACCTCTCAGGCCACAGGACCGTGCGGGCGTCGGGCACTCTGGAGTGAACGCCATGACAGAGGGGAGGCAGCCGAGGAGCCTTCGTGTCCGACCGCATCTCACTCACCTCACTCGAGGCCGTCGCCCCCTTCTCCGAGCGCCACATCGGCCCTGACGCCGCCGACCAGCAGCAGATGCTCGAAAGGCTCGGCTACGACTCGCTCGACGCGCTGATGGCGGTTGCCCTCCCCGCCTCGATCGTCACCGCGAAAGGGCTTGAGCTCCCGCGGCCGTTGGGTGAGAGCGAAGCGCTCGCCGCCTTGAGCGCCATCGCCGAGCGCAACAACCCCAAGGTGGCGATGATCGGGCTCGGCTACCACGGCACGATCACACCCGCGGTGATCCGGCGTAACGTCCTCGAGAACCCGGCCTGGTACACCGCCTACACCCCCTACCAGCCCGAAATCTCGCAGGGGCGGCTCGAGGCGCTCTTGAACTTCCAGACCATGGTGGCAGACCTTTCGGGGCTCCCCACGGCGGGAGCTTCGCTGCTTGACGAGGCAACCGCCGCCGCAGAAGCGATGACATTGGTACGCCGGGCGAACCGGCAAAACCCATCGACGCGGTTCCTGGTCAGTGACGATCTGCTGCCCCAGACGATCAGCGTGATGCGCACTCGAGCACAGGCGTCGGGTCTGCAGGTCGACGTGGTCGACCTCGAGAACGAAGAGACGTTCGAGGACGTGGCAGCGGTGTTCATCCAGTACCCTGGCGCGTCGGGACGGGTTGCCAACCCGCGAGCTGTCATCGAAGCTGCCCATGCCGCCGGAGCGCTCGCCGTCGTCTCCTCGGACCCGCTTGCACTGACGCTCCTCGAGTCTCCGGGCAGCTGGGGCGCGGACGTGGTGGTCGGCTCCACCCAGCGGTTCGGCGTCCCCCTGTTCTACGGCGGGCCCCACGCCGGGTTCATGGCCGTCTCGGCCGGTCTGGAAAGGCACCTGCCCGGTCGGCTGGTCGGGGTGTCGGTCGACGCCGATGGCGCTTCGGCGTACCGGCTCGCGCTGCAGACGCGTGAACAACACATCAGACGAGACAAGGCGACGTCGAACATCTGCACCGCGCAGGTCTTGCTGGCAGTCGCCGCGTCGATGTATGCCGTCTACCACGGACCGGAGGGACTCCGCGCTATTGCCCGACGCACCCACCGTTACGCCCAGGTGCTCGCGGCCGCCCTTCGTGGTGCGCGGCTCGAGCTGGTGCACGACAGCTTCTTCGACACCGTGCGGGTGCGGGTGCCGGGAAGGGGCGACGCTGTCAGGGCCGCTGCTCGTGAGCGCGGACTGCACCTGTGGTCTGACGGCGACCATGTCCAGGTGTCCACGTCTGAGCCGACGACGCGCACTCACCTGACTCAGGTCCTGGCCGCATTCGGGGTCAATGACGTGGACCTTGACGAGGTGGATGACCGCATAGGCGGCTCCGCGTGGGACGCGTCGTTGAGCCGCGCGTCCAGCTTCCTCACCCACCCGACCTTCAACACCCACCACTCCGAGACCGATCTGCTGCGCTACCTGCGCAGGCTTTCCAACCGCGACTACGCGCTCGACCGGGGGATGATCCCGCTGGGCTCGTGCACGATGAAGCTCAACGCGACCGCCGAGATGGAGCCGATCAGCTACTCCGGATTTGCCGACCTGCACCCCTTCGCGCCCGTCGAGGAGGCCCAGGGCTATGTCGATCTCGTGGCGGAACTTGAGCGCTGGCTCGCGGAGATCACCGGGTATGCCGCCGCCTCGATCCAGCCTAACGCCGGTTCGCAGGGTGAGCTGGCGGGGCTGCTCGCCATTCGTGCCTACCATCGCGACCGCGGTGAGCGAGGCCGAGACGTCTGCCTCATCCCGTCAAGCGCCCATGGGACCAACGCCGCGTCGGCGGTGATGGCCGGCATGCGGGTGGTGGTCGTGAAGGCCGGTGCCGACGGTGCGGTCGACCTCGACGACCTGCGCGCGCAGTGCGAGGCGCACGCCGACGACCTGGCGGCGATCATGGTGACGTATCCATCGACCCATGGCGCCTACGAGGACGGCATCGTCGAGCTGTGCCGCCTGGTGCACGACCACGGCGGCCAGGTGTACGTCGACGGGGCCAACCTCAACGCCTTGCTCGGCTGGGCGAAACCCGGCGAGTTCGGGGGAGACGTCTGCCACCTCAACCTGCACAAGACGTTCTGCATCCCGCACGGTGGCGGTGGCCCGGGCGTCGGGCCGGTGGCAGTGGCTGCGCATCTGTCGCCGTACCTGCCGAGCCATCCGATGCATCCGGACAGTCAGCGTCGCGACGGCATTGGGCCGGTCAGCGCCGCACCGTTCGGCTCGGCGGGGATCTTGCCGATCTCGTGGGCGTATGTCGCCATGATGGGTGCCGCGGGTCTGAAGGAGGCGACCGCGGTCGCTGTGCTTTCCGCCAACTATGTGGCCGAGCGACTCGCGGAGCACTACCCGGTGCTCTACAAGGGCCCCGCCGGCCGGGTCGCCCACGAGTGCATCCTCGACCTGCGCGGTTTGACCAAGTCGAGTGGGGTCACCGTTGAGGACGTGGCGAAACGTCTCGTCGACTACGGCTTCCACGCACCGACGATGAGCTTCCCCGTGCCGGGCACCTTCATGGTCGAGCCGACGGAGTCCGAGAGCCTGCCGGAGCTCGACCGCTTCTGCGACGCGATGATCGCGATCCGGGGTGAGATTGCCGCCGTTGAGAGCGGCAGGATCGCCCGAGCGGCCAGTCCGCTCGCGAGGTCACCCCACACGCTCCGCGACCTCACGGGGGAGTGGGACCGCGACTACTCGCGCGCTGAAGGAGCGTTTCCTGCCGGCTTCACCGCTGACAAGTACTGGCCACCGGTTGGGCGGATCGACCAGGCCTATGGGGATCGCAACCTGATGTGCGCCTGCCCGGATGTGAGCGCTTTCGGCGTCAGCGCGTCGTGACCGCCTCGGCGCTGGAGGCAGCAGCGCGTGATTGCGCCGAGATTGCTGCCACGGCATACGAGAAGGGTCAGCTTCCGAGCCTGAGCGCAGGTGTGTTCCGCCTCGGCAACATCGAGTGGCGCGCCGATCTCGGCGACGTCAGCAGTCAGTACAGGATCGGCTCGATCACGAAGACGTTCACGGCAGTCGCGGTGATGCGGCTTGTCGAGCGCGGACGCATCGGGCTGGACGACCCGATCGGTCTGCATCTGCCCGACGCCCCCTACTTCGACCACCCGGTCGCTCGACTGCTGTGCCACAGCTCCGGTATGACGGCCGAGCCGGCCGGTGAGTGGTGGGAGCGGACGCCTGGCCGGAGCTGGACGGAACTGGTGCAGGCAAACGACACCAACGTCGCCGTCTTCTCCTCGGGAGAGCGGCACCACTACTCGAACCTCGCCTACGGCCTGCTCGGGGAGCTTGTCGCCCGCCTCGAGGGGATGCCGTGGTGGGACGTCGTCGAGTCAAAGGTGCTGCAGCCGTTAGGTCTCACCGAGACGTCGTACCTGCCTCAGCGAGCGGCTGCTATCGGCACATCCCGCGACCCGCGCGACGGGCGGCTGCTGCGTGAGCCCGCCCACGATGCGGGCGCGATGGCGCCCGCTGGTCAACTGTGGAGCACGGTCGACAACCTCGCGCGCTGGGCAGACTTCCTCACCAGCGAAGGCGACTCGGTGCTCGGGAGGCGCGCCCTTGAGTCGATGCGCATCGCACGCACCGCCGACCCGGTGACGCAGCACCGCGGCGCCTACGGCCTGGGTCTGCGGCTGCACTGGCGGACGGCGAGCACGCTGGTTGGTCACACCGGCTCCATGCCGGGGTTCCTGGCCGGTGTGTTCGTCGACCCTGCGTCGCGCGTCGGGGCGGTGGTCTTGGCGAACGCCACCACCGGGCTCGAACCCGAACGGGTCGTCGCAGCCCTGGTAGACGCATGGGAGCCGGGGTTGCTCGAAGCAGCGCCGGCAGCTCCGACCGGTCCGGCCGACTCGGCTCGGCGAGAGGTCGACGAGCTGGCAGGGGAGTGGTACTGGGGCAACACCGCGATCCTGGCCGAGGCGACTCCCACTGGGTTCAGCCTCTCCAGTGAGCAAGCCACTCGCCATTTCGTCCGCGAAGGTGTCGATCTCTACCGCGGGCAGGACGGCTACTTCGCCGGTGAGGCGCTCCACGTCGTACGCCGCGAGGAGGGCACGGTGTCGCACCTGGAAGTCGTCACGTTCATCTTCACGCGGGTGCCGTATGACCCGACGGCGCCCATTCCTGGTGGCCCTCCCGAGCCGTTGACCTGATCTGTCGCCCGCCTCCGCCTGCCTTGCGACCTTTGGCGGTTGCGCGCTTCGGAGCGTCCCTGCTCCACCGTGGCATCGCCAGACGGAACCGGAGGATGACCGCTCGACGTTGCCCGGGCTAGTGTCTGCAAGCACTGGACATTTGTCTCGCGGAAGGAGCATCCGAATGGCCTCACGCCTCAACCCGTACTTCAGCTTCAACGGCAACGGCCGGCAGGCAATGGAGTTCTACCGGGGCGTCTTCGGCGGCACCTTGACGCTGAATACCTTCGCCGAGTTCGGAGCACAGGACTCCCCGGACTCCGACAAGATCATGCATGGCATGCTCGAGAACGACCGCGGATTCACGCTCATGGGCGCCGACACCCCGGCTGGGATGGAGCACAACCCCGGAAACAATCTGGCGGTGAGTCTGAGCGGGGACGACGCCGACGAGCTGCGCGGCTACTGGGACAAGCTCTCCGACGGCGGCACCGTTTCGGTTCCCCTGGAGAAACAAGTATGGGGCGATGAGTTCGGCATGTGTGTGGACCAGTTCGGCATCGCTTGGATGGTCAACATCACTCAGCCTCAGACGTGACCAGCCAGGCTGTCCGGCATTGAGCGAGTCAGATCGAAAGGTCGACCTCCACCGTCATCTGCAGGCCGGTCGCGAAGCCCTGTTATGGAAGCTGGGGCTGCCCGGCTGGGAAGTGTCAGCTCGCCTGGCTGACGCTCGACATGTTGAAGTCCGGGATCCGTAACGCCGGGGTTGCCGTGCGGGGGAAGTAGTCGCCCCACTCTCTCGAGAACGACCGCTCGGTCCCGCCAGCTTGGGTGAATCGCCCGAGCAGGTCGATGGGGCTCTCGTTGAACCGGAAGTTGTTCGCTGCTCCCACGACCTCGCCCTTCTCCACCACGTACACACCGTCGCGGGTCAACCCGGTGAGCAGAAGTGTCTGCGGATCCACCTCCCGGATGTACCACAGGCACGTCAGAAGCAGCGCGCGGTCTGACGAGGACCCGACCATGTCGTCCACGGTTCCGCTGCCTGCATCGACGCTCAGGACAAGGTTGTCGATGACGGGAGTCGTCGCCAGACCCGTCAGCTCGCTGGTATGACGGCTGGTCTGGAGAGCGGTCAGCCTGCCGTCACGGATCCAGTCGGTGCGGGTCAACGGTAGGCCGTTGTCGAAGACGCTGGCTGCCGAGCTCGACGAGGTGGCCAAGGCGAAAGGCGCAGCACTGAGCCCTTCTGCCGCGGGGTCCGACGACAGCGTTACGTCAGGGCGCACGATCTCCTGGCCGACACGCGTCCCGCCCGTGGGGTCGCTGAAGACGGTCTGCCCCTCATGCGCGTCTCGACCACTCGCGACGAAGTACGCATAGATGGCGAGGTCCGCTACGGCGGTCGGGGGAAGCAGCGTGTCGTAGCGGCCGGCCGGTAGCTCGATGGTCCGCTTCGCCCAACCAAGGCGCCTGACGAGCTCGGCGTCGAGGTCCGCCACGTCGACATCGCCGAGCTGTTCGACGGCCTGCCCAACCCATGCGGAGGCCGAAAGGTCAGCGGGCTTGCCAGTGATGCCGACATGGCCCGTTGGTTGCTCGTGGCGAAGCCGCAGGCCAGCGGTGTTGCCCAGGTACGTCGTGGTCACGTCGTGCTCCACGTACCCGTAGAGAACATGTCCGGCCGAGCGAGCCCGGTCGAACGCCTCACCGAGCGACGCACCGAACGTCTCGAGGACCTCGAGGCTCGTGCCGCCCGCAGGCTCCCCCCAGTCAGCTGCCTCGCCGCCCTCCACGAGGGGAGCGGCGTCCTCCGCCGGCCCCGACGACCTGGCTGCCTCATCGGCTTCGGCGACGAGTGACTCGACCTGGCTTCGGGTGGTGGTGGTGCGGGACAGGACTCCGACCGCCTGCCCTCGATGTCCTCCGACGACGGAGATCACCGTCATACGCGACGCTGCCATGATGCCGTTCGTCGTCAAGGTGTTGACGGCCCAGCGCAGGTTTGCCGAGGAGGACTGCTGAAGTACGACCATGCACTGGTCCGCGTCGGAGGCTTCGATGGCATGCTCGACGAGCTTGTGTGGCGATGTCATGTCAGCGCCCGGCCTCCGCGGTGGTGTTGAGGATGGCGATGTCTCGGAACACGGCGGCGGGACAGCCGTGGCTCACTGACGCGACCTGACCTGGCTGGGCTTTTCCGCAGTTGAAGGCTCCGTGCAGAACCCAGGTGTCCTGCCCACCGATCGCGTCCATGGATCCCCAGAAGTCCGTCGTGGTGCCTTGGTACGCGGCGTCGCGTCGCTGCCCCTTGAGCTGACCGTTCTGGATCTCGTAGAAGCGCTGGCCGGTGAACTGGAAGTTGTAGCGCTGCATGTCGATGCTCCAGGACTTGTCCCCGACGACGTAGAGGCCCCGGTCGACCTGGGAGATGAGGTCAGCCGTCGATACTGCGTCGGAACTGGGCTTGATCGACACGTTCGCCATCCGCTGGATGGGAATGTGGCCGGGGGAGTCGGCATAGGCGCAGCCGTTCGAGCGCCCCCAACCCATCAGCCTCGCCATCCGCCGGTCCGTCTGGTAGCCGACGAGGATTCCGTCCTTGATCAGGTCCCACTGCTGGGTGGCGACCCCATCGTCGTCGTAGCCGATCGACGCGAGCCCGTGAGGGACCGTGCGGTCGCCGGTGACGTTGAGGTGCGGGGAGCCGTACTGGAGCACGCCCAGCCCGTCCAAGGTCGCGAAGGAGGTGCCGGCGTAGTTGGCCTCGTAGCCGAGCACGCGGTCGAGCTCGGTGGCGTGACCGATGCTCTCGTGGATGGTGAGCCAGAGGTTGGAAGGATCGATGACCAGGTCGTAGCGGCCGGCGTCGACCGGGGGAGCGGCGAGCTTCTCCGCGAGCAGCTGGGGAAGCTGGGCAAGCTCCGTCGCCCAGTCATGGCCGGTCCCGGTGAGGTACTCCCACCCGCGCCCGGCTGGCGGCGCGATGGTACGCATCGAGTCCAAGACGCCCCTTTGGTTGTCCGCGCCGAACACCTCCACCTCGGGGTCGACCCGGACCCGCTGCTGCAAGGTCGTCGTGCCGGCGGAGTCGGCGTAGAACTTATTCTCCTGGACCTGGTTCACCACGGCGGCGACGTGGTCGACGGCCGGCTCCGACAGGAGCGTTCGACTCCAACCCTCCAGCAGCGCAACCCGGTCGTCGAGCGCCACCGAGAATGGGTTGACCTCGTAGCGCGACACCCACGTCTCGTCGGCGTGAACCGGCTCGTCCGCGAGCTCGATGCGTTCGGCGGCGATGGGCTTGGCGGCTCTTGCCACGGCGATTGCCTGCTCGGTGACGCGGACGACGGACTCGGTGCCGAGCTCGACCCCGGCCGCGAAGCCCCAGGCGCCGTCAACGATCACCCGGACGCAGAATCCCAGGTCGTCGCCGACCGAGGCGTCGATGAGACTGGCGTCCCTGAGGTTGAGGCGCTGGCTGCGCAGACGCTCCAGGCGAAAGTCGGCGTGCTCTGCGTGAAAGTCGCGGGCGCGCTGCAACGCGGTCTCTGCGAGCCTTTTGAGGGGCAGTTCCTGGAACGTCGCATCGATCTCGTGAGTCGAGGTCATGGGCGGCAGCCTAACAAGGGCGCCGACGTGGGCGTGCGTTCAGGAGGCCAGGTGTCGATACCTCTCCGGACGCACGTCGGTGGGCCGGTGTGGTGCAATCACGACGCCGCTGGGCAGCAGCTCGCCGGTGTCCTCGAAGAGCAGGACACCGTTGCACAGCAGGCTCCAGCCCTGCTCCGGATGCGTTGCCACCGTGTGCGCCGCCTCGCGGTCGCTGGCGTCCGCGGGCGGACAGGCCGGTTCGTGCGAGCAGGTCACTGTGTGTGTTACTTCTGTCACTTCTCCAGTGTGCACTGCGACTCGGCGCTTTTCATATCAATTCACAAGGTCCTTAGCGTGTCTTTATCGTCTCGTGACCACGTTGAAGGCGAAGTCGACGGTTTTTCGTGTTCCGGCTCTGTTTCCTCAGTCGAGCCGGATGCGCTCCTGATGCGTGTACGCCACCGATCGGGCTCCGCGAGTGAAGCCGCAAACAGTGATCCCTGCGCGGTCGGCAAGTTCCAGAGCCAGACTTGATGGCCCTCCGACGCCGACGACGGTGCTGATGCGCCCGGCCACCGCCTTGGCGATGATGTCGAACCCGATCCGACCGCTGACGCACAGGGCGACGTCAGGCCCGAAGTCGATCGACTGGAGAGCGCGCGCACCGAGGATCTTGTCGACTGCATTGTGTCGTCCGATGTCCTCCCTGGTCGCGATGACCTCACCCTCGAAGGTACAAACGCCTGCTGCATGGATGGCGCCAGTGGTCTCGAACAACGGCTGTCGCGACGACAAAGCGTCCGGCAGCGCGTGGAGCTGCTTGGCGTCGATCCTCGCGCGAACCTCGAGGGGTTCATCCTCAGGGGTGAAGATCTCCTCGAGGCTCTCGGCACCGCACACGCCACAAGCCGACGACATCGCCGTCGAGCGTTGGCCCGGGTGACGACGTGGGGGTCGGTCGAGGGAGACGCTGACGACGTTGTAGCGCTGTTGCTGACCGAGGCTGCGGTCCACGCAGTAGGCGACGCCGGCGGGCTGCTGGCCGAGACCAAGGGACCCCTCCGACAGGAGGAACCCGGCGGCTAGCTCGAAGTCGGACCCTGGGGTGCGCATCGTGACGGCCACTCGGCGAAGGGGATGGCCTGGCCAACCCAGTCTGATCTCGAGCGGTTCTTCCGTCACGACCTTGTCGGGCCGACGGCGTACCTCGTCGGACAGCACCTCGTGAACGACGCGTCGGGTCACCGGTCCCGGCCGCTTGCTGAGGCTCACAGTCGCGACATTAGCCTCTGCGACCGGCACTCGCCGGGTCTCGGGGACGCCAAGCCCTCCGGAGGCGGCTGCGATTGCGGCTCAGCGGCTGAATCGGTTACGGCTTGCCAACACCCGGCGAAGATCGTCGGTGGCGTCGCTGATCGAGCGGCGCGCGCCCGTGTCGAGGTCCTCGCGGGCCAGACAGGCGTCGGCGAGCATCAGCGTCGACTCGTCGACCGAGTGACGCGGATATCCAAGAGCGGTGGAGCGCTCGACGATCCATCCGGTCCGGATCCTCGCGGTCTGCGGCA
>JAUJOO010000052.1 GCA_030447585.1 Nocardioidaceae bacterium | reverse complement strand
GAGCGAGGTCCGGCTCGATGCCGGTGGTGTCACAGTCCATCATCAAGCCGATGGTCCCAGTAGGGGCCAGAACGCTGGCCTGCGAGTTGCGGTAGCCATTGGTCGCCCCGACCCGCACGCACTCCTGCCAGGCGCGAGTGGCCTCGTGCAGGACCCGTGCGTCGTCCGCGCCGAGCGGCCGGATCAGATCGTTAGCGGCAGCGTGCTTGCGAATCACCCACTGGTGCGGCTCGGCGTTACGCGCGTATCCGTCGTAGGGCCCGACGATGCCGGCGAGCTCGGCCGAACGCCGGTACGCGGTCGCCTGCATCAAGCTGGTGATGGCCGCGGCCATGGTGCGGCCCTGGTCCGAGTCGTAGGCGACGCCGTTGGCCATCAGAAGCGCGCCGAGGTTGGCGTAGCCGATGCCAAGCTGCCGGTAGGCCCGGGTCGTCTCGGCGATTGCCTGGGTCGGGAAGTCCGCGAAGCAGATCGAGATGTCCATCGCGGTGATGACGTTCTCGACCACCTTGGCGAAGCTCTTCACGTCAAACGTGCCGTCATCGCGCAGGAACTTCATCAGGTTGAGCGAGGCCAGATTGCAGCTCGAGTTGTCGAGGTGCATGTACTCCGAGCAGTTCGCGACAACGACACCGCCGACGATGTACGAGTGGTTCCGCGGCTCCGTGAGGTTGTAGGTCGTCTCATACCCCTGCGACTCTCGACGCACGAGGCGGATGCTTGGGTCCTTTTGGTACTGCTTGTGGTCTTCGACAATTGTCTGGAGACGCTGTTGCTTGAGGGGCAGCGTGAACCCCACTTGGGCCGCGAACTCCCGGAGCGCGGTTCCTGTGATGCGCAAGTCGAAGGTTGGGCATGTCTTGCCGTAGGTGACCTCAGTGCCGTCCTTTCGGGCGTACTTGAACTTTCCGCCCTTGGCGATCGTTCGATAGATCTTCGACGGGATACCCAGGCTTAGAAGCAACTGCTGGACCCCGAGGAGCAACTCTTCGGAGCGACTACCCAGGCCGGCGTACCGCTGCTTGTCGGACTTGAAGCACACTGTGCCGTCCGAGTCGAACAGCCCCTGCAGGAAAGACACCACGACGTCCTCCGGCGCTTCGAATATCGCCTCCGGGACGACCTTGCTGGCGGCTTTGCCTCCTGAGACCCCCAGCTTCTCCAGGAAGCGGACAAACGCCCGACGACTTGTTCGGATCTGGACCGTGCCGTTCGCCTGCTTCGACGGCGCAGCCTCGAAGCCAGTCCACTCGGCCAGCACCGCCTGGTGTCGTGGCATGACGTGCGTCTGATCCTCGCTGTTTCCATAAATTGATGCGGCGACGCCGCCGCTAATGCAGCCGTCACCCACGAGCCACCCCAGGAGATGTCCTAGGTCTTCGTTCCACTTCTCGGGCAGCAGCACGGTCTTCTCGTTGCCATTCCGGGCGCGGCCGACTGCCAGCGCCGCCTCAGGCAGCTCGCCGGAGGATGCGGGCCTAGCGGCGTAGGAGACCGAGCGAACGACACGATCTTCTTCAGTGAGGTCCTCGGCTCGAACCCACCCGGTCGACGTCCAGAGACGATGGCCCGGGGTGCAACGGAGGCGTGATCCGTCGCTGAAGCGGAGCTCCAGGATCTCGTTACGTCCCGTGACCATGTACCTGGTCGGGACCGTCGCAACGACCTGGTTCCGTGCCTGATCCGCGTGCGTGAGGTCGTGCGTATATATCGCGAACGTCTCGCCGTCTGCGGCGCGTCGCACAAGGTCGCCGATCCTTACCAGCCCTCGATCCGTCGTGACGCGCTGGTCCGCGGGGAAGCACGGGTTGCTGGCGCTGATGCGACCGGTCTCGGGGCACGTGTGCCAGTCGTTGATGGTGTCGTCGTACTGAATGCCGGGGTCGGCGCACTCCCAGGCCGCCTGGGCCATCTTGCGGAAGAGCTCCTTGGCATTGACCGGCCAGGCCTGCTGGGACTGGCGCGCCCGCAGCATGAACTCCGCGTTGTTCTCCACGGCGCGCATGAACTCGTCGGTGACCCGCACTGAGTTGTTTGCGTTCTGGTACTGGACGCTGACGATGTCCTTGCCGCCGAGGTCCATGTCGAAGCCGGCGTCGCGCAGGGCACGAATCTTGTCCTCCTCGCGCGCCTTCGTCTCGACGAACTCCTCGATGTCCGGGTGGTCGACGTCAAGCACGACCATCTTTGCCGCGCGGCGGGTGGCGCCGCCGGACTTGATCGTGCCGGCTGAGGCGTCGGCGCCGCGCATGAACGACACCGGGCCGCTCGCCGTCCCGCCGCTGGAGAGCAACTCACGGGAGGAGCGGATGCGCGAGAGGTTAAGGCCGGACCCGGAACCGCCCTTGAAGATCAGCCCTTCCTCGCGGTACCAGTTGAGGATCGAGTCCATGGTGTCGTCGACGGCGAGGATGAAGCAGGCGGAGACCTGCTGTGGCGATGTCGTCCCGACGTTGAACCACACCGGCGAGTTGAAGCTGAAGACCTGGTGCAGCAGCGAGT
>JAUJOO010000051.1 GCA_030447585.1 Nocardioidaceae bacterium | reverse complement strand
CTCATACGGGAGGCGGTGGACGGCCTCACCGGGGAGTGACGCCCTGCGGGGCAAATCCTCCTGACGGCGATGCCCGCTCAGCGATCCATTTGTGAGAAGGTTCTGTACGTCGGCGCCAAATACGTCGCGGGTGACCCGCTCCCCGTTCGGATTCTGGGGCGGCTGTCTGTCGTGCCCGGGCGACGACCAGGGCTCCCAGCGGAGGAGTGTCTCGATCCCGGGTCGCGCTGCCAACACGAGCCCAGCCCGGACGCCTTGTCTGCGCGGCTGGGCGCGTCCGCTGCACGGCGACCTGCCTCCCCTCCGGGTCGGATGTTGGTCATCATGGAGGGGTGAGCGGCGTCCGCGACTACCTGGCCTGGCACGAGCTGTACGACGACCCGGGCTCAAGCCTGCCGCGCCGCCTCGCGTTGGTGCGGGAGGTGCTCCACGCCGAGCTCGACGCCCGGCCCGGAGCGGTCCGGGTCGTGAGTTTGTGTGCGGGCGACGGGCGCGACATCCTCGGCGTCCTCGCGGAGCGGGGGGACGCGGCCCGGGTGTCAGTGACGCTGGTGGAGGTGCTGCCGGAGCTGGTCGAGCGCGCGAGGAGTGCCGCCGCGGATGTCGCCGCCGACGTGGAGGTGGTGGCCGCTGATGCTGGCTGCTCAGAGACCTACGTGGGTCTCGCCACGGTGCCCGCCGATGTCGTGCTGCTCGTGGGCGTGCTCGGCAACGTCAGCGACGCCGACGTCACCGCCACCGTGGCCGCGATGCCTCGCCTCTGTGCGTCGGGGGCCACGCTGGTGTGGAGCCGCGGGCGCAGCCTCGAGGGCGCCGACGACTTCGTGACGCCGGTTCGCAAGGCATTCTCCGCCGCCGGGTTCGCCGAGGTGTGCCTCCGCTCGTTCGACGTCGAGGACGACCGCACGGCGCTCGGCGTTGTTCGCTTCGACGGACCGCCAGTGCCGCTCGGGCCGAGAGAGATGTGGTTTACCTTCGTAGGCTGAGCGGGTCAGCGGCCGGGATGGTCGTGCCGCACGCGGATGGGCACGCGGAGCGAGCCGATCCCTCTTCGATGATCGTGCTGCGGCAGCGGCTGCGCTCGTAGGCTGTGCTGGTGCCAGAGACCGTCGCCTGTCGTCCTGTCGATCCGATGTCCGACGCGGTCGCCGAGCTGGCGAGCCTGTTCGAGCTGTACCGGATCCACTACGGCCAGTCGCCGGCTCCGGCCGCGACACGGGCGTGGGTCGGCGAGATGGCCAGATCCGGCGAGCTCGAGTTCTACGGCGCTTACCACGGTCCGCGGATGGTCGGATTCGCAGCCATTCACCAGGTCCCGGCATCTCTTGGGCTGGGTCGGTTCTGGCAGCTACGCGACCTATTCGCCGACCCCGCGGTGCGTCGCCAAGGCATCGCCCGTCGGCTGGTCGAAACCATCAAACAAGCCGCCAGCGATGCCGGTGCGCTGCGGCTGTCTCTGCAAACCGAACCGGACAATGCCGCGGCACTCGCGCTGTACCGCCAGTGCGGTTTCACGATCAACGCCGACCTCGCGACGCTGAGCCTCAACATCGCCAGATAGCGATCGTCACGCGGAGCGCGACCAGCGCGGGATCGCTTACCGCAGCGCATCCACGCGGCAAATCCGGGCGGGAGTGACCAGGTCAGCCCGTCGTCGCGATGGTGTCCTTGATCACCTGCGCGTCGCTGTCGAGAAGCGACCTCTTGCGTTCCTCTTCTTCCAAGTCGGGAGGGAGGTTCCAGCCGTCTCCTTCGTAGCGCGGGATGACGTGAAGGTGGAAGTGGAAGACCGTCTGGAAAGCGACTTCGCCGTCACACAGGAAGACGTTGATTCCCTCGCAACGCATGCTGGAGCGTCGCAAGGCTCGTGCCATGTCGTGACCGACCGACCAGACGTGAGCGCCCGTGTCTCGATCGAGATCTTCGAGTCCCACCGCGTGCTCGCGTGGCACGACGAGAAGGTGACCGGGTGTAACAGGGTGCAGGGCCATGAAGACGACAACGGTCTCGTCCTCGTGCACCACACTGGCCTCGGCCCGCCCTGCCGAAATGTCGCAGAAGATGCACTCCTGAAGGGCCGAAGTCGCGTTCTGTGTCATGCGCGCAATGGTGCCAGTGCATTCAGCAAGGTGCGACTCAGTTGATGCCTGCGCCCTTTCCTTCCCCGACCCGCTGACCGGCATGAGGACGCGTCACATCGGCAGAGTCGTCGTCCCGGTGAACGAACGCCTGCGGCACCGTCGTCCCGCTCTCAGGTGCTGAGAGCCTTGGCGTCCGTAGAGGATCGTGTTCCGACCGAGGGGTGATCGCGCCCGCCTTCAGTGGTCCTACTGGACCACGGCAAGACGGACAAGACCGCCTGCGGCGCCCATCTCGACTTGACCTCGGACTTGATGATGACCTGCGCTACCGGCTGGCAATCGACTGGTGCTTTCCGCGCACGTCGCGCCTCCACGCCACGAAGGCAATTGGACGCGCACCGCGTTCCGTCGGAACGCTCGCTTAGCCTGCGTCCATGAGTGAAGTCGTGCCCGACGCCGGATCCATGTCCCGCTACGAGCGCAAGCGGTGGGAGGAGTTGCAGGCGCATTG
>JAUJOO010000050.1 GCA_030447585.1 Nocardioidaceae bacterium | reverse complement strand
GGGGTGGCTGACCCGCCGCTCGGTCATGAGCGACACCGTTACGTCCCTCGAGCATGAGCAGGACACGGTCGAAGTCCTCGCCCCCCGGGTGGCGGCCTGCCCCACCGCTCCCCTGCCGCAGCCGGTACCGCAGCACCCGCATCGGGAAGTGCCGCTCCAGGACCTCTGTCAGCGAAGAAAGCGTCAAGGCGAAGCCGCACGTCGGGGTCGCTCGCGTCGAGCTGAGTGATGGGAATTCGCTGCTCCTGGGCGTACAGGATCGCTTGAAGTCGTACGAGAGATCTGTGGCGGTCGGCACCCCCGCCGAGAGCGAAACGCCGGCGCCTGCCAGCCAGTGGAGACCCCGCCCCCTGCTCAGAAGCCGGCGGACGAACTCGTCCACCGCCAGCACGTACTCGTCAACGAACGTCTCGCCGTCCATCGGCAGCCTCCTCAACGGGCTCAAAACAGGTGCCTCGACGCTCCCGAAGGGGCACCCACGGCGAAGCGTTACCAACGGCGAGGCATGCGGCAATGGAGCTTGCAAGTTCGGACCGGGGCGCAGCAGTTCGTTCCCGACGGGACCTGTGGGGTCCCGGCGCAAACCAGACCGTCCCGCCCCGGGCGTAGGGTGACACCGGCATGTTCACTGCAAACTCGACCCGGCGAACTATCAGCTCTTCGACCACGTCTGGCTGAGCGACTCGGCCGCGCAGCGCAAAGGTCGCGGCGGGGATCTGGGTCGAACTCGACCTCAGGTAGCGGACTCCGGGAACAACGCCGCTGCCTGCGCGCTGAGCCCTTCAACCATGGAGGTATCCCAGCCGCAATACGCTGCGTAGCCCTGCAGGGCCATGAGGCAGGGGGCGACGACGGCGCGCATCAACCGGTCGAGGAAGTCATCGGACATGGTCGGCAGATGGCTGGTCGCGTCAGGCTCACCAAAGAACTCGAAGGCGGCGAGTGTCGGATGGTTCGCTGCCGCACAGAGGTAGTCGTAGATCCCCTCCCACTCGCGCGAGGTGAAGCCTCCTGCCTCTGCGAAATGGACAACCATGGCGGTCGGTGATCGCGGCGTTTCGCCGGCGATGAGCTTCGGCCTTGCGTTGAGGTCCGTGTCCTGAGGGAAATCGGAGACGATCTCGTCGCGCAACTCTCGCATCGTCCGACGGCGAGCGAGGTACGTGGGGTCGCTCTTGTCCGCGAGGTGCGCCGCTGCCCTGACGAGTTCCTCATTCGATCGGTCGATGGACAGGGCGGCGCGGGCACAGCGGCGTTCGGACGAGACCGCTGGGTCAAGCACCCACACAACCGCCGCGCTGTGTTCGATGACGCTTCGAGCCAACGGGAACAGTCCGAAGGCGTGCTCGCCGGCACGAATGATGGTGGCCATTGACGCCATCTGTTCGGAGGCGACGACGGTCCATAGGTCGGCGACGACGATCACACGATCTGTGGCCCTTGCGCTGCCGCGTTCGCTGGCGGCGAGAGCTGCGAAATGCGCGGCGGGGGAGTCGGCAGCGACCTCCGAGCGAGCGAGCCGACGTCGAACGGCGCGGAGATTGTCGAGGAAGAATGCGATCTCATTGGCGGCGGCCATCGTCAGCCCGGGTCCCGCGGGTCGGCACGCGGGACCTGGCCTTGCCGTCGGAGCGCTTCGAGATAGTCACCGTCCGGCTTCCATGCCACGAGGAACGGCTGGGTCCAGTCAAACTGATGGGTGGGGGTCATCGCCGACGGAGCCGAACCGGTGATGAGGGAGCTGTACCGACGGTACAGCGCGGTGACGCCGTCAAGAGCTGCGTCGATGTCCGCGTAGGTGGCCGTCGGGGGACCAGCGTGCTCATCGGTGTGCGCGACGTACTTGTTCACGTGGTGGCGGATCGCCGCCCCAGCGGCCCTCAGTTTATCGAGGTCTCGCTGCACCATCTCCGCCAGAGGGAGTCCCGAACCGACGTAGTCGTCGTACTCCTCGTCCGCTCGTCGTTGCATCCAATCGTCGCCCGGATACGTCTCGGCGTGCCGGGATCGGTGGTGCTTACGGGAAGCCAGCTCCGGGTGCTTGCCGACGTCCGCGATCAAGCGGGCCAGCGAGACCGACTTCGGATCCCTGTCATCGAGGCGTCGGATGCCGACGACCATCGTCGATGCCCAGAGTCGGCCGACCCAGTCGAGGAAGAACCACGGGTCGGGTATCTCGCGGTTCGCCTGCACCATATCCACGAGCTCGTTCCAGATCGCCCGGTGGTCGTGGAGTTCGACGATGTGCTGAAAGAGGACCTCCAGCCACTGCGTCCACCGCTCTGGAGTCTCGGACTCGACGGCCATGGCACTCGACCGTATAGGAGCACCGCTGCGCGACGAGCTCGAGTTTGTCAGTCGCTCGCGTTCGGCAGGACGACAAAGTTCGGCGGATGCCCCCTCATGAGCAGCACGAGGAGCAGTCGTCGGCCGGGGTGGGCTCGAGCTCCGTGGGAGACCACCGGCGTCGTCCGCATCGACAGCGTCGGCGAGGTCTTCATCCGCCTCGACCCGGATGCAGTGGCGGGCCCGCTGTTCCAGCCCGTTCCCGACGAGGAGGGCTGGTGAGCCGGGAGGCGGAGCGACGCGAGCAGTCGGAGCTGGCCGCCGAGGCGCACGACGTGGGCGCTGCGCTCGCCCGCCTGGCTGACCCAGTCGTTGGTGGGGTGATTCCTCGAGAATCACTCCGGCCGGCCCATCCCGTAAGCCGAACCTCTACCGGCACCGGCACCCGGCGGCCGAGCTGGTCGAGA
>JAUJOO010000049.1 GCA_030447585.1 Nocardioidaceae bacterium | reverse complement strand
ACCCGAGGAGGCCGTCTTCATCGACGACCTCGAGGAGAACATCCGCGGAGCAGAACGTGTCGGAATTCGGTCGATTCACTTCACCGGAGCAGCGGACCTGCGGGTCCGGCTCCGCCAGCTTGGCGTTGTGGTAGACGCCGGACAGGACCGGTAGGAGTTGGCCGTGGTGCTGCCGGCGCGATCTGTCGCCGCCCGGACGGCTCACGTCACCGTCGATCCGTCGCGGTCGGTGCAGGCAGCAGGCGCGGCACGTAGTGAAGCAACCCGCCGTGCGCCCGGACCTTCGGTTGGAACACAGCCTTCCCTTCGGGGAGGCGGTCGCCAGCGAGATCGCTTCCAAGGGATAAGGGCCAGAGCCCCTGGAAGTCGAGGACCCAGCGTGACGACTTACAACTAACGCGTGCCGTGGTTTCGGGGGCGCGGCGGTGGTCGTCGACCGACGAGGCGGGCGTCGTGGCCGAGCCTCGAGAGTCGTGGCAGCTGCAGGTCGTTGGCGAATACCGCATACTCCTTGCCGATGTGCTGGATCCCCGCTGTATGGGCGATGCCGAAGGATGCGCAGCGCAGGTGCCGATACAACTGGAGCACGCGGGGGTCGTGGTCGTACGTGAGCAGCCAGCCTCCGGCGTCCGCCAGGACAGTGGCGAGGCGCTGGTGGTCGCGCCACTCGAGCGTGTCGAGGTAGAGGTCGTCGCCCTTGTCGAGATAGGGCGGATCGGCGTAGATAAACGTCGATTCGACAGCAAGCTCTCGGTTGATGAGGTCGATGCCGTCCTCGCTGCAGACGGTGACGCGACTGGCGAACGCGCCCAGCTTGGCTATGCGGTCGGCGAGTCGGCCGGCGTCGTAGCGGGCGTCGATGAGCCACTTGCCGGTTTGATTGAGCCCGCCGATGGGGCGGCCATTGAGGATGCCCGATCGGTTGGTTCGGTTGAGGAAAAACGTCGCGTAGCCAAGCTCGATGTCATCGGCCAGACGCCGTTCGTGGATCTCGCGCTGCCGGTGCCACTCGTCGATGGTCACGGGCGTCGTGCGGACGAGCTGAATGAGCTGGGCGGGCTGATGGAACAGAGAGCGCCAGAAGGCGGCTACGCCGGCGTCGACGTCGTTAAGGACGATCTCGTCGACATGCTCGTGGTATAAGAGGCTGAGGGCGACGCCGGCACCTCCGGCGAAGGGCTCCACGTAGCGCCTAGGTCGAGGCCTTTGGGCTGCAATGAGTTCGGCGACAAAGGAGGCGAGGCGGCCCTTGCCGCCGGGGTAGCGCAGCGGGCTGAGGTAACGGCTGCCGGTCGTTCTAGAGGAGGTCATTGAGCGCCTGGACGAACGGCTTCCAGTTGGCTGCGATGTTGCGGACATCGCCGGCGGTTGGGTGGTAGCTGCCGTGGTGCACGAAGGCGTGGAGCGTTGACACCGAGTGAAGGCTGCTCGCGTCCTGAAGCCCTGTCCGGATCGGCTGCCACGTCTTGTCCTTCTCCGTCGGGTCGACGTCCTTGAGGGCGCGCCGGACGCGGTCCTTGAACTCCTTCGCCTTATTGATGCCCTTCTGGTCGAGGTAGTCGCCCACAGCGAGCTCGAGCACGGCGCGCACCATGATCGAAGCGGTGTTCGGTAGCTTCTCAATGTCGAGGTTGCGCACCTCCGCGAGGACGTCACGGGTCCGGGCGCTCAGGTTAGAGAGATCGAGGTCGCGCAGTACCCGGTTCTGCTTCGGCTGCGGCTTGGGCTTCGGCTTGCCGCCGCCCTTCCCGCCGCTGCTCTTTACTGGTGCCGAATCGAGCGGCGCCGGGCCTGGCAGCGCCTCGGTGTCGTTGGGGACGGGTAAGTCGTCGATGTAGCTCTTCTGCTGCTCCTTCGACTTCACCGTCGAGACACTCACGTGGTGGGCGAAGTCCTCGGCGATCTTCCGAGCAAGCTGCTGCAGCGCCGCTGCCGAGAACCTGGCGATGAACTGGCCGTCGTTGGTGACGGTGCCAACCCGCTTCTTGAAGTCAGCGTTGTTGAGGACCCGGCCGAGCGTGCTCGGCCGCTCGTCCCGGATCTTGTCGAGGTTGGCGTGCAGCTCAGCGTCGTCGGGGTAGGCGCCCTTGACGGCTTCAATGAACGCCAGACCCTGGAAGGCCTGCGTGCCGGGGCGCGGTTCGAACCGCTCCCTCTCGGCCACACCCCACGGGACGGGCCCGACGCCTCCCGACTCGCCGGCGTGGCGGAGGAGGATCCACGGCCGGGCCTCGTCGCGGTCCGCCATCAGGGAGCAGTCAATGGTCTGCGGCGCCTCATGCTCGGCGGCGAGCTTGTGGAACGCGGCGTGCCACGTCGTGCCGGCCGCGAGCTCCGGGCGTTCGAGCAGGCGGATAGCGGCGAGCCGGCGGTTGCCCTCGAGGACGATGAAGTTCTTGCCCTTGGACATGACTAGCGGAAGGTCATGAGGGTTCATGCCGTTCATCGCGATGTGTTCAGCGAGGTTGACCAACTTCTGGCCCTGGTGCTCGATGATCGCCTTCATGGCTTCGGCCTGCGAGTGCACCTCCCCGTAGCGGGGGTTCTCGAGGTCGAGGAGGAGCTGGCCCACCGGGACGGACTTCGTAGCCATGGCGAAAGTGTGGCTGAACCGCCCCGACCGTGCATTGATCGCGCTCCGGCAGCGGCGTCAGGGTGCGCAAGAGAGCGGCGTTACTCCGGTGCCGAGTCCGTACCGGGCGGGCGCAGCAACCCCCGCGAGGATGGCGATCGTCGACGCGCCACCGAATCGGCGATCGGGTCGCCCCCACTCGGTACCGAGCCGTGTCCCAGAACGTTCGGCGATCCGGTCCGCCGAGGGTCGCCCCGAAGGCCGGTTCGAGCGGCGGACGCGCGTCAAGCGCATGCCGGTCGCCCCGAGATA
>JAUJOO010000048.1 GCA_030447585.1 Nocardioidaceae bacterium | reverse complement strand
GCATCCGGCTGTCCAGCCCGTTCGACTATCCGTGGGAGCGCGTCCGCGATGTCGGTGCGGACGCCATCAACGAGGCGCCCCAGCCGCTGGTGCATGCAGGCAGAACGTTCGTCGTCTACTCGTGCGGCAGCGCGCTGCTGCCGTCGTACAAGCTGGGGCTGCTGGAACTCGTCGGCTCCGACCCTCTCGACCCGGCCGACTGGCGCAAGAAGCCCGAGCCGCTGTTCACGTCGACGCAGACGACGTTCGGTGTCGGCCACAGCGCCTTCGTGCTGTCACCTGACGGGTCAGAGTGGTGGCATGCCTACCACGCCAAGATCGCCCGGAAGCGCAGCTTCAAACGGGTCCTCCAGGTCCAGCCGATGGGGTGGTCTGTCGACGGAGAGCCCCTGCTGGGGCAGCCGGTTGCCGCCGGGGTACCGCTGAGAGAGCCCTCGGGGACGGTGCACCTGCGTCGTCACGAGGCCGCCCGCTGGGACTTCGGGTCCGGGACGGGCGGGCTTGCGGACTTCGACTACTACGGGCACCAGCAGTACGTCTCGCTCCGGTCCGACGGGCTGCACCTCGGCCGGATACCGGAACATCCGGTCAACGCCTATCGAAGCGGCGAGAAGGTGGTGCTCCGCGACGGTGACTACGGCGACGTGCGACTGACGGCGAGCTTCCTCGTGGCCGAGGGGTCGCGTGCTGTCGGAGTGCTCTTCCGCGTCACCGGTCCGGCGGTCGGCTTCGATGCGCAGCGAGGCTACTTCGCAGGGTGGGTCCCGAAAACAGGTCGCCTGGTGCTCGGCCGCACCGACGGTCGGAGGTGGAAAGAGCTTGCTTGGGCCGACGTGGTTCTCGGCGGGTCGACCAGCTCCACGCTCGTGGTCGAGGCGGTAGGTACGACGCTGAGCGCCGAGCTGCGAGGCGATCCGGGCAACCGCGTCGAGGTTCAGGACGCGACCTACGCACGCGGCTCCGTCGGCATGCGGGTGGTCGACACCCACGCTGTGTTCAACGCGGTCTCGGTGGAGCCGATCGGCGAACCGTAGGACGGCCTTCGACCGTTCCGGTTCGCGGATCCCGCACGACGGTACGGCGTCAAACTCCACGGATGGGGTACATAGCGCCATGCCCAGCTTGCCCCGCTCAACATCCGCCGGCCGCAGAGCCGCCTTCGACCCCGACCCTTTGGTTGATCTTCTGGTCGATGCGCTGGCAACACACCGGCTGACCACCCTCGTCAAGGACGACAAGATCCTCGAAGACATCCGCGAGGTGGTGTTTCGTCGTTACGGGTCACCGGACGAGGAGGACGCTCACAAGCTGAGCTACTTCTTGACATGCCCGTGGTGCCTCAGCATCTACTTCGGCGCGTTCGCCGCTGCCGCCCGGATACTGTGGCCGAACGGCTGGCGACCGATTTCCCGGGCGCTCGCCTTGTCCACTGTGACCGGTCTGGTCAGCGAGGCCAGGGGCTAGCAGCTCCGCGTTCGAGATCTCTAGCGGGCTCGCTGGACGCGGCCCTCGTCCCAGACCGGTTCAGTCGACTCGTAGACGGACCCGTCGGCGCCGAAGACCAGGAATCGGTCGAACCCGCGCGCGAACCAGCGGTCGTGGGTGACGGCCACGACAGTGCCCTCGAAGCCGTCGAGGCCCTCCTCCAGCGCCTCCGCCGACTCCACGTCGAGGTTGTCGGTCGGCTCGTCGAGCAGCAGCAGGGTGGCACCTGAGAGCTCGAGCAGCAGGATCTGCAGCCGCGCCTGCTGTCCCCCGGACAAGGACTCGAACTTCTGCTCCGACGCCTGCGCCAGCTCATAGCGGTCGAGGGCCCGGGCGGCCTGCTCACGCGGCATACCCGCTCTGCCCCGCCCATCTGACGCAGTGTCTCCGCGGTGGAGGATCTCCAGCAACGTCCGGCCGAACAGCTCCGGATGCTCGTGGGTCTGCAGGAACCAGCCGGGGCGAACGCGGGCGCCGAGCCTGGCTCGTCCGGTGTGCTGAACCGGCAGGATCGGCACCTCCCCCACAGGTCGGTGCTCGACGTCGGGGTCCGAGCCACCGGCCGCCAGCAGCCGCAGGAAGTGCGACTTGCCAGAGCCGTTCGAGCCGAGCACCGCCACCCGTTCGCCGTACCAGACCTCGAGGTCGAACGCCTTCATCAGCCCGACAAGCTCGAGCTGCTCGCAGATGACCGCACGCTTGCCCGTGCGGCCCCCCCTGAGCCGCATCTTGACGTTCTGCTCACGGGGCTGGTTCTCCGGTGGCCCGGCCTCCTCGAAGCGCCGTAGCCGGGTGACCGCCGCGTGGTAGCGCGAGGCCATGTCGGAGTTGTAGGCAGCCTTCTGCTTGTACATGAGCATGAGCGCTCGGAGCTTTGCGTGCTCCTCGTCCCAGCGCTTGCGCTGCTCCTCGAGCCTCGCGAACCTGGCCCGGCGAGCCTCGTGGTACGACGCAAAGCCGCCCGGGTGCACCCACACCGTGTTGCCTGCGGCACCCAGCTCGACGGTGACGACTCGTGTTGCGGTGTTGTTCATCAGCTCGCGGTCGTGGCTGACGAACAGGATCGTCTTCGGTGACTCACGCATCCGCTCCTCGAGCCAGAGCTTGCCGGGTACGTCGAGGAAGTTGTCGGGCTCGTCGAGCAGCAGCACCTCGTCGGGGCCTCGTAGGAGCGCCTCCAGCACCAGCCGCTTCTGCTCTCCGCCACTGAGCGTGCCGAGGTCGCGGTGCTTGCACCGGTCGTAGTCGACACCGAGGGCGGCCATCGCGCAGACGTCCCACAACACCTCGATGTCGTATCCACCGGCGTCGGCCCAGTCGACCAGCGCCGCGGCGTACCGCATCTGGGACAACTCGTCGTCGACATCCATCATGTGCAGCTCGGCTGCCTCCACGGCCGCTGCAGCAGTACAGACCCGCGGCGGCGCCACCGACAGCAGCAGGTCGTGAACGGTCTTGCCTTCATTGCCCTGGGTCACCAGCTGCTGCATCACGGCAAGGCCGCCCGATCGGCTGACG
>JAUJOO010000047.1 GCA_030447585.1 Nocardioidaceae bacterium | reverse complement strand
ACCACGCCGGCAGCGGCCAGCTTGTTGATGTTGGTTTCATGAACCGAGTCATCGTGGTCGGCAAAGGCATCCGGCGGATCGGCGGTGAGCTCCCCGCCGGACTCCTCGATCAGGCGGGCCACGAACGTGGCCATCTGGGCCCGGGTGACCGACAGTAGGCGACTGCCTAGCAGGAAGTCACCAGCGCATCTAGCCTTCCCGTTGTCATACTCCCCAGGCAAACGTCACCGCCTCGATCTTACTGTCGCCCTTGTCGCACGTCACGGAGAAGCTCTCCTCGGACTCACCCGACACCCTTGAGCGGCAGAACCAGCCGTCGCCCACAGCCAGCGGCGCGTTGCCGGGGAAGCTGCCGGCACCCATGATGTCGGAGTCGTAGGCCTTCGCCACCCGGTGCGCTGTGTCACAGTTCGCACCCAAGGCCCCCAAGCCGTCGACACGCTCGAGGCTGTCCTCGCACGACCTTCCTGTGGTTGGGTGATCCGGTGCCGGTGCGCCTGGTCCGGAGGAGGCCGAAGTCCCGCCCCCGCAGCCCGCCAGCCCCACTGCCATCCCAGCCACGGCCATAGCGATCTTGACGTTTTCAATCACAATGTCTCCAATTCGTCTGTCAGAAAGCCGGTCCGGCTGTGGTGCAGCCCGTCCAGATCGCTGGACGCAGGCGACTCCTCGATCTGTTCCCTCCGAAATCGGAGAAGTTCGGCGAGTCTCTTTCACGGGCAACCGGCTCGCAGGAGATCGTGGTCGTGAGGCTTTGAGATGGGCGTCAATGAGTGCGCTTTGCATTTACTGGACCAGCTCTTGCGGGCCGGACATCCCTTCTGGCATTTCCACGGCGCTCTCTGGGGCAAAGTCAGACAGACCTCACGGCGGACCGGGTCAACCCCACGCCGGTGGCTGTTCCCGCAGGACCTGCCCCACGTTTGTCATCGTTGATTGAAGCGTGCTGGCCGCCCACCGAGCGGCCGCAACCGATCCATCAGACAGGCGAGCGGCGCGCTTACCGGAGCAGACTTGGCTCCTCCGCTCCGGTAAGCGGTCGCGCCGGCCGCCGACTACATCGAGCGTTGAGCCGCCGTCCGAAGTATGACCGTGGTTGTCACCTGCTTGAACGCGCACTGGAATTCTGGGTTGCAGGCGCTTGCCTGAGCGCGGATGGTGGCACGCCCGGGCTTGAAGATGCCCTGCTCGTCGAATTGCAACTCGAAGGGGACGTCGCCTTCGCATGCTTCCATGCCTTCCGCGCCGAACCCAGTGATGAACACACGTCCCACCTGCTGGCTCACCTCAGCGAGAACATCAGCGAACTCTGCCCCCGCGGGACATGTCAAGGTGCCGGAGAGGGTGACGTCCCCGGTTCGGGGATCGACGGTTCCGCGAGGATCGAACCGTACGTCCACGTCGAACGTCTCGTTGGCAGAGGCTGGGAGGGCTCCGAACGGGGCCATGCCCAGCAACGCCGTGGCAGCGAGTCCTCCAGCGATCCTTCTTAGGCTGCGGTGTCCTGTCTCTCGTAGTGTTGACATCGTCGTGATTCCTCCTTCGGTGTTGGTGGTTGCAACGTTGCTTCGCTCTCTGGAGACTTCTGGCTCTCCGTGCTGACGCAGTGTGCACCCAGAGTTGTCCCGAGCACGAGGGGCTTTGGCTCGATAAAGAGCATGCGCCGGGGACCTTGTGGAAGACGATCTTGTCGAGCAGTTGTGGCCCGCACTGCGTCGCATCCGAGCAGTGGGCGGCAAGGCCGCCGCTCCCACCCGCCCCCGCCCAGGTGCTCGTGGTTCAGCCCGCCCAAGAGCTGTAGCTGGCCAGCGCCGGTGCGGCGGTGGCCACCGGGGTGAGGCCGACGCTCACGATAAGGGTGGACAGGGTGCGCTTGAGGTTGCGGGTGCCGCGGGTCTTGTTCACGGGGGTCTTCCTTTTCTGATGTCGCCGGGGCTTTGCGCCCCGCCTTGGTGACGCTCACTCTGGCGGCTCGAGGCCCCGATTACATCCGGGATCCCCCTAGTTCTGCGGTGTCGAAGCCTTTCGGTTCCCAGTTGCCGTTTGCCGGGGCGGTTGTGAGAGAGATCCGGCGATCTGGCCTTGCGAAGGAGTCGCGGATCCCTTCTATCGCCTTCGGCGGGCGGGATCGTGAGCCGCGGTCATCGAGGCGACAGCGTCGGCGCTCGGTCGTGCGTACCGCTGGAGCGATCGAAGGTTCTGGTGCCCGCTCTTGGCCATCAGTAGCGGCAGGTTGACGCCATCTTCGGCCAGGTGCGTCAGGGCGGAGTGGATCGGCGACGCAGCCAAGAAGTACTTCAGCAAACGCATCCCTATGGCTGGAGGGAAGGTTGAACCGGGTGCGCCCCTTGCCCGGCGCCACGGTGCCCCTCGGCGCCGGGGTGAGCGCACCGACGAGCACGCGAGCGGAGCTCAGTCGTGCGCTCAGCTGGACCGCGCGAGCCGACCGCGGTAGTGAGCATCGCCGAAGGCCAGGACCGGCAGGAAGATGAAGCCGAGCAGGAGCAGGCCGAGGGCGAAGCCGATTCCCTTTCCGAAAGCTTTGGCCAAATCGACGTACATGATGATGAGCACGACGATGTTCACGAACGGGACGAGCAACAAGATCACCCACCACGCGGGTCGACCGGCGATGCGGAGCAGCACGATGAAATTCCAGATCGGAATAAGTGACTTCCAGCCGGCCTCACCAGCCTTGGTGAAGATCCTCCACATCGCGGCAAAGAGGAGGACCGAGAGGGCCAGGGCGACGACTCCGAACACGAACGAGGCCGGACCGGAGACTGTGTCCTCCGCCGCCGTTCCCGGCGGCTCGTCCACCCCCGCCTCTGGGCTACCCACCGACCCGGTCATCTTCTCTCCCGTTGGCTGGAACACGAAGCAGATCACGTCGCGGTCACCGTCGTTCCATGCCTCCTCCGTGGGAGTCACATGGGACACCTCCAGCTCCGAATCGCGGTAGCTGACCCCGACGTATGCCTCGAACGAAGCGAGACAACCGTCTGAAGCGAGCGA
>JAUJOO010000016.1:33507-39447 GCA_030447585.1 Nocardioidaceae bacterium | reverse complement strand
CCTCGTGATGAGGTATGACGCCAAGGCTGCCGTCGACAAGCTGTCACTCACCGTTGTGACCGGCTCGGTCACCGCCATTCTGGGCCCCAACGGCGCGGGCAAGACAACGACGATCGAGACGTGCGAGGGCTATCGAACCCCGCAGTCGGGCTCTGTCAGAGTGCTCGGTCTCGACCCGGTTCGCCAACACCGCAAGCTCGCTCCGCGGGTGGGGGTCATGCTGCAGGCCGGCGGAGCATGGTCTGCCGTGCGAGCCGTCGAGATGCTCGAGTACGTCGCCTCCCTGCACCAGCACCCGTTGCCCGTGCCGGCGCTCGTGGACCGTCTCGGGCTCGGCTCTTGTGGTCGGACGCCGTACCGCCGGCTGAGTGGCGGCCAGCAACAGCGGCTCGGCTTGGCGATGGCGCTCGTCGGCAGGCCGGAGCTTGTCTTCTTGGACGAGCCCACAGCCGGCCTTGACCCGCAGGCGCGACGCACGACGTGGGACCTGATCGAGGAGCTGAGTGCCGACGGTGTCACGGTCGTCCTCACCACCCACAACATGGAAGAGGCCGAGCGGCTGGCGTCATACCTGTACGTGGTGGACGCGGGCCGCGTGCTCACGTCGGGCACCGCGGAAGAGCTGACCTCGGCTCGCGCCCGCAACGCCATCAGCTTCCAGGCGCCGGCGGGTCTGGACACGACCGCGCTCGTGGCTTCACTTCCGCCGGACTGCGAAGTGGTCGAGCGGCCAGCCGGCACCTACCGGGTCGAGGGTCTGGTGACCCCGCAGACGCTGTCGGCGGTGACTGCATGGTGCGCGGGGATCGACGTCATGCCGGAGCGCCTCACCGTCGCCAAGAGCACGCTGGAGGACGTCTTCTTGGAACTCACCGGCCGCGAGCTCCGCTCGTGAGCGACTTGACCTTCCGGCCCTCCCCCGGTGCTAGGCCGCTGCCAAGGATGGTGATGTCCCACGCGGCCATGGAGACTAGGTTGTTGCTGCGCAACGGCGAACAGCTCCTGCTGGCGCTCGTCATCCCCCTCCTGCTGCTGGTCGGCGGTGCGCAGGCAGGTGACGTCATCGACCTCGGAAGCGGTCGGCGCATCGACGTTCTCACCCCCGGTGTGATGGCTCTGGCCGTCATGTCGGCTGCCTTCACATCGCTGGCGATCTCCACTGCTTACGAGCGTCGGTACGGCGTACTCAAGCGTCTCGGTGCCTCCCCCCTGCCTCGCGCCGGTCTGCTGCTGGGAAAGGTGCTGTCACTGTTGAGCCTGGTGGTGCTCCAACTGGTCCTCATTTCGGTGGTCGGCGTGGCGCTCGGCTGGAGATCGCAGGTCGACGCCGCGTTGATTGCCGGCACTTTGACTCTCGTCCTCCTAGGTACGGCGGCCTTCGCCTCCCTGGGGCTGCTCATGGCTGGCAGCCTGCGTGCCGAGGCAACCCTCGCAGGGGCCAACCTGGTCTACGTGGTGCTGCTGGTGGCCGGCGCCGTCGTCGTACCGCTGTCGTCATACCCGGACGGCATGCGTGACGTGGTGTCCTGGCTGCCGTCGGCAGCCCTGGCAGAGGGCCTCCGCGCGGTTCTGTCTGGAGCTGGGCTCGAGTGGGGTTGGGTTGCCGTTCTCTTGCTGTGGTCCGTGCTGGCCGCCGGGCTGACGACGCGGACTTTCCGATGGGAGTGATCGAGGAGGCGGCCATCAGCGCTGACCGGTCGCCGGCCCCCTCAAGGCGGGCGCTGCACCGCCTGGCCGTGGCGACGCTGGTCGGCAACGTCGTCATCGTGGTGACTGGCGGAGCCGTCCGGCTGACCGGCTCGGGGCTCGGCTGTCCGACGTGGCCCCGCTGCACTGACGAGTCGTTCGTGGTCCATGAGGAGCTCGGCGTCCACGGCGTGATCGAGTTCGGGAACCGCATGCTGACATTCGTGCTGGTGGTGATCGCGATCGCCACGTGGGTGGCGGCTTTGCGCTACCGGCCGAAACGATCGGCGTTGCGCGGTCTCGCGACTGTGCTGGCGGTCGGTATCCCGGCGCAGGCGGTGTTGGGTGGCATCACCGTGCTGACGGACCTCAATCCGTACGTCGTCGCACTGCACCTGCTGCTGTCGCTGGCCATGATCGGCGTCGCTGTCGTCTTCCTTCAGCGGATCGACGAGACGGACGGGCCACCCCAGCCCACCGTGCCTCGACCAGTTGTCCTCTTGACTCGCCTGCTGTTCGGGGTCACGTGGCTGGTCCTGTACGTCGGCACCGTGGTGACCGGCTCCGGGCCACACGCGGGAGACGCGGACTCTCGACGCACCGGACTGCCGCCGGCCGTCGTCAGCCAGATCCACGCCGACTTGGTGTTCCTGCTGGTCGGCCTGACGGTCGGGGTGCTGGTCGCCTTCACCGTCGTCGGTGCTCCGGCGCGGGCGGTGAGAGCCGTGCGTTGGCTTCTGGGTATCGAGCTGATCCAAGGCCTCATCGGCTTCGTGCAGTACTTCACCGACCTGCCGATCTTGCTGGTAGGGCTCCACCTGCTGGGCGCTGCGCTGGTGAGCGCGGCGGCTACCTGGGTGCTGCTGGGCACCCGCGACCGCGGGCTTCAACCCGGTTGAGGAAGGCGAGCGGAGGAGCGGGGTGGCGGGACACCGGAAAAGGCCCGGGAGTGCGTGTCATGGTCCTGGCGTTCTCACTTCGGTCCCCGGGTGCTGGGGCGTCCTTCTGATGCGGAGCGGAAGGCCCCAGCCGTGTTGGCCTGGGGCCTTCCCTTAAGTGCCGCGTGTGGAGATGCTGTGCTACTTACTTGATCTTGAACAGGGCGGTGATGCTTGACCCATCAGCGGCTGTCATCGTGGCCGAGTAGCAAGTGCCGGCTCCGGTGGGGGTCTTCCAGTTCTGGATGAACTGGCCTCCGGTGGTGTCGTACCGCAGGCTGGTGCCACCGGTGGTGACGATTTCGATGGCGTCCTCGCTGCCCGTTCCGCTGGTGCAGCTGACCCTCTTCGTCGTGAAGCTAGTGATGTCAGAGGTGCTGGTCAGCTCCGTGGAGCCGGCGAAGACCTCGAACTTCAACGGCACGGTGCTGCCACCCTTGACGGTGTTCCACACCCCGCCCATGTCGACTGGGGAGTAGAAGCCTTTCAAAGTCCAGGCAAGCACGGTGTAGTTCAGCGTTGCTGTGTTGGTGTTGCCGGCGTTGTCGGTTGCGGTTGCGGTGTAGGTGTGCGGTCCGACTGTGCTTCCGCCGCCGGTCACCACGCAGGAGTCAAGGCCTGACAGGGCATCCGATGAGCTGCAGGTGGGAGCCGGCGGGTTGTTGCCGAAGTAGAAGCTGCTCCCAGGGGCGGGTCCACCGTTGAACGTCGGCGTCGACGGGTCTGTCAGGTCGATGTCGATGTCGGACAGGGTGGTAGAGGTGCTGTTGTCGGCTCTGTCCGTCGCCGTACCAGTCACGGACTGGTTCGCACCTTCACCAAGGGTGGTGGCAGGGGTACAGCTGGCGACCCCGGACAGTCCATCGGTGCAGGTGAAGCCCACGGTGACCGACTCGTTGTACCAGCCGTTGGCGTTCTTCGTTCCAAGGCTGCTCAGGTTGGAGCTGATGGTGGGAGCGGTCTTGTCCAGTCTCACCGTCACTGCCGTGGCCGTGCTGACGTTTCCGGCGTTGTCGGTGCAGGTTCCCAACACCGTCTGGCTAGCCGTCTCAGCGCTGACTGTCTCGGGCTCAGTGCAGCTGGCGACGCCGCTGGGACCGTTGTCACCGTTATTGGTGAAGCTGACGGTGACGTCCTTGTTGTTCCAGCCATCAGTGTTCGCAGCCGGGTTCAGCGTCGCGGTCGGGGCGTTCGGAGCGCTCTTGTCGATCTTGAACGCCGGGCTGGAGACCGCGCCGGCGGTGTTGCCGGCGTTGTCTGTAAACGCTGGGCTGTCGACGGTGACGGCATTGCCTTCACCTGAGGTGGTGACGTTCTGGCTGGCGGTGGCAGGACCGGAGGTGGCGTCGGTGGCGGTGAACTTCACCGTCACATCAGAGGTGTACCAGCCGGCGGCGTTGGCAGTGGGGGAGACGACGCCGCCGTAGCTGACCACCGGTGCGGTGCCATCACGCTTGATCGTCACCGACTGCTCAGCCGCTGAGCCACCAGCGCTGGTTGCCGAGCACGTGTAGGTGGTCGCAGCCTGGTCGGAATTGATCGTCTTGTCCGCGCAGCCGGTCACCTGCAGCGAGCTCGGTGACTGCGGCTCGCTGACGGTCCAGTCCAAGGTGACATCGCTCTTGTACCAGCCGTTGGTACCGTCCGCATCGGCCGGGGTGAGCGTGTAGGAGATGACCGGAGCGCTCGGGTCGACGATCGTGTAGGTCTCCGACGATGATGCAGTCAAACCCCCGCGGTCGGTGTAGGAGCAGCTGGCCGTCTGAGAACCGATGCCGTCAGAGGCGTACTGGCCCGTAATGGCGCTCAACGTGGCGTTGAAGCTGCTGTTGCCGTCCTCGGCATCGGTGACCTGGCAGGTCGCCGCCGGCACAGAGCCCTTGTCATAGCTGGCCCCACCCGTGACACCGGCCACGGCGACCTTCGGGGCTGTGTTGGCCGGGGCGGGCGCAGTGACGTTCACGGTGAAGGCAGCGGGGGCGAGGTTGTAGCTGCCGCCGCTGTTGTTACTTGTCTGTGAGGCCGAGATCGTCGCACTGCCGGCCGCAACCGGAGTCACCGTCAACGTCTTCTGTTCGCCACAAGACGTGAACGTGACCGAATCGGGCGACACAGTCGCAACCGACGGGTTGGAGCTGGTGACCGAAAGAACCAGGCTCTCACCGGCCTGAAGGTTACAACCGTTCTTGCCATCACCGTTCCGGTTCACTGTGTAGAGCTTCGTACTCCCGTCGGTGCCTACGTTCAGCGGCATCACCTCGGCGACCGCATCAACCGATTCGTCCAGGCCGTTGGAGACGTCGTCGGCGAAGGCCCCACCACTCAAAGACAGCGACGTTATGGCGGTCACGGCTGCGATGGCGGTTGCCCGGCCCGTCCACTTCTTGATGCCAATCATGTTCCGACCTTCCGAAGATGTTGATGAGCGAACTAGGCGAGCGCCCACATACGTCGACCGTACGGATTCAAGCGGCGGCCAGCATCGGCACAATGCATGATCTTCACGTACATCAAATGCAGTAGATGTGATGTGGTCCGCACCGCGCGTGAGCCCTTTCGCAGGAGCTGCTTCACCGCAAACGGCGCTAGCGCCTCAGTGAGTCAAGAGTGGGTCGAGCGCCACGGCGAGGAACAGCAGCGCGAGGTAGGCGTTAGACGCGTGAAAGAGCCGCATGGGCTTCAGCTGGACTGGGTCCCGCGTCGTAGCCGTCCGGAGGCGCAGGGCATGTGCCTCGACGAGCAGCCCGCTCCCGAGCACGGCGGCGGCAGTCGGGTAGAACCACCCGGTCGAGGCAGTCGGCCACAACAACAACGACGTCGCAACGGTCAGCCATGTGTAGGCCTCAATCTGCCGGCCGACCGTCTTCGCGGAGGCGACCACGGGAAGCATCGGCACCGATGCGGCCGCATAGTCGTCTCGATAGCGGATCGCGAGCGACCAGAAATGCGGGGGCGTCCAGAAGAAGACGATCATGAACAGCACCACAGGCGGCCAGGCCAAGGACCCCGTGACGGCGGTCCAGCCGATCAGCGCCGGGAAGCACCCGGCCGCTCCCCCCCAGACGATGTTCTGAGACGTACGCCGCTTGAGGACCATCGTGTAGCCGACGACGTAGAAGATGTTGGCTGCCAGGGCCAGTCCCGACGACAACCAGTTGACGGCGAGACCCAGCAACAAGGTCGCAGCCACGCCAAGAGCAAGGCCGAAGATCAGTGCCCCGCGGCTCGAGACGAAGTGGCGTGGCAGGGGCCGACGACGGGTCCGGAGCATCTGCGCGTCGATGTCGGCGTCGACCACACAGTTCAAGGTGTTGGC
>JAUJOO010000016.1:15940-33407 GCA_030447585.1 Nocardioidaceae bacterium | reverse complement strand
CCCGGGGCAGGGCAGGGGCTTGCGGGTCGACAGCCGTCACAGGCACCTCGGAGTGGACGGATCGGGTGCTCGCTCCACGGCCGTGAGGCGACTGTGGCGAGCCTGGCTCGCATCGCAGTCTAGTGCGCCACGTCAGCTCGACCGATGTGGGGGCGAGGGTCCCGAACGCTGGCAGTAGGCTCGACATGGGTCGTGCCGGGACGCATTCGGTCATGGCCGTCAGCCCGCGAAGCCACAAGATCTGTGCTGAGGAAGGAACTCGTCCACCGTGAGCGACCGAGCAACGCCCTCCACCAAACTCGACTGGTCAGAGGTCGACGACTTGGCAGTCGACACCGTCCGGGTCCTTGCCATGGATGCGGTCCAGAAGGTCGGGAACGGCCACCCCGGCACCGCTATGAGCCTAGCGCCGGCGGCATACCTGCTGTTCCAGAAGCTGATGCGCCACAACCCGGCCGACCCCAACTGGCCTGGCCGAGACCGGTTCGTGCTGTCCGCTGGGCATTCCAGCCTCACGCTCTACATCCAGCTGTACCTGGCCGGCTACGGGCTCGAGCTCGATGACCTCAAGGGACTGCGGGTGTGGGGCAGCCTCACCCCCGGGCACCCAGAGCACGGGCACACGGCGGGAGTGGAGACCACCACGGGCCCACTCGGGCAAGGCGTCGGAAACGCCGTCGGGATGGCCATGGCCGCCCGGCGGGAGCGTGGGTTGTTCGACCCCAAGCCCGGGGAGGGCGAGAGCCTCTTCGACCATCACATCTTCGTCATCGCCAGTGACGGTGACCTCCAGGAGGGCGTGAGCGCCGAGGCTTCATCGCTTGCCGGTCACCAACAGCTGGGAAATCTGGTGATGCTGTACGACGCCAACAAGATCTCCATCGAGGACGACACGAACATCGCCTTCACCGAGGACGTCGCCAAACGCTACGAGGCATACGGGTGGCACGTCCAGACCGTCGACTGGACGAACGACGGCAAAGGCTACAAGGAGAACGTTCAGGAGCTCTTCGACGCGTATCGACGGGCGAGGGCCGAGACACGACGGCCGAGCTTCATCCAGCTGCGCACCATCATTGCTTGGCCGGCACCCACCAAGCAGAACACCGGCAAGGCTCACGGTTCGGCGCTGGGCGAGGAGGAGGTCGCGGCCACCAAGAAGATCTTGGGATTCGACCCCGACAAGCACTTCGACGTGGATGACAAGGTGATCGCCCACACCCGGCAAGCAGTGGAGCGGGGCAAGGCCGCGCAGTCGGCGTGGCAGGAGCGGTACGACGCCTGGGCCGCCAAGGCGGGCGACCGCTTGGCCATCTTCGACCGGATGCAGACCCGGACCCTTCCCGAGGGCTGGACCGGCGCGTTGCCGACGTTCGACGCGGACGACAAGGGCATGGCCACCCGCAAGGCTTCTGGCGAGGTTCTCTCAGCGCTCGCCCCGGTGCTGCCGGAGCTCTGGGGCGGTTCGGCTGACCTGGCCGAGTCGAACAACACGACCCCGGGCGGCGAGCCGAGCTTCGTGCCGCCGGAGCACTCCACCAAGATGTTCCCGGGCGACTGGTACGGCCGGGTGCTCCACTTCGGTATCCGGGAGCACGCGATGGGCTCCATCTTGAACGGCATCGCCCTGCATGGAGGCACGAGACCGTACGGCGGCACGTTCTTGGTGTTCTCCGACTACATGCGGCCCGCTGTGCGGCTCGCAGCCCTCATGCAGCTGCCGGTCACTTACGTCTGGACCCATGACTCGATCGGCCTCGGCGAGGACGGCCCGACACACCAGCCGATCGAGCACCTTGCGACACTGCGCGCCATCCCCGGTCTCGACGTCGTGAGGCCGGCGGATGCGAACGAGACCGTGGCCGCCTGGCGAGCCGTCCTCGAGCACAGCGACCGACCGGCTGGCCTCGCTCTCAGCCGGCAGAACCTCCCGGTGTTCCCGCGTGGGGCCGACGGGTACGCCGACACCTCCAAGGTCGCTCGAGGCGCGTACGTCCTACTCGACGTGGACGGCGGAGCACCCGACGTTGTCTTGATCGGCACCGGCTCGGAGGTCCAGATTGCCGTCGCCGCACGCGAGCAGCTCGCCGGCGACAGCATCCGGGCACGCGTCGTGTCCATGCCCTGCCGCGAGTGGTTCGAGCAGCAGGACAAGTCGTACCGTGACACGGTGCTTCCTCCGACGGTCAAGGCGCGCGTGTCCGTCGAGGCGGGTAGCCCGGTGGGATGGCGCGAGGTCGTCGGTGACTCCGGCCGCATCGTTTCGATAGACCACTTCGGGGCATCTGCTGACTACCAGCGCCTCTACATGGAGTTCGGCCTCACCGCCGAGGTGGTCACCCAGGCCGCCAAAGACAGCATGGCCGCCGCCGACGCGAAGGCCTGACCGCGAGGGCCTGACTGGTCAGGTCCGAAGACCCACCAGCATCAAAAGGGAGCAATGTGATGAACGACCCACTACAGGCACTGTCCGACAACGGCGTCTCCGTCTGGCTCGACGACATCTCACGGGCACGTCTGACGAGCGACAACCTCAGGAAGCTGACTGAGGAACGTCAAGTCGTCGGAGTGACGTCGAACCCCACGATCTTCGCAAAGGCTCTCTCAGACGCCGACGACTACACCGCCCAGGTGCAGGATCTCGCGGTACGAGGCGTCGACCTGGAAGAGGCTGTGCGGGCCATTACGACCTTCGACGTCCGGTGGGCTTGTGACCAGCTGCGCGACGTCTACGACCGGACCGACGGCAAGGACGGGAGGGTCAGCATCGAGGTAGACCCTCGCCTCGCCCACCGCACCGACGCCACAATTGCGGAAGCAAGAGCGCTGTGGTGGCTGGTGGACCGGCCAAACGTCATGATCAAGATCCCCGCCACAGAGGAGGGCCTTGCCGCCATCACCGCAGCAACAGCCGAGGGCCTCAGTGTCAACGTCACCTTGATCTTTAGCCTCGAACGGTACCGGGCGGTGATGGACGCCTATCTCGCCGGTCTCGAACAGGCCAAGGAGGCGGGCATCGAGCTGTCATCAGTCCGATCGGTAGCCTCCTTCTTCGTCAGCCGCGTCGACACCGAGGTGGACAAGCGCCTGGACGCTCTCTCCGACGCCGATGGCGGCAGCGACGAGGCGAAGTCACTGCGCAGCAAAGCCGCCATCGCCAACGCCAGGCTCGCCTACCAGGCCTTCGAGCAGATGTGCGGCTCGGACCGCTGGAGGGCACTGGAGGCAGCAGGGGCTCACAAGCAGCGGCCGCTGTGGGCGTCCACCTCTGTCAAGGACCCCGACCTGCCCGACACGATGTACGTCACCGAGCTTGTGGCGCCAGACACCGTGAACACGATGCCCGAGGCCACCCTGGAGGCCATCGCCGACCACGGCGAGATCACCGGGGACACCGTGACCTGCCACTATGACGACGCCCAGGACGTCCTCGACAGGCTCGAGAAGGTCGGCATCTCGTACGACGAGGTGGTGCAGGTCGTCGAGGACGAAGGTGTCGACAAGTTCGAGAAGTCGTGGACTGAGCTGCTGGACACCGTCAAAGCCGCTCTCGAGGGAGATCCGGACGTCGAAGGCAGCAAATGAAGCGAGAGCTTGCGGTCGCCACCTCCGACTCGTACGACGACGTGGTCTCGCAGCTGGTCGACAACCGCGTCGCCAGCAGGCTGGCCGCCCAGGACCCCACTCTGTGGGGGCCGGCAGCCGAGTCGGAGGCTTCAATCCGTCTCGCCTGGGTGGGGTTGGCGGTCTCGTCGAGGGAGCTGCTGGCCGAGATCGACGCATTGCGCGCCGAGCTGTGGTCTGAGGGCATCGACCGGGTGGTTCTTTGCGGAATGGGCGGGTCCTCGCTGGCTCCGGAGATGATCTCCCGCACATATGACGTGCCCCTGCAGATCGTCGACTCAACCAACCCCAGCGCGGTGCTCGGGGCGGTGACCGCTGACCTCTCACACACCGTCGTCGTCGTCTCGAGCAAGTCGGGCGGCACGTTGGAAACCGACAGTCAACGGCGAGCCTTCGCCACCGCCTTTGCGAACGCAGGCATAGACGCGCCTTCTCGGTTCGTCGTGGTCACCGACCCCGGCTCGGACCTGGCGGCGCTGGCGACCGGCGAGGCGTACCGCAAGGTGTTTCTGGCCGACCCGCACGTAGGAGGCCGCTACAGCGCTTTGACGGCGTTCGGGCTCGTGCCGACAGGTCTCGCGGGCGTCGACGTCGCCGAGCTTCTCGACGAGGCGGAAGCGGTCATGGCGCGGCTGGGCACCGACGCGATCGACAACCCGGCCCTCGTGCTCGCCGCTGCGCTGGCCTGCTCCGAAGGCCGCGACAAAGCCGCCATCGTCGACCTCGGCTCGGGTATCTCCGGCTTCGACGACTGGGCGGAGCAGCTCATCGCCGAGTCGACGGGCAAACTTGGGAGAGGGGTGCTACCGGTGGCCGTCGAGGGGCCGTCGGCCCCGGAGGTGCGCCAGCCGCCCCCGGACGTCGTCGTCGCAGCCCTCACCGCGCCCGAGTACGCCGGGAAGCCGCCCGAGGGTGTCGGGGAGCCGTGGGCGACGGTTTCGGGCACCTTGGGCGCCCAGTTCCTCACCTGGGAGACCGCGACGGCGGTCATGGGGCGGGTGCTCGGCATCAACCCGTTCGACCAGCCAGACGTCGAGAGTGCCAAGAACGCAGCCCGCGGCCTGCTTGAGGAGCAACCGCGAGAAGAGCCCGCGCAGATCGTCGACGACGGCATCGAGGCAAGAGGCTCCGAGGGACTGCTCGACGGGGTCGACACAATCGCCGGCGCCGTCGAGGCGCTCCTCTCGCGGCTCGGTGACCGCGACTACCTTGCCGTCATGGCCTATCTCGACTCCCAGCGCGACGCTGCCCTGCGTGGTGTCCGGGCGGCGCTCGCTCGGCGTACCGAGCGCCCCACCACCTTCGGCTGGGGCCCTCGCTTCCTGCACTCCACCGGTCAGTACCACAAAGGCGGACCCGCGCAGGGCGTGTTCCTCCAGGTCACCTCCAGCGAGCCTGCGGACCTGGAGATCCCCGGCCGCCCGTTCACCTTCGGCAGGCTGATCTCCGCTCAGGCGGCCGGTGACGCAGCCGTCCTTGCCGAGCACGGCCGGCCGATTCTTCGACTGCACCTCGCTGACCCCGAGGACGGCGTTGCGCGGCTGTTGGAGCTGCTGCGATGACGCTCGGCACGTCGTACGACAACCCTCTTCGTGATCCGCAAGACAGGCGGCTCCCGCAGATCGCGGGACCGTGCGGGATGGTGATCTTCGGAGTGACCGGGGACCTTTCCCGCAAGAAGCTGATGCCCGCCGTCTACGACCTCGCCAACCGTGGCCTGTTGCCGCCTGGTTTCTCGCTCGTCGGGTTCGCGCGACGTGACTGGGCGCACCAGGACTTCGCCCAGATCGTGCACGACGCCGTCAAAGAGTACTCCCGGACCGACTTTCGCGAGGAGGTATGGAGGCAGCTGTCGCGCGGCTTCCGGTTCGTGCCGGGAGACTTCTCGGACGACATCGCGTTCTCCCAGTTGCACGACACGATCGAGGAGCTCGACCGCGAGCGCGGCACGGCCGGCAACCACGCCTTCTACCTCTCGATACCTCCCAAGTTCTTCCCGGACGTGATCGGACAGCTCAAGGAGCACGGGCTTGCGGACAACGGCACCGGAGCCTGGCGTCGTGTGGTCGTCGAGAAGCCGTTCGGTCATGACCTGAAAAGCGCCCAACAGCTCAACGCCATCGTGTCCGACGTCTTTGCCCCGGAGTCGGTGTTCCGCATCGACCACTACCTGGGCAAGGAGACGGTCCAGAACATCTTGGCGCTCCGTTTCGCGAACCAGCTGTTCGAGCCGATCTGGAACGCCAACTATGTCGATCATGTGCAGATCACGATGGCCGAGGACATCGGCATCGGCGGCCGAGCCGGCTACTACGACGGCATCGGCGCGGCGCGAGACGTCATCCAGAACCACCTGCTGCAGCTGCTGGCGCTCGTCGCGATGGAGGAGCCGACCTCGTTCGAGGCGCAGAGCCTGCGCACCGAGAAACAGAAGGTCCTTCGGTCCGTACGCCGTCCTGATCGGCTCGACCTGCACACCGCGCGCGGTCAGTATGTCGGCGGCTGGGCCGGAGGCGAGAAGGTCAAGGGGTTTCTGGAGGAGGAGGACATCCCCAGGTCGTCGACGACCGAGACCTTCGCTGCCGTCAAGCTCATGATCGACACCCGCCGATGGGCAGGGGTGCCGTTCTACCTGCGTCATGGCAAACGGCTCGGGCGACGGGTGACCGAGGTCGCAGTGGTGTTCAAGCGGGCACCTCACCTCCCGTTCTCGGCGACTGCGACGGAGGAGCTGGGGCAGAACGCCCTCGTCATACGCGTCCAACCCGACGAGGGCATCACGGTCCGCTTCGGTTCCAAGGTGCCTGGCACGGCGATGGAGATCCGCGACGTCACGATGGACTTCGCATACGGCGGAGCCTTCGTCGAGTCCAGTCCCGAGGCCTATGAGCGACTCATCCTCGATGTGCTTCTCGGCGAACCACCTCTGTTTCCCCAGCACGAGGAGGTCGAGCTGTCCTGGCAGATCCTCGACCCGGTCCTGGAGTTCTGGACCGAGCTGGGGAAGCCCGACCCTTACCCCGCAGGCACGTGGGGACCGACGAGCGCCGACGAGATGCTTGCCCGCGACGGCCGCGCCTGGCGTCGGCCATAGGAGACTCATGGCTGTCGACCTGACTTCCACCAACGCGAGCAAGATCGCATCCGCTCTACTCCTCGAACGCCGCAGGGCCGGATCCCCGGCCATGGGCATGGTGATGACCTTCGTGGTCGTCACCGACGAGGGCGACCACTACGACGCTCTGAAAGCGGCACGCGCGGTCTCGCGCGAGCACCCTGCCCGGATCCTCGGGGTCATCCGCCGCAGCGCCCGCGGCGCCGCCAGTCTCGACGCCGAGATCAAGGTCGGTGATGGTCCGTCGGGCGAACAAGTGCTGCTCCGGATGTCCGGCGAGCTCGCCCGACATGCCGAGAGCGTGGTCCTGCCGCTGCTCCTGCCGGACTCCCCCGTCGTGGTCTGGTGGCCAGGAAGGGCACCGGAGGACCCGGCCGATGACCCCTTGGGGAGGCTGGCGCTGCGGCGGATCACCGATGTGGCGGCAGCCAAGCGAGGACGCGCCGGCGCCCTGCTGACCCAGGCGAAGAACTACTCGCCGGGCAACACCGACCTGTCCTGGACCCGGCTCACCCCCTGGCGGGCTCTGCTGGCCGCGGCCCTCGACCAGTACCCGGCGAAGGTCAAGGGCGGTGAGGTCGCGGCGGAGCGTTCGAACCCCAGCGCCGACCTGCTGGTCGCCTGGCTGACGAACCGACTCGAAGTGCCGATCGAAAGGGCCGTCTCCAAGGGACCCGGAGTCACCCACGTGGCGCTGACCACCGGTGGTGGTGACATCGAGATATGCCGCCCCGACGGGGTCCTGGCCGAGTTCACGATACCCAACGCGCCCAACCGACCGGTGGCACTCAAGCGCAAGGAGACGGCTGAGCTGCTCGCCGAGGAGCTCCGGCGGCTCGACACCGATGACATCTACCAGGACACGGTCCGACAGGTGTGCGTGCTCGCCGGCCACAAACCGCCTGACACACCACCGTCCCTGTCGCTCAAGGGTGGCGATGTCCAGCGGCCGCAGCGAAGCCGGGGCACCCGGAAGGCTACGGGCCCGCGCAAGCGGCCCAGCGCCAAGAAGTCGAACAAGAGCTGATGCCTGACCCGACGCTGCTAGTGCACAGGAACGCTGACGTACTGGCCGAGGCTGTCTGTGCCCGGCTGCTGACCCGCCTGGTCGACCTCCAGGCAGCCGGCCGCACTCCCCACTGGGTGCTGACCGGAGGAACGATTGCCGACAAGGTCTACCGGGCGTTGGCCCGTTCGGATGCCAAGCATGCCGTGGACTGGTCGCGGGTCGAGTTCTGGTGGGGTGACGAGCGCTTTGTGCCGAGCGACGACGACGACCGCAACGAGCTACAGGCCCGCAGGGCGTTCCTGGACGGGATCGCCGTCGAAGCCAGCCTGGTCCACCCCATGCCGGCGCAGGACTCGGCCGACGCAGACCCAGACGAAGCGGCCGAGACGTACGCCGCCGAGCTCGCCGCAGCCGCCGCGCCGGAGGACCACGATGTCTTGCCGCTGTTCGACGTCTTGATGCTCGGGGTCGGGCCTGACGGCCACGTGGCCTCGTTGTTTCCTGAACGTCCCGCTCTCTACGACGACCGCGTTGTCGTTGCGGTCCGCGGTGCTCCGAAGCCACCGCCCACGCGCTTGTCCCTCACGATGAGAGCGCTCCAGCATGCCCGTGAGGTGTGGTTCGTGGTCTCTGGGGAGGACAAGGCCGGTGCGGTCAGGATGGCCCTGTCGGGTGGCGGCGTGGTTCAGGTGCCTGCCGCGGGCCCTCGCGGCAGGGTCCGGACGCTGTGGCTGCTGGACAAGGCAGCAGCCTCCCAGCTTCCGGCGGGCTTGAGCCGGATCGCGTCTCCGTGACGGCGCTCTGCGCATCCAGGTGCGGCTAGTAGATGACTTCCCCGGACTTGCGCTTGGCGCGCAGTGTCTGCAGCGCCTCGTCGAGGATCTCCTTTGCCTCCGCGTCTGACCTGCGCTCCTTCACGTACGCCAGGTGCGTCTTGTAAGGCTCGATCTTCGGAGCAGGAGGTGGGTTGCTGGAGTCGCGGTTTGCCGGCAGCCCGCAGCGTGGGCAGTCCCAGGAGTCGGGGACGACCGCTTCGACGGCGAACATGGGGGCTGTCTCGTGACCTTTGGAACAGAAGTATGCGACCTGTTGCCGCGGGGCGGCATCTCCACGCTCGGCCTCCCCCATCGGGCCGGCGCCGACCCGGCTGCCTCGGATGGCACTGCCACCAGCCACTGGACCACTCCTCGATGTCGAGATGCGCACGTGTCAACTGACCCGCGACATGTGATTGTACGCCGCCGTCGCTCTACCGGTCGGCCAGCCGGTGGGACCAGCCGATGAGCGAACGCTCAGGCTGACTTGAGAAGCAGTCCCAGCGCGATGATGCAGGCAAACCAGATGGTCGCGATGCCGACGGTGATGCGGTCCAGGTTCTTCTCGGCGACCGATGACCCGCCGAGACCACTCGAGACGCCGCCGCCGAACATGTCTGACAGACCACCGCCACGGCCTTTGTGAAGCAGAATCATGACGACGAGCAGGATGCTCGTCAGCACGAGCAAGATGTTGAAAGCGAGGATCACGAGAAGCGATCTTACCTGCCGTCGGCGCTTTGAAGTACCGGCATGTCGTAGAACCTGCAAATGCCACCGAACTCGTCGGCCTGAAGACTCGCACCACCGACGAGACAACCGTCCACGTCTGGCTGCCGCATGATGCCGGCGACGTTCGTCGCCTTGACGGAGCCGCCGTAGAGGATCCGGGTCGAGGCCGCTGCGTCGGCCCCGTGCACCTCGGCGAGGTGACGCCGGATGGCCGCGCACACCTCCTGCGCGTCGTCTGGGGTGGCAACCTCACCGGTCCCGATCGCCCACACCGGCTCGTACGCAATCGCCAAGGAGGCCACCTGTTCGGCGCTCAGGCCGGCGAGGGAACCGGCGACCTGAGCGACTGTCGAGGCAACCTGTGCTCCGGCTCGGCGAACGTCGAGCCCCTCTCCGACGCACACGATGGGGACGAGACCGCATGCCAACGCCTTGTGCGCCTTCGCATTGACGACCGCATCGTCTTCGGCGTGGTGCTCGCGGCGCTCCGAGTGTCCGACGAGGACGTAGGAGCAGCCGAGCTTGCTGAGCATGTTGGCGCTGATCTCCCCTGTGTGGGCCCCGTCGTCGTGCATCGAGACGTCCTGGGCGCCGTACCTGATCTGGATGCGGTCGCCGTCCACTATCGTCTGGACGCTGCGAAGGTCGGTGAACGGTGGATGGACCACCACCTCGACCCTGGCGAAGTCGTGCTTCTTGTCAGCCAGGATCCAGGCGAGCTTCTGCACCAGCACGACTGCCTCGTGATGGTTCAGGTTCATCTTCCAGTTGCCCGCCATGAGCGGGACGCGGGTGTGCTCGGCCATGGTCGGAAAGTGCCTCTCTGTCTGCGAGGGTGCGCCGCAGGCACGTCTCGCTGGTTGCGTCTGTCAGTCGTCAGCTGCGCTCGAGCGCTGCTATGCCGGGAAGCGTCTTGCCTTCGAGGTACTCGAGGCTTGCGCCTCCGCCGGTCGAGACATGACCGAACTGGTCGTCTCGGAAACCGAGTGTGCGTACGGCGGCCGCAGAGTCTCCCCCTCCGACGACGGACCACCCGTCCATCTCGGTGAGGGCCCGGGCCACTACCTGCGTGCCCGCGGCGAAGGCGGCCCGCTCGAACACCCCCATCGGACCGTTCCAGAACGCGGTCCTGGCCTCAGACAGCACCTGGGAGAACTGACGGGCCGACTCAGGACCGATGTCGAGTCCCAGCTGGTCAGGCGGCATCGCATCGGCCTGCACCGTCATAGGCGGGGCGTCGGCCGTCAGCTCAGGCGCCACTACGACATCGGTGGGAAGCACGATGCGCACTCCGGCCTGCGCTGCCTGGTCCAAGTACCCCCGGACGACGCCGACCTTGTCCTCCTCGAGCAGGCTCTTGCCGACCTCGTGCCCGAGCGCCTTCAGGAACGTGAAGGCCATCGCGCCGCCGATGAGCAACGTGTCCGCGGTGCGGATCAGGCTGTCGATGACGCCTAGCTTGTCTGACACCTTCGACCCACCGAGCACCACCACGTACGGCCGCTCCGGCGCCTCGGTCAGACGGCGCAGCACCTCCACCTCCCGCAGCACCAGTCCACCTGCCGCACCGGGCAGCAGCCGGGCCACGTCGTACACACTTGCCTGCTTGCGGTGCAGCACCCCGAAGCCGTCGCTGACGAAGCCGTCACCGAAGGTGGCCAGCTCGGCTGCGAACGCACCCCGCTCCGAGTCGACCTTGCTCGTCTCGGCGGGGCTGAAGCGGACGTTCTCCAGTACGACGACGTCGCCGCCGTCCATCGCGCCTACCGCGGCGCGGGCCGCCGCGCCGACCGTGTCCGTGGCGTGCCTGACGTCGCGACCGAGCAGCTCTCCCAGCCGGGCGGCTACCGGTGCGAGCGAGTAGGAAGGGTCCGGCTCCCCCGCGGGGCGGCCGAGGTGCGCCATCACGATGACTTTCGCTCCGCGACGGGTCAGATCGCTGATGGTGGGGCCGCTGGCGCGGATACGTCCGTCATCGGTGATGACGCTCCCCTGGAGCGGCACGTTCAGGTCCGACCGGACCAGCACCCGCTTCCCCTCGAGACCATCGAGGGACGTGGCGAGGTCATCGACGGTTTTCAGCCCAGCCATCTCATCGCTCTGGGGTGATTGGCCGTGCCGGCTGCCGGGTGCTGAGTAACTCGTCAGAGTGAGCGGCCGACATAGGTGACGAGGTCGGCGAGCCGGTTGGAGTATCCCCACTCGTTGTCGTACCAGCCCACGATCTTGACCTGGTTGCCGAGCACCTTTGTGAGCCCCGCATCGAAGACGCATGAGTGCGGGTCGGTCACGATGTCGCTCGAGACGATCGGGTCCTCGGTGTACTTCAAGAAGCCTTTGAGGTCACCGTCGGCCGCCTTCTGCACGGCGGCGTTCACCTCGTCGACAGAGGTCTCGCGGGCGACTTCGACCGTCAGGTCGGTCGCGGAACCTGTCGGCACCGGAACCCGGAGCGCGTAGCCGTCGAGCTTGCCCCGAAGCTCAGGCAGAACGAGGCCGATCGCCTTCGCTGCACCCGTCGACGTGGGCACGATGTTCAACGCCGCCGCCCGGGCACGACGCAGGTCCTTGTGGGGACCGTCCTGCAGGTTCTGGTCCTGGGTGTAGGCATGAATCGTCGTCATCAAGCCCTTGACGATCCCGAACTCGTCGTTGAGGACCTTGGCCATCGGACCCAGACAGTTAGTGGTGCAGGAGGCGTTGGAGATGATCGTGTGGGCGCCCGGGTCGTAAGTGTCGTGGTTCACGCCCATGACGATCGTGACGTCTTCGTTGGTAGCCGGAGCGCTGATGATGACCTTCTGCGCTCCGCCGTCGATGTGCGCCTTCGCCTTCGCCGCGTCGGTGAAGAAACCGGTGGACTCGATGACGATGTCCGCGCCGAGGTCACCCCAGGGCAGCTGCGCCGGATCGCGTTCGGACAAGGCGGCCATCTGCCTGCCACCCACGACGATGGCGTTGTCGCTCACCTCGACGTCGACGTCGAGTCGCCCGAGGATCGAGTCGTACTTGAGGAGATGGGCGAGGGACTTGTTGTCGGTCAGGTCGTTGACACCGACCACTTCGATGTCTGCACCGGATGCCGCCACTGCCCGGTAGAAGTTCCGGCCGATCCGGCCGAAGCCGTTGATGCCTACGCGGACGGTCACTGCGGCGTTCTCCCTCAAAGTTTGATGTGTCGAGCGTGCTGCTCGACCTTACCAACACGATCTCGGAGAGCCATCAGGGAAGGTCGGCGAGCATGTCGGGGCTGAGCGATGACTCGGTGTCCGGAATCCCCAGCTCATGCGCGCGCTTGTCCGCCATCGCGAGCAGTCGCCGGATGCGACCGGCGATGGCGTCCTTGGTGAGCGGCGGCTCGTGCAGCTGCCCGAGCTCCTCGAGGCTGGCCTGCTTGTGGTCCACCCGCAACGAGCCGGCCAGCTTGAGGTGGTCGGGTACCTCGTCGCCGAGGATCTCCAGTGCCCGGTGCACCCGCGCCCCTGCGGCGACAGCCGCTCGCGCGGACCGTCGCAGGTTGGCGTCGTCGAAGTTGGCCAGGCGGTTGGCGGTGGCCCGGACCTCGCGACGCATGCGGCGCTCCTCCCACGCCAGCAAGGACTCGTGGGCACCGAGCCGGGTCAGCAAGGCACTGATGGCGTCGCCGTCGCGGATGACGACGCGGTCGACACCGCGGACCTCGCGCGCCTTCGCGGGGATCGCGAGCCGCCGCGCCGCCCCGACGAGTGCCAGCGCCGCCTCAGGCCCTGGGCAGGTGACCTCCAGCGCCGAAGATCGCCCTGGCTCGGTCAGGGAACCATGGGCAAGGAAAGCCCCCCGCCACGCCGCGACAGCGTCGCAGCCGGCACCACTGACCACCTGTGGTGGCAGCCCACGCACGGGCCGTCCGCGGTTGTCCAGGAGCCCGGTCTGCCTGGCCAGGGCCTCCCCGTCCTTGACGATTCGGACGACGTACCGGGAGCCCTTGCGCAGGCCACCGCCGGTGATGACCATGACGTCGCTCTGGTGACCGTAGATCTCATGGATGTCGCGACGGATCCTGCGAGCCGCCGCGCCGGTGTCGAGCTCCGCCTCCACCACGATACGGCCGCCTTGGATGTGCAGACCGCCGGCGAACCGCAGCATCGACGACACCTCGGACTTACGGCAACACGACTTCGTGACCGTGGTGCTCGCGAGCTCAGCCTTCACCTGTGCTGTCATCGCCATGAGGCCGATCCTTCCTCGCTTCAGTCCTGGATGGTCCGGCTGCACGCCGTGCTCGACTGTCACCGCATGATCCCCGCGTACGCTGCCGCCAGCTTCACCGGGTCATGTCGCGCTGTGCCGTCGCCGACCGCGACGTCTGCGACCACCAGGTCAGCACCCAGTCCGTTGACCGTCTCCTCGAGCATCGGCATCTCAGCCAGGTTGTTCCCGTCGACCAGGACCACATCGAGCTGGAGGTCGGGGGCGTGCACCGCCAGGACCTCCAGATACGTGTTGGCGGAGAAGCCGTCGGTCTCGCCCGCCTGGGGGGCCAGGTTGAGGGTGACGCACCGCTTCGCCGGAGTGCTGGTCAGAGCGGTGTGCAGGTCGGGAACGAGCAGATGAGGCAAGACACTGGTGTACCACGATCCCGGCCCGAATATCACGTAGTCAGCGGAGCTGATGGCGTTCAGGGCCTCTTGGCACGCAGGAGGGTCGTCCGGCAGCAGCCGTACCGACTCGACGTGGCCGGGTGTGGTAGCGATCTCCACCTGACCCCGCACGCTGGTCACCTCGTCAGGCCGGCTCGGGTCTGCTCCTCTCACCTCAGCGACGATGTCGAGAGGTACGGCCGCCATCGGCAGAACTCTTCCCTGAGCTCCGAGCAGCCGGCCGACCCAGTCGAGTCCCTCGACGGGGCCGTCCAGCAGCTCCCAGAGCGCCACGATGAGGAGGTTGCCGACGACGTGCTCTTGCAGATCTCCGTCGCCCGCGAAACGATGCTGGAGAACCCGTGCCCAGGTGCGCCCCCACTCGTCGTCGCGGCAGAGCGCGGCGAGTGCCTGGCGGAGGTCCCCTGGCGGCAGCACCCCGAACTCGCCGCGTAGCCGACCCGACGAACCACCGTTGTCGGCGACGGTGACGACGGCCGTCAGGTCGTCGCAGAACCGTCGTAGTGCACTCAGCGTCGCCGCCAGCCCGTGACCTCCGCCAAGCGCCACCACCTTGACCCCGGGAGCGACCTGGTCAGCCACCTCCGACCGCGGGTCGCGGCCCAAGGTCCGAGCGGTGCTCACTCGCGCCCCAGGTCGCGATGCACGACGGTCGCCTCAAGCCCACGCTTGCGCATCCGTTGCGCGATCGCCTCCGCCATGGCCACGCTTCGGTGCTTGCCGCCCGTGCAGCCGACGGCAAGGTTGACCGACTGCTTGCGCTCGCGCAGGAACCCGCCGTCGACGGTCTTCAGGAGGGCATCCAGTCGGTCGAGGAAGGGCTCGGCCGTCGGCTGCGCCAGCACGTACGCACGCACGTCCTCGTCCAGGCCGGACCGCGGGCGCAGCTCCGGCACCCAGTGCGGGTTCGGCAAGAAGCGCATGTCGACGACCATGTCGGCGTCGACCGGAATGCCGTACTTGAACCCGAACGAGACCACGGTCGCGCGCACGGCAGGCTCGTCTCCATCTGCGAACGCCGTAGCCACCCGACCCGCAAGCTCATGCACGTTGAGCTGCGAGGTGTCGATCAGGACGTCGGCGTCACCACGAAGATCGCGGACCATGTCTCGCTCTTGTGCGATGCCATCCAACAGGCGGTAGCCACCTTGTAGCGGATGCGGTCGGCGGGCCGCGTCCTGGCGACGTACGAGGACGTCGTCCGAAGCCTCCAGGAACAGCACGCGCAGCCGGAGTCGCCGTCCACTCAACGCTTCGATCGCGTCACGCAGGTCACCGAAGAAGCCGCGTGAGCGCACGTCCACCACGACGGCGAGGCGGACCCCCTGGTCCGTCCCTGACAGCAGATCCAGCGTCGACAGCAGCAGCTGAGGCGGAAGGTTGTCGATGACGAACCAACCCAGGTCCTCGAGTGCCTTCGCGGCGGTACTGCGGCCGGCTCCCGTCATCCCTGTCACGATGATCAGGTCACCCGATGGGTCAGTCATGGGTGGCCTTTCGAGGACTGGCGGGCGGGAGTGCGATGGGCGGATCCAGAATCTCACCCGTGGTCATGTTGACCGCAGGCTGGCCCTGTCCGACTGAGAGGAGCAAGGCTGCCGCGATCGACTCGGCCGTTCGGGGGCCGAAGCCGGGCAGCGCCGCGATGTCGTCGACCGAGGCGGCTCGAAGCTTCTTCAGGGAGCCGAAGTGACGAAGCAGCACCTTGCGACGTACCTCTCCGAGGCCGGGCACCTCGTCGAGGACGCTCTCCACCATGCTCTTCGAGCGTCTGCTGCGGTGATGTGTGATCGCAAACCGGTGGGCTTCGTCCCGGACCCGTTGCAGCAGGTAGAGCCCCTCGCTGCTACGCGGCAGCACTACCGGGTCCGGCCGGCTGGGCAGCCATACCTCCTCGAGCCGTTTGGCCAGACCCACCACCGGGACATCGTCGATCCCCAGCTCGTCCAAGGCGCGTTGAGCAGCGGCAACCTGTGGGGGGCCACCGTCGACGACGACCAGGCCGGGAGCGTAGGCGAACTTCCGCGGTCGACCGGTGTCCGGATCGATCAGCGCCGGACCGTGGCCGTCCTCGCGGTCGCCTAGGTCGGGGGAGCTGACCTCGGACCGCTCATCGAGGTAGCGGCGGAATCTGCGGCTGATCGTCTCGTGCATGGCGGCAACGTCGTTCTGACCGTCCACGCCCCGGATGACGAAGCGGCGGTAGTCGCTCTTGCGAGGTAGCCCGTCCTCGAACACGACCATGGACGCCACTACCTCCGTGCCCTGCAGGTTCGACACGTCGTAACACTCGATGCGAAGCGGCGCCTCGGGCAGCTCCAGCACCTCCTGAAGCTCCTCCAGCGCCCGGCTGCGCGCGGTGAAGTCGCTCGCCCGCTTGGTCTTGTGGAGACCCAGCGCCTGCTTGGCGTTGCGCGCGACCGTCTCGAGCAGGGCTCGCTTGTCGCCGCGCTGAGGGACGCGGACGAATACCCTGGTGCCGCGCTTGTCGGCCAGCCACTGCCTCAGAACGTCGGCGTCGGCAGGCATCTGCGGCACCAGCACCTCGCGCGGGATGGCGTCATCGGCCTCTGCGTCGTACACCTGGATCAAGAAGCGGCGCAGCAGCTCGGGCAGCTCCGCGTCGTCAACCCGGTCCGCCACCCACCCACGTTGGCCCCGCACCCGGCCACCCCGGACGTAGAACAGCTGCACTGCGATCTCGAGCGGGTCGTCCGCCACGGCGATGACGTCGGCGTCGGTGCCGTCGGGCAGGACGACAGCGTTCTTCTCCATCGCCCTGTTCAGCGCCCCGATGTCGTCGCGTAGGCGCGCCGCTCGCTCGAACTCCATCGCGTCGGACGCGGCGCGCATCTCACGGTCGAGGCGCTTGATCTGCTGCGTCGTCTGCCCGGCGATGAACGCCGAGAAGTCTTCGACGATGGCGCGGTGCTCCTCGGCCGTGACTCTGCCCACGCAGGGCGCCGAGCACTTCCCGATGTAGCCGAGCAGACAAGGCCGGCCGATCTGGGCGCTTCTCGTGAAGACACCCTGGGAGCACGACCGCATCGGGAAGACGCGCAGCAGCAGGTCAACCGTCTCCCGGATCGCCCAGGCATGCGAGTAAGGGCCGAAGTACCTGACCCCCTTCCGCTTAGGGCCTCGACCTACCATGACGCGCGGGAACTCCTCGCCGATGGTCACCGCCAGCCAGGGATACGACTTGTCGTCGCGGTACTTCACGTTGAAGCGAGGGTCGAACTCCTTGATCCACGAGTACTCGAGCTGCAGCGCCTCCACCTCGGTCTGGACGACCGTCCACTCCACCGAGGCCGCCGTCTTGACCATGCTCGCTGTGCGCTGGTGCAGGTTGGCGATGTCTTGGAAGTACGACGACACCCGCGACCGCAGCGACTTCGCCTTGCCAACGTAGATTACGCGCCCACGTGGGTCTCGGAAACGGTAGACGCCGGGCGCGTCCGGGATCGAACCCGGTGTCGGGCGATACGTCGACGGGTCCGGCACGCCTCCAGCCTACGAGCCGCATCCGACG
>JAUJOO010000016.1:0-15840 GCA_030447585.1 Nocardioidaceae bacterium | reverse complement strand
CGGGCGATACGTCGACGGGTCCGGCACGCCTCCAGCCTACGAGCCGCATCCGACGACCCCCGGCACGCTAGGTTGGTCCCTGCCCGAGTGCAAAAGACTTCTGCCCTGTCCGTCCATCCTCAGCGAGGGGTCACCGAGGAACCATGAGCAACTATCCAGCGCCACCACCGCCCGATGCCTACGGCCAAACCACGCCCACCGAGCCACCACCTGCCATCAAGACTGCGGTGAACATCGTCTGGGCAGTGGTGGCGATTTCCGTAGTCAGCACGATCCTTACCGTCCTGTTCCTGGACGACCTCGTCGCGGCGGCTGCGACGGCGGCCGGGGCGGACCTTAACGCCGCCAAGGCAGACGCCGCCCGCAGCACCATTATCGTCAGCGCCATCATCGGCTTCCTGATCTTCGGGGCCCTGTGGATCCTGCTCGGGATCTTCCTGCGCAGAGGCGCCAACTGGGCCCGCATCGTGCTGACGGTGCTGGCGGCCATCGACCTGGTCTTCGGCCTCTTTAACCTGACCCTTGGCCAGCCTGCCGTCTTCCTCGTGCTCAGCGTCATATCGATGCTCTTGTACGTGGCGCTGCTCGTGTTCATGTGGCGGCGGGAGTCCTCCGACTACATCGCCGCCCACAAGGCCGGTTAGACCCGGTTGTCCGAGGCTGGTCCACACTCGGGGTCAAGCCAGCGAGATCTTCCCGCCCTTGACTTCGAGGGGCTGCTCCGGCAGCGGCGACTCCGCGGGCCCACCGACAACACTCCCGTCGTCGATGGAGAACTGGCTCCCGTGGCAGGTGCAGTTGATGGTCCCGTCGGACACGTTGTCCAGGGGACATCCTTGGTGGGTGCAGATCGAGGAGAAGCCCTTGAACGTGCCGGACGCGGGCTGGGTGATCACGACCTTCGGGTCGTCAAGGATCACGCCGCCGCCCTCGGGGACATCCGCCGTTGACGCAATCGCCTCGCCTGCGCCTCCGCCGTCTGGCGGAGGGTTGTCCGACGTGGGGTCGCCGGAACCCGACCGGGACCCGCCGTCTGTGGTGCTGTTGTCCGAGGAGGCATCGGAGCAGGCGGCGAGGAACGGAACGGCGACCCCGGCCAGCGCGGCGCCTCGCAGCACTGTGCGTCGGCTGGCGAGCCCCGGCGAAGCGTCACTCGTGCGGTCAGTCATGGCGACCTCCTGGCCCTTGGATGTTCTCGTGTCGAGCCTAGCGGCGTCTGATTCGCTGACAATGTGTCCAAACGTCGTACGACCAGCTCGGCGGTCCTGCTAGGCGGAAGCCCTGCCGCCGCCCACCGGCTTCTTGCGTCGACCGACGGCCTTCTTCGGCTGCTCGGCGCTGGTCGCCTTGGCGCCCGGTGCCCCGGTGACATCGGCTCCGTTTGACGACGAGATGGGCTTCGCTGCGACCTTGCCCCTTGCGACTGCTCCTCCGTTGAGAAGGGCGACCTGCGCCTGGCTCTCGCCCACCGCGACTCCCCGTCCCCGCAGGACCGGTGCCAGGAACCGGCCGGTGTGGCTGGCCTCGATGGCACAGACCTCCTCGGGGGTTCCCTCGGCCACGAGGAACCCACCCTTGTTTCCGCCCTCAGGGCCCAGGTCGATCACCCAGTCGGCAACCTTGATCACGTCGAGATTGTGCTCGATCACGATGACTGTGTTGCCGGCGTCCACCAGTCGCTGGAGCACCCCGAGCAGCTTGCGGATGTCCTCGAAGTGCAGGCCCGTCGTAGGTTCGTCGAGCACGTAGACGGTGCGGCCGGTCGACCGTTTCTGTAGCTCAGAGGCGAGCTTCACCCGCTGCGCCTCACCACCGGAGAGCGTCGGCGCCGGTTGGCCGAGCCGGACGTAGCCGAGGCCGACGTCAACGAGGGTGCGCAAGTGACGGGAGATCGCCGGGATGGCGGCGAAGAAGTCAACGGCATCCTCGATCGCCATGTCGAGGATCTCGGCGATGGTCATGCCCTTGTAGTGGACCTCGAGCGTTTCCCGGTTGTAGCGCGCACCGTGGCATACCTCGCACGGCACGTAGACGTCCGGAAGGAAGTTCATCTCGATCTTGATCGTGCCGTCGCCGGCACACGCCTCGCAGCGTCCGCCCTTCACGTTGAAGGAGAAGCGCCCCTGGAGATAACCCCGCATCTTCGCCTCGGGGGTCTGCGCGAACAGCTTGCGGACATGGTCGAAGACCCCGGTGTAGGTGGCGGGGTTCGACCGCGGGGTTCGACCGATCGGCGACTGGTCGACGTGGATCACCTTGTCCACATTCTCGACGCCGGTGATGTCGCGGTGCCGGCCAGGGACCTCCCGGGCGTTGTAGATCCGCTTTGCGAGCGCGTTGTAGAGGATCGAGTTGACGAGCGTCGACTTGCCCGAGCCCGATACCCCGGTGACAGCGAGGAAGCAGCCCAGCGGAAACTCGACGCTGATGTCATGGAGGTTGTGTTCGTGCGCGTCGTGGACCACGAGATCACGACCTGGCGTGCGGGGACGCCTGGCCTGTGGCAGCGGGATCTCCCTGCGCCCTGAGAGGTAGGCGCCCGTCAGCGAGTCGGGGTGGTTGAGGAGCTCGTCGACCGGACCTGAGACGACGATCTGGCCGCCGTGCTCGCCCGCACCAGGGCCGATGTCGACCGCCCAGTCGGCGGTACGGATCGTGTCCTCGTCGTGCTCTACGACGATGAGTGTGTTACCGAGGTCGCGGAGCCTCAGCAGCGTCTCTATCAGCCGGTGGTTGTCCCTCTGATGCAGCCCGATCGACGGCTCGTCGAGCACGTAGAGGACCCCGACCAGTCCTGCGCCGATCTGGGTGGCGAGTCGGATGCGCTGCGCCTCACCCCCTGACAGCGAGCCGCTCGGACGGTTCAGAGCCAGATAGTCGAGACCGACGTCGAGCAGGAAGCGAAGACGTTCGCCGATCTCCTTGAGGACGCGCTCGCCGATCTGCCTCTCTCGCGGCGAGAGGTCGAGCTCGTCGGACAGGAACGCCGACGCCTCGTCGACGGGCAACGCACAGACCTCGGCGATGTTCTTGCCGCCGATGGTCACGGCAAGCGATATCGGCTTCAGCCGCGCTCCCCCGCACCCAAGACACGGCACCTCGCGCATGAACCCTTCGAAGCGCTCCCGGCTCGTGTCCGTCTCGGCCTCGGCGTGCCGGCGTTCGATGTAGGGGATCACACCCTCGAACTGCGCGTAGTAGGAACGCTCGCGACCGTACCGGTTCTTGTACCGCACATGCAGCTTGGTCGGGTGCCCCTGAAGCACCGCCTCACGGGCCTGCGCCGGAAGCTTCTCCCAGGCGGTCCTGGTCGAGAAGCCCAGCTCGTCGGCGAGCGCGCCCAAAAGGCGGCTGAAGTAGTCGGACACGTGTGCCGCGGCCCACGGCGAGATCGTGCCCGCGTCGATCGACTTGCCCGGGTCGGGGACGACGAGCTCCGGGTCGACGACCATGCGCGTCCCGAGCCCGTGGCAGTCGGTGCAGGCGCCGAACGGCGAGTTGAAGGAGAACGACCGAGGCTCCAGCTCCTCGAACGACAGGTCGTCATACAAGCAGGCGAGGTGCTCGGAGAAAACCCGCTCGCGGTGCGGGTCGGTCACCGGTAGATCGACGAAGTCGAGGGTGACGAGACCACCCGACAGGCCAAGCGCCGTCTCGACGGAGTCGGTCAACCGGCGCTTTGCGGACGCCTTGACGGCGAGTCGGTCGACCACGACCTCGATGGTGTGCTTCTTCTGCTTGTCGAGCCGCGGTGGCTCGGTGAGGGGGTAGGTGTCCCCGTTGACGCGCGCACGCGAGAAACCCTGCGACTGCAGCTGTCGGAACAGCTCGAGGTACTCGCCCTTGCGGCCGCGAACGACCGGGGCGAGCACTTGGAACCTGGCGCCCTCGTCGAGCTCGAGGACGCGGTCGACGATCTGTTGAGGGGTCTGCCGAGCGATCGCCCGACCGCATACCGGGCAGTGCGGCCGACCGGCCCGGGCGTAGAGCAGCCGCAGGTAGTCGTACACCTCGGTGATCGTCCCGACCGTGGACCTGGGGTTGCGGGAGGTGGACTTCTGGTCGATCGAGACCGCGGGCGAGAGGCCCTCGATGAAGTCGACGTCAGGCTTGTCCATCTGCCCGAGGAACTGGCGTGCGTATGCCGACAGCGACTCCACGTAGCGGCGTTGACCCTCGGCGAAGATGGTGTCGAACGCCAAGCTCGACTTGCCCGAACCGGACAGCCCGGTGAACGCGATCATCGAGTCACGCGGGAGGTCGAGGGACACGTCCTTCAGGTTGTGTTCGCGAGCCCCGCGAATGATCAGTCGGTCGGTCACCAGTCACCCTTTACGCCGCACAGTCGACACCGCAGCCCATGATGGCATGGTGTTCCGACAGTCCCCGCGGTGCGGACGAGAAGTGCCGCTTCGCATCCCCGTTCGTCATCCTAACGAGCGGCCAAAGCCGGCTTTCCTCGCCGCCCGGCCACCGGCGGACGCTGACCACGCCATCGGGTCGAGCCTGTCCCGGATACGACGCTAGGCGATAGGTTCGACCTCATGGAGAACGACTTCTCGCCCCGCCTAGAGGCGCTCGAGGCGTCCACCGAAGCGCTGCAACACACGGTACGGACGCTGACCGATCACCAGGTGGCCGAGCCGTGCTTGCTGCCCGGCTGGACGCGGGGCCACGTCCTCACCCATGTGGCGCGCAATGCCGACGCGATGCTGAACCTCGTGACCTGGGCGCGTACCGGTGAGAAGACACCGATGTACGTGAGCCGCGAGCAGCGCGACGCCGACATAGAGGAGGGGGCCGCGCGGACCGCTGATGCACTCGTGGCAGACGTCGAGGACACCCATGACCGTCTGATCGCGGCGCTCCAGGAGCTACCGGAGAGTGCCAGGTCGGCGCGGGTCGAGTACGGAGCAGCTGGGACCTCCACCGAGGCTGCTTCGATCCCGGTCATGCGCCGCACCGAGGTGGAGATCCATCACGTCGACCTGGACCTCGGGTACACGCTTGCGCACCTACCCGAGGACTTCACCGAGTACATGCTCGGCCGGGTCAGCGAAGACTACTCGGCTCGCGACGACGTCCCCGGCTTCGTCCTGATCTCCAGCGACGACCAGCGGCGCTGGACTGTCGGGGCGGGAGGGTTCGAGGTCACCGGCCCGCCACCCTCCCTCCTTGGCTGGCTGCTGGGTCGTACCAACGGCGTTGGTCTGCACAGCGAGGGGGCGCTGCCTGCCCTCGGAGCGTGGCGATGACGTACCGCGGGAGGGCGACCCCCGGATCCCCCGCTGTTCGTGATCTCCCCAAGCTGCGGGTGACCAAGGCATCGGTCGGCCCGATGGACAACAATGCGTATCTCCTGCAGTGCCGTGACACCGACGAGCTGGTCCTGATCGACGCCGCGGCGGAGCCCGACGTGCTGCTGGGTCTCCTCGGCGGTCAACCGCTCTCCAGGGTCATCACCACCCACCGGCACCGGGACCACTGGTCAGGTCTCGCGCAGGTCGTCGCGGCTACGGGAGCCGAGACCGTCGCGGGCGCCGACGACGTCGAGGGAATCCCGGTGCCGACCAGCCAGCCGGTGCACGACGCAGACACGGTGGCGGTCGGTGCAAGCAGCCTCACCGTGATCCACCTCGTGGGGCACACCCCCGGCTCGATCGCCCTGTTGTACGACGACCCGGACGGGCCCCCGCATCTGTTCACCGGCGACAGCCTCTTCCCCGGTGGCCCCGGCCGGACCACTTCACCGGAGGACTTCCGGTCCCTGATGGACGACCTGGAGGCCAAGGTCTTCGGTCCGCTGCCCGACGAGACATGGTTCTACCCCGGCCACGGCGACGACTCCACCCTCGGCGCCGAGCGTCCTTACCTGGCCGAATGGCGGTCCCGCGGCTGGTAGTCACGGCCTCCGTCGCGGCGTACCGCTCGATTCACTCGCCAGGTGTATACACCGTGTGTATAGTCCCCCTTATGTCTACCTCTCATGCGCTCCTCGCGCTGCTGGAGCGCGAGCCTGCGCACGGGTACACGCTGAAGCGCCAGTACGACGCCCGGTTCGCGCAGACCCGGCCGCTCGCCTTCGGCCAGGTCTACGCATCGCTGGCCAGGTTCGAGAAGCAGGGTTGGGCGAGCGTCACTGAGGTCGCGCCAGGGGAAGGGCCGGACCGCAAGCGGTACCGGATCACGACGGAGGGAGTCGAGGTCATCGACAGCTGGGTGTTCGAGCCACAGGCACCGGACGTCTTCTCGACGAGCTCACTGTTCGCCCGGGTGTCGGTCGCGCTGATGTCGGGGCGGTCGGCAGAGACCGTGCTCGCCAACCAGCGAACCGTTCACCTGGTCCGGATGCGCGAGCTGACCGCGCGGCGTAGGACCGCGGACGCCGGCGACGTCCTCGCGATCAGCTACGAGCTAGCGCATCTGGACGCCGACCTGCGCTGGATCGAGCAGTCCGGCGAACGGCTGGACAATGTGCGCGGCGACCTCGAGGCGGGCAGCCATGGGTGACTCGCCGATCCTCGAGGCTCGCGATCTCCACCGCTCGTACGGCGCCACGGTCGCTCTCCGCGACGCCAGCCTCGAGCTGGCTGCCGGGGAGCGCGTCGCCCTGATGGGGCCGTCGGGCTCGGGCAAGTCGTCCCTGCTGCACTGCCTGGGAGGGATCATCCGCCCAGACCGGGGCCAGGTGGCCTTGGAAGGCGTCAGGCTCGACACGCTCCCGGAGCGGGTCCGCAGCGGGCTTCGACTACGGCGGATGGGGATCGTCTTCCAGTTCGGCGATCTCGTCCCCGAGCTGACCGTTGTCGAGAACGTGATGCTGCCGCTGCAGCTGCTGGGTACGAGAAAGCGGCAGGCTCGAGCGGCGGCTGTGGCCATGCTCGCCGCACTTGACGTCGACGACGTCGCCGACCAGCGCACCGGAGCGGTCGCGGGAGGGCAGGCGCAGCGAGCCGCCGTGGCCCGGGCACTGGTGCATCGGCCGGCCATCGTGCTCGCGGACGAGCCGACCGGCTCCCTCGACACGGTGAACGCAGAGCTGGTACTCGATGCGATGGTGTCGCTGAGCACAGAGCTTGGCGCCGCCCTGCTCGTCGTCACTCACGACAACCTGGTCGCAGCCCATCTGGACCGGCATGTCGTGATGCGGGACGGGGCGGTCACCGGCGCCGCCCAGGTGCTCGGATGATCCGAGCCGTCGCGCTGGGCCTGCGTCTCGCGGGGGGAGGCGCAGGCCCCGGGCGGCTGAGGTCGGCGATGGTCGCCGCTGCGGCCGCCATCGGGACCTGGCTGCTGTCGAGCGTCGCGGCGATCGCGCGTGCCGAGCAGTTCGAGGGCTTCGCGCTGTACTCCAGTTCCGAGATGCAACGGCTGCTGCTGGCCGTCGTGCTGGCGATCGCGCTGCCCGTCCTCGTGCTGGCGGCCACCGCAGGGCGGCTCTCTGCGGCGCTGCGGGAGCGACGGCTCGCCAACCTGCGGTTGCTGGGTATGACGCCGGCGCAGACGCGCATGGTGGCGGTGACCGAGGCCGGCGTCGCGGCGGCCGTCGGAGCCGTGGCGGGGCTGGTCGCCTTCCTGCTCACCAGGCCCGTGCTCGGCCGGCTCAGCGTGGCGGGGCGGGAGTGGTCCGTCGACTCCCTCCGCCCCCACTCCACCGACTACGTGCTCGTGGTGGTTCTGGTGCCGCTGGTGGTTGTCGCGCTGGCAGCGCTGCCGGCCCGCGTCGACATGACGAGTGCGATGCGCACGGCACGCAAGGCCGACGCGCGACGGCCGTCGTGGTTGCGCGTCGTGCCGTTGGCCGTCGGGGTCGCCCTCTGTGCGTACGTGATCAGCTGGCCGAGCACGGACAACCCGCCTGGTCCGGTCGTCGTGAGCCTGTTCGGCGGGATCGTCCTGCTCGGGCTCGGCGCCATCCTGGTCGTCCCCGTCTTCGTCCGACTTGTCGCGGACCTGCTGCTGCGACTCAGCCGGGGTCCTGCCACGATGGTCGCCGCGCGACGGTTGCAGGCGCAACCGGCAGCGGTGACCCGCGTCATCAGCGGGCTGCTGATCGGGCTTTTCCTGGTGACGGGTGCCCGTTCGGTGGTCGTCGCGTTCGAGTCCACCCAGCAGTACGTCGACGCGGCCCGTCAGATCAACGACGAGCAGCGGGTTGAGGTGCCGGCAACGGCCCGAACCGCAGCCTCGGTCATCCGCCGCGCAGAGCAGATCGACGGCGTACGTCATGCGGTGGCGTTCTCGTCCCTGGACGGCGGATGCAGAGAAGCGACTCAGCAATGCTTCACCGCCCTCGTCGGCACCTGCGCCGACCTGCACCTGGTGGCGCCCACCCTCACCGGCTGCCGCGACGACCGGCCGATGTGGCTCGATGCGGAGGGCGCCGGAGCACCCGCCGCTATCCGGTGGCGCGCGGAGTCAGGCGGTCCGCCGAAGAATAGAGCCTCGGTCACGTTGCCCGCTCCGACGGAGCAGATCCACGGCGACGCTTACACCGCATTGAGCCCGCTCAACGCATCAGTGTTCGTGCCTCGCGGCCTGCTGGCCGACAGCCAGGTCGCCGAGGAGGCAAACGTCCAGGTCCTCGTGACCGGTGATCCCGGCCGCGACCTGGCCGACGAGCTGAAAGCCCAAGGACTCGGGTATGGCGACTACATGACGTTTGCGGACTACGACTTCGTGGCCGGGCTGCGCGCCATGGTCTGGGCGATCGCCGCTGTCATCTTGAGCATCGGCCTGCTGGCCTTCGCGGTGGCGGCCATCGACCGCGCGGTCAACCGTCGCCGCGAGGTGGTGTCGTTGCAGCTCATCGGGGTCTCCCCCGGTCTGCTGCGTCGGTCGCAGTGGATCGAGGCCGCGCTGCCGATCGCCGCCGGGGCGCTGCTGGCGGTCGGGCTTGGGCTGCTGGCCGGAGCGACGTACCTCTCGCTGGCTGAAAGGGTCCAGCGCGCCCCCTGGCAGCAGTCGCTCACGCTCGGTGCCGTCTCGGTGCTGTCGGCGTTCGCCATCGCCGGGCTGACGGTCCTCGCGGCCAGCCCGCGCATCCGGCCAGAGCTCATCCGCGCCGAGTAGGCGATCCAGTGGGGTGGCGATGAGGCGACCCTCAGGGCGGCGGGGAGGCTCGAGAGTGAGTCTTCTTCTTCGGGAAGACGCAGAACTCGTTCCCCTCCGGGTCCGCGAGAACGGTCCACCGGATCTCGTCGTCCTGGCGGCGTACGACGCTTGCTCCGGCCTCGACGAGCGCGTCGACCGACTTCGCTGAGACGTCCCAGTGCACGCGGTTGGGCTCCGTCTTCGGCTCGGGCACCGGCACGAAGTCGAAGGTGACGCCGGGCAGCTTCTTGATGTTCTGCACCGTCGAGTACCCCTGACCGTGGTGCACCACCTCGGCCTTGAGCACGCGGTCCCACCACTGCGCCTGTGAGGTCGGGTTCACACAGTCGACCACGAGCCCGTGGAGTCGTGTCGGCGGCAGCTCGTCGCGCAGGAACGCGCAGAACTCCCCACCCTCGGGGTCGGCCATGACGGTCCAGCGGCGACCGTCCCCTTCGGGCATGAGCACCTTGGCGCCGATCGCCTCGAGGTCCGCGAGCGACCGCGCGTAGATGTCGAGGTGGACGCGGTGCTTGACGCTCTTGGGGTGGGGTACGGCGTTGAACCAGATCCGGTGGCGGCCCTCGGTATCCACGAGGCCCGCCTCGCTGCCATCACCCGGCTCGACCCGCAGTCCCAGCGCGGCCCCCAGAACTCGGCGAGAGGCCGGGGTCGACGGCGTCGATGCAGATCTTCTTGAATCGAGCAAGTGCCATGGCGGAACTCAACCACGCTCACGCCGGCTAGCACCAAGCGGTCGGCGAATCACGCACAGCGCCACTGCACGGAATGAGCCGCCGGGGCCATGCGTGCAGCGGCGGCGGTCGTCCGCCCGAACGCAGCAGTCCGAACAGACTCCGAAAGGTGAAGGTCCGGACGGTGGGTCGACCGTCCGGACCTCCACTTCGGCATCGCAGCAGGCACCTCTCCGACACGCTCAGGGCAGCCGCAACTGCTCGCCCACGTAGATCAGGGCCGGGTTCTCGACCATGTCGGTGTTCGCTTCGTACAGCGCCCGCCAGCCACCGGCGACGCCTTCGCGGTCGGCGATGACCGACAGCGTGTCGCCGGCCTGGACGATGTAGGAGCCGCCACTAGGCGCCGACGTGGGCGCCGCGGAGCCGGGCAGCCGCAACTGCTCGCCCACGTAGATCAGTGCCGGGTTCTCGATCACGTCGGTGTTCGCTGCGTACAGCGCCCGCCAGCCACCGGCGACGCCTTGGCGGTCGGCGATGATCGACAGCGTGTCGCCGGCCTGCACGGTGTAGGAGCCGCCACTAGGCGCCGGAGCCGGCGCCGGGCGTGGTGCCGCCGCGGCGTGGCTGTGGCGATGAACGCTGTCTCGCTGGGGCGATACGTTCGGCGTTCCGGATGCGTCTGCGCTGGTCAGGCCGAGCCTGGCCGAGCATGCAGGCCAGGCGCCCCAGCCCTGGACGGCCAGAGTCCTCTCGGCGGTGGCGATCTGCTGCTCTCGGGTGGCCAGGTCAGCGCGCGACGCGTACCGGGTGCCGCCGAAGGCCGCCCACGTGCTCTGCGAACTGAAGGCCACCGTAGTAGCCGTTGCCGGTGTTGATCTGCCAGTTCCCACCTGACTCGCACTGTGAGAGTGCGTTCCAGGTGTGGTCGTCGGCCGCCGATGCGGTGCCGCTGTTGAGGAAGGCCGACGCGGCAAGTGCGGTGGTGAGCGTGGCGGTAGTGGCTGCCGCTCGGGGAAGCTCGAGCCGCGGCGGCGTGGCAGCACGATGTTTCGGGTGTAGCCCATGGTTGTGTCCCTCTCCGATGCCTGCGAAGTTAGCTGTCGGGTTCGGGCTAGAGGGTGCCCGGTCACCGTTGTGGCGACTTAACCCCAGATGTGCGTCGACTGCCGGTTGCAGGCGACTCACCGCTTACTCGGGTTCTCCGCTCCCACCCGTCCGGATCAACTGATAGCGAATAGGGGCCCGGACGGAAAGGTGGGATTCGGCGCTCCGCCACGGGCGTTAGGTGCCGACACTACGGGTGGCTGGAGAAAGGCTCAAGCCCTACGCTGACAACGGCTGGAAACAGGTGGCAACCACGGGCCCGTCAGCCGCCTCGACTCCAGGTCACAGCCGCCAGGTGCCTGGCTCCCGGACACTGAGGGGATGGAGCCGTCAGGGGCCATTGGGTTCGGGCGCGTCGGTGTCGGGGTGCCGCTCGGTGAAGGCGGTGATGACCGCCGAATCTGCCCCCTCGCAGAACTGTCGCCACTCTGTCCCGCCCGAGCCCCCGGAGGCGGACCAGTGGGTGATGGCGACGTGCATGCCGTCGGGGAACGCCTCTCCGTCGGCGCTCGTCCACGGCACGATCGCGGTCTTCGCCAGTCTCCGGATGTCGAACGCTACCTGCCGCAGATCGGCGAGCTGGCTCTCGCCCGCAATCGACTCGTCGTACCAGACGAATGTCCAAGCGTGCTCATGGGAATGCACAAGCTCTTCCAGCTCCGGCCTGTCGGCGGCGACGTACAGCTTCAGGGTGATGTCCGGCCACTGCGCCCAGTGGGTCCCACTGACCGGCGGAACGCCTTCATGGCACCTCGGTCCCGACGTCCACATGGTCGGGCGGCGCCGCGTGCTCGGACTCATCGGGGGTGCACCGGGGGTCGGCTGGCTCGCAGTGGGGTCGTCGACCGGTGGGCCTGGCTCGGTGTCAGTCGCGTCCGCCGAAGTGGAAGTCCCGTGGGACGCCGACACGTCCACTGCCGAAGAACAAGAGGCGAGGACGAGGACGGTGAGGGCGGCCACGGCGTGCCGCGCTCGGGAGCACCGGGTCATGATCGCAGGGTAGCCGCCAACCGGAGCACGCACGGCCATACCATGACGCGATGCCCTCCGGTGCCCTGTGGGACTTCGTTGCCTCGTTGCCCGGCGATGGCTCGTACTCCGTCTGGTGTGCGCCGTTGCAAGGTGAGCCGTGGGTGGCCCACGAGGCGCACAAGCAGCACTACGCCGCGAGCACCATGAAGCTCGCGCTGGTGGTGGCGGCGTACCGCCTGGCGGACCTCGGACACCTCGACCTTGACGAGCCGGTCGGCATACACGCCGACTTCGCCTCTGCGGCCGGTGGCGTCCGCTTCTCGATGGACCGTACCGACGACAGCGACCCCGAGCCCTGGCGCCGGTTGGGATCCGAGGTCGCGCTGCGATGGCTCTGCTACCGCTCCATCGTCCGGTCGAGCAACCTCGCGACGAACCTGGTGCTCGAACGAGTAGGCGTCGACGCGGTGTCCGAGACCTTGAGCCACGTCGGCGCCAGCGGCTCGCGGGTGTCTCGGGGCATCGAGGACGCCGCCGCCCGCGAGGCAGGTCTTGACAACCTCGTCACCGCGGCCGACCTGGGGGCCACACTCCAGTCCCTTGCGGCGGGGGTGGCCGCGTCTGCGGCATCTTGTCGGGAGATTCTGGCCGTGCTGGCTGCCCAGCAGATCAACGACGCCATCCCGGTACGGCTACCGGCGAACGCCTCGGTGCTCCACAAGTCGGGGTGGATCCCCGGCATCAGCCACGACGCGGGCATCGTGCACGCTCCCGACCGCGACTCGTTCGTCTTCGTCATGTGTACGACGTCGGACCTCGACGAGCAGGCGGGTCTGGACCTGATCGCGGCCGGGGCCGCTGCCGCGTTCGCGGACCGTAGAGTGCAACAGTGACCGTGACCGACGTACGCTGCCGACGCCTCACGGCCGCCTTGCACTCCCCCTTCGTGACGGCGCTGCGGGCAACCAGCACGGTCGAGACGCTCGTCGTGGAGCTCGTGGACTCCGACGGCCTGCACGGGTTCGGCGAGTCGCCTCAGGTGTGGCGGGTGACGGGCGAGTCACTTGCCGGAGCCGAGGCATGCCTGCTGGGTCCGCTGCGAGATGTGGTCATCGGCAGATCGGTGGATGACCTCGCCGACCTGCTGCTGGAGGCGGCGTCCGCCGTGGTCGCGAACCACGGCGCCAAGGCCGCCCTCGACGTGGCACTTCATGATCTGGCTGCCCGCCGGCGCGGGCTCTCGCTGCCTCGCTACCTCGGCACCCGCCGACATCGCGTCGACACCGACGTCACTGTCTCCGCCGGGGACGCGGACCGTCTCGCCGAGGATGCCACCGCTCGAGCCAAGGAGGGATTCACTGCCCTCAAGCTGAAGGTCGGAACTGACGCCGAGACCGATGCGAGCCGCATCCGGGCCGTCCGCGACGCCGTCGGGCCCGACGTGCGCATCCGCGTCGACGCCAACCAGGGGTGGTCAGCGCGTCAGTCGATCGCGGTGATCAGGTCCCTCGAAGACGCCGGGGCAGATCTCGAGTTCGTCGAACAGCCGGTGGCGGCGGCTGATCTCGAGGGTCTGGCGCGCGTGACCCAGAGCGTCGACACTCCGGTGATGGCCGACGAGGCAGTGTTCGGCCTGCGTGACTTGACCGCCGTCATCGAACGGGGCGCGGCCGACATCGTGAACATCAAGCTGGCCAAGTGCGGTGGCCTGGCTGTGGCACGAACCATGGCTGCGCTGGCCGCTGCGCACGGGGTCGGCACCATGGTGGGCTCGATGATGGAGGGCCCGGTCGGCGTCGGAGCCGCTGCCAGCCTCGTGGCGGCACATCCCACCACGGTCGTCAGCGACCTCGACGCAGCGTGGTGGCTGTCCGCGTCGCCGGTGCGCGGCGGCCTCTCGTACGACGCCGGCGCGGTCGTCCTACCCGACTCCCCGGGCCTCGGGATCGAGGGGCTCGCATGACGACCGGTCATGCTCGCGTCGAGGTCGCGACCGTATGGGCATCTCCTGACGCGCCGCGTGACATCGACGAGCCTGCCCTTTGCGATGCCCCTGACATGCGAGCCTGGCTGCGTTGCTTGGACAAGGAATCGCGCCGCGGGCTCCACGGTCGCACCTTGACACAGCTGCTCCAAGGCGAACCCGTGCGGGTCCTCGAGCAGGTCGGAGACTGGCTTCGGGTGGCCGCCGGCTGGCAGCCCAACCCCGACGACGGCGAGCACGGGTACGTCGGCTGGGTACGGCGCGCTCACATCGAGCGAAGCGGGCGAGCTGCTCCCCCGGACGCCCCGGAAGGGTCGGTGGCCGCTGACCGGCGGGCGGTCATGACGCAGGCGCGAACCTTCCTCGGGCTGCAGTATCTGTGGGGTGGCCTGTCGCCGTACGGGATGGACTGCTCCGGCCTGGTCCACTTCGCCCACCGGCAGGCGGGCGTCGTCGTTCCGCGCGACGCCCGCGCCCAGGCTGAAGCCTGCGAGCCGGTGACGCTGGGCAGCGAAGAACCAGGTGACTTGTACTTCTTCGCTCGCGAGGACGGGCGCGTCTTCCATGTCGGGTTCGTGACCGGCGAGCGAACCATGCTGCACGCCCCGGAGGCCGGCGGCCTCATCGAGGACGCACCACTGGCACCTGAGCGTGCCACCACCTTGGCGGCAGCCGGCCGGTTCCTTCCGCTCAGCTGACGAGTGAGAGTCGTCTCGCCACCTCACGCCGGGTCAGGAGTCTTACCCTCGGAACTGTGTCCCCCGGTCGACTCGTCGGACACCGTCTCCTTCTCGCGTGCCGCCTCCTCAGCCTGTTTCTGGCCGGCCGCCCTGGCCACCTCACGCCCGCGCGACGACAGCAGGCTCAGCGCGGCCGTACTGCTGAGGATGCCGACGATGACGATCAGCGAGAGCCAGATCGGTATCTCCGGCGCCCAGGTGACGTGCTCGCCGCCGTTGATGAAAGGCAGCTCGTTCGTGTGCAGAGCATGCAGAACGAGCTTCACGCCGATGAAGCCCAGCAGCACCGCCAAGCCGTAGGACAGGTAGACCAGCCGCTGCAGCAGCCCTCCGATGAGGAAGTAGAGCTGGCGAAGCCCCATCAGTGCGAACACGTTCGCCGTGAAGACGAGATACGGCTCCTTCGTGAGCCCATAGATCGCCGGGATGGAGTCGAGGGCGAAGAGCAGGTCCGTCGTACCCAACGCGAGGATGACGATGAACATCGGAGTGATCAGGCGCTTGCCGTTCTTCTTGGTGAACAGCTTCGTGCCGTCGTACTCGTTGGTGGCTGGAAAGCGCTTCTCGACCCACTTGATGAGCCGGTTCTCCTCGAAGTCTTCCTCGTCCTCGTTGCCCTCCTTCGCCAGCTTGACAGCCGTGTAGATGAGGAAGGCACCGAACACGTAGAACACCCAGCTGAAGTTGTCGATCGCAGCAGCACCCACCGCGATGAAGATGCCGCGCATCACAAGCGCGAGCACGATGCCGATGAGCAGCGCCGTCTGCTGGTACTTCCGGGGAACAGCGAACTTGTTCATGATGATGAGGAAGATGAACAGGTTGTCGACGGACAGCGAATACTCGGTCAACCAGCCGGCGAAGAACTCCGTGCCGTGCTGAATGCCCGCGAAGACGTACACGCAGATCCCGAAGATGACGGCGGCGCCGATGAAGAACGCGAGGTCGCGGCTCACCTCCCGCATCGACGGCGTGTGTGGCCGTCGGCCGATCACCAGCACGTCGACGAGCAGGAAGCCGGTCGTGAAGAGGACGGTGCTCCACCACAACCAGGTGGGGATATCCATCAGTCGTGCCTCCGGAGTCTTGGGTCGTGCACGGTCAACCGTGCAGTGCCACGGATGTGCTCCGGAGGTCTCTTCCGCTCAGGGGTCAACCTGAGCCTGCGGCGCCGGGGTCAAGTCTCTGCGCCAGAGACCGGAGAGCCGTGATGACGACACCGCTGCGGGGGAATACTCCCCTCCATGCC
>JAUJOO010000003.1:220869-262637 GCA_030447585.1 Nocardioidaceae bacterium | reverse complement strand
GATCTTGATCATCCCGGCAAGCATGCCGCGCGTCTCGACCTGCCGCGAGGGAGTTTCATCTCTTACGGCCAGCAAATGAGTTAGGCCCAACCCTCACGTCCACTGACGGCTACACGATCACAGAATGCACTTCCGGGAGGTCCTTGTAACGCGTGCTGAGATCTGTGGTGACAATGATGCGTTTGGTCGCGATGGCAGTCGCCGCGATAACGAGATCGTGTGCACCGCGGTTCGTCCCGACCCGATGTACATGCGCCAGCAGGCGCCCGTGGGCTTCTGCCGTCTCCATCTTGTACGGCAGGACTGGCAGAGTCTCGAGAACCCGGATCAGAAAATCGCTGCGCGCCGCGCGATGCCGCTCGGCAGCCAGTTCGATACCGGTGCGCAACTCGGCGATCGTGATCGCAGCGAGCGCGACGTCGTCGTCGGCGGCGACGACGTCAGCGACTCCCGCGTGGCGTCGCTCGGACGCGATCAGTACACCCGTGTCGAGGATCAGTCGGCGGGCCACGCCGGCCCTTCGAGGGTCACAGCCCCACGGGCGGCGCGGACATCCCTCGCAAACTCGTCGTCGGGGGTGCCAGAGGCCAGCAACAAGCGGACCTCCGCACCATTGCCGGCGCTAGCCGGGCCGATAACTGCGACCCGCCTCCCCCCGCGCGTCACCACCACGGTTTCGCCGCGCTCAGCGTCGTCTAACAGCGCCGCAAAGGAGCGGCTTGCCTCGGTAGCACTCATCATTCTCATCGCATCAGATTGCTAATCCCACCCTTAGGCGAAGGGCAATACGGCGGACAGTCGGAGCAACCCACACACGAGTCCGACCTCGAGAAGAGCACTGCGACAACGCGAGGTGGCGAAGTCCGGCGGCGAGGGGGATCGAGATGCCGAACCGCTCCCCCGGCACGTGCTGTCTTATCGCCACGGCGCTCCCGAACGCGTCAGCACTGAAGGCCGCCACCGCAACGCGTGGGACAGGATCGGATCTGATGGCTTCTTCCTCGCCGGGTGTCGTCGCCCTGGTCAGAGGAGCTCGCGAATCTCGGCAGGCTCGCCGGCCGTGAGGACCTCGGCAGCCAGCGCGCGAGCGTCGGCCAGGTCGGTGCCACGAACCGCAGCCTTGACGTCGGGGACCTTGGGCGGCGTACAGCTCAGCTCGCGCACTCCGAGACCCAGCAGCAGCGGCACCGCCCTCGGCTGGCTCGCCAGATCTCCGCAGACAGCCACCTCCACGCCGTCGGGTGCGCGTCGGCAGACGCGGTCGATCAGGCGCAGGACCGCCGGGCTCAAGGGGTCCGCCAGCTCCGCCACGGCGTCGTTGCCACGGTCCGCGGCCATGGTGTACTGCGTCAAGTCATTGGTTCCGACGCTGACAAAGTCCAGACCCTCGGCCAGGGTCTCGATGGTCAGTGCAGCAGCGGGCACCTCGACCATGATCCCGACGTCCAGGCCCTCCGGTACGGCGCTCCCCGCCTCGGCGGCAGCCTGACTGCCGGTCTCCGCAGACGCATAGAAACCGGTCGAGCGCTCGCCCGACACCAGGACTGCATCTATCGCCGCCGCGTGGCGCAGCTGCGCCACCGCGGTTGCGACCTCTCCGGCATTGGAGACCATCGGGAACATCACCCGGATCGGCGTCTCGCGCGCCGCCCGGCAGATCGCAGTGAGCTGGTCGTACAGAAGCCTCGGCTGCCGACGGAACGCCCGGATCCCTCGTGCGCCAAGGAACGGGTTCGCTTCACGCGGCATGGGGAGGAAGGGCAGCGGCTTGTCACCCCCGACGTCCCACGTCCGGATCGTCAGCGGAGCACCTCCCATCGCCTTGGCCAACGCCAGGAACGTCTCGGTCTGCTCCTCGACGGTTGGCGCCTCGGCGCGGTCGCCGAACAGCACCTCGGTGCGGACGAGACCCGACCCTTCGGCGCCATTCGCCCGAGCACTGTCGGCGTCTGCCAAGGAGGCGACGTTGGCCAAGACGGGGACACGGTGGCCGTCGCCCGTCAGGGCGGGCCCGCGGGCCGCCTCGACCACCTCTATCCGCTCGCGCGACCGCTCGGCCACCAGGTCTGCAAAACGTCGCTGGTCCGCCTCGCTCACCTCCGGGAGGAACGCGTCCGTGCGCGCGTCGAAAGCCACCACCTGACCCGTACGAACCCCCGCCGCGTCGTCGCCCACCCCCGTCAGCAGCGGGATCCCGCGGGAGGCGGCCACGATGACACCATGGCCGGTCGTCCCGCGGGCGACGGTGACGACCCCCGCCACGGCGGTCGCATCGATCGAGGCGGCCGTCGCCGCGTCGAGCTCGTCGACGACCAGGATCACCGGTGCCCCGGTCGCGTCCGGGTCCTCGTCCGGCTTGCCGGTGAGGGCGCGCAGCAGGGCCGCTCGGACGCTGCGGACGTCGGCGGCGCGCTCCCGTTGGTATGCGTCGGCGAGCCCCTCGAACCTCGCGGCCACCTCGTCGAGCTGTCGGCTCCATGCCTCCACGGCGGAGATCCCCGCCGCGATCTCGGCATCCACCGGGCCGGTGATGTCGGGGTCGTCCAGCAGCTGGACCTGGGCGGTGAAGATCGCACCCGCCTGCGCGCCGGACTCCTCCGACGTACGCCGCTCGAGGTCGTGGAGCCTGCTCCGAACGGTGGCCACCGCCTCCCGCGACCGCCGGCTCTCCGTCTCAGGCTCCGCCGTTTGGTACGCCGAGGTGTCCACGTCAGTCTTCCTCACCAGTGCCGGCCCCATCGCGAGGTCGAGCCCGCTGCCCGCCGCGCGCTCGCTCCTTGGTGCAGCGGAGCCGGCGGCCGGCTGGTCGTCGAACCCGCGGGCAGCCAACTCCTCGAGCGCGTGCACCGCCTCGTCGGCCTGGTCACCCGACGCCTCAACCCGAAGTCGGTTTCCGCTGCGAGCGTTCAGGGTGGCGACCGCGCTGAGACTGCCCGCGTTGACCGGACCGCGGCCGGTGTCGAGGTTCGTCAACGTCACATGGGCATCGAAGCCCCGAACGAGTGCTACCACCTTCGCCGCCGGACGCGCGTGCAGGCCGTGCGCGTTGGAGACGGTGACCTCGGCGGTCGCCGCAGCAGCGACCGCAGAGTCCTCGTCGGCAGGCGCGTCGGGCGTCCCATCGGCCCCGGTCTCGCTGACCGTTGCCGCTGAGCCGAGATGAAACCGCTTGGCGGCCAGTCCACTTTCGGCTTCCTCCGTGACGGCGTCGAGGTCGGCGCCTGTCGAAGCCAGAACCACAGCGGCGACGAGCCCTTCAACGAGCGGTGCGCTGGACAGCCGCACCCGTCCGGCAACGTCAGGCTCGACGAACTCCAGCGCCATCTCCGCGCTCAGGATGGCGCTGCCGAGGTCGAGCAGGACCAAGACACCGTCCGGGGTGTCCACCTCAGTGATGGCCTCGGCCACCGCGGCCGCGTTGGTTCCGAACGTCGACTCGTCGAGGCCTGCGGCGACCGCCACCCGCGGACGCTCGTCACCGGTGATCATCTCGCCGGCGAGGGCGACCGCCGCCTCCGCCAAGGCCCGGCTGTGCGAGACGACGACGATCGAGATCACGACAAGGCGGCAGCCGCCGACTCCAGCAGGAGTGTGGTGCTCGTCGCCCCCGGGTCCTGGTGGCCGGCGCTGCGCTCCCCCAGATAGCTGGCCCGGCCCTTGCGTGCCACCATCGCCGTCGTCTCGTCGCGCCCCCGGGCGGCAGCTGCCGCGGCTGCTTGCAGAGCCGCCGGCAGGTCTGCCCCGGACGCTACGGCAGCGTCGTAGGCATCGAGGGCCGGCACCCAGGCGTCGTACATCGTCTTGTCACCGAGCTCGGCCTTGCCACGTGCAACCACCCCCTCGACCCCGGCTCGGAGCGCCGCCCCGAACTTCTCTGCGGTGATGTCTGAGGCGCCGTCGAGGGCTCCCCCGAGCCTCAGGAGGAAGGTGCCGTAGAGCGGTCCGCTGGCGCCACCGACCGTGCTGACCATCGTCAATCCGGCCTTCTTGAGCAGGGCTGCTACGTCGGCGAAGTCGCCGCCGTCGATCGCAGCTACGACTGCCTGCATGCCGCGGTTCATGTTGGTGCCGTGGTCGGCGTCGCCGATGGCCGCGTCGAGTTCGGTCAGCTCGGCGGCGTGCTCGCTGATCGCCTCGGCGTACGACCGCAGCCAACCGGAGACCGACGAGACGTCGACCGTCGACACCGGTCAGGCCCCCCAGCGCAGACCAGCCGTGTTGACCGGGGCGTCCCACAGGCGGAGGAGGTCGTCGTCGACCTTCAGCAGCGTGACGGAGCAGCCGGCCATCTCCAGGGAAGTGATGTAGTTGCCCACCAGGGAGCGGGCCACGGTGATGCCTGCCTTGTCGAGGAGCTGGCAGACCTCGTTGAACATGAGGTACAGCTCGATCAACGGGGTGCCGCCCATGCCGTTGACGAAGGCGATGACGGGGTCGCCGTTGCCGTACGGGAGGTCACCCAGGATCGGGTCGACGAGCAGCGCGGCGACGTCTTTGGCCGGTGCCAGCGGAAGGCGCTGGCGGCCGGGCTCGCCATGGATGCCGATCCCCACCTCCATCTCGTCGTCGGGGAGGTCGAACGTCGGACTGCCGGCGGAGGGGACCGTGCACGATGTCAGCGCCATCCCCATGCTTCGGCCCTGGCGGTTGACCGCGGTGGCGAGCTCGGCCAGCTCCCCCAACGAGCGGCCCTCCTCCGCTGCCGCGCCCACGATCTTCTCGAGGAGCACCGTGACGCCGACACCTCGCCGGCCTGCGGTGTAGAGGCTGTCCTGGACGGCGACGTCGTCGTCGGTGACGACGGACAGCACCTCGACGCCCGCCTCGGCGGCGGCCAGCTCCGCGGCCATCTCGAAGTTCAGCACGTCGCCGGTGTAGTTCTTGACGATGTGCAGGACCCCTGCACCGCCGTCCACCTCCTTGGTGGCCGCCATCATCTGGTCAGGCACCGGCGAGGTGAACACCTCTCCTGCACAAGCGGCGTCGAGCATGCCGAGCCCGACGAAGCCGCCGTGCATCGGTTCGTGCCCGGAGCCGCCTCCCGACACGAGCCCCACCTTGCCTGCCCTGGGGGCGTCCACGCGGTAGACGACCTTGTTCTCATGGTCCACTCGGACGCGATCTTGGTGAGCGGCCTCGATACCGAGCAAGGCTTCTTTGACGACGTCGGCTGGGTCGTTGATGAGTTTCTTCATGAGGCACATCTTGGCCCGCCGGGCCACCACTCACAACCGGCGGGTCACGGATGACGCAGGGCGGGCTTGATCTGCACCAGCACGTCGGCGTCCTCGATGGTCGCGGGCACCGCCGGATCGGCGCCGTCGGCGATCTCGCGCATCGCCTTGCGCAAGATCTTGCCCGACCGCGTCTTCGGGAGAGCGGTGACCACGCTCACGTCTTTGAACGCCGCCACCGGCCCGATCTGGTCCCTCACGGCGGCCACCAGCTCGGCCGACAGCTTCTCGGCATCCACGTCGTGACCGGCCTTGAGCACGACGAGACCGCGAGGAAGCTGCCCCTTGAGGGGGTCTGCCACCCCGATGACTGCGCACTCAGCGACATCGGGATGTCCGGCGAGCACAGCCTCGATCGAGCCCGTAGACAACCGGTGGCCTGCCACGTTGATGACGTCGTCGGTGCGGCCCATCACGTAGACGTAGCCGTCCTCGTCCATGTAGCCGCCGTCACCGGACAGGTAGTAGCCGTCATACGCCTTGAGGTACGACGCTAGGAATCGCTCGTCGTCTCGCCACAGGGTCGGCAGCGTTCCGGGAGGCAGCGGCAGCTTGATGCAGATGGCTCCCTCCGCGCCTGGGTCGCACTGGTTGCCGTGGTCATCGAGCACCTGCACGTCGTAGCCGGGCACCGGCACGGACGGCGAGCCGGGCTTGATCGGCATCGGTTCCAGCCCGCGCAGGTTCGCCACGATCGGCCAGCCGGTCTCGGTCTGCCACCAGTGGTCGACGACCGGGACCTCAAGTAGGTCGGACGCCCAGTGGTAGGTCTCCGGGTCGAGCCGCTCCCCAGCGAGGAAGAGGTGGCGAAGCGTCGGCATCGGGTTTTCCGCTGCAAGTTTGCCGTCAGGGTCCTGCTTCTTGATGGCGCGGATCGCAGTCGGGGCGGTGAACAAGGCCTCGACACCGTGCTGCGAGATCACCCGCCAGAACGCGCCGGCGTCCGGGGTGCCTACGGGCTTGCCCTCGTAGAGCACGGTCGTGGCGCCCACCAACAGCGGCGCGTACACGATGTAGGAGTGTCCGACCACCCAGCCGACATCGGAGGCGGTCCACCACACCTGACCGGGCGCGATGTCGTACACGTTCGCCATCGACCAGCACAGGGCGACGGCGTGGCCGCCGTTGTCGCGCACGATCCCCTTCGGCTTACCCGTCGTACCCGAGGTGTAGAGGATGTACAGCGGATCTGTCGCGGCCATCTCCTCACACGGGGCAGGTTGGCCGGCGCCGGCCTTGATCGCGGTGTCCCAGTCGATGTCACGCCCGGCGGTCATCTCCGCCACACACTGGGGCCGTTGCTTGATGACCAGCCCCTCCGGCTGGTGGTCGGCGATCTCCAGCGCCCGGTCGAGCAACGGCTTGTAGGGGACGACCCGGCCGCCCTCGATCCCGCAGGACGCGGACACGACAACTGTCGGCTGTGCGTCGTCGATGCGGACGGCGAGCTCGTTCGCCGCGAAGCCGCCGAAGACGACTGAGTGCACGGCGCCGACGCGGGCGCAGGCGAGCATTGCAACGACCGCCTCGGGGATCATGGGCATGTAGATGACCACCCGGTCGCCCTTGCCGACCCCGAACGCGCGCAGGACGCCACCGAAGGCGGCCACCCTGTCGAGCAGCTCGGCGTAGGTGACGGTCGCTGTGGTCTCGGTGACCGGGCTGTCGTAGATGAGCGCCGTCTGGTCGGCGCGGCCCTTGATCACGTGACGGTCGAGGGCGTTGTAACAGGTGTTCATGACGCCGTCGGCGAACCAGCGGTAGAAGGGCGCGTCCGACGCGTCGAGCACCTGCCGAGGGCGGATGAACCAGTCGACCAGATTTGCCTGGGCTCCCCAGAACGACTCCGGGTCGGCCAGGCTCGAGTCGTACGCCTCGCGGTAGTTGCCCATCAGGCGCCCTCTCTGTCGGGGGTACGACGAGTGTCCATCCTGCCTGCCGCCGCCCCGCCGCGCGAGTGCACCGCCCGGTCTCGGCCAACCTCCGGGTCAGCGCGAGGATCCGACTCTCATGGGCACAAGCACCGCCACAGTCGGATCGTTCGCCAGGGCTCGCCACAGAAAACCGGTTGTCCGATGCCGCCCGGCTCTGTCACGATCGGGCGACGACCGCGCGCAGACGTTGTCTGCCCTGACCGAAGGAGGCGTCGAGATGTCTACCCCTGTCCTGGGGCGTTCTCGCGTCCCTTCACCGTCGAGGTCGCCGCACCGCTGAGTAAGTGAGACACCTCGACATCTCTCGAGGAGTTTCACCACGATGCATGACTACCTGGCCCGCGAGGGCCGCTCTGGCCCGCTTGCCGCGGCCGACTTCACGTTCCAACCGCTCGACGACCTCCGCGACGACCAACGGTGGTCGACGTGGTCCTCGGTCGAGAAGGGGGCACGTGGACCGGAGCCGCGTCCCGACTGGGTCGTCACGGCCGACGCCGCCATCGACACCGAGCTGGGCGTCTTGAAGACCGGCAAGGAGGCCGACGTCTTCCTGGTCGAACGCGCGGTGCCTGGCGACCCGCACGGGTCGTCGGTCCTCGCCGCCAAGCGCTATCGCAGCGCGGAGCACCGACAGTTCCACCGGGACGCGGCGTACACCGAGGGCCGCCGGATCCGAAAGAGCCGCGAGCGACGCGCGGCCGCCAAAGGAACCGCCTTCGGCCGTGAGGTGCAGGCCGGCGAGTGGGCAGCACACGAGTTCGCGGCGCTCAGCTCGCTGTGGTCGGCCGGCGTACCCGTGCCCTATCCCGTGCAGATCGACGGAACCGAGATCTTGATGGAGTACATCGAGGTCGACGGAGCCGCGGCACCGCGACTTGGCCAGCTCAGACCACCCCGCGAGGTGGTCGAGTCCTACTTCGAGCAGCTAAGGGAGGCCATGGCGGTGCTGGCCCGGCGGGGACTCGCCCATGGGGACCTGTCGCCGTACAACATCTTGGCCCAAGGTGAACGTCTCGTGATCATCGACCTGCCGCAAGTGCTCGACATCGTCGGCAACCACAACGGCGTCGACTTCCTGCTGCGCGACTGCCGCAACGTCTGCAGGTGGTTCGCGTCCCGCGGCCTTGACGTGGACGCCGACGAGCTGCTGGCCGAGCTGCTCGCCCAAGCCTGGTGACCGCTCGGCGTTTGCGATGTAAACAAGCCAACTGGACTGTCTACATCGCAAACCTGCGATGTAGAGGGTGGTTTGCGATGCAGACCTTCTGTTGGGTTCCGCTACGGCCGTAGGCTCGCGCTGTGCCAAGAGTCAGCGGACCCACCGTCGAGGTCGAGACGCTCGAGGACTTCGACAAGCTCGTGGCAGGCGGGGCCACCTCCATGCGCAGCTGGCGTGTCCAGGGCGTCGACCTTCGCGCGCGGACCGACCAGCTCCTCCAGCTGGCACCACAGGGGGCCATCCTGCTCGGGTGCCCGGTCGGCGGCCAGGCCGAGGGGCACCTGCGGGCAGGCGGTGCGCTGCTCTTCCCGTCAATCCCTGAGCTGCCTTTTAATCCCTACCGGGGCGGGCTCTACAGCCCCGAGGAGTTGTACGACGGGCTGGACGCCGGCCACTACGAGCTGACTCCGGATGCCCTGATCTACGCCTGGACTCGCGAGCCAGGTGACGATCTCGCTCATGCGGTGGCGCGGGCGCTGCACGATCATGCGATCGGCGATGCTCTCGACGAACGGCTCCATGGGAGCCGGGTGGTGGGTGTGATGGGGGGCACGCCGTGTCTCGCATCGATCGCAGGTATGCCGAAGCCGCCCGCTTCGGCCACCGGGTCGCTAGGGCGGGCCTGATGGTCGCCACCGGTGGCGGTCCAGGCGCCATGGAGGCGGCGAACCTCGGTGCCTACCTGTCCCGGCATCCCGACTCTGTCGTCGAGGAGGCGCTGGCAGCCGTGGCGGCCGCTCCGACCTTTCAGCCGTCAGTGGAGGTCTGGGCCCGGACGGCGCTCGAGGTTCGTCGTCGCTGGAGCGAGGGCACGGAGTCTGTCGGCATACCCACGTGGTTCTACGGTCATGAGCCGCCGAACGTCTTCGCCTCGTCGATCGCGAAGTACTTCCAGAACTCCCTGCGCGAGGCCACCCTGCTACGCCACTGCGATGCCGGGATCGTCTTCCTGCCCGGTGCGGCCGGCACGGTGCAGGAGATCTTCCAGGACGCCTGCGAGAACTACTACGCGAACCCCGACATGCTGGCGCCGATGGTGCTTGTCGGCGAGCGCTACTGGACCGAGGAGATGCCGGTGTGGCCGCTGCTGAAGCGCCTGGCCAACGACCGGCCCATGGCCGCTGCGGTCCATCTCGTCGACGACATCGACGAGGCAGCCGCGGTCGTCGCTGGTTGACGGGCCGGTCGAATTCGCCAGTTGACCGGCTGGCACAGGCGCTTGCTCGAGCCGCAGATCGTCTTCAAGACAGCATGGAACTGGTGCCGGCAGAGGGGGGACAGTCCCACGACTGTGCCTAAGCCTGCGGATCGGGGAGAACGTGACGGGTGGCGGCAGCAGTTCCTCGCCTACTTCACCACCGGCCGCACCAACAACGGCGGCACCGAGGCCATCAACATCGAACTCCATCGACGCATATCGCCCGCGGCTTCCGCAACCCCGTCAACTACTGGCTACGCACGATCCTCGCGGCCGGCAGACTCACCCACCCGAAGTCCGATGAGCCGGATTTCCTTCGAGGACGTCACGGGAACGACACCCCCGCGTGCACCTTGCTCTCAAGAGAGGTGGGCGTTTCACGACCCGCCACACTTGATCAGGAGCTGCCGTAACCGTTTCCAAAACCACAAAAGCCCGAAGGCGCCCACGAGCACAAACAGATATACCGCCCCGTGAAGGCCAAAGTGCAATCCGAACGAGAGGAGGCAACCGGCAAAGACCATCCCAAGCAGTACCCAGCCGAGCCAGCTCGGTTGTTGCGTCGGAAAAGCCTCCGCTACGGAAGATTGAGCCACGGAGTCCGCGATGGAGTTGGCGGCAGCCATCGTGCCATCGGACCCATACCTGAACAACGCGATCCCATGTTCGTCGGCGTACGTGACGGCGTGTCGTGAAAAAGCGGTATCAGTGAAGATGACCAAGCGGGCGCCGGAGTGGGCGTTGGCATCCGCCACGTGCTGAAGAGCGGCTCGGTCCACCGAGGAACTCTCCTTGAAGCTCACATGGCCGCCTGCACCCCGTGCTCGCACGGCGAGGCCTTCGGCCTGCCCACCTGGCTCGACCACTGCGTCGGCGTACCCCCAGTAGCGCATCCAGCGCGCCGCGTTCGCTGCCGCGTCCTGCCATGATCTCACGTGATAGACGCCAAGCTTCGGCCCCTTTGTCATCATGAAGAAGACGCTACTAGACGCCTGCTACCCCTGGGTAGCATTCGTCCCCGGCAAAGGTTCACCGCACAGTAACCTACACGTCGCGTAGAGTTACGCGAGGGGTCCGAAAACGGGTTCGGTGCTGCACATCTAGTTACTGTGTGGTTACGACACGTGAATCTTCACAAAAGTGCTTGAAAGGTCCCTCTCTGGGGGTACCCTCGAACCTGTTGGCGCCCCCCACACCTACGGTCTTGCAGGCTGGAAGGGTCAGAAACGTCTGGTCTCGCAAACGTCCGCAAGAGAAATCCATTCATGCTGCTAACTGTCGTTTCATATTGATTATTTTGCGATAAGCAGAGAAAAGGACGGGGAAACATGTACGGAGGACTACCCAACACGGGGCTCAATCTCTCGACCCCTATTTACCTGATAGTCGCGTTAGTCTGTCTAATTGCCGCTGGACTGGCTCTCGGTTGGACTAAAATGGTGTCGTGGCTACGCTAACCTCTCCGGGAGCTATAGAAAGGCACGGTCGAGTACATCTCGAGGGGGAGGCACCCGTAACCGCCCTCCTTGTGACGGCCATTGTACCGGCATACAACGAGGAAGCTGGAATAGGGGACACCATCAAGTCCCTGATTGACCAGGAGACGCCTTTCCACGAGATCGTGGTCGTTGACGACGCCTCGACAGACCGCACCCGTGAGGTCGCAGAGCGCTACGGTGTCACGGTCATCACACCGCCCAGTAACCTCGGCAGCAAGGCGAGGGCGCAGAATTATGCCTTGCCATTCTGTACCGGGGACCTCGTGCTTCCGGTGGACGCGGACACCTTGCTCGCTCCCGACTACGTGACACGAATCATTGAGCCGTTCAGTGATGAGAAGGTGGCCATCGCTGCTGGCTGTGTGCTGACCCGGCACAGCAACACAGTGACTGAGCGCGGCAGGATGATCGAGTATCTATTTGGCTTCCATTGGCACAGGCCAATCCAGAGCAAAGCCAACTCTCCGGTGGTTTGCTCAGGGTGCTGCAGCGCATTTCGTCGCCAGGAGCTGATGGCGTTCGGCGGGTTTCCTGAGCGCACCATAGTCGAAGACATGGATTTTACCTGGTCGAAGCAGATCGAGGGAAGAAGGGCAGTGTACGTAGGAGACGCCGTCGCCTATGCGGCTGATCCCGAGGACTTCACCTACCTTCGCAAACAGGTGTGGCGATGGATGGCTGGATTCTTCCAGAATGTGCGGCTTCACACGGGTAACCTGATTCGACACAAGCCCATGTTGGCTTTGTGGGTCTTGCTCGCAGTGTGGGAAATCCTGACCGTACCGCTGTGGTATGCCATGCCTCTTGTTTGGCTGCTCGTGTTTGACTGGTCGCTCGAGACCACCGCGATGTGGTTCTTTGGTGCGGAATTAGCGCTGTTACTTCCGCCGCTGCTATACGGCTGCATCCGAAGAAAGGTGCCCATACTGCATATGCTCGCGTCCTTGCCGTTTCTGTACTTGGTGAAGGCAGTCAACTTCATGTACGCGTGGAAGGCACTCGTCGTCGAGCTGATCCTTGTCCCGTTGAGTCTGAGCCGAGGTCTGCATGACTACGAGAAAGGGCGTGCTTGAGTGGTACGTCGCATAGTTGTGATCCTCGGGGTCATTCTCGTCGCCGGGCTAGTCGTCGCGGTCGCTTACGCGCCAGCAGTCAGATATGGACAGCGTCTTCAGACGGAGGACATGCAACGGGCGCTAGCCCCGTCGGTCCCTCAGGCTAACCCTCTGCCTGCCAACCACTCTGCGAGATCGCCACGGACTGCGGAATCGCCACGGACTGCGAAATCGCCACGGACTGCGAAATCGCCACGGACTGCGAAATCGCCACGGACTGCGGAATCGCCGGCGGGGTCGGCAGCTGTCGCGGCGCCTGTCCCCGTGGCTGACGCAGTAGCGGTTCCGGAAGGACATGCCCTGGCCGTTATGCGGATACCTGCTTTCGGCGCTGACTGGGAGTGGGTTGTTGTGGAAGGCGTATCTGAACAAGACCTTGTAAAAGGACCCGGCCACTACCCGGGCACCCCGCTACCAGGAGCACGGGGGAACGTCGCCTTCGCAGGCCACCGAGCGGGCCACGGAGATCCGTTCATCGACTTTGACCAACTCGACCGCGGCGATGAGGTGATCCTTTCTCAAGGAGAAGCCCGCTGGGTGTATGTGATCGACACAGAACCACGCATCATCCCGACGAGCGCCATCTGGGTCCTCGATCCGCTTGCTGGCAGGCGGCTCACACTCACAACCTGCTGGCCGAAGTACGGGTCAGAGAAGAGAATGTACATCCGGGCGCACCTCAAAGAGGAGCCAGCGATAGATTAGGGGCTCTACGCAGCCAAACGTGGTAGCCGCCCTCCGATCGGGGTGGTGGGTTGAGTCTGCAGGTGACGCCGCAGTGCAGTAGGGGGCGTCGAGGGTGCGGGCGAGCCTCATCAGCTCGGGATCTCGTGTTCGGCGACGAAGGTGAACCAGGCCAGCAGCCGACGCTCGGCTGCTTGCCGGGGTTTTTCGCGGTAGAGAAGCCGGAGTTCTTGGGCGGCGATCCAGGCGCGGCCGATCTGCTGGTTGTCGTCGCCGGCGTCGAGGCCGGCTGGCATCCGCTGCCACGACGTGGGGCTGTGGTGGTCGGCCCCGCGGCGCAGCAGCCGGCGGATCCCGAACAGCGGATCGTGTTTGCGGCCACGGTGACCCGCGTCTGTTGCTGCACCCGGCGCCTGACGGCGTCCACGGCGTCGAAGCCAAGCTTGACCCATGTGGAACGCGTCGAGGACTCGGACGGTGTGCGGCAGGCTGGTGTGCAGGGCGGTGGCGTAGCCACGGAACGGGTCAAGTGCGGCGACGGTGATGTCGGCCCGCCAGTGGCTGTCTCGGCCCGAAACCCATGCAGACAACACGGTTGCGCTGCGGCCAGCCACCACGTCAAGAAGCCGAGCCCGGCCGTTCAGCGCCACGATCCCGGTCGCGTAGACCGTCACGAGATCGGTGTCGCGGCCAGGACCGCGGTCTCGTCCACACCCAGGGTATGAACCCCGGCAAGGCGAGCTGGGTCGTCGATCAGCGGTTGGCCGTAGTCGCGCACATAGCCCATCACCGTCGCCCACCCGACCCCCAGATCGGTCGCCACACCGTCGACGGTATGCCCGTCTTGGCCGACCCGACGACACGCCTCGGCGCGGGCCCGCTCTGTCATCGAGCAACGAGGCCGGATCGCCTCGTGCGTCTCGGTCCAGGTCACCGTCGCGCACAGCGGCTCATGACAGCGCCACACCCGCTTGACCCACACCAACGTCACCGGCCGACCCGCAGACGGCAGGTCCCGCACCCAGGTCGGTCGACGGTCATGCAGCCTCGCCTGCACCCCGCGCGACCGGCACCACCCCACCTCGGCGGTCGTCTCGATGGCCTGCTCGAACTCGCCTTCGTACTCCGACACGGCCAACAAGCGAAACCCGGACAACCCGAGAATGGCGGTGGCCGCAATACTGTCATTACTCACCTGGGACCTCCTGTGATCGATGGCGTAAGACACCTCGATCCTGAGGTCCCAGGCCCGCTTCACCGCACAGGCTGGGTTTTACGGCGCGGCGCGATCACCACGCTTTACTGCGAAGAGCCACATGAGGCTGGCTTACTTCAATAGCCAGATCTTGGGATCCTCACCGCCGAGGCGCCAGTAGTGCATGCCGCTCGCTCCGATGTTGCGCATGACGACTTTCTTAGCGGCGATACTTCGAGCATTCTCGAACCACACCGTGTGCTTGCGTCCCCGACTGTCGACGTATGTGAAATAGGGCGCCTGCTTTGCCGTGCTGTACCGCACCGTCGCCCCGTTGGCGCGGGCCCGCTTCATGATCTCGGTCCACATGAGGCTGGTGCCCCGCGAGCCCACCCAGTCGTAGCCGTAGGTACCGGCTCCGAGGACGAGCTTCTGCCGCGGTATCTGCGTTGCGGCCCAGGTCATGACGGAGCGCACCCAGTTGATAGGAGCCAACGCGCCAGGCGACGAAGTGGCCCAGTGATAGTCGTAGAGCATGATCCGGACCTCGTCGGCAACGCGGCCAATCGCGGCATAATCCTGCGCCTGGTTCTTCGGTTGGTCGCCAGGCTCGGATGTCTTGGGGTGGAGCGTCACCGACAACAGTTTGCCGTTGGCATGCAAAGCCAAGCCCAGTTGGGTGACGAACGCAGTGAACGGCTGACGGTCAGCTGTTCCCAGGTGTTCGTAGTCTATGTCGATGCCGTCGTAGCCGCGGGTGTTGACGAGCGCAGCAATGTGGGCGACGTGCTGGGTGCGCTTGACCGGGTCGGCAAGGATGGCGGAGACCACCGCCCTGTCCCATGTCTTGTTCCGGTAGTTCGCGATGGCAGGCACGACTAGAGCACCATTCGCCCTTAGCTGCGCAACGGCGCTGGGTGAGTCGTCCACCGCACCTTGCTGTTGAACCACGATCGAGCCGTCCGCCGCGGGCGCGTACCACGACGGTGACACCTCAGTCACCGCTTCCCCCGCGTCTCCCACAGACCGCAGGCCACGGGCTTGGTCCCAGTAGGCGACGTAGCCGATGGACCTTTCCTCGACCGCGGCAGCGCTGCTAAGCAAGACGACGTTGGTATCGGCGGGCGCCGCAGACGAGGACAGCACAGGACCTGCCGCCATGAGTGATCCGGCCAACGCCAGCGCGGTAAGCGCCCTCATCAATCGCGGCATAGCCCACTGGCTCATAATCATCGCTGTCCTCACCTAGAGTTCTAGTATCGCAACATTCCGTGAGAAATGGGGCGGTTTGGTAAATACTGGTCAGCCGGACGACCCTCCGATGGCCGCCGCGGTTCATCTCGTCGACGACATCGACGAAGCAGTCGCGGTCGTCGTCGGTTGACGGGCCGGTCGAAATCCGCCAGTTGACCGGCCTGGCACAGGCGCTTGCTCGAGCCGCAGATCGTCTTCGTAGACCGTACGAAGCTGGCGCCGGCAGAGGCGGGCCAGTCCCCCGACTGCGCGTGTGGCTGCGGATCGTGGAGAACGTGACGAAGTTGGCGGCTGGTCAGTGGCTTCCTCCGCCGACATCTCCGCCGTCGTAACCGCCGCTGTAGGCTCCGCCGCTGTAGGCTCCGCCGCTGTAGTCGCCGCCATAGCCGCCGGCGCCGCCGAACTCGTGTCCGGCGGATGAAACGGATGGATCGAAAGCCCAGATCAGCGCGGTGCCACCTGCTGGGAAGTACCCCCGGCCGTACGGCAGATACGCATCACCGGCCTCCCAGTACGGGATGGTCCGGGGGCCGATCTTCACCATGCGGACCTCCGGGGCCTCGCGGTTGGCCACCCGTGCGGCGTCCTGGGCGCAAGCCGGAACGGTGCGCGTGCCGCAGCGCGGCTGTGTCCACATCACGTCGGTCACCGAGGGACCATGTTGCGGGTTGAAGAAGCAGGGCACTCGAAGCTCGGGCAACGGCTGGCCCGAGCCCCTGGCTTGGACGCAGGCCAACGCATAGCGACCGGTGGCCAAGGTGTCGGTGATCTTGCTGATCTCGGCGGGACTGACGATGCGAGGCACTTCACGCTGTGCGGACTCGTACGAGTCGAGCGCCGTCTGGTAGTGGACCCGGGTCTGCTCATCCAGTCACGCCCAGCAACCTCGGCGTCGAGACGCTGGAGCTGCTCTCCGAGGATCGTGACGTCCTCATCGGCGAGGCGCCGGACGCCTTCGAGTTCTTCCTGTTCCTCAGAACGGAGCGCCCTCCTCCGGTCTCTCCACCGTTTGGCCTGAAAGCCGCCGGCACCTGCGAGCAAGGCAACTAGCAACCACTCCATGATCCCCCACTACGCCCTTCCTCGTTCCCACTGTGCTGGCCGTGAGCCTATAGGACTCGCAGCGACCTCATCGCTGTTCCGCGTCGCTGTACCAGTCAGCCCGATTCTTTGCCCGTCATCACTCCAGGCCCTGCCTCCCGGCCACGCTGACGCCGATGGTGCTCGTGGGGAGCACCACTGGACCGAGGAAGTGCCTGCGCGGCACTGCCGAAGCGCCGGGCCAACGGGCGCCGGTCAGCCGAGTGCCAGCTCGATGGTGCGAGCGACTCCGTCGTCGTCGTTGCTGGGCACAACGTGGTCGACGACCGCCTCAACGTCGGCATGAGCGTTGGCGACGCCGAACGACGTCCCGGCCCACTCGAGCATGGCCAGGTCGTTGGGCATGTCGCCGAACGCCCAGACCTGGGCGGCGCGAACGCCCCGCTCTGCCGCCCACTCCGCTAGGACCGCCGCCTTCGTGACACCGGCAGCGCTGATCTCGGCCAGCCCGCTCGCGCCGGAGAACGCCACCACGGCCGACTCCCCCACGACGTCGGTCACGATCCGCAGGAACTCCTCCGCGTCCAGCTCGGGTGCCCGGGCCAACAGCTTGCCCGGCAGCGGTTGCAGCAGGTCGGCGATGTCCTTCACCGGACTGTCCGGAGGAGACCTGTGCATGTCGACGTACGACGGCTCGCGGCCGAAGCCGACGGCGTTCTCGACGGCGAAGCTGATGCCAGGGATTGCCTGGCGAAGCGCCGAAACCATCCCCTGTACCACGTCGGCTACGATCGGCCGCTCCGCGAGCACGCGTCTCCGGCCGACGTCGTACACGTAGGCGCCGTTGGAACAGATGGCGATCCCGTGGTCGCCGACCGCCTCGATGAGGTCGTGCATCCAGCGCGGCGGACGCGCCGTCGCCACCACCACCTCGATGCCCCTGTCCTGCGCGCGCCTCAGGGCCGCGACGCTGCGCGGCGAAAGGGTGCCGTCGCTGCGCAGCAAGGTGCCGTCGAGGTCGGTGGCTATCAGGGCCGGAAAAGGCAGCCCCCCGAGTCCCATGCTGCCGCGAGAGCCTGTGTCATGTTGGCTTCTCGAAGGCCAGCATGGTGTAGACCGGCTGCTCATTGCCGCCACCACCGAGACCTTGTCCGTGGCCGACGAACGTCTCCTCCCACGTATCGCAGACCTGCTACGGCCGCGGTTGCGGTCACGTCGGCTCGGCCGTCGGTCACGTCGTACGGCGAAGATCGCGCGTGCGCCGCACTCTTGTCGACGGTGGTCAGGCAGCGACCGCCGAGTCGCAGCACCCGGGCCGCCTCCGCCAAGCTGGCCCGGACCGCCGTTGTCCTTCCAACAGGTGAAGTAACCACACCATCGTCACCGCGTCGGCAGAAGCATCTCTCACGGGAAGTCTTGCCGCGTCGGCTCGAGACCGCACGGCCCGGCAGCCGCCGGCAGGCTAGGCGCAACATGCCCTCCGATGTGTCGCAGACGAGCACCCGGCGCTGCGGCCGGGTCAGTGCCTCGGCCACGATGCCGGTGCCGCCTCCCACGTCGATGACGACCCGGTCGACGTCGGGAAGTAGGCGCGAGACGGCCTCGGCGGCGGCCTCTGCCCGCTGCTGGCCTCGCGCGGGTCTCGTCGTAGCGCGCCGCCTCACGGTCGTAGTCGAGCATGGTCGTCGCGGCGGTCAGAGGCTTGTCGCTGCCAGCTGACCGCAGGCACCGTCGATCTCGCGGCCCCTGGTGTCGCGAACGGTGGTCGGCACCCCTTTGGCCTCCAGGCGGCGTACGAACTCGCGCTCGTCCTCGACCCGTGAGGCGGTCCACTTCGAGCCGGGTGTCGGGTTGAGGGGGATGAGGTTGGCGTGGACCCATCCCCAGTCGCCGTACGACGTCAGCAGCTCGCCGAGCAGGTCGGCTCGCCAGGCCTGGTCGTTGATGTCCTTGATGAGGGCATACTCGATCGACACTCGCCGCTTGGTGACCCTCGCGTAGTTCCACGCGGCCGCGACCGCCTCTCGGACGCTCCAGCGCGTGTTGATCGGAACCAGCTCGTTGCGCAGCTCGTCGTCGGGCGCATGCAGCGACAGCGCCAGCGTGACGGGGATCTGCTCCTCGGCCATCTGGAGCATCCGTGGGACCAGGCCAACGGTCGAGACGGTGATTCCGCGCGCCGACATGCCCAGGCCGTCCGGTGCGGGGTCGGTCATCCGGCGTACCGAGGCGATGACCGCGTTGTAGTTGGCCATCGGCTCGCCCATTCCCATGAAGACGACGTTCGAGATCCGGCCCGGCCCACCAGGCACCTCACCACGCGCCAGCGACCGTGCCCCGGCCAGCACCTGCTCGACGATCTCGCCGGTGCTCATGTTTCGCTGGAGCCCGCCTTGACCGGTGGCACAGAACGGGCACGCCATGCCGCATCCGGCCTGCGACGACACGCACATCGTGACCCGTCCGGGATAGCGCATCAGGACCGACTCGACCAAGGCCCCGTCGTGCAGCTTCCACAACGTCTTGCGGGTGGTGCCCCCGTCAGCCTCGAGGGTGTGGATCGGGGTCAGCAGCTTGGGGAGCAGCGCGGTTGCCAGCGGCTCGCGCAGGTCGGCCGGAAGGTCGGTCATCTCGGCCGGGTCGTCGACGAGCCGGGAGAAGTAGTGGTGGGACACCTGCTTGGCCCGGTACGCCGGAAGGCCGGCGGCCACGACAGCCTCGCAGCGCGCCTGCGACGACATGTCAGCGAGATGGCGTGGTGGTCTCCGTGCCTTGCGCGGCTCCTCGAAGACGAGTGGCAGCGTCTTGAGCGGCGGGGTCGCGGTCGGCTCCGGCATGGCGGTCCAAAGTCTCTCACGGTGACACCAAGGTCAGCGGCCGTGCGACGGCGCTTGGCTTCGCGGGGACGGCGCTATGGAGTGGCACCAAGATGGCTCTATGGCGTCGCCGTAACCGCCCGCTCGCTCCACTGTCCCCACCGGGAGACGACCTTCCCCGCCTCGAGGTCGATGCTGCAGTGATCCGGCATGGTCATCTGCTCCCAGGAGTCGAGGTCGGGAGCCGAGCCGGTCAGGTCGGCGACCAGCAATGTCCACGCTGTGCCGTGGCCGACGAGCACCACGTCGTGCCCCGGCTTCGTGACCCGAGCCTGCCTGATCGCCGAGCCGGCCGCCACCACAACCCGGCGACGTGTCGCAGCCAGCGGCTCCCAGGTCGCGGCACCGGGCGCGTCTTCGGTCTCGAACGAGCGGCGTACCGAGGTCACGAACTCGTCGCCGCCCAGCCAGACCGGCCCGCGCTCGGCCTCGCGCAGGTCTTCGAGCACCTCGATTCCAGACGGGTGCAGGAGTACGGCGGTTTCGAGCGCCTTCGGCTCCGGTGAGCTGTACCAGACCGCCCGCGGAGGAAGTGCTCCCGAATCCCGCAGTCGTTTGACGTCGTATCGAGCGTCGACGTGGAGCCTCCACGTCCGCGCCGGCTTGCCGGTGTCGACCGCCGGCCGGCCGTGACGTACGAGGTGCAGCATCATCGTCCGACTCTAGGACCCCCGGCGAGTCGGACCGAGGCTTCCACGGCCACCGCAGCGATGCCGTTCGAAGGTCGGGCGGTAACGGTGCACGTGTGGTGGCGATCCTGGTTACCGGCATGTCCGGCACGGGGAAGTCGGCTGTCCTGGCCGAGCTCGGGCGCCGGGGGCACCAGGTGGTCGACACCGACTACGGCGGGTGGATTGAGGACGTCCCGCTGCCCGACGGGCGTGGGTCCGAGCCGCTGTGGCGCGAAGACAGGATCGACGCATCCAGGGGACCGTCTTGAACCAAGGGAAGTTCTACTCGCGGTTCAACGCAGTCGTGCTGCTGAGCGCACCCCTGGACGTGATCCTCGAGCGGGTCGGCTCCCGTGAGACGAACGACTTCGGCAAGACCGCCGAAGAGCGCACGCGGATTGTAAGTGACGTGGCCACCGTCGAGCCTCCTGCGCGCTGGGGCCACGGCGGAGATCGACACGCGAAAGCCGCTCACCGAGGTGGCACCCCACGGCCGCTACTTCATCGTCGACCACACCGGCACCCGCCGACTACCGGCCGCCGCCTGAGGCCGAGCCGGCTAACCCAAGGCACGACCGGCCGGTCCGGTTACGGCCACGACACGGAACGCGTGCGCGATAGTTTCGTCATGAGCCCGTACGGCGAGCGACCGGCTGCCGCGATCACGAGCCCCACCAACCCGAGGGTCAAGGAGCTCGTCAGCCTGCGGAAGCGACGTACCCGCGACATGCGCCGGGTCACCCTCCTCGAGGGCTACGACGAGCTTCGACTCGCTCTGACCGCCGGCGTCTTGCCTCTCAACCTGTTCGTCTGCCCGGAGCTCGTGGCCGACCAGAGTAGGCTCGCGCTGGCCGACGAGGCGGCCTCGAGAGGCTCCGAGGTCGTTCAGCTCGCAGCTGCGGCCTTCGCAAAGGCTTCCTACCGCCAGAGTCCGGACGGGTGGCTCGCGGTCGTTCCGGATCCCTCGCGTCCGCTGGTCGACCTGACGCTGTCCGAGCCGTCGCTTGTGCTCGTCTGCGAAGGGGTCGAGAAGCCTGGCAACCTCGGAGCGATGCTCCGCACAGCCGAGGCTGCCGGCGTCGACGCTGTCATCGCCGCCGACCCGGCCGCCGACTGGGGGAACCCCAACGTCGTACGGGCCAGCAAGGGAACCGTCTTCGCTGTGCCTGTCGCCGCAGCAGAGTCGCCAGTGGTCCGCGACTGGCTCCGCTCGCGAAAGGTGCGAACGGTCGTGGCCACGCCGGATGGCGACCAGCTCATCACCGACGTCGACCTGACGGTTGCGACAGCCATCGTTGTCGGTGCAGAGCACGAGGGGGTCAGCGAGGAGTGGGTCGCCGCCGCCGATGACACGGCAAGGCTTCCGATGTTCGGGCACGTCAACTCACTCAACGTGGCCGCCTCCGCCGCCGTCGCCATCTATGAGGCATTGCGTCAGCGCTCCTGAGCATGCGCAACCGTCAGACGAGCAGCTCCACGACGCCCCACGCCCCCGCGACCGCGAGGAGCGCCAGATACGCGATCACCAACCGGGTGTCGCGCAGCAAGCACTTCGACGTGAGGAGCCCCGCCCTTCGGGCCCGGACGTATCCGACCAGACCCAGCACAGCGAAGCCGAGCAGCGCGACCGGGCCGAGCAGCCACCCCAATGCCGCGATCGTCGCGAAGATGCAGAGACGCAGCGGGTCGTATGCCGCCCGGTCGTGATGGGTGCGGCCGACGTCGGGAGGCGTGTCGGAGCGAGCCGTCGTCATACTTCGCCCCCTCGAGCAGTCGACAGCCGCATCCGGCCGAGCGGTGCCCACGCCTGGACGGCGCAGAACGGCGCACACTGGTCGGCGCCAGACTCCGCGTTGACGGTCCCCACGTGCACGCAGCACTGGGTCAGCCGTTCCTCGATCATCGTGTGCATGTCCATGAAGGGCTTCACCGTGATCCGTTTGACCCGCTCCCCGAGCATGGAGCGAAACCGGTGCTGGCGTCCGGGCAGCTGAGCAGCGGCCAACCGCGTCAAGGTGGCGATCCCCAGATCGCAGTTCTCGCAGATGTCGCGCCAGATGGTGCTCATGTTCGGATGCGACAGCGACGACTGCTCGCTCAGCAGGTCCAGCAGCGAGTCCTTGACGATGGTGCGCATCCTCGCCGGGATCTCCTGATCCGCGAACCGGTTGGCCAGTGTGTCCGGCTCGAGGTCCAGCCACTGTTTGAGCCTGTCGTGGCCGACCAGGGATGTCAGCGACCGCCAGCTTCCGGAGTCGTCGCGCAGCAGGTAGCCGACGGAACAGCAGTGCGGGTGCGAGCACGGCAGCGCCGTCAGGTCCCGCCACGACACGACACCGGCCGTCTGCTCCTGCAGTCGCGCCAACACGCCCGTGTGAGTCAGCCGGTCCATCGGGTTGACCCCCGCGGAGCGGCCCGATCCGAACACCGGTTGGATCGTGGCCCCGCCGACGTACGGCGTGTCCAGGGCCCGCTTGATGACGAACCCGATCTCGTCGTCGTTGACCCCGAGTGCTGCCGTCATCGTGAGCGTGGTGAAGATCCCGGCCGACGAGAGCCGCTCGATCGCCCTGTCCTTGAACCTGCGGATGTCGGCGCCCCGGTGGTGAGTCGACGCCCCCGCGCTCACGCCGTCGTACTGCAGGTAGACCTCGACCCGCTCTCGGTGCTGCTCCAGCAACGCCAGCAACGCGTCATCTTGGGCGAGCCGCAACCCGTTGGTGTTGACGAGGATCCGCACGACAGGCCGGGCGACGACTTCTGCGATGAGCTCCTCGAGCCGCGGATAGAGCGTCGGCTCACCACCAGAAAGCATCAACACATCGATGCGGCCGTTCTCCCGCGACAGCCGCGCGTCGATGCTCGCGAGGACGGACGCAAGCGGAGCGACCGCTTCGAGCGCGGGCGCCGAGGCTGCGAAGCAGGTCGGGCAGCGCAGGTTGCAGTGGTCGGTGATGTCCTCGAGCAGGATGCATGTGTGCTGCGTCTGCATCTCCGGCAGGCCGTCTGCGTACGCCGCGGGGACCGGCGCGAAGTTGCCCGTCAGGTCTGGCACATGCGCCTTGGTCGGCGCCGTCCACTGCTCCAGGTACTCGAGGATCTCCGCCGACTCGTCGTACAGCGTGCGCACCAGCCCGTGCTTTCGGCAACCGCGTTCGAGCCAGACGCGCCCGCTCCGGACAGCCAGCCACCCCGACAGCCGCTCCACGTCCTCCAGCGGCCGGTCCGGCTGCTCCTCATTGCAGTGCGGACAGAACGCGTTGACGTAACGGTGAATGCGATAGTCGCGCAGCGACATGCCGCTCGTCATCTCACTCCTCCTCTCTAGCCATGGTCAGCCGGCCGCACTGCATATTCCAGTTGTGACCACGAGTGACACGGCCGCCCCGATCAGGACACCGCCTCCCAGGCGACGCGTCCGCCGGATGCACAGCAGCACGATGCCGACCAGTAGCACCACGGGCATTTCGAAGAAGGTGAAGTACAGCCATGCATCCAGCATCCGTGCAGGCGTCCCCCCGGGCTCGACGTCTGGTGGCGGCGTGAGGGCGTACGTCACCAAGAACGCGCCGAGGCCGAGGAGGCAGGACGCGAGGACACCGCCCCGCAGCGACATCCCTGGACTCACTGTGCTCCTCTCCTTCGCTGCCAGCTGCAGCGCTCAGCCGAAGTCCGCGTTGCTCAGCAGCACCAGACAGGTGCCTGCCGATACGACGAGCCCCACCGCGAACCCCAGCAGCACGCCGGCTCCGATCTGCCGGGTGGATCGGTTGATGGTGAACCCTATCCCCGCAACGAGCACGATGGGCAACAGACCGAGTCCGGCAAAGAACCCGTAACCCGAGGAAGACGGGATGAACGGCGAGAACGATCCGATGACTGTGGCGACGAGGCCGATGACCACTCCGAGAAGCATCGACCCTTTCCCCTCGGCGGCCGCTCCGTCCACCGGCTCGTCGACAGGAGGCGGCGGCGGGAACTCGGGACCACTCATGCGACCTCCACGCGCCGGACGTCGTACGCACCTCGCCGCAGCTGGACCGCGACCCGCGCCAGGATGAGCGGCGCCAGGACGGCGAGGAACAGCTGAGGACGGGTGAGCCCTGCAAAGACGACCTCGTTGCCCCGGACGAACTCGACGAGAAAGCGGAAGACTGCGTACGCCGCGAGGTAGAGCGTGAGCGACTCGCCCGGCGCGATCGGCTGATGGCGCAACCACCCCCACAGCACGGCGAACGCCAGCAGGTGGAAGGCGATCTCATAGGCGAACGACGGGTGCAGAGCAACGCCTGCCGGACCGTCCAACCGGGCGGCCTGCTCAGCCGACAGCGTGATCCCCCAGCCGGTGTTCGTCGGTGTCCCCGGGAGCTCGGTGAGCAGGCACCCGATGCGGCCGACCGCCATGCCGAGCGCGACGGCGGGTGCGAACAGGTCACCGGTCCGCTGGCGGTAGCCGGTGAGCCGCTTGGCGAGATGAGCGCCGAGGTAGGCACCCACCAGCCCGCCGAGGATGCTGCGGTTGCCGTACAGCCACTGCTCGCTCAGCGTGGCGTTCTGGCGCAGGTCAACGTGCTGCAGCCAGGTGCCGAGGCGCATCATCACCGCCCCCCCGACGAGCGCGCCCGCGACGATGATCCAGACCCGGTCGTCGCGGTCACGACCCCTGCGCCGCGCCTCGAGCCAGAAGACCGCAGCCGCCACCGCGACACCCAGCGCTACGAACACCTCGTGCCACCAGGCGGCTTCCATGCGGCCCAACCCTAGGGACGCTTTGCGACGCTGGCAACGACCGTCCTGGTGGCGACGTTTCACGGTGACGACTCTCGGCTCTCGAGGAGGACAGGACCTCGTCTGCAGCGGCTGACTCAGCACGAACTGGCAATGCCCGCGGAAAGCCTGCGCAAGTCGCACTCGAAACTACGTTCGGTAGTCGATTCACTACATCTCGTTGTGACGATGTAACTACGGCTGGTGAAGCGCTTCGATTTCTCCATTTTTTGCCTAGATGGGGATTCTCTTTCCCTTTCCGGGGGTATCGTCGCAGTCGGATGAGTAGAAGCCCGCACCGCTTTGCTCGACCACACACTCGGGGAAGGACACTTCGTAGAGGTGCACCTGCCCAACGAACCGCGGTGCTGAGGTAGATGCGGAGCCTGTACCAACTCTGCCCATACGCTGCCGCTTTCACATAGGGGACCCTCATGAAGAAGCAGGTACCACTCATTACGACCCTGGTTGCCGCCGTGGCAACCGCGGGCATCCTTCAGGTGCCGGCACATGCCGTCGAAGCCACTCGATGCGACGGCCTCGTGACCGGAGCGGTGACCCGGCTGGTAGTCAAGGCCGGTGATGTGTGCAGACTGCGGAATGCCACTGTCGAAGGGAACATTCGCATCGAGCCGGGTGGTGCGTTGCTGGCGTACGACTCCATCATCAACGGCTCCGTCAACGGTACGGGCGCGCGCTTCGTCGAGATCATCGACACCGACGTCATCGGGACCGGGACTACGGGCAACATCAACCTGAGCGACACCGCTGGCCGAATCATCATCGGAAACGATGGCTGTGCGTTTGACCCGCGGGTCGGCAACAACATCAAGCTGACCGACAACCACGGCAACATCGCCATCTGCATGATGACCGTCGGTGAGACCATCACCTTGCAGGGCAACGACGGGAACAAGCGGATCGGTGTCTTCGACAACGTGGTCGGCAACACGCTCAGCGTGACCGGCAACGAGGAGCAGTTCATCCGCCTTAGGGACAACGAAGTCGGAACCACCGAAGGTGGAGCAATCACCATCAAGAACAACACCACCACCGGAGACGCCACGCAGAACAAAGGCCTGCGGCTGATCGACAACCACTCGAACAACGCCTTCAGCTGCTCAGGCAACCGTGACCAGCCAACCGGGTACGGCAACACCGCTGAGTCGGGCTTCAGCGGTCAGTGCGAAAAGTTCGGCGCATAGTTCGGCTGACAACTTCGACGGCAGCCGCGACGGTCCACCGCAAGCAGGCCCCTTCCCACCCACGGGTCGACCGCCGAAGCTGAAGCACTAGAGGTCAAATCCCGGCTCCTCCCTTTGAGGGAGGAGCCGGGCTTTTCCTATGTTTCGGACGCGCTACGGCAAGTGGAACCGCAGCCGGTGCGCGACGCCCGGTTGGCCTCGGAGCCGATCGCTTCCCTGGTTGCGACGACTCCTGGACTGGTGGGCGACCGACCGCAGGAGCGAGAGCGCACTTATGGGGAAACTACTGTGCGTAGTGTATCTATCACTTACTGGATTACCGTTTGGTAGCCTTGTTACTAGTCTTTGTCACTCGCACTCGAACGTTCAGTCAACGCTGACCGAGAGTCAAGTTTCGCGTTCGCTTCCTGAGCGATAGCTGGTTAGTCTCCTGGAGGACAACGCCACTGGCACTCCGCGCCCACTGCCAAGACAAACCAACGGTGGCCACACCGATCACTTCCGGACCTCCGGGGGCGCAGGTTTCGCCGCGCGCCGTGCTTTGCCACGGAAATTGCGTCCGGTAGCTGGAGCATTACGCAGTGTTGATTGTTGTTCTGATGGGCACCGCGCGCGATGACAAGGCGCCTTGCTACCTCAGACCACTGGAAGCAGGAAATGGAGCACGAGCCACACGACCGCTACCCCGGCCAGAAGCGAGTCGAGGCGATCCATGATCCCCCCGTGACCAGGCAGGATGTTACTCATGTCCTTGATCCCCAGGTCGCGCTTGATCATCGACTCCGCAAGGTCGCCCATGGTGGCGGCAACGGCGGTAATCGCACCCAACACGATGCCCACCCACCACTCGCCCTCCAACAGGAACACCAGACAAGCAACGCCGGCGGCCATACTTGCGACCACTGACCCCGCGAAGCCTTCCCACGACTTCTTGGGACTGATCGCCGGTGCCATGGCGTGCCGGCCGAACACCACACCGACGGCATACCCGCCGGTGTCGGAGGCGACGGTCACCGCGACGAACGTGAGCACCCTGCTGATTCCGTCGTCGGGGGCGAGCAGGAGCGCCACGAAGGAAGCCAGAAACGGCACGTAGACGAGGCAGAAGACCGTGCTCGTGACGTCTCGCACGAAGCCCGCCTGGCCGCGTGGCATGCGCCAGAGGATGCAAGCCAGGACGGTTCCCGCGAGGACCACGACCAGCACGTCGGGTCCGCCGTAGTACGAGCCGCCTATCATCCCGAGGGCCCCTACCGCCATCGGCACGGCGGGCATCCAGGTGCCTTGGTGAGCCAGCGCCCTGCCCATCTCCCAGAGCGCGACGAGGATCGCGGCCGCCACCACCACCAGGAAGAGAGCCTTGACGAACGCCAGCGACGCCACGATGACGGCGACGAGCGCCACCGCGACAGTGATGGCCGCAGGCAGGTCCCGGCCGGCTCTGCTGCGCTTGGTCAGCTCGGCTGGTGATTCGCGGGTCATGGCTGGCTCAGACCTCGAGCAGCTCTGCTTCCTTGTGCTTGAGCACGTCGTCGACCTCGTCCACATGCTTCTTGGTCATGGCGTCAAGCCGCTTCTCGGCAGCCGACACCTCGTCCTCGCTGACATCGCCGTCCTTGAGCTCTCTTTCCATGCTCTGCTTGGCATGGCGGCGGATGTTGCGGATCGACACCCTTGCTTCCTCGGCCTTGCCCCTCGCGAGCTTGATGTACTCCTTGCGGCGCTCCTCGGTGAGCTCAGGCATGACGACGCGAAGCATGTCGCCATGGTTGCTGGGATTCACCCCGAGGTCCGAGTCACGGATCGCCTTCTCGATGGCACCGAGCGCCTGTGGGTCGTAGGCGTTGATCGTCACCACCCGAGGCTCCGGGTTGTGGAACGACGCCAGCTGCTGGATCGGCGTGGGGGTGCCGTAGTAGTCAGCAGTCAACCTCGAGAACATCGCGGGGTGCGCGCGTCCGGTCCGGATCGACGCGAAGTCGTCCTTGGCGACCTCGACTGCCTTGCGCATCTTCTGATCGGCTTCGCTCAGGCTTGTCTCAATCACGCGGTGCTCCTCATGCTCGTCTCGTCGTCTCGGTCATCCGGAACCGACATACGTTCCGATCTTCTCACCCCGGACCACCCGTGAGATCGCGTCCTGGTCCTGCATCCCGAACACCACCATCGGCAGCTTGTTCTCCATGCACAGCGCAAACGCGGTCGCGTCGGCCACCCTGAGCGCCTGCTGCAACGCATCCTGGTAGGTGATCGAGTCGAGCTTCGTGGCGGTGGGATCGACCCGGGGATCGGCGGTGTAGACCCCGTCGACGCCGTTCTTGCCCATCAAGACGACATCGCACTTGGTCTCCAGCGCGCGCTGCGCCGCGACGGTGTCGGTGGAGAAGAAGGGCAGCCCCGCTCCTGCGCCGAAGATCACGACGCGGCCCTTCTCCAGGTGCCGGATGGCACGGCGAGGGATGTAGGGCTCGGCCACCTGGCCCATCGTGATGGCTGTCTGGACGCGTGTCTCGATCCCCTGGTTCTCCAGAAAGTCCTGCAGCGCCAGGCAGTTCATCACGATGCCGAGCATGCCCATGTAGTCGGCGCGGGCCCTGTCCATACCACGCTGCTGCAGCTCGGCGCCCCGGAAGAAGTTACCGCCACCGAGGACGATCCCGATCTGGACGTCGGTGCGGACCACGTCGGCGACCTGAACCGCAATTCCGTTGACGACGTCGGGGTCCACGCCGACCCGACCGCCGCCCAGCACCTGGCCGGACAGCTTGAGGAGAACCCGGTTGTACGGCGATGGGGCCGCGTCGCTCGCTGTGATGTCAGGTTCCACGATGGACGGCCCCTTCGGTAGCTGTGTCGGTGCCTGAGGCGACCCTACCCGTAGCCGGAGGCCTAGCTCTGGCCTACCTCGAATCGGGCGAAACGGCGTACGGTCACTCCCGAACCGTCGAGCAGAGCCTTCACGGTCTTCTTCGAGTCCTGCACGGACGGCTGCTCCAGGAGCACGACATCCTTGAAGAAACCGTTGAGCCGGCCCTCCACGATCTTCGGCAGAGCCTGTTCGGGCTTGCCTTCCTCACGCGCCGTGGCCTCGGCGATCGCCCGTTCCTTGTCCACCAGCTCGCTCGGCACGTCGTCACGTGAGACGAACTGGGGACGCATCGCGGCGATCTGCATCGCGATGCCTCGAGCCGTCTGCTCGTCGTCGCCGTCGTACGCGACAAGGACACCGACAGCCGGCGGGAGGTCTGTCGAGCGCCGGTGCAGGTATGCCGTCGCCTTCCCGTCGAAGAAGACCACTCGGCCAAGCTCGATCTTCTCACCGATGACGGCAGCCAACCGCTCGACCGCGTCCGCGACGGTCGTGCCGTCATCGAGCGAAGCAGCCTTCAGCGTGTCCACATCCGCGGCCTTGGTCCGGTCGGCCGCGGCCACGATCTGGTCGGCAAGGGCGATGAACTGGTCAGACTTCGCGACGAAGTCGGTCTCGCTGTTGAGCTCCACCAAGGAGCCGCCATGACTCGCGACGAGACCGGCGGAGGCGGTGCGCTCGGCGCCACGCTTGGCAGCCTTGGCGGCTCCCTTGATCCGAAGGATCTCCACGGCCTTGTCGAAGTCGCCGTCCACCTCGTCAAGGGCCTTCTTGCAGTCCATCATCCCCGCCCCGGTGGCGGTGCGTAGCTTCTTGACATCTGCTGCCGTCGTTGCCATGGATATCCGTTTCTCGCTTTCGTGGCTGCACGAGCACAGCACAAGGTGCCGCTCGTCGTACGGGGTGCTGGGCCGTCTGGGTCAGCTCTTCGCCGTATCGCCCTCTGTGGGCACCGGCTCTCCCCCACTGGTGACTACAACGGGCGCGGCGGCCTCGGGCTCGTTGTCAGGCACCGGCTCTCCCCCGCTGGTGACTACCTCCGGCTCCGCGTCGGCTTGGTCGCTGCTCGGGGTGTCCGCGACGTTCTGGCCGCGGGTGCCTACGGCTTCGTTGCTCGCCGTGACCTCGTCTCCCGGGCTGGTGTCAGCGCCCTCGTCGCCCGCGGTGACCTCAGCGACTTGCGACGCTTCAGCCGAAGCGCCCGTCGACTCCAACGCAGGAGTCGTCACTCCCGCCCGGTCTGCACCGGTGCCTTCAGCTGCCGCCCGGTCAGCTTGGCCGGCCAGCAGCTCGCGCTCCCACTCGGCGAGCGGCTCCTCGGCGCCGAGCTCTTCGCCGGTGGCCTCCTGACCGCTCTTGACGCCAGCGCGGGCCATCAGTCCTTCGGCCACGGCGTCGGCGACCACTCGGGTGAGCAGCGCGACCGAACGGATGGCGTCGTCATTTCCGGGGATCGGGTAGTCGACCATGTCGGGGTCGCAGTTGCTGTCGAGGATCGCCACGATCGGAATGCCCAGCTTGCGCGCCTCGTCGACAGCCAGGTGCTCCTTGTTGGTGTCGACGATCCACACGGCTGCCGGGACGCGCCCCATGTCGCGGATGCCACCAAGGGTGCGGTCGAGCTTGTCGCGCTCGCGCCGCATCTGCAGCAGCTCCTTCTTCGTCCGGCTCGAACCGGCCACGTCGTCGAAGTTGACCTCCTCCAGCTCCTTGAGGCGCTGGAGGCGCTGGTGAACAGTCTGGAAGTTCGTCAGCATGCCTCCCAGCCAGCGCTGGTTGACGTACGGCATACCCACCCGCTTGGCCTGTTCGGAGATGGCCTCCTGCGCCTGCTTCTTGGTACCGACGAAGAGCACGTTGCCGCCGGAGGCGACTGCACCCTTGATGAATGCGTAGCCGCGGTCGATGTAGGCAAGCGACTGCTGTAGGTCGATGATGTAGATGCCGTTGCGCTCGGTCATGATGAATCGCTTCATCTTGGGGTTCCAGCGACGGGTCTGGTGCCCGAAGTGGACGCCGCTCTCGAGCAGCTGGCGCATGGTCACGACGGCCATGTGCATGCCTCCTAAGGTGCTCCACGGGAGCACCGTTTCGTGTGCGACGCCGCGGCGCCGCAGTCCGGTTGTGCGTCTCGAGGACCGAGACCCTGACGCCCACGTGTATGCCGACCCCGCCACGTCACCGTCATACATCGACGACCCGTGACCGGGACCGAGGCACGCACCCACGGCCAGACCGTGGTTTGTGGGCGTGCGAAGTCGACCCGTACAGACGGGCCGCACCGGTCAGTGTAGAGGACTTTCACGGGCAGATCGAACTCGGCGAGGCGCGCGATCGTCCACAGCTGACGAGGTCCGCCATCGCCGTCCACAAGCCGCGCGAAGAAGGTAGATCACTCCCCCTGCGCAGCGCACGCTGATCTGATGAACGCCTTGACGCGGACCCTTGGCTGCTGTCTGGTCACCGCCCTCTATCTGGTGTCAGGGCTGGTTCCGTTCGGCGCGTATGCCGGCGGAGTCGACTGGCCGCCCTGGCTCTGGCCATTCGACCCGCAGCCTGCGGTCGTGGCCACGTTCGCTCCGCCGGACCACCTCTACGGTCCAGGCCATCGCGGCATCGACCTCGCCGGGAGGACCGGCCAGGCGGTCTTCGCCGTAGCGGCGGGAGAGGTGACGTTTGCCGGACCGGTGGCTGGGCGGGGCGTCGTCGTCGTGGATCACGGCGGGCTGCGCTCGACGTACCAACCGGTTACTCCGGCGGTCACTGCCGGAGATCGCGTCGAGGCCGGACAGCGGATCGGCCGACTCACCTCCGCGCACTCGCACTGCGCCCCCTCGGCATGCCTGCACCTCGGTGCCAAGCGGGGAGAGCTCTACGTCGACCCGCTGAGCCTCCTCGGCAACCGGCCAGTGCGGCTCAAGCCTCTTGATCCGGCCACGCACACCCACGATCCTGACCCCGCACCCCCTTCTCGGCCGGACAACGACGTCGCCTCGAGCGCTGCGGTAGGCGAGTCCCCAGCCTCACGTCTGCGTCAGTGGGGCGGCGCCGCGGCCGTCGCTGGAGCCATGCTGCTGTGGGGAACCAGAAAGACAGGCGGCTCTCAGGCCCGCGGGTGAGCCTGTCGATAGGCCATGCGCAGCCGCTCGGTCGTCACATGGGTGTAGATCTGCGTAGTGGCCAGCGACGAGTGCCCCAGGATCTCCTGCACGCTGCGCAGGTCCGCTCCCCCCGCCAAGAGGTGAGTGGCTGCCGTATGACGCAGGCCGTGAGGTCCCATGTCCGGAGCTCCCTCGACCTCGGCGAGAAGCCGACGAAGCAAGGCTCTGACCGTCCGTGAGTCCAACCGGCCGCCCCTGACACCGATGAACAGCGCCGGCCCACTCGCCGGGGTCGCGAGACCGCTACGCCCGCGAACCAACCAACCTTCGAGTGCCTCACCGGCCGGTATGCCGAAAGGCACCGAGCGCTCCTTGCGTCCCTTCCCCAAGACTCGCACCAACCTGCGCGCGAGGTCGACGTCGTCGACGTCGAGCCCGACGAGCTCACCTACGCGAATGCCGGTGGCGTAGAGCAGCTCGACGACGGCGAGGTCACGCAGCGCTGCGGGACCGCCCTCGCCAGCTCGCTCGAGCGAAACCTCGAGAAGTTGCGCGGTCTGGTGGTCGCTGAGAGTGGCCGGCAGGCTGCGGTGCGGTTTAGGGCTCTTGAGGGTGGACCCGACGTCAGCGCGCGCATGTGCATTGGCGGCGGCCCACGCGGTGAACACACGAGCCGCGGTGGCTCGACGGGCGAGTGTGGTGCGCGAGCGGCCCAACGACTGCTGCTTCGCGAGCCAGCTCCGCAGCGCCCGGACGTCCGCCTCGTCGAGGTTGTGACACCCGAGCCGGTTCAGATGGTCGAGCAGATCGGCGACATCTCCCAGGTAGGCCCTGACGCTGTGCGGCGCCAGGTTGCGTTCGTGCGCAAGGTGCCGTTCGTAGTCGGCGAGCAGACGCGCAGCCCACTCAGGAAGGTCATCCGGCCTCGTCACAGCCCGATGGTCTCACCTCGCCCCATGCCTGCGAGCTACGGCGCGCGCAGTCGCGAGGCGCCGTACTCGGGTATCCCGGCCGGTCGTGGGCTGCCGGCAGGATGCCAACCGCGGGAGGCAGGTCGACCGGGCCCGCAGGGTGGCTCAGTAGGCCACGAAGAAGTCGACGTACAGCTGGTTGTTCTCGAAGGACATACCGACAAAGACGGTGACGCCGTTGCTGGAGAACTCGACTTGCCCGCCGGCAGTGTGGAAGTTCATGAACTTGTAGTCGTCGAGATCTGCCTTGTTCATCAAGTCCGCCGTGTCGCCCGAGCACAGCTGGTCGTCGGGTGTGATCTTGCTGACTCCTCGAGACATCAGAGCTCGGGCGCCTTCGCACTCGCCAGACTTCGCCCTGTTGACGAACTCAGTGGCCAGTGCGAGGTACTCCTTCTTCGATGGTTCCGCCCCGGAGAATGTCGGATACTCGGGCGGCACGCTTGGCGGTGGCTCTGTGTCGGCGGTCGGAGTGGTCAGGGAAGGCAGTTCGGTGGGAATGCTCATGGTCGGGGTCTCGATGTCCGTCAGAGTCGTCGGCGGACTTGTGGGAAGCACGCTTGTCGGAGAGCTGGAGGTGCTCGTCGTCTCGATCGGGTCACTCGACTGGTTGTCGTCGTCGCCTCGGGTGAGCAGGTAGACAATGATGCCGCCGCCGACGAGGACCAAGGCGGCGATGATCGCGATGACGATCTTGAGCGAGTTGTTACTGCTTGACGGCGGAGGACCGCCGTGGACACCACTCGGCCCCCAGCCACCGGGTCCGCCGTAGCCCGGTGGCTGGCCTCCGTAACCAGGCTGGCCTTGGGGTGGCGGACCGCCGTACCCTGGCGGACCCCCCGGACCCGGTTGACCCCCGTACGGCGGTGGGCCGCCGTACCCTGGCGGACCCCCCGGACCCGGTTGACCCCCGTACGGCGGTGGGCCGCCGTACCCTGGCGGGCCGCCGGTCCCTGGCTGCGGTGCCGCGGGCGGCGGGGGTTGACCTCCAGGTCCGCCCTGCCGGGGGTCATCGGGTCCGTACGGGTCCGCGGACCCACCGGGCGTCTGCGACATGACAAGTCCTCCGAGGTAACGAGCCGTGGGCGTGAAACGGCATCCCGCCGAACGGGGAGAGGTCAGCCTACGCTGCCCATGGGGCCGTCGCGAAGCAAAACTCAGCCGTTGGAGGCATGAGAGGTGACCGGCACCGCTGGGGTGTCAGAGTACAGAGGCGAGCCGCCAGCCAGCGTCGTCGCGGACCACCAGGCCGGATCGACAGAGCTCGTCGAGTCGCGGCTCGACATCTGAATGCTGAAGACCGGCAGTGGTCGCGATGGAGCGGGTGGACGCGGCGTCATACACCGGGACGGCGTCGAGCACACGTCTGGACCGCACGTCGAGACCGTCGCGCACAGATGTCGTGCCGCACTTGACTGTGGCGGGCCGAGCTCCGAGCGGCGAAACCTGCTCGAGAACCTCCCCTGCGTCGGTCACCAGCACGGTCTCCGGCTGTCGCAGCAGCTCATGCACGCCGGCAGACGCCGACGAGGTCACCGGACCCGGAATGCCCATCACGTGACGGTTGAGGTCGCGGGCCCACCGAGCGGTGTTGAGTGAGCCGCTTCTCAACGCCGCCTCCACCACCACGACTCCGAGACTGAGTGCGGCAATGAGACGGTTGCGAACCAAGAAGCGGGACCGCGTAGGGGTGCATCCGGGTGCCGCCTCGGCGACGATGCAACCAGCCTCCGCGAGCCGCTCCAACAGCCGGGTGTTGCCGGCTGGATACAACCTGTCAATGCCACCCGCCACCACCGCCACGGACCGCCCTGCGCCGGCGAGCGCTCCCCGATGCGCAGCCGCGTCGATTCCGTAGGCACCGCCGGAGACCACGGCGTGACCGTTGTGTCCGCACTCGGCCGCCAGGTCACCGGCGACGTGCTCACCGTACGCCGTCGCCGCACGGGCGCCGACGATGGCAACGGACTGGTTACAGCAGTCGGCCAGGCCCACCGCACCGCGCACCCACAGTCCGAAGGGGACCCCACCGCGACGGTCCGCAGTCGCTTCCGATACGGATGAGAGGTCATCGAGCCGGTCTGGCCACTCCGCGTCACCAGGGCACACGTACCTTGCGCCCACCCTGGCGGCACGCTCGACGATCGCCTCTAGATCCGTCGAGTCGAGCCGCTCGGCCCAGTCGGCGAGCTTCGACGTCCCGCCGCGACTCTTGCGCAACCGATCGACCAGACGCAGCGCAGAGTACTCGCGCACCAAGTGGCAGGCGTCCACGTCGCCGGGCTCCACGAGACGGCTCATCATCATCCGAGCCTCCCGCTCGCCGTCGTTCGGAGGGGAGTCGACCGGTGGAGCCATGCTCAGGCCGCCCAGCGGCTTGGCGTCGAATGACCGAGCACGCCCCCGGAGCGCAAGTACAGTGCCTCGTCTACATGCGTCCGGTCAGGAGAGTCCTCGGCCGTCAGGTCAGCGATGGTCCACGCCATCCGAGCCACCCGTTCGGCTCCGCGCTGGGTCAGCTTGCCTTCAGCGACCGCGTCCTCGATCGGTGCCGCCGCGTCTCGTGCGAGTGGGCACAACCGTCGGAACTCGTAGCCAGGGACATCGGCGTTGGTGTTCCACGGGGTCTCGAGGAGGCGTGCCCGCTGCCGCTCACGGGCGGCTCGCACCCGCGCGGACACCTCGGCGGTTGAACCCGTCGAACCCACCGGAGTCCGCATCTCGGCCCTGGACACGGGGATCACCGTGTGGCGCATGTCGATCCGGTCACGCACCGGGCCGCTGATCCGCTGCCGGTAACGCCGGCTCACCGAGCTTGTGCACTCGCAGGGAGCCTTTGTCGAGCTGCCGCCGCACGGACACGGGTTGGCTGCCATGATCAGCTGGAACCGGGCAGGGAACCTCGCCGCGCCGTCCGCCCGGCGAATCGATATCTCGCCACTCTCCAGAGGCTGACGCAACGCGTCGTGGACGGTGGGCTTGAACTCGGGCGCCTCGTCGAGGAAGAGAACCCCCAGATGAGCGAGGCTGATCGCGCCAGGCCTGATGACACGAGTCCCACCTCCGATCACCGACGGCACCGTGTCGTTGTGATTGGGCGACAGGAATGGCGGCCGAACCAGCAGCGGGTTCTCACGCGGCAACAGCCCCGCGAGCGAATGTATCTTGCTCACCTCTATGGACGCGGCAAGCTCGAGGTCGGGCAACAAGGGTGCGAACCGCTCGGCGAGCATCGTCTTCCCCGCTCCTGGTGGGCCCTCGAGCAAGACGTGATGGCCACCGGCCGCCGCCACCTCGACGCAGCGACGGGCCTGGGCCTGACCGCGGACGTCGGAAAGGTCGGCGTCATCGAGTCGACCGGTGTGGTAGGCCTTGTCGGCGTCACCGAAAAGGTGCATCGGCAACACCTCGTCGTCGGCTGCGCACTCTGCGCCGGTGAGGACGGCGAGACACTCACGCAAGGAGCGGACACCGATGACCTCCACGCCCGGCACGAGACGGGCCTCCGCGGCGTTGAGCTCCGGGACGATCACTCGCTGCAGCCCGGCTTCGCAGGCCGTCAGCACCGCAGGCAGCACACCCGGCACGGCGCGCAGACGACCATCGAGAGCCAGCTCACCGAACACCGCCGCCGCCCGCAGTCCGTCACCCGGCAGGTCTGCCTTGGCGACGAGTAACGCCAGCGCGATGGCGAGGTCGTAGTGGGATCCGACTTTGCGCACGTCCGCCGGGTACATGGCAACCGTGACCCGACGGTCCGGCCACTTGTGCTCCGAGTTGATCATCGCTGCACGGCAGCGATCTCTCGCCTCGGCGACGCAGGTGTCGGGCAGGCCACTCAGAGACCAGCCAGGGACACCGTCGCTGATGTCGGCCTCGACAGTGACCACCCGGCCACTCACCCCGTCGAGTGCCACCGAGTAGGTGAGCCCCGTTGCCATCGCTCACACCACCCCCACCAGGTGCTGGACGTCGGCGCAACCCCTTTGTCGGCGTACGACGGTGACGACGTCGATGCGAACAGCCCTCAGCTGTCGCAACTCCGGGTGCGCCTTGAGCCAGCGTCTGCCGAGTCGGTACAGGCGCGCGGCCTTCACCGCCGTGACAGCCTCGAGCGGGGTACCGAAGGCATCGCTGCTGCGCGTCTTCACCTCGCAGACGACGAGGGTGGCACCGTCGCGCACCACGATGTCGATCTCGCCTTCGTCGCAGCGCCAGTTGCGGTCGAGCACGACGTAGCCTTCGTCGCTGAGTCGGCGAGCCGCAAGTCTCTCGCCGAAGTCGCCGAGCGCCTTGCGTTGGGCCTGTGTGGTCGTCATGGGGGCACCTCCGCCGACAGCCTGACCGGCGGCGGCCCCGCAGGCCTAGTAGCGCCTCATCGGCTGTGGACGACCGCGGGGGAACGCGGCCCTGTGGACAGACCCATCGGGCGACTGGTCCAGCAAAGGCCGGCAACTCAAGGTTTGGGCGGCTCGAGATCCGACTTCGACAGCTCCTCGATGTTCACGTCCTTGAACGTGACCACCTTGACGTTCTTTGCGAACCTGGCCGGCCGGTACATGTCCCAGACCCACGCGTCGGACATCGTCACCTCGAAGTAGGCGTCGCCTGCCTCGGTACGCACCTTCAGGTCCACTGTGTTGCACAGGTAGAACCGTCGATCGGTCTCGACAACGTACTTGAAGATGGACACCACGTCTCGGTACTCGCGGTAGAGATGCAGCTCCATCTCCGTCTCGTACTTCTCCAGGTCTTCCGCGCTCACAGGGGACCTCCTTCGAGATGCTGCTCCAGGGCGGCCTCGTCATACCCAACCTCGGCAAAACCGAGGACCCAGCCACCTGCCCGCCGGACGTTGACGAACCGCCGCCGGTGCTGCGGACACGGGCCGAACTCGTCCAGAGCCTGTTGATGTTCTCTCGTGCAGTACCCCTTGTGGATGGCGAAGTCGTAGTCGGGATACTCGTCGTGCATGGCGGTCATGATGGCGTCGCGGGTCACCTTCGCGATCACCGACGCTGCGGCGATACAGCCGGCCACCCGGTCGCCCTTCCACACCCCAAGTCCGGGAACGCCCAGCCCGTCGACCGGGAAGCCGTCAGTCAGCACATAGCTCGGCCGCAGGTCGAGGCGGGCCAACGCCCGGCGCAGCGCCTCGACGTTCGCCACATGCATGCCCAGCGCGTCGCACTCCTCGGCCGAGACGATGACGGCGGACCAGGCGACGGCTCGCCGCACGATCTGGGCATAGCATCGCTCGCGCGCCATCGGCGTCAACAGCTTCGAGTCGGCAAGGCCGGGTACGACGCCCGCGCTGCTGTCGCCGAGGATGACAGCAGCCGCCACGAGCGGTCCCGCGCAGGCGCCACGGCCGGCCTCATCGACTCCCGCCACGGGCGCCAGCCCGGCGCGGCGCAGCGCTCGCTCGTACCCGTAGATGCCGGCATCGCGTCGAACCGTGGTCCCCCGCGGCAGCGCGGTCATCGAGCGCCCCGACTGACCGGGTTGATCACACCCTCGTCGGGGGCGGCTGCTGCGTCGGGCACGTCGTCGTACACCTTTGGAATGCGCAGGAGATGGGCGTTCGACGTCGGCCAGATGACCGCGAAGGCCCGGCCTGTCACCAGATCGGTGGGGATGAACGGGTCGCCGGTGCCGATGTGCTTGGCGGAGTCCCCCGAGATGTATCGGTTGTCACCGAGCACGAACACGTGGTCCTTCGGGACTATGACGTCGAAAGGCGTGTTGTCGGCCTTTCGCTGACCGGGGGCGATGAAGCCGGACTCGTCGACCGCGTATCCGTTGATGGTCACCTTCCCAGCACGGTCGCAACAGATGACATGATCTCCCGGGAGCCCGATGACACGCTTCACGAGGTGGTCGTGGCCGGACGCGGGTAGGACCCCGATGAACTCGAACGCCGAACGGATCGGTCCCGGAGGCGGTGCCTGCTCGGTTGCCGGGATCCACCCCCCCGGGTCCTCGAAGACGACGACCTCGCCGCGTTCGATGCTGTCGATCTGGGAGACCAGAATCCGGTCGTCGAGCTGGATCTCCGGCAGCATGGACCCGCTGGGCACGAAGAATGCCTGTACGACGAACGCGCGCAGCAGGGCCGATGCGACCAGCGCGACGACCACAATGACAACCACCTCGCGAACGAAGCGGCCCGCCCGGGCCAGCAAGGACGTGTTCTTGGCGTCGCCCGCCTCGACCGACGACTGCTCGCGCGCGTCGGGCGAGTCTTCGTGGTCGGTGTCGACCGGCTCCGGGTCTGTGGTCGAGCTAGTCGTAGCGGCCGTCGACGAGTCGGCTGCGCTCGCCCCGGTCGCCTGACGCGTCGGCTGGTCGGTCATCTGTCGCGCGTCCTGTTCTTACGTCGCCGGCGAAGTGCCGGAAGAAGCAGCAACGCTAGCCCCCAAGGGGCGGTCGACGAGACAAGACCCGCCGCCTGGTCGAGCTCGGGATCCTCGAAGACGCGGGGCCTGTCGACGAACGACCAGTGGCTGGCCGGCCAGACCACGACGAAGACCTTGCCGACGACGTCGTCGGCCGGGATGAAACCTCCGCCCGGGTCACCCATGTGGGCGCGCGAGTCCGTAGACTGGTTGCGATTGTCGCCCATCACCCAGATGTGGTCGTCGGGTACCGGTGGAGCCGTCCAGGTGCCTCGGCAGCCCTGTTTCACCAACGTCACGTAGGCATCTTCGTCAAGGGCCTTGCCGTTCACTGACACCCGTCCGTTGCTGCAGGAGACGGAGTCGCCGCCCACGCCGATCACACGCTTGACGAGGTGTCCGCCGGCTGGATACAGCCCGATCGCCGCCAAGCCCTTGGTGATGGGGTTTCCGGGCTCCCGGCCTTCTTCTTCTGTCAGCCAGTGGGCCGGGTCGTCGAACACGACGATGTCACCGCGGTGAACGTCGCCGGACCAGTAGGACACCTTCTCCACCAAGATCCGGTCATCGACCCGGAGGGTGTCTCGCATCGAAACGGAAGGGATGTAGAAAGCCTGCAGGAAGAACGTCTTGATGACCAGTGCCAGGACGACAGCCATGGCGACGAGCAGAAGATTCTCCTGCCACCCTGACAGTGCCTTCTCGCGGTCGGGACTGGTGCGCTTCTCGCCTGCCCCGCTGGTCACGCGGCGAGCCTACCCGGACACTCAGCGCGAGACGGGGGCGTCGCGCTTTTCTTTGATCTTGGCCGCCTTGCCTCGCAGGTTGCGCAGGTAGTAGAGCTTTGCCCGGCGAACGTCGCCACGGGTTACGACCTCGATCTTGTCGATGATCGGGGTGTGAAGGGGGAAGGTGCGCTCCACCCCGACGCCGAAGCTCACCTTGCGGACGGTGAACGTGCGGCCGACGCCCGAGCCGTGCACGCGGATGCAGACACCCTGGAACAGCTGGATGCGGGAGCGGTTTCCCTCGACGACCTTGACGTGGACCCGGAGCGTGTCGCCCGCACGGAAGTCGGGGATGTCATCGCGGACCCGCTGGGCCGCGAGCGCGTCGATGGGGTTGGTCATGGCGATCGCTTTCCTCGTCAGTGCCACAGGTCACCCACGCATGGGTTGGTGGTGCTGGTCAATGAGGCGCTGCACCCGTCTCGCCGGGCGGCTCCCCTGTGGCAGAGCCGGCTGTCGACGTGCGTCGATGACGTGTGACGCCAACGGACAAGTCTGCCATAGCCGCTCGGGAACCGAGAAATCGTTGTCAGTGGTGGTCCGGCCCGCGGTGCTTCGCGAGGCGTACGACGCCCTCATCCGCTTCACCCCGGAGGCACGGCTCACCCGTGGGCCGGTACCCGGCCCGCTTGTACATCCGGTGGTTCGACTCGCTGGCAGCGCCGGTGAAGACCTCGATCCGCGTCGCCTCCTCCGGCGCCGCGGACTCGGCCAGCTCGAGCAGCCACCGGCCGATCCCCCGGCCCTGCAGGTCCGGAGCGACCATCAGGCGGGAGATCTGCCACGTGTGTCCTCGTTGGCCGGCGCGCACCGAAGCCACCAGCCGCCCGGCGGAGCGAAGCACCCACGTCTGCCAGGCGGAGAGGCCGGCTCTCACGTCGTCGAGCGACTCGGTCAGCGGCAGGAGCCACAGGGCGTCGCCCCGCTGCGCCTCTGCAACCCAGCAGGCCCGTTGCAACGTCAGCAGCTCACCCGCGTCGGCTGGGGTCGCCAGCCGCACCACCATGTCCTCCGTCCGCAGAACCTCATCCTCTGTCCGGGGCAGGGCTCCCCGAGTGAGCTCCTCGGACCGCAGCGCCTGGCTGGGGTGCAGCAGGTCCGGCCGGCGCTCTGCCGTACGGCGCCTGGCCTGGTCTCGTCGCCACTGCACGATCTTGGCGTGGTGGCCGGACAGCAGGACCGCCGGCACTTCGAGACCACGCCAGGTGGCCGGCTTGGTGTAGACGGGATACTCGAGCAGCCCGCCTTCAGATCCCTGGTGATGTGACTCCTCCGCCAACGACGAGGCGTTGCCCATGAAACCTGGGATCAGTCGGGCGATGGACTCGATGATGACGAGGGCCGCGGCTTCCCCGCCGTTGATGACGAAGTCCCCGATGCTGATCTCCTCGACCGGCAGGCGCTTTGCGAAGTGGTCCATCACCCGCTGGTCGATGCCTTCATAGCGGCCGCAGGCGAAGATTAGCCTGCGCTCCCGGCTCAGCCGCTCTGCGTCGGCCTGGGAGAAAAGCTTGCCTGACGGGCTGGGCACGATCAGTCGGGCGGGACCGTCGCCTGCAGCCTGACCGGAGGTGAGTAGGTGGTCCAGTGCCGCTCCCCACGGCTCCGCCTTCATAACCATCCCGGCTCCACCGCCGTACGGGGTGTCGTCGACCGTGTGATGCCGGTCGTAAGTCCAGCCACGGAGGTCATGCGTACGCAGCTCGATCAGGCCGGACCGGGCGGCTCGACCGAACAGTGCCAGGTCAA
>JAUJOO010000003.1:185273-220769 GCA_030447585.1 Nocardioidaceae bacterium | reverse complement strand
CTGTCGCCGTACGGCCGGACCTGCCGATGACGCGACCCAGGTCGTCGGGGTGGACACGTACTTCGAGCGTCTCGCCTCGGCCGGCGAAGCGGGGATTGCGTCCCCGCTGCTGACGGGTGGTGACGGTGACGTCGTCGGGGTTGTCGACGATGCCGCGGACCAAGTGCTCGAGCACCTCAGTCAGCACGTCAGGCCAAGCCGTCGTCGCCGGATGCCTGGCTGGACGACGGGTCCGCCGTGGCCGCGGTGTCCTCGCTGACGGGCGCGTCCTCGACCACAGCTTCGTCGGCAGCCGCAGCCTCCGTCACCGGCGAGGTCTCAGCGACCGGGGTGACTTCGTCTTGGTCAGCCACGGTCTGCGAAGGTGACTCGACGACACCAGCCGCGACAGGCCCGTCTGCGTTCGTCGCCTCGACTGCCGGCTCGGATGCCGGCGCTTCGACCGGAGCGGCTGCTGCCTTCTTCGTAGTCGACCGTCTCGGGGTCACTGCCTCGGTCTTGGGCTCGCTCTGCGCGTCCTTGAGTGCCTCGTTGAAGATCTCGGACTTGTCGCGCCTGGCCTCGGCGACCTTCATCGGCGCAGGTGCTGTCTCGCCCTTGAACTTCTGCCAGTCACCGGTGACCTTCAGCAGCGCCGTGACCGGCTCGCTCGGTTGGGCACCCACCCCCAGCCAGTACAAGGCTCGGTCGGAGTCGACCTCGATGACACTAGGGTCCTGTTTCGGGTGGTACTTGCCGATCTCTTCGATCACCCGGCCGTCACGCTTGGTGCGTGAGTCGGCGACGACGATGCGGTAGAACGGTTGGCGGATCTTGCCCATCCGCTTGAGGCGAATCTTGACGGCCACGTCTGTGGTGTCTCCTTGGGGTCTGATGTGGTGGCGAAGGCGAGGCCGCAGTGGGGCTCTGCGCCGCGATCGCCGAGGATCCGAGACCGGCCGGGTGAGAGGGGCCGCCCAGTCGCGAAGTCGAGCCTCATTCTGCCAGATTCTCGCCTCGGATCTCCAACCGGCGGTTCGGGCCGACAGTTGGAGGCGCCCATTATGTTGTGCGCATGCCGCGAAGAAAGATAGTCGCAGTCGTGCTTGCTGGCGGCGCGGGTGGACGGATGGATGTGCTCACACGTGAGCGAGCCAAGCCCTCGTTACCGTTCGCCGGAGTCTTCCAGCTTGTCGACTTCCCCTTGTCCAACCTGGCGCACTGCGGCATCGACGACGTCTGGCTCGCTGTGCAGTACCAGCCGAGCTCGCTCGACAACGAGGTGGCGAACGGGCGCCCCTGGGACCTCGACCGTACGCGGGGAGGCTTCCGGCTGCTCATCCCGCAAGCAGGAGTGGGCGTCGCCGAGGACGGGCTGGCCGCCGGCAACGCTGACGTCCTCTTCCGCGTTCGGGAGCAGATCCGGGCCGCCGCTCCCGAGGTCCTGCTGGTCATGAGCTCTGACCATGTCTACCGCTTCGACTACGACGAGGCCATCGCCCGCCACTGCGAAAAGGAGGCGGAGTGCACCGTCGTGACCACCGAGGTGAGCCTGGAACAGGCGGTCCACCACGCGACGGTGCAAGCCAACCGGCAGGGCCGCGTTACCGACTTCGCCTACAAGCCTGACCAGCCCCCAACCGGCGTGATCGCCACGGAGATCTTCGTCTATGAGCCGACGGTCCTGGTCGAGCTGCTCGAAGAGCTGCACTCGAAGCTCAGCGGGCGGTCGGACGGCGACGATACGGGGCTCGGTGACTTCGGGGAGCACCTCCTTCCGCTGCTGGTCGAGCGCGGCTCCGTCTACGAGCACCGCATGTCGGGCTACTGGAAGGACGTAGGTCGTCCTGAGACCTACTTCGAGGCACACCGCGACCTCCTCACGGGAGATCCGGGACTCTTCGCAGAGCCCGGATGGCCAGTGCTGACTCGCACGCCCCAAGGGCCCCCTGTCCGGATCCATGCCGGAGCAACCGTCGAGGACAGCTTGTTGAGCACGGGGTGCGAGGTGCGTGGGGAGGTACGGCGAAGCGTCCTCGGACCCGAGGTGACGGTGGGGGAAGGAGCGATCGTGAGCGACGCAGTCATCTTCGCCCGGGTGCATATCGAGGGCGGGGCGCGTGTCTCGTGGTCGATCGTCGACACCGGCGTAGTCGTCGGGACCCGGGCCGAGGTGGGCGGGTCACCGCGCAAAAGTCTGCCCACGGCGGAGGAGCTTGTGCTCGTCGGCCGTGACTGCCGGATCGCCGCAGGCGCGAGGCTCGAGCCGGGTGCACGCCTCGAGCCGGGGAGCACCTGAGCCGGCCTCAGCCGGTGACGATGCCTCTGAGGACGACGCGACGGGGGTGCGCGAGCACGGCGAGGTCGTCGAGAGGGTTCGCGTCATACACGACGAAGTCGGCGGGGTCACCCTCCTCGAGGTTCCCTCCGGGCCTCCCGAGCCACGCCCGAGCCCGCCACGATGCCGCCCCGAGAGCCTCGGCGGTGGTCATGCCGAGGTCTGCCAGCATCTGGACCTCCTCGGCGATGAGCCCGTGGGGAAGTACTCCCCCGGCGTCGGTGCCTGCGTAGATAGCCACCCCTGCCTCGTGTGCAGCCCGGAGTGTTTCGTGACGCCGGTCGAACAGCTCACGCATCCGCGCGGCATACGCGGGAAACCGCGCCTCGCCAGCCGCCGCATACTCCGGGAAGTTCTCGAGCTGCCTCACGGTCGGGACCAGGGCGATCCCCTGGCTCACCATCTGCTCGATGAGATGCGGCGTTAGGCCGGTCCCGTGCTCGATGCAGTCGATTCCCGCCTCGAAGAGGTCGGGCAGCGACTCCTCGCCGAAGCAGTGCGCGGTGACTCGAGCACCGCGAGCGTGCGCGGTGTCGATGCCGGCCCGGAGTGCGTCGAGCGGCCAGCACGGGGCGAGGTCCCCGGTGTCCCGGTCGATCCAGTCGCCGACGAGCTTGACCCAGCCGTCACCTCGCTTCGCCTCCTGAGCGACGTACGCCGGTAGCTGGTCGGGCTCGATCTCGTGGCCGTAGTTGCGGATGTAGCGCCGAGGACGGGCCAGATGCCGGCCCGCCCTGATGATTCGTGGCAGGTCGTCACGGGCGTCGATCCAGCGGGTGTCTGCGGCCGAGCCGGCGTCGCGGATGAGGAGCGTCCCTGCGTCCCGGTCGGCAAGGGCCTGGCGCTCAGACTCCTCATCGGACACCGCTCCGTGCTGGTCAAGACCGACGTGGCAGTGCGCGTCGACGAGACCGGCGACGATCCATCCCTCGGCCACGAGCTCGGCGCCTGCGATCGGTTCGTACGTGATGCGGCCGGCCTCGACGTACAGCTCCCTGCGCTCCCCCGACGGAAGCACGGTGCCTTTGACGCGCAGTGCAGAACTCATGCCGGCGACGCTACCGAAGAGGTTTGGGGCGGAATGCAAGGGCTGCAGGCCAGGGAACTTCCCCGAACTGCCAGACCGCCGTCAATCAGAGCAGGTCCTTGATGTTGCTCGGCAGCTCGAACCCCTCTGGCAGCTCCGTGGTCGGCGACGACGCCTTGCCGAACCCGAACGCTGCCGCACCCCCATTCGCTGAGTCAACCTGCGCAGCGGGCACACGGCGTGCATCCGCTGCCCGTTTAGCGGGGTTACCCGATCCCCTCTTCTTGCGGCTCTGAGTCGCCTGCTGGCGAGCCTTTGCCCGCTTGCCACCCATGCCGGGTATGCCGGCCATGCCCGGCATACCACCACCGCCGGCCATGGACATCATCATCTTGCGCGCCTCGAAGAACCTGTCGACGAGCTGGTTGACGTCGCTGACGGATCGACCGGCGCCCTTCGCTATCCGCGACCGGCGTGAACCGTCGATGATCTTGGGGTTCCGCCGCTCGGTCGGCGTCATCGACAAGATGAGTGCCCGGATGCGGTCGATCTCGCGGTCGTCGAAGTTCGCCAGTTGGTCCTTGAACTGGGCCATCCCGGGGATCATCCCCATGATCTTGGAGATCGAGCCCATCTTCTGCACGGCTTCCATCTGCTGCAGGAAGTCGTCGAGGGTGAACTCACCCCCCTTGCCTTGCAGTTTGGCTGCTGCAGCGGATGCCTGATCAGCGTCGAAGGCCTTCTCGGCCTGCTCGATCAACGTGAGCATGTCGCCCATCCCGAGGATGCGGGACGCCATCCGGTCGGGGTGGAACACGTCGAAGTCGGTCAGCTTCTCGCCGTTGGAGGCGAAGACGACCTTGCGCCCCGTCACCTGCGCCACCGACAGCGCAGCGCCGCCGCGGGCGTCACCGTCGAGCTTGGAGAGCACGACGCCGTCGAACCCGACCCCGTCGAGGAACGCCTGAGCGGTCACCACCGCGTCCTGGCCGATCATGGCGTCGACGACGAAGAGCGTCTCGTCGGGGTGGACGGCATCGCGGATGTCAGCTGCCTGCCGCATGAGTTCGGCGTCGATACCGAGCCGGCCGGCCGTGTCGACCACCACCACGTCGTACAGCTTGCGTTTCGCCTCGTCGATCGCGTCGCGGGCGACGGTGACCGGGTCCCCCACGCCGTTGCCGGGCTGCGGAGCGAAGACGTTGACCCCGGCCTGCCGGCCGACGATCTGAAGCTGGCCGACGGCGTTCGGGCGCTGCAGGTCGGCGGCGACGAGCATCGGGCTGTGGCCCTGGCTCTTGAGCCACAGGCCCAGTTTGCCGGCGAGCGTCGTCTTCCCGGAGCCCTGCAGACCGGCCAGCATGATCACGGTCGGCGGCGTCTTCGCGAACCGGAGCCGGCGCGTCTCACCGCCGAGGATCGCGACGAGCTCCTCGTTGACGATCTTGATGACCTGCTGGGCAGGATTGAGCGCCTCGCTGACCTCGGCGCCCCTGGCGCGCTCACGGACCTGTCCGATGAACTGCTTGACCGCCGGCAGCGCGACATCGGCCTCGAGCAGGGCGATCCGGATCTCTCGACAGACCGAGTCGATGTCGGCCTCGGACAGGCGGCCCTTGCCGCGGAGGTTCTTGAAGGTGGCGCTGAGCCGGTCTTGCAGCGTGTTGAACACAGGTGCTGGGTCCTTGCGGTTGCGGGGCTGCTGGTTGTTCGCCGGTGACCTGTTGATCGTCGCAGGCGATGACGTCGTACGCCGCCCAAGACTACCCGTGGCCCACCGGTTTCCAGATTCGTCCGACCCGGCGCCGCAGTTCCCAGCGTGGTCGGACCGGACGGATCCGCAGGTCAGGTAAACCTGCGAGGCTCCTATTGCCTACTACAGGGATGAGTGAACGGAGGGAGGCAGCGGTGGCGAGAGACAGCGATGACTTCAGCGCCTTCGTCGCCTCCCGGTCGACAGCCCTGCTGCGCACCGCCACGTTGCTCTGCGGCGGCGACCGGCCGCTCGGCGAGGATCTGCTCCAAGAGACGTTCGTGCACGCCTACCGCAGCTGGGGACGCATCCGAGACCACGGTGCCCGCGATGCGTATGTGCGCCGCATCCTCGTCCGAACGGCGACGGGTCGCTGGCGCAGACGCCGTACGACGCACGAGCAGGTGTCCGACCGCACACCCGAGGGTCTGGTGGAAGGGCACGAGGCTGGCGTCGCCGGTCACGTCGACGTTTGGCGTGCGCTAGCAGCTCTCAGCGCGCAACAGCGCGCGGTGGTCGTGCTCCGCTACTACGAGGACCTCAGCGAGCGCGAGATAGCCGACGTGCTGGGCTGCGCCCCTGGAACGGTCAAGAGCCACGCTTCCCGCGCCCTGAAGAGCCTGGAACAGCAGCTCGGCACCGCCGCCGCCCCCGACGGCGACGAAAGAGTCGAAAGGGAGGAGGGACGCCATGGCCCACGAGACGGACACTGAGCGAGCTGTCCGCGAACGACTGGAAGCCGGTGTTCAGGACATCCGCGCCGATGAGCAATTCAGCCGGTGCGCAGTGGACGCCAGCGTCGGCGCACTCCACAGACGCAGGACCCGACAGGCGGTCGTCCTCGGCGTAGCTGCTGCCCTGCTGACGGTGGCCGCGGTGGTACTACCGGACCGGCTCACCCGCGACTCCAGCGGCCCGGCCGATCCCAGCACGGACCAGATCGCGACCACGTCCTCACGACCGTCGGTACCGGTCAGCAACTGGGTCTCACCGAGCCCGCCCGGCCAGGCCCCAGGCGCACCCGCGGAGGCGGGCACCGTGATGTACCGCAGCTGCGAGGGGGAGTCCTGCACGGTGACGCTGCTGCGCCCGGACGGCGTGACGTTTGACCTCGCCGACGTCGTCCCAGGGCTGGCGCGACGCCTCGAGGCGGACGGATTCGCGGGCGTGTCCCTGTCGTACGACGCTCGCCGCATCGCCCACCCCTACGAAGCCGGTTACGCGTCGTTCTGGCTGGAGACTTATGACGCGACCCCGGCGCACGTGGTCGGCGCCGGACCGGCCGGGTCTGTCTGGGAGGTCGTCGACTGGAGCCCTTGGAATAGCGATGTGGCACCGCTGTTCGCGCGCTTCGAGCAGGACAAGCTCACCGCATTGGCCAACACCAATCCCTACTCCGGGAGCAGGTTCGCCACATATGAGCTCGACACCGAAACCAGCCTTCTGCCGGTCGCGGACCACGCAGCGAGTGTCGCTATGGCAAGCCCGGTGGATCCTGATGAGCTGTCGCAGAACCGCCTGACGTCGCCTGCCTCACATGTGCTCTGGTTGTGGCCAGCGGGCGACCCAGACGTCGAACGCGGGCAAATTGACGCCCTCGGCTCAACCGCCTCCGGCTACGGCGCCTGTATGGCGGACGACGAGACACTTGCCGGTCCCCGTGGTGTGCCCGTGCAAAAGCACGGCCCGCCATCTCTACGCCTGCACGACCGCCCACTCGGTCAGATCTCCGACTCATTCCAGAGCACACTCGTGTACCGCGTCGTCGACGGCGAGCCGGTTCCCGCAGCCGTCATCCGTGGCGACTGCACGAACAAGCAGTTCGGCTTCGGCCGCTACGACATCCCTCAGTCCAGGACCGAGGCCACCTGGACCTACCTGGGACCGATCACCGACGGCGAGTCGCTGATGACCCGCCACTACTCGGGAAGCGATACTCAGGATCTGGTGCTGGTGGGTCTGGACCTCGAGCCACGCGTGCTCCAGAGCATGCCGGCGGGTGCGGAGGTGCTCATTCCCGGGATGTCGGTGCCCTATTGAGCGTCGCTCGACCGGCCGAGTCGCAGGGGAGAATTCGGTGCCGACGCGAGATCGCGACGAGGCGGTCCGGCGTGGTCTGGCTGCACGCCTACGGTGTGGTGCATGGCGGCTGAGCTCGCACTCCTCCCGAGTCCCCTTCTCGGTCCCGCGGTGTGGATGCCGGTCGCTGAGGAGCTGCGCCGTACGGGGTGGCCGGTCGTCGCATGCGGTGGTGACGGCGCGGCGCCCCGAACCTGGGAGGACGTCCTCCGCAGCTTCCTTGCCGATCTGCCCGCCGGAAGGGACCTGGTGCTGGTCCCACACAGCAACGCTGGGCTGTATGTGCCTGCCCTCACGGGTAGGCGTCAAGTCGTGGCCTCCGTGTTCGTGGACGCTGGTTTGCCGCCAACCGAGGGCTCGACGCCGTTGGCGCCTCCTGACTTCTACGACTTCCTCGCGACACTGGCAGACGAGGACGGGGTGCTTCCGCCGTGGACACAGTGGTGGGAAGGACCTGACGTCGACGAGCTCTTCCCCAACGGTGCCGCTCGCGACCGAGTGGAGCAGGAGCAACGCCGGCTGCCCCTGGCGTACTTCCGCGACTCCCTTCCTGTCCCGGCTGGATGGGACCACAATCCATCGGCATACATCGCCTTCGGCGACACGTACGCCCAGGACCGCGAGCAGGCCGAGGGACGTGGGTGGCCAGTCAGGACACTTACCGGTGGTCATCTGCACACCCTCGTCGAGCCGAGCGATGTGGCGGCCGTGATCACGGAACTGGTGGAGTCTCTTGGCGTCGATCCACCTCGTCTCTGACGTCATCCGCGCAGCTCGCGCTCACGTCCGCGAACCCCGGGCGGCACGCCCCGCGACTTGAGCCCACTGGTCGACACGTCAATCCTGGTCGACTACCTACGCGGGCACGAGAGCGCTGCGAGCCTGCTCGAGCGGGAGCGCGGTGACGGCACCCTCCACGCCAGCGAGATCACCAGACTCGAGGTTCTGGCCCGTATGCGTCCAGCGGAGGAGACGGCGACTCGATCTCTGCTGTCCGCCCTCGTCTGGCATCCGGTCGACGCGCAGGTCGCCGAGGTGGCGGGGGCGCTGGGCCGACGTTGGCTCGCCAGCCACCACCCAATCGACAGCGCAGAACTGGCGATCGCCGCGACAGCGCAGCTCAACGACTTCCGGCTGCTGACCCGCAACGTCCGACACTTCCCCATGTTCGCTGGGCTGAGCTCGCCGTACTGAGCCGCATCCCCAGCAGGACTAGGGAAGACACCAAGGGTTGAAGCAGGTTCGAACCGCCCCAACCGCGCAGGAGGACGCCCGCGCCGACCTGTCTACCAGCGTGGGCGTCGCAGTGGCATCCACAGGCCGCATGGTTGGGAGGATCCACGGCGTACGCCGAAGCACGACGGTCGCGGGTCGCGCCACCGCCAGTCCTCGGTCTCGGCGTCGTACACGACGGCATGGGCCGAAGGTGTCCAGCCGTTGAGAAAGATCTCGCAGTCGCAGTAGCCGCCGCGGCTGGCCAGTCGCTTCTCGAGTGACGTGGCTCTCGGTGCGCGCAGCTCCCGCCAGTGGACCGCCCACCGCAGTGTGTTGTCGCAGCCGAAGTCGTCGAGCATCCGGTCGACGTAGCAGAAGACACACTCCATCTGCCTCGGCGTCGTGAGCTGGAACGCCCGCACCGCAAGCTCACGCTCGAGCATCTGGACCGGGTCGGTGGTTTCTGAGGACATGGCTCCCCCTGTGGGTCTTCGAGTCTGGCTGAGGTTGTGCGGGCAATGTACGCCGCTCGGCCGACAGGACCTGGGAGACGATGACTCGCTGTGGAGGACGACGCCGACCGGACTCGCAACCCAGTACAAGGAGCGAAGCGAAGGCGCAGGAGCCGTCGAAGTCGACCGACCCAACCGAGGCCTCCTCGCGTCGACGCTGGTGCCTCCGCGCGTTCTGGATTCAGGCTGACGGCAGCGTGACACGGACGCGACGGAACCCCTTGCCCTTGCTCTCGACCTTGGCGATCGTCACCTCACCTATCTGCTTCGTCGACGCCACGTGGGTGCCCGAGTCGGCCTGGGCGTCGAGCCCCTCCACGTCGATGATGCGGACCTGCTCAACTTGGTCGGGGATCAGGTGCTTCGCCGTACGCATCACGTCGCTGTTCGCGAGCGCCTCGTCGCGGCTGACCACTCGGGCGGTGATGGCGCGGTCGCGGGCGATCTCCTCGTTGACGATGCGCTCCAGGTCAGCCTTGAACCCGTCGGGCACGTCGGGCAGGTTGAAGTCCATCCGTCCGGTCAACGGCTCCATGTTCGAGCCGGTCACAAGGGCGCCGAAGTCGCGGTAGACGACCCCGCACACCACATGAAGCGCAGAATGAGTGCGCATCAGCGACCGGCGGCGTACGTCGTCGAGGCGCCCGACGACCGGCGTACCGGGTGGCGGCACCGGGTCACCCGCAACGGGCACGAGCGCACCGGACCCGTCGACCCCCTCGACACGGGTGAAGACACCGCCCCACTCGAGCACGCCGACGTCCGCGGGCTGGCCGCCGCCTCCGGGGTAGAACGCGGACCGGTCGAGGACGATCCCGTCCTCGCCGGACGCGAGCACGGTCGCGGGCCAGCTCATCGCCTGCTGGTCGGTCCAGTACAACGGGAAGTTCACGGCCGTTTCCTGCCTGCGGTCGGGGGTTTGGTTCAGGGTAGCCCCGCCGACTGGTCGCACATCCCCCGCCGACCGCTCGCATATCATCCCCGACCGGTCGCAAACGCCGTGCCGACCGGTCACACCTGCCGTCCCGAACGACCACCGTCGTACGCGCCGCTCCGAGGCGGTCGTCGCAGCGCCGGAGGACGGCGCGACGTCAGCCGGTTAGCCGACGGTGTAGAAGTCGGCGTGGACCTGCCAGACGAGCTCGTCGTCGGGATAGTTCGAGGCCGCGGTTGCCGATACGAGCAGGTAGCGTCCTGGCGTCAGGCCCGGCCCGGTGTAGACCCAGGCGTCCTTGTGCTCCAAGCGCGGCAGCTCCTCGGGAGTCTTGGCGCCCGGACGTGCCAGGTACAGCGCGTCCGGGCCGAAGGACCCGGCGACCTCGACGTCGCCGAAGATGGGCGTGCTGCCCCCACGGACGGTTGTCGGCACGTTCGCGTCCACAGCAACGTCAGGGTCGACCGTTCCTTCCCGGTAGTCGCGGTCCGTCTTGACCAGGAGCGCGCCCCAGTGGCCGCCCGAGGTGAGACCGACGACGACGCGTTCGGCGGGAGTGTCGCCGACGTTGCTCCCTTCTCGCTCGGTGCCGGCCACGAACCACATGGTGTCTTCGTCGGCCAGCGCGCTCAGCTGCGAGGACCGCTGCTCGTCGGGAGCCTGCGAACCGGCGGCGAGCATGCCGTTCGCCTGGTCGGACCCGCCGGAGAGAGCCGTCACGTAGTCCCGGGCCGTGTCGATGGCCGCGTCGTCGCTCGGCTCGATGGCGCAGCAGACGCCACCGTCGTCACGCAGTACGAGCACGGCGGCAACGATGCCTGCGGCCACCACGAGCGCAGCGGCGCCCACGAGCCACCAGAGTCCTCGTCGGGACCGCGGCCGTTGCTGCCAGGGGCGCTGCGGCGAGTGCTGGACCATGATGCTCCTCAGGTGGTTCGCATGACATGGTGACCCTCGGAAGGGTCACCAGGTGGGACGGCACAGCACCGACGTCGGTTCCGCAAGAAAGATCAAGCACCCGCACCGCACAGACACCGACAATTGATACATGGCAACTCCCACCGGCTCGGTGCTGACGGTCAATGTCGTGTACGACGTGCGCCGCGCGCCTTCTCGCTCCACCGCCATCGACAAGCGGCCGGTCGACGGCAAGGTCGAGGTCGACGAGCTGGGGCTCGTACCCGACACCCAGTGTGACAAGCGCATTCACGGCGGCGTCGACAAGGCGGTCTACGCGTCTGCGCCGAGGACTCGGCCTGGTGGGCCGACCGGCTCGAGCGCGAGATACCACCCGGCCAGTTGGGAGAGAACCTCACCGTGAGCGGGATCGACGTCACGAACGCAGTCATCGGAGAACTGTGGCGGGTCGGCGGACCGGGGCGCGGCATCCTGCTCGAAGTTCGGCTGCCCCGGAGTCCGTGCTCCAACTTGGCCTGGCACATGGGGACCCCCCGTTTCCACCACACGTTCGGCAGCTCGGGCCGGGTCGGGGCGTTGCTCAAGGTGCGTGTGACCGGCACGATCGCCGCGGGGGCGTCGATCCTGGTGGAGCACCGGCCCACGCACAGTGTCACCGTGCGTCAGGTCTGCGACGGGTTGACCCCCGACCTCGCCCAGCAGCTTCTCGGCTGCGGTCAGAACGTGGCCCTCGACCTGCGAAGGTCCGCCGCACGGGCATTGGCTCGGAGCAAGCACTAGGCCCAGGCGGCGTACATCGTCGCGTCATCGATGGTTCGGCCACGGCTGGGGCAGACCAGTCCTGCGGCACCCCGGCATACTTGCCCCGTGACCCTGAAGCCGCTCGACCACGTCCGTGACCGACTGGCACAAGAGCTGTTCCACCGAGTAGCAGGTCCCGAGGGCCCGACTCGTCGCGAACGGATCAGCACGGCGCCAGGTCCGCGCTGGTTCGACGAGCAAAGCCCGATCCAGGTCGTGCATGGCGACGCGGCGACGTTTGTGGGAGGACTGCGGGCACTGCTGCTGCAGTCTCTGCACCCGCTCGCCATGGCCGGGGTAGCGGCCCACTCCGGTTACCAGGGTGATCCCTGGGGCCGCCTTCAACGGACCAGCCACTTCCTTGCGGTCACGACGTTCGGCAGCGCCGAGGACGCCGAGGCGATGGTCGCCCGCGTCCGCGCGATACATGCGCGGGTCCAGGGAACCGCCCCCGACGGTCGGCCATACTCCGCCTCCGACCCCCATCTGCTGCGGTGGGTCCATGTTGCCGAGGTGGACAGCTTCCTCGCTGCTCACACGGCGTACGGCGACCAGCGCCTCAGCCAGGCAGAGCGAGACGGGTACGTCGCCGACACTGCCCGCGTGGCGGAGGCCCTCGGCGTCGTCGATCCACCGCGGACGGAGGCAGAGCTTGTCTCGCAGCTCGACGCCTATCGCCCGGAGCTACACGGGACACCTGAGGCGCGCGCCGCTGCTCGCTTCATGTTGCTCACGCCTCCGCTCCCGATGGTTCTGCGGCCCGGATATGGGCTGATCGCGGCCGCTGCCGTGGCGCTGATGCCGCGCTGGTCGCGCTGGCCGTTACGGCTGCCCTACCTACCCCTCTCCGAAGCCATTGCCGTCAAGCCCGCGGGCCGGTTGCTCACCGGAACCATCCGCTGGGCGATGGCATCAGCCTCCTGAGTCCAGGAGAGCGTCGACGAAGACATCCGCCTCGAACGGCGCCAGGTCGTCCGCGCCCTCCCCCAAACCCACCAGCTTGACGGGCACCCCGAGCTCTCGCTGGACGGAGATGACGATGCCCCCCTTGGCGGTGCCGTCGAGCTTTGTGAGCACGATTCCGGTGATGTCGACCACCTCGGCGAAGATCCGCGCCTGGGTCAGGCCGTTCTGTCCCGTCGTCGCGTCGATGACGAGCAGGACCTCATCGACAACGGCCTGTTTCTCGATGACGCGCTTCACCTTGCCCAGCTCGTCCATCAGGCCAGTCTTGGTGTGAAGACGTCCTGCGGTGTCGATGAGGACGGTGTCGACTTCCTGCTCGACTCCGGCGCGAACCGCCTCGAACGCCACGCTGGCTGGGTCCCCACCTTCTGTCCCCCGGACGGTGGGCACCCCGACGCGCTGACCCCACGTCTGCAGCTGGTCAGCGGCGGCGGCCCGGAACGTGTCAGCGGCCGCCAGCAGAACGTCTTTGTCCTGTGCGACGAGAAGCCGGGCCAGCTTGCCGACTGTTGTCGTCTTGCCTACGCCGTTGACACCGACCACCATGACGACACCCGGCTTGCCCTCGAGACGATCGGCGTGGAGGGCACGGTCGAGTGTCGGGTCGACGAGGGTGATCAGCTCCTCCCGCAGCAGTCTTCGCGCGCCGTCGCCGCTGGCAGACTCGATCCGCACCCGTGTCTGGAGGCGCTGAACCAGGTCCTTGGTCGACGCAACGCCGACATCCGCCGCCAGCAGCGTGTCTTCGATCTCCTCCCACGTCTCGTCGTCGAGCCGATCTCTGGACAGCAGCGCGAGCAGCCCCCTACCGAGGGTCGACTGCGATCTGCCGAGGCGGGTGCGGAGCCGCTGGAGCCGCCCGGCGACCGGGTCAGGTCTCTCGACCAGCGGCACCGTCGCGGTGTCGGCACCGGTGACGACCTCGTCCGGCATCATGACGTCGCCGCCTACGCCGGCTGCGGTGTCCACACTGCCCTCACCGTGCTCGGGTGGCCGCGTCTGGGGCTCAGGCGGCGGGAGGCGCCGGGTCCGCGTCGAGAGCAGCCCGAAGGCCAGCACCAGCCCAATCAGGAGCAGCGCGAGGACGACGTAGACAAACTCCATCACGACGAGCCATCCTCCCAGATGGACTGCCAGCCACGCTTGTCGAGGCCAGCGACCACTGCCGACGCGACCACCCGACGGTTGGGTCAGGCTGGCTCGGGCTCTCGAAGCCGCTGGCTGATGACTGAGGAGACTCCGTCGCCACGCATGGCCACGCCGTACAGGGCGTTGGCACACTCCATGGTCCGCTTCTGGTGAGTGATCACCACCAGCTGGGAGTCCTGACCCAGCTCGTCGTAGATCTCAAGCAGTCGCCCGAGGTTGGTGTCGTCGAGGGCGGCCTCCACCTCGTCGAGAATGTAGAACGGCGACGGCCTGGCCTTGAACAGCGAGACGAGAAAAGCGACAGCGACGAGCGAGCGCTCGCCGCCAGACAACAGGGACAAGCGCTTGACCTTCTTGCCGGCCGGCCGGGCCTCGACCTCGATGCCGGTGCCCAACAGGTCCTCGGGATCGGTCAGGACGAGGCGCCCCTCGCCGCCGGGGAAGAGCCTGGCGAAAACGCGTTCGAACTCGCGCTCCACGTCGGCGTACGCCTCCACGAAGACCTGCTCCACGCGAGCGTCGACCTCTCGGACGATGTCGAGCAGATCGCGCCGCGTCTTCTTGAGGTCCTCGAGCTGTTCGGTGAGGAACCTGTGCCGCTCCTCCAACGCCGAGAACTCCTCGAGCGCGAGCGGGTTGATCCGGCCGAGCTCGGCGAGTGAACGCTCCGCGATCCGAAGCCGCCGCGCCTGCTCGTCCCGGTCGAACGGCACCGGCTCGGCAGCCTCCTCAGCGGCCTCGCCGGAGGGTGACGGGACCGGCGGCACAAGCTGGTCAGGACCGTAGTCCCTTACCAAGGTCTCGAGGTCGAGCCCCACGCCGTCGAGTGCGCGCTGCTCCAGCTGCTCCAGGCGCATCCGCTGCTCTGCCCTCATCAGCTCGTCGCGGTGGACAGTGTCGGTGAGCCTGGCCAGCTCCACTTCGAGGTCTCGCATACTCGCCCTCACGGCGGCAAGTCTTTGCTCCGCCTCGCCGAGCGACCGCTCGAGTTCAGTACGTCGCTTCGCCGCCACGTGGAGGGAGCGCTCCAAGGCAGCCAGCATGACCTGAGCACCTTTGCCCACGGCATCCGCGATCTGCGCCTGACGGATCCGCCGGTGCCGGTGCGCGGCTGCCTGGCGGCGAGCCTCCCGCTCCTGCTCGGCCGCACGGGCGAGCGCGTCAGCGCGGCCGTGTAGTGCGCGGGCACGCTCCTCGGCTATTCGTAGCGCGAGGTGTGCATCCGTCTCCGTGGCCCGAGCCAGCTGAGCTGCCGCGGCCAGCCGCTCACGCACCGCCGTGTCCGGCTCCTCCTCGGGGCCGTCCTGGGCCGCGGTGAGTCGGGCCTCGAGCTCGGCCAGCCCGGCGACATCACCGCTGCGCGACTGCTCGGCTGCGGTGATCGCCTGCCTGATCCGGTCGGCCTCCGCCTTGGCGCCTCGGGCTTGGGAGCCAAGGTGCCCAAGCTCCTCGGCGACTGCTGCCATCGCGGCGTCGGACTCGTGCAGCTTCGCCAGCGCAACGTCGACGCCGCTTTGGGCAGCGGCTCGTTCGACCTCGAGGGCATTGACCTCGAAGCGGAGACGCTCGGTGGCCGCGGTCGCGTCGGCGAGGGCGTGGGTGGCTTCGTCGACAGCCGCCTGGACCTCGATCAGACTCGGCTGGGAGGCGGAGCCTCCGGCCGCAAAGTGCGCGCCGAGCACATCTCCCGCGCGAGTGACCGCGACGAGGTCGGAGGATCGCTCGACGAGGCTGCGGGCCGCGCTGAGGTCGTCGACGACAGCGGTCCTGGACAGCAGCCGACGTAGAGCCGGCCGGATCTCCTGCGGAGCAATGACCAGGTCAACGGCGTACGTCGCGCCGGGTGGCAGCTCCGGCCAGTGGCCGCCGTCGACGTCGCCACCGCCGAGCAGCAGCCGGGCGCGGCCCAGGTCAGCATCTTTGAGGTGCTCGATCGCGGCGACCGCCACATCGATCCCGCGTACGGCAACGGCGTCCGCCGCGCTGCCCAGAGCGGCGGCAACCGCTACCTCGAAGCCGTGCTGGACCGACACCAGTGCGGCGACGGAGCCGAGCAGACCAGAGACGTCCTGCGTGGCGGCGAGGAGGCCCCCGGCGCCATCCTTGCGTGCCAGGCCCATCTCCAGGCCTTCTCGACGTGCCGCCAGCGCACCCCGCTCGCGGTCGGCGCTCTGGGCCGCCTCCGTCAGCTTGGCCAACCTGTCGTCGATGTCCGCGAGCAGCGAGGCCGCAGCTTCGTACTCCGAGTCGAGGCCCCGCTCGCCTGCGTCGAGTCCGGCGATCCGCGTCTCCAGGGACGTGAATGCACGCTGCGCCTTCGCTGCCTTCCCACCGCGTGAGCCAGCGCCTCGGTCAGCCGGGCGATCTCCTCGTCTGCCGCCGCCGCTCTGCTGTTCACGAGGTTGACCTGCCCCGCAAGTCTCGCCACTCCCTCGCGCCGGTCGGCGGCGGCCCGCATCAGCTGAGCAACCCGTGACTCCTCGAAGGAGTACGTCTGCTCGGTCCGGTGGCGCGCCTCGACGGCTTCGGCGAGCGTGCGGCGCAGCTGCCTGATCTCGGCGGCGATCCGCTGCTCGTCGGACCGGATCTGGGCCGCCTGCGCCTCCAGCTCGGCCGGCTCCTGGCCACGTCGCTCCTCAGCAGGGGAGCTCCGCGGCGTTGCGGACACGCTCGGCCGCGAGGCCGGCGGTGCCTCGCAGCCGTTCGCGCAGACCGGAGAGCGCAAACCAGGTCTCATGGGCTCGACTCAGCAGCGAGACGTCGGCACGGAGCAGCTCCTCGAGCTCGGTCTCCGTGGCGCGGGCGCGCACAAGACTGGCCTCCGCCGCCAGCCGGCGCTCCTTCAACGACTCCTCGTCGGCAAGCTCGCGCTCGACTGCTTCGCGGACCCGCACCACGTCGTCGGCGAGAAGTCGAGCCCGGGCATCGCGCACTCCATCTGGACGAACGACGCGCGGCGGGCCACCTCCGCCTGGCGACCGAGCGGCTTCAGCTGACGCCCGATCTCGTTGAGGAGGTCAGCCAACCTCGTGAGGTTGGCTTCGGTGGCGACGAGCTTGCGGATCGCCTTCTCTTTGCGCTTGCGGTGCTTGAGGACACCGGCGGCCTCCTCCACGAAACCGCGACGGTCCTCGGGGGAGGCGTGCAGGATCGCGTCGAGCTGGCCCTGCCCGACGATCACGTGCATCTCGCGGCCGATACCCGAGTCGCTGAGAAGCTCCTGCACGTCGAGCAGCCGACAGGTCTGACCGTTGACGGCGTACTCTGAACCGCCGTTGCGGAACATGGTGCGCGAGATCGTCACCTCGGCATACTCGATCGGCAGCGCGCCGTCGCTGTTGTCGATCGTGAGCAGCACCTCGGCGCGCCCCAGAGGAGGCCGAGCCGACGTGCCCGCAAAGATGACGTCCTCCATCTTGCCGCCGCGCAGGGATTTGGCGCCCTGCTCCCCCATCACCCACGCGAGTGCGTCGACCACGTTCGACTTGCCCGACCCGTTTGGTCCGACGACACACGTGATGCCCGGCTCGAGCTGAAGCGTCGTACTGGAGGCAAAAGACTTGAAGCCGCGCAGCGTGAGGCTCTTGAGGTACACGGTGCTCCTTCGAGGGAGGGTGCTCCGTCAGACACGGAAGCGCCCTGCCGGCGGGGGCATGGCATCGGGGACGCCAGCTCGCACACTACCGGGCGGCACCGACTGGTCGGCTCCACCACGCCGGGATCCGTGACAGGGCCGCCAGCCGGTCAGCGCAGCTCACTCGTACGCCGGACGGGGTTCCCAAGGCAGCTGGCCTGTGAACACCGCAGGTCTGCCATGTCCACACAGCAGGTGGCTGGTGCACATGGCAAACGCCACCGGTCAGCGGCGGCGCCACAGCCGGAGGTCGGCCGGGTCAGGCGGTTGGCAGCGGATGAGTCACGTCAGCGACTCGACGACGTACCGCGAGGACAAGGCCCACCGAAGCGGCGAACAAGACTGTTGCCGCCGTCGCTCGGAGTCCTGTCTCGTACGACGGTCGGCTCGCCGCAGCCGTGCCGGGGGCCGCCGTGCCTAAGGCACCGGTACTCGTCGGAGCCGTGCCGGCCACAGCCACGCTGGCTGCACCCTGTCCCGGAAGGTTGACCGAGTACACGTCGATGCCTCGAACCAGGTCCACGGTGTAGACGATGTTGGACTTGCCGGTCGCCTCACCCTGCCTGTTGCGCGTCGGCGCCCAGTAAGCGTCCCAGACCTCTGACGCGCCAAAGGTGGCATACCCATACTGGGTGAGGTTGCCCGGGTGTCGGACGTCGATGAGCCGCAGGCCGCCGGCATACGTCGCCAGTGCCACGATGCCGGACGGGTGGTAGTCGAACCAGTGAGCCGAGCAGAAGGCGTTGACGGGAGGCGAGATGCCGCCTCCGCCTTCGGTGACGGGGTTGATCCGATCGAGTGGGTTGATGGCCGAGCGGATACCGTTCAGGGTGGTGACCTTCCACGTCTGGAAGGACCCGGCAGTGGCGCAGTCGGTGTTCTCGTAGTCCTCCTCGGTGATCAGCAGAACGTTGCCCTTCGAGACCGAGGCGGGGCTGAACGGTTTGAAGGCGCGTGCGTGCGGGCGCGCCGAGTTGTGGTGGATGAAGTCGTTCCAGCCAGGCGCGACCCCGGCCTTGCCTGTTGTCGTGACCAGCGCGGGATGGCGGGGACGACTCACGTCGAAGGCCGCAGTCCCAGCGCCACCGGTGTGGAAGCCGTAACCGGCGTTGTCGAAGTTCCACTTGTGACCGGCAGTCAAGGGGCCACCAGGGCCGGCGGCGGGTGAGCGGAAGGGCTGCTTGCCCGCTTTTGCGGGGCGAGCGTCGATCTCACGCGGCCTGGAAAGCGAGTCGAGGTCGAAGATCGAGTAGGCGCCCTTGCTGCCCGCGGAGTATGCGGTCCTGCAGTTGCGCGTGTTGACGCAGGCGACGGTGTGCGTCGACGTCAGGGCGGGGCCGCGCCCGCGGATGGAGGGGTTGGTCGGGTCGGTGACGTCGACGACGATGACCTCGCTGTTGTTGTCGACGTTGTTGTGCTGCGGGTCGTCGGTCGATGCCTGCGTCAGGTCGACACCGACGAGCACGAAGCGTGCGACGACCTTGCCGGCGGCGTTTCGCCGCTCACCGTAGTTCATCGCCTCGTTCTCGAAGACCAGATTCGGGAGGACACCGGTCAGTTTAGGGTTCCGCTTGTCGCTGACGTCGTACACGCTGATCGAGTCAAGACTCGAGACGTAGAAGTACGGCGCCGACGGCGAGAAGACGCCGGAGATGGCGTCCGTGTCGGGGAACGACGAGACGAGCTCGACGTTGGAGCTGGTGGCGAACGGGACGTTGGTGCCCTCGCTGAGGAGTTCACTCGTCTGCTGCATGCGCTGAGCGTCGTCGTCGTGCGCAAGCACCGGATACGCCGACACCAAGGTCAGTGCGGACGCGACCCCCATGCCGAGCGCGGCCCGAAGCGCGGTGCGGAGAACGGCAGACATGGAACCTCCTGGACGCGGGTGGACACTGGGGCGCGGACGCGGATAGACGCTGTCCCGGCGAACGTAACAAGCCGACGCGCCGAAGGTCACGCGTCGAGTCAGGCGCGAACGGAGGTCCGGGACTCCATGACGTCAGGGACCACGAGAAGCTCCCCGTCGTGCAGCCGGGCGGCGAGCGTGTCGTTCTCGGCCTGGAGCCGTAGCACCACGGCCTCGAGGTCGGCTACCTTTCGCCGCAGACGTTGGTTCTCGTCGAGAAGGCGGTGATCTGCCGCGACGTATCCAAGGAGAGCCTTGGCCATGAACGTTCCTCCGGGACGGATCTGTCGGTGTGCAGCGTCGGCGCGGTTGAGACCGGCGGCCGGAATGCGCTGCTGTTCGTTCTAGAGTGACACCGGTTCGCTCCGCGGTCAACTGATGCGTTGATTCATCACCGCTGTCGTGACCGCAGGCCCGCAGACGAAAAGCCGCGCCGAGTTTGCGAGAAGGCCTCACTGTCGAGCGACGAGGCGAGCCGTCTCGCGCTGCCGAGACAACAGCGCCTCGAAGCCCTCCACGTGCAATGGTGCGAACGGCACCCCCGCAGCGTGCAGAATGCTGATGAGCGCTTTGCGCTGGAGCGTCGACAAGATCAGAGTCTCGCCTTTCGGCCACAGCAAAACCACGTCAAGGCGGCTCACCCGAGCGCCAGGCACGAGGGCCGCTCCGAGCAGCAGGCGCGTGTCGAGGATGATCCGCCGCTTGCCGTCCACCAACATCAGGCTGTCCGCGCCGGCCTGTACCACGTATGTCCGCGCCTGCACTGCGTCGAGTACGTCGGCAGGCACGTCGACCGAGGCGACAGCCTGGGGTCGGCGGTGATCGCGGGAGTCGTCGCGCACCGACCGCGCCAACACCGCCGGCGAGTCGGAAGCCAGCAGGCCACGACGCACGGCCTGTGCGGGTAGCCGGTAACGTCGCCAGCGCGACCAAGCGAACCAGACGGGCACAGGTGCCGCGAAGGGTGCGATCACGCTGACCCAGACACCCCACGGCTCCCCGCGTAGCTCGAAGGCGAGCCCCAGGAGGGCCACCACCGCGAATGGAATGACGATCATGAAGTTGCGTTGGACGACTGACTGCTCCTCCTGGGCGAGCTGCTCGGGTGGGCTCGTCCGGTCGGAGCCGAGATCCTGGCGCGCCTTGCCGACGAAGTCGGCGACGTCACTCCTGCGCTCCAGGGCGCTCGAGGCGAGGGCCTCGCGTCTCGCGGTCACGAAGGCCCCGACAGCAGCGACCACTGGCACTGCCCCGGCAGCAGCCATTGCCGCCGTCATCACCGCGTCGTTGTCATCAGCAAGGACGGAGAAGGCGAGGAGACCCACCCCGATAGCGAGACCAAAGACACCGAGCACAACGGACACCAAGAAGTGGGCGAGCAACCGGCCGCCCAGCCACACGTCGTCGAGCATCCGCCGGTAGCCCGGCTCGGGTGCGGGCAGAACCGTCTGGAACTGAACGGGCTTCGGGTCGCGCCACCACGAGAACCGGCCTCTTCGCTGGGGCGGGGACGGCGTCGGCGCAGGCAGCCGCGGAAGAGCCCGCGCCGATGGGTCGAAACCGAACCTGTCCCACGCCTCGAAGAGCTGCCGAAGGTGCCGTCCGCGGCGGGCGTGAAGCACCAGAGCGACCGCGGCACCGACCGCGACACATCCCAGCACCAGCTGCGCCACCAGGCCGGAGGCGTTGGTAGCCACGGCGTACCCGTTCGGACGCCCGGCGGCGTCTTGGCGCCAAAGCTCGACCATCACCGCGGAGGCTGGCACCACCGTGAGCACGGAACCCAAAGCGAGTCGACGCCAGGAGGCAATGGCGTACCAGAGGGCGTTCAGCGCGGCGCTTCGCATCGCCGCCGCGCTAGTGCGGTCGCCAACCGCGTCAGGCGTGGGCGGAGGCGACTGCCGCCACGCCTGGGGCGCTCCTGACGCGTCCTCGCTGATGTCGGCCATAATGGGGACGATACGGGCAGCCCGCCGCAAGGACAGGTCGACCGCCCGCGGGCGCGCGTCGGGCACAATGGGCGGAGATGACTCGATCCTCCGGACCTCTCCACCAGTCCTCGCCGCCACGCGACGTCGCTCAGTGGCCGTGCCAGTCGATCTGCGTCTGGGGGTCGACGGGCGAGAGGTGGCTCAGCCCTGAGGCAGGCGTCCTGGCCGTCTTCGCCTGCGCCGGCTGTGGCTCCGAGTGGGTCAGGACCGAGCCGTGGACCCCGATCGACCGGAGCGGGCAGGTTCCGGCGGCCGTCGCAGCCGAACGCGCCCGTGACCACGCCTGAGCCAGTTCGCACCGGTTTCTTCGGCACCCACCTCAGCTGACGCGGTGCCTTCGCCCGGACTCGGGCATGAGTCCCCGGCAGCGCTCGTGTGTTCGTGGACCAGGCGCCAGACGGGGACCCGATCTGCGAAAGACACGAAAGGGGTCCACGTCACCAGCGGCCGCGGCGAGGGCGCGGCTGACACCGCGGGCAGGTGTACGACGACCGGTTCATGAAGGCGTCCCGGCGGATGGGTGTCCCACAGCGCGGGCACGGCTCGCCGCGCCGGCCGTAGGCGGCCAACGACCGGTCGAAGTAGCCCGACTCCCCGTTCACGTTGACGTAGAGCGCGTCGAACGACGTCCCGCCCTCTGCGAGTGCTCGGGTCATGACGGCGCGCACCTCGTCGAGCAGGCGCTCCACCTCGCTGCGACGCAGCGTCTCGGTGGGCCGTGCGTAGTGCAACCGCGCCGCCCACAGCGCCTCGTCGGCGTAGATGTTGCCGATCCCTGAGACGAGAGTCTGGTCCAGCAACGCTCGCTTCACCCCGGTACGACGCCTGCGCACTGCCGCGTAGAAGGCCGCTTCGTCGAACTCAGGGTCGATAGGGTCACGGGCGATGTGCGACATCTCTCGAGGCAGCTCGGCGCCCTCGCGGGAGATCAGCAGCCCGCCGAAGGTGCGCTGGTCGACGAAGCGCAGGTCGCGGCCCTCCGACAGCTCGAACACCACCCGAAGATGCCGCTCGAGGGGGGCGGCCCGGGGCCGGACCAAGAGCTGCCCACTCATACCCAGGTGACCCAGCACGGCGTCGCCTGAGTCCAAGGCGAGCCACAGGTACTTGCCACGCCGGCGAGCACCGACGACACGCTGGTCGGCCAGCTGCTGCTCGAAGTCGGCCGCACCCTCCACATGGCGGCGTACCGAACGCGGATGCCTGACGTGGACGCGCTCGATGGTGCCGCCGACCACACCTGACTCCAGGCCGCGGCGCACTACCTCTACCTCTGGGAGCTCGGGCACGGATCGGCTCGGATCTGTTGTGCGCTCAACGCAGACACCGGACAGCTCGACTCAGCCGAGCGAGAGGGGAGTATGGACCGCGGCGTCCGCCGGGCGGGCGTCGGCGACGTCGTGCTCGTCACGGATGGAACGCCAGGCGGTCTCCGCCGCGAGCTGCTCCGCTTCCTTCTTGGAGCGTCCGGTGCCGCTGCCATAGACCTCGCCTGCGACGCGTACGCGGGCGACGAACGTCTTCTCGTGGTCGGGACCGCTGTGGTCGATGAGGTACTCGGGGACGCCCAGTCCCAAGCCCGCGGACAGCTCCTGCAGACTGGTCTTCCAGTCCAGTCCGGCACCGAGGCCGGCGGCAGCGTCCATCAGCGGATCGAACAGCCGATGGACGACCGCAGCGGCCTCCTCGAAGCCCTTGTCGATGTAGACGGCGCCGATCAGCGCCTCCACCCCGTCGGAGAGGATCGACGCCTTGTCCCTGCCGCCGCTCGCCTCCTCACCTCGCCCCAGGAGCAGGTGCTGACCGAGGCCGATCGTGCGCCCGACCTCGGCGAGAGCACGCGCATTGACGACCGCCGCCCGTAGCTTGGCGAGGCGGCCTTCCGACAGGTCCGGGTGGGTCAAGTACAGCGACTCGGTGACGACCACCCCGAGCACCGAGTCACCGAGGAACTCGAGCCGCTCGTTGGTCGGCAGGCCGCCGTTCTCGTAGGCGAAGGAGCGATGAGTCAGGGCACGCTGCAGCAGCTGAGGATCGAGAGCTTCGACGCCGAGGTCGGCACACAACTGCGCCCGCGACGTCTCGACGACCCCCTCGTTCACGGCAGGCGGTCAGAGGACCTGACGGCGGTCTGCCCGGGCGCCGTACTGACCGCACTCGGGACAAGCCCGGTGCGGCAGGTGCTTCGACTGGCACGCGGGGTTGGCGCACGTCACCAGCGACGGGACCGTGGCCTTCCACTGCGAACGGCGGTGGCGCGTGTTGCTGCGCGACATCTTCCGCTTCGGAACTGCCACGGTCTACTCCTCGTCTCGGCTAGCCGAGGGATCGGCTGGCTCGGCGTCGTTCAGGGTCAAGCTGGAAAGCGTCGCCCATCGTGGGTCGATGCTCTCTTCGTGCGTGTGGTGCGGCTCTTCAGCGAGCCGCGCACCGCACTGCGCGCACAGCCCCGGACAGTCCGGTCTGCACACGGGCCGAAACGGCAGCGCAAGCACTACCGCGTCGCGCAACACCGGCTCCAGGTCGAGAAGCTCACCATCGAGTCGGCTGGCCTCGTCCTCTTCGGCGTCGCTCTCGGGGTAGACGTACAGCTCCTGCAACGACACCTCGAGGTCATCCTCGATCCGCTCCAGGCAACGGGCGCACTCCCCGACGACCATCGCCCCCGCCGAACCCGACGCGAGCACCCCCTCCATCACCGCTTCGAGCCGTAGCTCGACCTCCACGGACGATCCTGCGGGGACGCCGATGACTTCGATACCAAGCTCCGTCGGTGCCGGTACCGTGAGCTTCTGGGTCCGCATCGATCCGGGTCGTCGCCCTAGCTCATGGGTGTTGATCACGAGCGGCGAACGCGGGTCGAGACGCATCGCACACGACTTTCCGGTTTCGGCGAGGAACAGCAGATCGCTGCCTTCGCAGGAAGGCAGCCACTCAGCCACTAAGAATAGCCGGTGCGACTCGCCACCCTCAAATCGAGCGTCTCGCAGCTGAAGCGGGCAGCAGCCACCGGCGTACCCCTGGACACGCCGACCCTCAGGTTTGGGGAATCTCGCCCGCGCCAGACCCCCTGATTCCGCCCCCGACGACTTCCCCAACCTCGCAGGTCAGTCAACCTCTGAGAAGGGAAACGGCGTCTCGTCGTGCGACTTGTCGAGGTTGTGGAGACCTGACCGGCCGTTGAGGCGGTCACGGCCTCGGCTCAGTGCCTCGAGCGTCTTCGTGAGAGCGATCTCCAGGTTGGCCAGACGCTGGTCGACATACTCGTCGGTCTCTCTGCGCAGCTCTGTCGCCTCCAGCTGGGCCTCGGAGCGAAGGTGCTCCGACTCGCGCTTGGCGATCGTGTAGACGTCTGTCTCAGAGGCCAGCAACTCGCGCTCTCGGTGCGCCTCGGCGACGATGCGCTCTGCGTCGCGGCGTGCCTCGGCAATAACAGAGTCCCGCTCGGAGCAGACCCTGTCGGAGCCCGCCAACGCCTGCTGCAGCTCCACCTGGAGCTGGTCGATCATCTCGAGCACCTCGGTGCGGTTGATCACCGCCGAGGATGACATCGGCATGGAGCGAGCATTCGCTACGACGGAACGAAGCTCCTTCAACGCCTGGGCGACGTCCACGGAAACCTTCCTTGGTGCTGCTCAGATGCGGGCTGCTGACTCACGGCTGCTCGCTCAGTCGGCTGTGAAGCGGTTTCAGGACGTACGACGGTACGAGCCCCGACACGTCACCGCCAAATCGGGCCACCTCCTTGACAAGGCTCGACGCGACGAACGACAGGGCCGGGCTCGCCGGGATGAACACGGTCTCAATGCCGGAGAGCCGCTCGTTCATCCGCGCCATGTGCACCTCGTAGTCGAAGTCGCCCCCGCTTCGCAGCCCCTTCACGACGGCAACCGCCTGGTTGTCGCGGCAGAAGTCGACGAGCAGCCCGCGAAACGCCGTCACCTCGACGTTGTCGTACGCCGATACCGCCTCACTTAGCATGCTCACGCGCTCGTCGACGGAGAAGAGGCTGCGCTTGGACTCGTTGACCAGAACCGCCACGATCACCTCGTCGAAAACCTTGGCGGCCCGAGCGACGATATCGAGGTGGCCGTTCGTCAGTGGGTCGAACGACCCCGGACAGACGGCTCTACGCATCGCGGCTCCTCGGTTCCGTGGTCGAAGCGCCTCGTCAGGCGCTGCGAGCGCCCGACTCGTGAAGGGCGTGGCGGTCTTGATCAGACCTGGCGACCGTACCAGAGCATGGTCTCTCCGTATCTGCGTGAACGAATACCTTCCCAACCAGTTGGCCACCGCCAGCCGGCGTCACGGCTGGCGCGTTCGAGTACGACGAGGGCTCCCTCGACCAGCCAACCGTTCTGGACGAGCAGCCGCAGCACGTCAGTGACAGTGTCGTCGGCAACCGAGTACGGCGGGTCCAGAAAGGCGACGTCGAAGCCGCCGCCTCGAGACGGCTGCGCCGCCCATCGCTCCGCGCTGTTGGTGACGATGTGCACGCCGTCGAGGCCTAGTGCACGCGCATTGGCGCGGATGAGCTCAGCGGCCGCGCGGTCTCGCTCGACGAGAGTGACCGCCCTGGCACCTCGTGAGCGCGCCTCGAGGCCGACGGCCCCGGAACCGGCGTACAGGTCGACCACAACTCGTCCGGCGAGCGTGCCGAGCTGCGACTCGATGGCCGAGAACAGCGCCTCACGCACCCGGTCGGACGTGGGCCGAGTGCCGGTCCCCGGTAGCGTCTTGAGTCGTCGCCCTCCGACGCTACCGCCGATGATTCGGGTCATGACTTCTCCGGACAGCCAGCTGCCTGAGAGGTGACTGGTGTCGCGCCGAGCGGCTGCCGCCGAGTGCGTGGCGTAGGTGCATGACGAAATGATCCGCGCCCCGGGCCATGACGATCAAGACTGATGGCAACAACGCTTGCCGCAGCGGGATCTTGCAGCGTCTCGGACGTGCGGTTGCTCCACCCAGGCGGGCGTCACGACTTCTCGAGGTAGCCGGCCTGCTCGCTCGCCAGCAGGGATGCCAGCGCAGCTCTGAGCGCTGGGTGCCGGTCGAGCGCGGGATCCGCCTGGATGACCGACTCAGCAGCCGCTCGGGCGTCGCTGATCACGTCCTCGTCCCGGAGGACGGAGAGAAGCTTCAGGCTCGAGCGACGGCCTGACTGCATGGCACCAAGGACGTCGCCCTCACGCCGGTTCTCCAGGTCGAGCCTGGCCAGCTCGAACCCGTCGGTCGTCGCCGCGACCGCCTCGAGGCGCTCGCGGGCCTCGGAATCGGCAGGGGCGTCAGTGACGAGCAGGCAGACGCCGGGGACAGATCCTCTCCCGATGCGACCGCGGAGCTGGTGCAGCTGCGAGACGCCGTAGCGGTCCGCGTCCATGACCACCATCACCGAGACGTTCGCGACGTCGACGCCCACCTCGATCACGGTGGTCGCGACGAGTACGTCGATCTCGCCGGCCGCGAAGCGCTGCATGATGTCGTCCTTCTCGTCCCCCGGAAGCCGGCCATGCAACATGAACAACCGCAGCCCTGCCAGTGGGCCGGCGGCCAGCTGGGCCGCTACGTCGGCGACGGCGAGAGGTGGGCGTGACGGCGGCCCAGCGTCATCTGCGGGTGCCTCCTGCATCGCCGACTCGGGTTCGCCACCGATCCGTGGGCAGACGACGTACGCCTGATGCCCGTTGGCTACCTCCTCACGGACACGTTCCCAGCCGCGCTCCAACCACTGGGGCCGTTCGGCAGTGGGTACGACGGTCGACTGCACCCGCGCTCGGCCGGCAGGCAGCTCTCGCAGTGTGGAGACGTCGAGGTCGCCGAACGCAGTCATTGCCACGGTGCGAGGTATCGGAGTCGCTGTCATCACGAGGACGTGAGGCGGTGTGAACCCGGCTTTGTCGGTGAGTGCAGCGCGCTGCTCCACTCCGAACCGGTGCTGCTCGTCGACCACGACAAGACCAAGCTCCGCGAACTGGACCTTCTCCTCGAGGATGGCATGCGTCCCGATGACGATGCCTGCGACACCGGACGCGATGTCCAGCATCACCTGACGGCGCTTCGCGGCGCTCATCGAACCCGTCAGCAACACGACACGGGTCGCGTCGTCGGCGCCACCTAGCATGCCTGCGGATGCGAGCGGTCCGAGCATGGCCTCGATCGACCGGTGATGCTGGGCGGCGAGGACCTCGGTCGGGGCAAGGAGTGCGGTCTGCCCTCCCGCGTCGATGACCTGCAGCATGGCGCGCAGCGCGACTACCGTCTTTCCTGACCCGACCTCCCCTTGGAGCAGCCGGTGCATCGGATGGGAACGCTCCAGTTCGGCGGAAAGCTCCGCACCGATACGCCGCTGGCCGTCCGTCAGGATGAACGGGAGTGACGAGTCGAAGCGCTGCAGCAGGCCCCCCTGGCGCGGCTGGCGGGGGGTGGCCGGCAAGGACATCATCAGCCGGCGGCGCTGTGCCAACACGGTCTGGAGCACGAACGCCTCGTCGAACCGCAGCCGCCTGCGGGCGTCGTGCCACTCCTTCGGGTCGGCGGGTTGATGGACCTTGCTCAACGCCTCGGCGTACGGCATCAGGTCGTGTGAACGACGAACCTCGTCGGGGACGGGATCAGCGGGGTCGTCGAGCACCGCTAGCACCTGCTTCACCGCATCCGTCAGCGCCTGGGACGTCACCTTTGCGGTGGCTGCGTAGATGGGGATCCAGCGCGGTGTCTCAAGGTCGGCGAACTCATCGATGTCCGTGCCGTGGCCGAGGATGTCGCAGGTCGGGTGCTGGAGCTGGCGGCGTCTGTTGAAGACGGTGACCTTGCCGCTGAACAAGGCGATCGTCCCCGGAGCCAGGCTGCCCTTGCGCCACGGCTGTCGAAAGAACGTCGCCTGCAGCTCGCGTTCGCCGTCGGTGATCGTGACCTCCGAACGGAAGGTTGGCCGGCGTGCACCTTTCGGCGTGTACTGGATGTTCTTGACGGAGACGACCTTGGCTATGACGGTGACGTGCTCGCCGACCTGCAGGTTGGCGAAGTTGGTGAGCTGGCCCCGATCCTCGAGGCGGCGCGGATAGTGAGCCAGCAGGTCACCAACCGTCTCGAACTCGAAGGCGCTTCTGAGGGCGGTCGTGCTTGCCTTGCCGACCACTCCGCCGAGCTTGGTGTCGAGGGAAACCATGGCGGCTACTCGACGCCGACCAGTAGCGGGTAGCGTTCCTGGCCCCCGTCGTAGACCACGACGTCAACCTCCGGCCGGGTACGCCGTACATGAGACTCGACGTGGCTCACCATGGCCTCGGTTGCCTCTGTTCCCCGCACGAGGGTGATCATCTCGCCGCCGCCCGACAGCAGCCGCTCCACCACCTCCACCGCCACCTGGTCGAGAGAGGATCCAAGGATCATGAAGTCCCCCTCGACGACCCCGAGGGCGTCACCGGCTCGGCACGGGCCGGCCATGGTCATGGCGTCCCTAGCGGCGATGGTCACGGCGCCCTGTCTCATGTGACCGGCTGCGGAAGTCATCTGCACCACGTCGTCGTCGAAGCTCCGGCCGGGGTCATGGACAGCAACGGCGGCAAGGCCCTGCACCTGCGCGCGGGTAGGGATGACGGCGACACGTACGGACTCGTCGCGGGCAGCGCTGGCGGCGGCTTCGGCCACGGCCACCGTGTCTGCGTCGTTGGGCAGCACGACCACCTCCGCACATGCGGTCGACCGGATGGCGGCGAGGATCTCGCCGGTCGAGCACCGCCGACCGGGACCACCCCGCACCACCACCGTGTCTGTAGAAGCGAACAGCGCCTCGAGGCCTTCCCCGGCGGCCACCACGACGACTCCGCGGCCCTCGCGAGCGGCGACCTTTGCCGTGCGCGCCCGGCTGATCTGATCGGCGAAGTGAGTGACCCGCACCCGGTGCGGGCGCCCCGCCTCGATCCCTGCCTCGACCGCTGCCCCGACGTCATCGACGTGGACATGCACATTCCACAGCCCGTCGCCTCCGACGACGACGAGCGAGTCACCCAGCCCGGCCAGTCTTTGTCTCAGCGTGGCGACTGCCGAGACGTCGGCGTCGAGCAGGTACATCACCTCATAGCCTGGACCGTCGGGCGACAGGTCCGCCCCGGGGACAACCGGAGTCGGCAGCAGACGGGGCGCCGAACTGGGCCGGGGCGCGCGACGTACGCCGGTGAACGCCTCCTCCGCACAGTCGAGCAGGACGCATAGACCACGACCTCCGGCGTCCACGACCCCGGCCAGAGCCAGCACCTCGAGCTGCTCCGGCGTGCGTTGCAGTGCCTGGCGAGCCGCTTCGGCAGCCTCGCGGACCACGAAGCCCATCTGTGCCGTCAGGTCCTCGGGCGCTCGGCCTACCGCTTCCTGAGCCGCGTCGGCCGCTGCTCGGGCAACCGTCAGCATGGTCCCTTCGACCGGCTGGGCGACAGCCTCGTACGCCGCATCAGCGGCAAGGGTCAACGTGTCGGCAAGCAGCTGGCCGGGTTTCGCGGGGTCGCCGCGGAGCAAGCCATCGGCACCTGCGCGCATGAGCTGGGACAAGATCACTCCGGAGTTGCCGCGCGCACCCAACAAGGCCCCGCGTGCAAACACGGTCAACGCGCTCCCGAGCGAGCCGGGATCGGCGTCGACTACTGCCTGACGCGCTGCCTCGAACGTCAGGTAGAGGTTGGTGCCGGTGTCGCCGTCGGGCACTGGATAGACGTTGAGTGCGTCGATCTCCTCGCGGGCCTCCCCGAGACCGGTGAGCGTGAGGTCACACCAGCGAAGCAGCAGGGCCACCTCGACTGACTTGCTCACGACACGGGTCCTTAGGTTCGGCGGGCGCCATCAGCGCGGAGAACTTGATACTGCTACGGATGTGCTGGGTTGTCTGGGCCGACACTTCTGCGGCACACCCTAATGCCGGCCACCGGACAGGGCGCGGTCTTGAGCAGCCTGAGGCGACGGCGCGACGCGGCTCCACTGCCCTGCCGCCGTCAGCGCAGCCGCTGGGACGCAGCAGCTGGGTTCGCTACGGCGATTGGCGTCTGCGACGACCGATCCGTTATTCTTGTCCGGTTGCCCCGGTCAGCTGGGCACCATCTGCCTTACCTCATACCCAGGAGTTCCCGTGGCTGCCGTATGTGACATCTGCGCCAAGAAGCCCGGCTTCGGTCACAACCGCCCCTGGTCGCGCAAGATCACCAACCGCCGGTTCAACCCGAACATCCAGCGCGTGCGCGCGGTCGTCAACGGTACGCCGAAGCGCCTCAACGTATGCACCTCCTGCCTGAAGGCCGGTAAGGTCACCCGCTGACCTGGAGGCTGCCCCCCGCCCTGCGCAAAGATCCGACTGTTACGTTGCCCAGACCCCCTCAGGGTCGGATCTTGCTGCTGCGCCTCAGGTCAGCTTGCCGCCACAGTCAGCGCAGAACTTCGCGTCGGCGGCGTTGCTCTTGCCGCAGGATGCGCAGCCGGTCGCCAACGCGGTGCCGCAGTCGTCGCAGAACTTCGCGTCCGGCTTGTTGTGCGCACCGCACGAGGCGCAGCTGGCCGTCGTCGCACCGAGGCCTAGATACCCCATCGTGGAGCGGGCTGTCGGTGCCACCTCACCCGCGGCGTACCTTGCGCCAGCGCCGAGAAACCCGGCGTTGAGACAGAACCCACCCACGACGAAGAACGGGAGAGCCAGGAAGAACATCCAGAACTTCGTCGGTTCGGCGCCGACGTCGTCGCTCGACATCGCCGCGAAGAAGTCGGCCACGGCAATCGCGATCAACGTGACAGCCGTCGCCATGGCGATGACGCCCACGAGTCTCAACATCATGCGGGCGCGTCCCTGATGTCGGTACGCCGGCTGCGAGTCACTCATCCTCACAATGTACGGCGCCAAGCTGAGGGGAGCTGATCGCTCCACCTACCACTGGGCCTCTTCCATGCGAGACGACCTGTTGTCAGTGAGCGAGCCGCAGTCGTGGCAACGCTTTGATACGAGCGGCGCCGGACTGTGGATGGTCCGGATCAGCGGAAGTGCTGGTGACCGGCCGAGTCGGCGTAGTCGGCTCCGTCGACGGTTACCGTGCCTGCCGCCTCACGGCGGAGCGCGCGACCGATAGGGCGCCAGGTAGGCGGCAGCGTGACGTGGGGCGGGAACGCCGCCACAAGGCAGTAGTCGTCACCTCCGGTCAGCACGAAGCGGCGTGGGTCTACCCCCAGCGCCGCACCCACCGCCTGCAACGGCTCTGCCACCTCGAACCGAGCTGACTCGATGTCGATGGCGACGCCACTGGCGGTGGCAAGGTGACCGACGTCTTGCAGCAAGCCGTCGCTGACGTCGATCATGGCGGTCGCGCCCAGGCTCGCCGCCTCAGGTCCCGCCGAGTACGGCGGAGCCGGTCGCCGGTGTGCGTCGACGACGACCCGCGGAGAGCGAAACCCACGGGCGAGCACCGCATAACCGGCGTCGGCCCATCCCTGGCGGCCGGCCAACGCGACGACGTCTCCTGGGTGTGCTCCCGAGCGTCGTACGACCCCATGCTCGCAGACCCCGAGCACGGTGACCGCGATGGTGATCGCGTCAGCCCGGGTGAGATCTCCTCCCACCACGCTGGCCCCCAGCATCGACGCCTCCTCGGCGAGCCCGTCAGCGAACTCGAGGGCCCAGGCCGTGTCGAGGTCCGGTGGCGCGCCGAGCCCGACCAGGAGAGCTGTCGGACGACCTCCCATCGCATTGATGTCGGAGAGGTTCTGCGCGGCGGCCTTGTGGCCGATGTCTGCGGCCGTGGACCAGTCGAGCCGGAAGTGCCTGCCCTGCACCGACATGTCCAGCGAGGCGACGACCTCGCCGCCTTGAACGCGGACCACCGCAGCGTCGTCACCGGGCCCCAGCACGACGTCTGACCCTTGCGCGAACCGGGCGGTGAGGGCAGCAACCAGCCCGAACTCCCCTACGCTCTCCAGCGTGCCCGGCAGCCGTTGTGTCATGGGCAACCTCTCGCTTCCACGGTCCGCCTAAGTGTGACAACCTAACCAGGCGGTAGCCTGCTCACCGCGCCAACGACACGACTCACATCAGCGGAGGTCCACAGTGGTGGTTCAGGCCTACATCCTCATCCAGACCGAGGTCGGGAAGGCGGCGCACGTCGCCCAGGCCATCGCCAACCTCAAGGGCATCACGCTCGCGGAGGACGTCACCGGCCCGTACGACGTGATCGTGCGCGCTGAGGCACGCAATGTGGACGAGCTGGGCAAGCTGGTGGTGGCTCGCGTTCAGTCTGTCGACGGCATCACCCGAACGTTGACCTGCCCGGTCGTGCACATCTGAGGTCAGCTTGCCCCGGGGACGCCCTCCGACCGCCGCCTGCCGGCCGGGGGGCGTCGTGGCGTCCGGACAGGCGCAGAGCAGAGGGTTGCGTACAGGGCTGGTTGTCTGCGTCAGCTGTCTCGTGGTCTCCTGCAGCGGACCGGTCGAGGTGACCGTGCCGTCGATGGACGTCGAGACCGCGCAGGTGTGCCGGGGACTTGTCGGCGACCTTCCCCCGACGGTGGTGGGGCTGGAGCAACGAGAAGTCGAGTCCGCTGACGGGCTCGCCGCCGCCTGGGGAGAGCCGCCGATCGTGCTGCGCTGCGGCGTGGAGCGCCCCGCCGGTCTCTCGCCGGACTCCTTCTGCTTCGTCGTCAACGACGTCGGTTGGTACGCCGAGGACGCGACCGGGTCGCTGGACGGGTCGGTCCCTCCCGAGGGAGAGACGGTCTTCACCACCATCGGGCGGTCGCCGTACGTCGAGATGACCGTGCCGGCCGACGACGACAGGTCAGCGGTCGACCCGCTGACCGACGTGGCAGCCGCGATTCGCGAGCACACGCGAGACGAGCGACCGTGTCTGTGAGACCCGGCCGGTGAGGGCCGCGGTCAGCGCAGCCCGGCCGGACGTTCGGCCGCCAACGTGATCAGCCGGTCGACCAGTTCCGGGTACGAGACTCCAGACTCTGCCCACATGCGCGGGTACATCGATGCAGGGGTGAACCCGGGCATCGTGTTGATCTCGTTGATGACCACTTGACCACCGCCGAAGACGAAGAAGTCGACCCGGGCAAGGCCCTCACACCCCAGCGCCTCGAAAGCAGCGACAGACAACTGCTGGATGTCCTTCACCACCTCGTCTGGCAGGTCGGCCGGCACCTCGAGAGTGACCCCTTCCTCGCCGAGGTACTTGGCCGCGAAGTCATAGAACTCGTGCGCTCCGTAGCCGGTGATCTCGGCGACCTTGCTGGCTTCAGCAGTCCCGTCAAGAGCCTGCAACACACCGCACTCGACCTCGCGGGCACCCTCGGCGGACGGTTCGACCAGGACCTTGGGGTCGAACTCCCTGGCGTGCTCGACCGCTGCGTCCAGACCTTCGGCGTCCTGCACCTTCGTGATGCCCAGGCTCGACCCTGCCCGAGCCGGTTTGACGAACACGGGGTATCCCAGCGATGCCACGGTCTCGCGAACCGCTGCCGGGTCGCTCTCCCACTCATGACCTTTGATGACGGCGTGCGCAGTCACCGGCAGTCCTGCAGCGGACAGCACGATCTTCATGTAGTGCTTGTCCATGCCCACCGCTGAAGCAAGCACACCCGACCCGACGTACTTGATCCCGGCCATCTCGAAAAGCCCCTGGATCGTCCCGTCCTCGCCCCACGGGCCGTGCAGCAAGGGAAACACGACGTCCACCTCGCCCAGCTGGTGTGGCGTCTGCCCAGGCTCGGCGACGACGATCTCTCGGCGGCTCGGGTCCTGGCTGACGACCACGGCAGCCGCGCCCGCGTCAACCTCCGGCACATGGCCGGCCGTCAGGGCCAGGCGCTCGGGCTCGCCGGACTCCAGCACCCATTTGCCTTCGTGGCTGATCCCGATGGGCACCACGTCATACCGGTCACGGTCGATGACCGACAAGACACTGGCGGCGGTCGCACACGAGACAGCATGCTCGCTGGACCTGCCACCGAAGACGACAGCGATCCGCGGCTTGGGGGTGGGGCTCATTGCTGGGAGCCTATCTGGACCACAATGGCTGCTGTGACAGCACACGACGCCACGCGAGCCCTGTCGTCGAGCACGCTGACCGTCAAGCTCGGTCGACCGCGAGGGGAGCCTGACCAGCCGCTCAACGAACCGCTGGTGATGGCTTCGACGTACGTCGCTGGCGGTGATCTGGAGTACGGCCGCTACGGCAACCAGACGTGGCGCGCCTTCGAGGACGTGGTCGGCGCCCTGGAGGGCGGACGCGCGCTGTCCTTCGCGTCAGGCATGGCCGCCATCGCCACCGTCCTTGATCTCGTCGCGCCTGGTGAGACCGTGGTGGCGCCACGTCACTGCTACCAGGGCACGCTGGCGCACCTCGCGACGCTCGCGCAACGTGATGGCATCAAGGTCGTCGCCGTCGATGTGGACGACACTGCACAAGTCCAGGCCGCCCTCGTCGATGACGTGGCGCTGCTCTGGCTCGAGTCGCCCACCAACCCGGCCCTGGAGGTCGCCGACATCGCGACACTGTGTCATTCCGCCCATGGGGTAGGGGCGCGCGTGGTCGTCGACAACACGTTCGCCACTCCGCTGGTTCAGCGCCCTCTCACCCTGGGAGCCGACGTGGTCGTGCACTCGGGCACGAAGTACATCTCGGGACACTCAGACGTCATGATCGGGCTCGTCGTGACTAGCGACGACGAGATCTACGGTGCGGTTGACGGTGCTCGGCGTACCCGGGGCGCCATTCCAGGGACGCTCGAGGCCTGGTTGGCCCTGCGCGGGCTGCGCACGTTACACCTGCGGGTCGAACGTGCTCACGCGAACGCGGCCGCGCTCGTCGCCCGGCTCGACGAGCATCCGGCGGTGGAGCGGGTTCGCTACCCCGGCTTCGGCGCGATCATCGCCGTCGAGGTGGCCGGTGGTGCGGCTGCTGCTGACCTCTTCACCCGCAGCACGTCACTATGGGTGCACGCCACCAGCCTCGGCGGTGTCGAGTCGTCGCTGGAGCGCCGCAGGCGATGGGCGGGTGAGCCGCGGACCATTCCAGAGAGCTTGGTAAGGCTAAGCGTCGGCATTGAGGATGTGGAGGACCTGTGGCACGACCTGTCCGGGGCTCTCGACCAGACGCTCGGATAGACGGTCGGGTAGACGGTGGGTTAGCGCCGCTACATCGCAGACCCCCCGTGTGCACCGCAGGTTTGCGATGTAAACCGCGCAGTTGGACGGTTTACATGGCAAACGCCGGGGGGAGACGGGTCAGGAGCGCTCGGGTTTGGCGGCGCGCGAGATCAGGCTCACG
>JAUJOO010000003.1:154386-185173 GCA_030447585.1 Nocardioidaceae bacterium | reverse complement strand
GGGGGAGACGGGTCAGGAGCGCTCGGGTTTGGCGGCGCGCGAGATCAGGCTCACGAGCATCTCCTGGGGGCTCATCTCTCCTTCGATCAGGGCGGCCACGTGCTGCACGATTGGCATTTCCACGCCGTTGCGCGCAGCCAGGTCGTTGAGTGAGCCACAGGACGTGACGCCTTCGGCGACCTGGCGCGTGGACGAGGCGATCTCCTCCACGCTCTTGCCCTTCCCGAGCTTCTCGCCGAAAGTGCGGTTGCGCGACAATGGAGAGGAGCAGGTGGCGACCAGGTCGCCCAACCCAGCAAGGCCAGAGAACGTGTAGGGGTCCGCACCGAGTGCCACCCCGAGTCGCGCGGTCTCCGCCAGGCCGCGGGTGATGACGGTGGCAGTCGCGTTGTCGCCGAACCCGAGGCCCTGCGCCATCCCCACCGCCAGCGCGATGACGTTCTTCGTCGCTCCCCCGAGCTCACAGCCCACGACATCAGGGTTGGTGTACGGCCGGAAGAACGGGCTGTGGCAGCGGGCCTGCAGGGATTCGGCCACCGACTCGTCGGTACACGCGATCACGGAGGCCGCGGGTTGGCGACTCGCGATCTCGTGCGACAGGTTGGGCCCCGACAAGACAGCGACGCGGCCTCCGCCGATCCCGGTCACCTCCTCGATGACCTCGGTCATCCGCTTGGCCGTGCCGACCTCCACCCCCTTCATCAGGCTCATCACTACCGCACCGTCGGGGATGTGTTTCGACCAGACCTCCAGGTTAGCCCTCAGCGACTGCGACGGGACCGCCAGCACGATCACCGAGGCGCCTGCACATGCCTCCTCGGGGTCGTGGGTGGCACTGACACTGGCCGGCAGCTCGACCCCTGGCAGATAGTCGGTGTTCTCGTGCCGGGTGTTGATGACGTCGCTCACCTCCTCACGCCGCGCCCACATCACGACGTGGTTGCCGGCGTCCGCCAGCACAAGAGAGAACGCAGTTCCCCACGATCCGGATCCGAAGACGGCAACCCTGCTCACACGGCCCCCCGCTCTTTGCCGCCGGTGCGTCGCCGGTAAGGGTTCCCGGTCTCGGCGACGCCCGCCTTCCTCGGGTCGAACCGGGTCGCAGGCGCCTTCGTCCCTCTGATCTCCTCGAGCAGCGCGGTGATGTCGGCCATGATCAGGTCGGTCGCCTCTTGCAACGTCGCCGGGGTCAGCGCCCTACCCTGCACAGCCGACAGGTCCACCGGTGGGCCAGCTCTCATGTGCATGGTCTTGCGCGGCAGCAGCCGAAGTCTGCGTCCGTACGGCGCCAGAATGTCCTGCGGTCCCCACTGCGCCACCGGGACGACGGGGCACCCTGTGGTGAGGCCGATCCGCGCGGCACCTGTCTTGCCCACCATCGGCCACAGGTCGGGATCTCTGGTGATCGTGCCCTCGGCGTACACCACCACGCACTCACCCTGCCGGACCGCCTCCACCGCCGCACTGAACGCCTTCGCCGCGTCAGACGTCTTTCGGTAGACGGGTATCTGGCCGGCGTTGCGCAAGATGGTGCCGATGAGTGGAACTTTGAAGACCTCTGCCTTGCCGAGGAACCGCGGCACTCGGCCGTTGTCGTAGACGAAGTGCCCGAACGGCACCGGGTCGAACTCGGAGACGTGGTTGGTTACGAGGAGGCAGCCGCCGCTGCGTGGAATGTGCTCGACTCCCTGCCAGTCTCGCCGCGTCAGCAGCAGCAGCGGACGGCGCAGCACGAGGACGCAGAATCCGAACGCCCAGCCGATTTCACGCCGTGCCACGTCGCAACCTGCTCCCTCGCTCGCTGAGCCGTCCCAGCAGGCAGACAGTGTCGTCTACGGCGAGGTCGATGTCGAGCAGGTGGCAAGATCATCGGTGATGCCTTCCGTTGACCTGGACCGTCGCACCTGGACGATCATCATCCCGGTCAAGGATCTCGCGGTGGCGAAGTCGCGGCTGGTCGACTTCGGTCCTAGCCGGCGCCGGGAACTTGCCCTTGCCTTCGCTCTCGACACGGTGGTGGCGGCGACGGCCACACCTCGGGTGCGTCGCGTCGTGGTGGTCACGAACGACCCGGCCGCGAAGGCGTGTGCAGATCTCGGCGCTGAGCTGCTTTCAGATGCCCCCGCTGCAGGCCTCAACCCGGCGTTGCTCCACGCCGCCGAAGTCGTCCGGGGTGAAGATCCGCACGCCTGTGTGGCGGCACTGTCGGCTGACCTGCCTGCGCTCACCGCCCGTGAGCTTTCCGCAGTGTTCGACGGCGTGTCAGCGCCGTACTGGTTCGTGGCAGACGCCGCAAAGACGGGCACCACACTCTTGGCGGCCCGTGACGAGCACCCCCTTCGACCCGCGTTCGGACCCCACTCGTACGCCGACCACCGCGACCGCGGTGCGCAGGAGGTGGACCTGGAGGGGTTGGCGAGGCTGCGGCGCGACGTCGACACGCCGGGCGACCTCGAGGTGGCCGTCCAGCTGGGCGTGGGCCGTCATACCCGCGCTGTGCTGTCACTCGACTGAGACCGCGGATCACGCTGGACGGCCACCTCAACCGGCACCCGACGACCCAATCCGCCTCCGGGCCGGGGCCGCCACCTGCTCCTCTCCCGCAGGCAGGTGGGCAGAGATCAACTCTTCTTGGCGGTGCTCTTCTTGGCACTGCTCTTCTTAGTGCTCTTTGCCGGACTGCTCGTCTTGCCGTTGCCTTCGCTGCCGTCTTCTTCGTCCCGGACGAGGATGACTTCCGGGCGAGCGCCTTACCGGCTGAGCTCTTGGTGGTGGTCGAGCTCGTCGACTTCGTCGTGGGCGTGGTCTTCTTGGCAGGCGTGCTCTTGCTGGCTGGGCTGCTCGTCTTGGCAAGGGACTTGCGCCGGCCTTCTTCGTGCCCTGCGAGGACGACTTGCTGGCGAGCGCCTTGGCTGCCGACGTCTTGTCGGTGCCCGCGCTCGTCGACTTCTTGGTGGGGGTGGTCTTCTTGGTGGTGGTGGTCTTCTTGGTGGCGGTCGTCTTCTTCTCGGCAGGCTTCGCCGCGCTCGACTTCGCGGCGCCTGACGTGTTCGACGTCGCCTTGCCTGCCGTCGAGGTCGCGATCTTGGGCAGCTTTCGGGCGCCCGACACAACGGCCTTCAGCTCAGACCCGGCGCGGAATCTCGGCACGGCGGTCTTCTTCGCCCGCTTGCGTTCTCCGGTGCGCGGGTTGCGGACCATCCGAGACGGGCGGACGGCCTTCTCGAAGGCGCCAAAGCCTGTGATCGCGACCTTCTCGCCCTTCGCGACCTCCCGCGTGATCGTATCGATAACGGATTCGAGGGCATGCTGTGCCGACTTCTTGTTGCCCTCGAAGCGACTGGACAGTGCCTCGATGAGTTGGCTCTTGTTCAAGGACTTCCCTTTCGTGGACGCTAGGAGTCGAGCCCTGCCCGACGGTTGCTCGAAACGGTACGCAGATCCTCACGCGATGTCAGGCAACACACCGAACTCTGCACGCGTATCGGTTACGTGGCAAGGGTTTCCGCGACCACGAGGTACGAGGAGACGACGGCCGATGGATCAGCGCGGCAGCGTCACCGGTGCGAAAGACGGCCGATTCGCTTCGTACGTTGATATGTCGGCCTCATGGGCCAGAGTGATGGCGATGTAGTCGAGTCCCTTGATCAGTCGCCGAAGACCTTGTCGAGTCCCTCCTCTTCGGCTTGCAGGCGGACCCGGGTCGAGCCGGGTACGACGAGCATGCGCACCGACGGCGCGCCACGTGGTGACCCTGGATCACGGCTGCCGCGGCGCGCAGGTCCTCGAGCCGGCTGTTCGTGCACGACCCGACAGTCACTCCTTGCATATCACCATATGAGACGGCAGTATCGTGGTGTGGACAACACTAGTGGAGTAGGCGTGCTGGACAAAGCCGCCCTGGTCCTCTCTGCTCTGGAGCCGGGGCCTGCCACCTTGGCAGGGCTGGTGGCTGCAACCGGACTGGCCCGGCCGACCGCGCACCGACTGGCCGTGGCCTGGAACACCACCGGTTGGTCGCCCGCGACCTGCAGGGCAGGTTCATGCTGGGACCACGGCTCGCGGAGCTGGCGTCGGCCGCCGGCGAGGACAGGCTGCTGGCGGCGGCAGGGCCAATCCTCGCCCGGCTGCGAGACATCACCGGGGAGTCGGCCCAGTTGTTCCGCCGACAGGGCGACCACCGGATCTGTGTAGCCGCGGCGGAGCGTCAGACTGGTCTCCGCGACTCCATCCCGGTGGGAAGCCAGCTCAGCATGCTGGCCGGCTCGGCGGCTCAGGTGCTTCTTGCCTGGGAGGACCCCGACCGCATGCACCGCGGGCTCCACAATGCGAGTTCAACGCCGCGGCTCTGGGCAGCATCCGCAGGCGGGGCTGGGCCCAGAGCATCGGCGAGCGCGAGGCGGGCGTGGCCTCGGTGTCGGCCGGAGTGCGCGCTCCATCCGGCAAGGTTGTCGCCGCCGTCTCGGTGTCCGGTCCGCTCGAACGCATGACCCGCCAGCCCGGGCGTATGCACGCCCCGGCCGTCCTGGCCGCGGCGGAGCGCCTGAGCGAGTCCTTGCGCCGCTCCGCGTAGCCGCGCTCGGTCTCAGCGGAACAACGCACCTCGCGGCGGGCTGCTCGACTCGAGCCCGAGCAGGTAGCGCTTGCGGTCGAGGCCGCCGCTGAAACCGATCATCTTGCCTTTTGCACCGATCACCCGGTGACACGGTACGACGATCCCGATGGGGTTGGCGCCGTTCGCCATGCCGACGGCGCGAGAGGCGCCAGGCGACATACCGAGACGGTGGGCGATCTCGCCGTACGTAGTCGTGGCCCCGAACGGAATGTTCAGCAGCTCGGCCCACACCGCGCGTTGGAACTGCGTGCCGGTTGCGGCCAGTGGCAGCTGGAACACCTTGCGGCGGCCGTCGAAGTAGTCCGTCAGCTGCCGTCGGGCCTCGATCACGACCGGTATGTGTTGGCTGGGGGGAGGTCCTCCTCCAGCTCCTCATCGACGAACGATATGCCGATGATGCCGTCCGCGTCAGCACGAAGGCGCAGCGCGCCAACCGGTGAAACCATCACAAGCGTCGAGATCATGCCCTGCGTCTCTCCTTTGTGGGGGTGCCATCGTCGAGCGCCGCCCAGACCTGCATCAAAGCCTACGAGCGCCATAGCCCCATCGCTGCGCCGATTGCGACGCCTGGTGGCCACCCGACCGCGGGCATCCTAGGCTGGCGGGGTTCGGCCGTGCAGACCTCATGACCGACGGCCACGGCGACGAGCGTGGACACCGCTGCGAAGGGATCCGCCATCCAGACGTTTCTGCCGTACGCCGACTTCGACCGCTGCGCTGCGGTCCTCGACAACATGCGCCTGGGGAAACAGCGCGTCGAGACGCTGCAGATCATCCAAGTGCTCGTCCGATTGCGTTGGAACAACACCGCCGGGGTCATCGAGTCGTTCGCCCCCAAAGGATGGCGGAACCATCCCGCCGTGCTGATGTGGCAGGGGTACGAGTCGGCCTTGGCGGCATACCAGGACGCCACCTGTAGGGAGTGGACATCTCGTGGCTTCAACGACACCTGCCAACGAAAGACCACCGGCCTGCTGGTGGCTGCCGGTCGCGACGGCGGCGGAGGGCTCCAAGGTCCGCCGTGGCTGGGCGACGAGGCACTGCACCGCTCGCACCAGTCGAACTTGGTACGCAAAGATCCTGAGTTCTACGCTCCGATCTTTGTCGGGGTTCCGCCAGACCTTCCGTACGTGTGGCCGCCCGCGAGTCCCGGGTCCCCTAGGTGATCCGGCGGTCGTTTGGCGGTGAGAGGGCCTGAGGACGCGGCCGGGCGCGGCCCAGACGATATGCAGATCACATGCCGAGAGCCTCTCACCCACGGTTGGGCAGGTCAGAGGCTCTTTCGATGGTAGCCCCGACGGGATTCGAACCCGCGCTACCGCCTTGAGAGGGCGGCGTGCTAGGCCACTACACAACGGGGCCAGTGAGCGGACGCGACTGTATCGGATTGAGCCCGTCGTCGCATCGCTGGGGTACTAGGACTCGAACCTAGACTAACTGGACCAGAACCAGTCGGGCTGCCAATTACCCCATACCCCATTGGCACAGACATCGGATGCCCGACACCGAGGGACGACAATACCGGAGCGGGTACAGCGGCTCCTGGTCGGCTAGGGCCACGACTGCGGAGGCGGGTCACGGTATGCCGGCGGGGGGCCGGGGTATGCCGGCGACACGGCCTGCCGCTTGGCCTCCCAGCGACGCCACAGGTAGATGATCCAGGGGACCGCGATCGCCAGCAGGACCACGTCGACGACGAACGGAACCCACGTAACGCTGTCGGGGTCGAGCGCGTCCTCGACGTCGCCGAGAAGCCCGGCCGGAATCAGCCCGGCGACGTTCTTGACCAGGTGGACGGCGATTGCCGCCTCGAGGCCACCGGTGCGCAGGGTCAACCACGCGAAGACAGTCCCGAGCAAGACCCGGTCGGCGAACAGAGGCGGGTCGAACTGGACGTGTGCGACCGCGAACAGCAGCCCCGACAGCAGGCAGCAGACCACCTTCGGCAGCCAGATGGCGCCGAGGCCCTGTAACAGCACGCCCCGGAAGAGATACTCCTCTCCGGCCGCCTGGAACGGCGTCGTGGCCAGCACGACCAGCACGAACGCCACCACGCCAGCGCCGATCGCCGCTTCCCGAGCGATCACCGCGCCCGCGGTGCCGAGCACGAGGAACGGCGACCAGACCACTGCGGCGACGCCGATGCACGTGAGCAGCCAGCCCCACCGCATCCCTGGCCGCGTCGATGCGAGCCAGCGTGGCCGGACGCCGTACAGCACCCGAGACAGCAACCATGCCAACGGGATGAGCAGCGCCAGCCCCAGATTGAGGGCGAGCATCTCCCCGGCGTTGACACCGTTCGTGGGGTCGACCTCGAAGTCGCCGTAGCCGACGAGGCGGGCTGCCAGGGTGATGAGCAGCAGGGCGGCTATCGCCCCGGCGACCAGTCCCAGGGTGGACGCGGCGACAGCTACCACCAGTCTCCACCAGGCACCGCGTTGCGGCGTAGCCGTGTGAAGGTAGTCTCCGGCGCCGACTGCCGGGGCGTTAGTGGTCACGAGAGGTCGGCAGCGTCGCGCAGACGTGACAAGGACCGCTCTCGCCCCAGCAGCTCCAACGACTCGAACAGAGGCGGCGAGATCCGGCGGCCGGTGATCGCCACCCGGACCGGTCCGAACGCGTGGCGCGGCTTCAGCCCCAGCTCGTCGACCAGCCTCGTCCGGAGCGCCGCCTCGATGCTCGAAGTGTCCCATTCAGCCAGGAAGCTCAAGGCGTCGTACGCCGCTCTGACCACCTCGAGACCATCGCTGTTGAGTAGCTGAGCGGCGTCGTCCGGCTGGATCGCGAAGTCCTCCTCAGACACCAGCAGGAACCCGATCATGTCCACCGCCTCGCCGAGGGTCGTCATCCGCTCCTGGATCAGAGGGGCCGCGGCCATGACGGTGGCCAGCGCCTGCGGCGGCACCGGTTCTGAGACGAGCCCGGCCGCCTGCAGATACGGCACGACGCGGCGCGCCAGCTCCTCGACCGGCAGCAACCTGAGGTGAACCGCGTTGATCGCCTCACACTTCCTCGCGTCGAAGCGCGCGGGATTCGGGTTGACCCGGTCGATCGTGAAGGCGGCCACCATCTCGTCCATGGTGAAGATGTCACGGTCATCCGCGATCGACCAGCCGAGGAGCGCCAGGTAGTTGAGCAGGCCCTCGGGGAGGAAGCCGCGGTCACGGTAGGCCAGCAGGTTCGACTCGGGGTCGCGCTTCGACAGCTTCTTGTTGCCTTGGCCCATGACGTAGGGCAGGTGCCCGAAGCGGGGTGTGTCTCCGCTGCCGACCCCGATCTGGGCCAGCGCGTCGTACAACGCAAGCTGACGTGGCGTCGAGGAGAGCAGATCCTCACCCCTCAGGACATGCGTGATCTCCATCAGCGCGTCGTCGACCGGGTTGACCAGCGTGTAGAGCGGGTGCCCGTTGGCGCGCACCAGCACATAGTCCGGCACGTGCTCGCTCTGGAAGCTGATGACGCCGCGGACGAGGTCGTCGAACACGATCGGCGAGTCCGGCATCCGGAACCGCAGGACCGGTTTGCGTCCTTCGGCCACGTAGCTGTCCGTCTGCGCGGAGGTCAAGGCGCGGCAGTGGCCGTCGTAGCCGGGCGCGCGGCCGGCTGCCCGGGCACGCTCGTTGCGCTCGTCCAGCTCCAGCTGGGAGCAGTAGCAGTGATAGGCGCGGCCGGATTCGCGCAGCCGCTCAGCCACGTCGGCATAGACGTCATACCGCTCCGACTGCCGGTACGGTCCGAACGGACCCCCCACCTCAGGACCCTCGTCCCAGTCGAAGCCCAGCCAGCGCATGACGTCGAGCAGCGTGTCGTACGACTCCTGCGAGTCGCGACTCACGTCGGTGTCCTCGACCCTAAAGACGAACGTCCCGCCGAGATGACGCACGAAGGCCCAGTTGAAGAGGGCCGCGCGGGCGAGCCCTACGTGCGGGTTGCCAGTGGGTGACGGGCAGAAGCGGACGCGCACGGGCGACGTCGGTGTGTCAGCCACGAGACACCACCGTGTTGGTCAAGGTCCCGATGCCCTCGACGGTGACCGAGACCTGGTCCCCCGGCCGCATCGGTCCGACGCCGGCCGGCGTACCGGTGAGGATGACGTCGCCGGGCAGCAGGGTCATGAACGACGTGATGTAGGAGATCACGGTGGGGATGTCGAAGAGCATCAGGCTCGTACTCCCCTTTTGCTTCAGCTCCCCGTTGAGCTCCGTAGCGACCGCGACGTCGGAGGGGTCGAAGTCAGTCTCGATCCAGGGGCCGAGCGGGCAGAAGGAGTCGAAACCCTTCGCCCTCGCCCACTGCCCGTCGGACTCCTGCAGGTCGCGCGCTGTCACGTCGTTGCCCACGGTGTAGCCGTAGACGACGTCCTTCCACTTCGCCCCAGGCACGTCGCGGCAGATCCGGCCGATGACCACTCCCAGCTCCCCCTCGAAGTGCACGTTGCTGCTCTGCGCCGGGTAGACGATCGGGTCGAAGGGGCCGACGACGGACGTGTTGGGCTTGAGGAACACGAGCGGCTCGGCTGGGACGTCGTGCCCAAGCTCCTCGACGTGCGCGGCGTAGTTGCGTCCTATGCACACCACCTTGCTGCGGGGTATGACGGGGGCGAGTAGGCGGGCATCGGCCAACGGGACCTGGGCTCCCGTCAGCTCCACCCCGGCGTACAGCGGGTCACCCACCACGGCGGCCACGATCTCGTCCCCATCGGGGCCACCCACCACTCCGTACTCGGGGTCATCGCCGGTGGTGAATCTCGCAATCCTCACGACGCGAGAGCCTACCCGCGCAGCGTAAAGTCTCTCTGTGGCGGTTGTGGACTACGGGCTTGGCGGGGCGCAGCGGGTGCTCGTGTACGGCGTCACCGGTTCGGGCAAGACCACTCTCGCCGAGCAGATCGCCGGCGCCACCGGCCTGCCGTGGTACGCCATGGACGACCTGACGTGGGAGCCCGGCTGGGTGCCCGTTGAGCTTGACGAGCAGCGTCGCCGCGTCGAGGCGGTATGCAGCGCGGACACCTGGGTGATCGACACGGCGTACGGCGCCTGGCTCGATCTTGTGCTGCCACGGGTGGAGCGCGTGGTGGCCCTGGACTACCCACGGTGGTTGTCCCTGCAAAGGCTTGTGCGCCGTTCGGTTGCTCGATCGATGGACAAGCGGCCGATCTGCAACGGCAACTACGAGACGTTGCGCTACGCGTTCCTGCAGCGGGACTCGATCCTGTGGTGGCACTTCACGTCGTTCCGTCGTAAGCGCTCCCGCATCGACGCCTGGGCTGACGATCCTGGCGCACCGACGGTGCTGCGGTTCCGACGGCCACGGGAGACGGAGGCCTGGCTCGCCGAGCTGAGAGCTCAGCAGGAAGCGGTCTGAACTGGTTCTTCCTGCTGGGGTTGACGGCCCCAACAGAGAGAACTTTTCATCAGCGGCACGTGGTTCGCTCAGACTCGCCATCACGGCTTGCCAGCTTCACCCCAGCGCTGGCGTAGTTCCCGTGCCAACAGTGCACGTTCAGCCGCCGGTGTGATCTCCGGCTGCGGTGCCGGCGGGAATGAAGCCCCCTTGCGTTGAGGGATGACGTGAAAGTGGACGTGCGGAACGGTTTGGCCAGCAGCCTCCCCGTTGCGCTGGAGAAGCAAGACGCCATCAGGGTCAAAGGCGGACCTGACTGCGCGGGCCGTGCGAGCAATGACATACATCAACGCAGACTCCTCGTCGCGGCTCAAGTCGAAGATCGTCTCCACATGCCTGCGCACAACGACCAGCGCATGCCCCTCCATCCCTCCAAGGGACCTCCGCGCAAGGAAGACCCAGGCGGCGTCATCCTCGACGACGACCGCGAGCGGGTCATCACATGGTTCCCTCCCAGCGAAGTGCTCACAGTAAGGACATGGCGAATACCGGGGCACTACGACAGGCATAACGCTTCCTCCCGCCACTGTGTCGTGTCCCCAGAGGTCGCCGGGGCTCAGCCAGCGTCCGTCTTTGAACGCGGGCTACCTCGCAATCCTCACGACGCGAGAGCCTACCCGCGCGACAGATGGCCATCTTCTGAGGAGCCCGAACAGCAGGCAGTCTCCCGTCTGGATGCGTCAAGCGTTACCTTCGCGTGAGCTCCAGGAGCGCAGCAACCTTCCCCACGCCAAGCTTCCATACCCTCTCTGGCGGCCACGGCTGCAATCACCATCCCTGCCAGTGGGTCCGCCCAAGACCAGCCCAGGGTGGCGTTCAGCACCAGCCCAACCAAGAGCACCGCGGAAAGGTAGGTGCAAAGCAGGGTTTGCCTGCTGTCCGCCACGACAGCGGCCGAGCCCAACGCGCGGCCGGTACGGCGTTGAGCCCATGACAAGAAGGGCATGATGCACAGCGATGCAACCGCAAGACCTATCCCGACGGGTGAAGGGTCGGCCTCGCGGTCCCCGATGAGAGCACGGACAGACTCAACGGCCACGTAGGCAGCGAGGGCGAAGAAGGAGAACGCGAGCAGCCGCTGCGCTTGCCGCTCCCGCGACTCTGGAAGCCGGTGACGGAACTGCCACAAGATGACGAGGCCGCTGGACACCTCCACCACAGAATCCAGCCCGAAGCCCACGAGGGCAACAGACCCGGCTAACAGCCCTGCGGTGACAGCGATGACGGCCTCGGCGAAGTTGTAGGCGACCGAGGCAGCAGCGAGCAGCTGAGCCCGCCTCCCTAATCTGCGCCGTTCCCCCTCATCGGTGATCCAATGACTGTCGTGGGCGTTCACTGGCGCGCTCATGAGCCATTCCCCGCGCCATGGACAGGGCAGAGCGTCACGGCGTCGCCGGTGAGGGCCAGCAGCCGTTCAGCGGCCGCCAGGAGGTCCATCAGAGCCTCGGAGTGAGCCAGCGCGAAGACTGAGGCACGTCCCTGCGTCCTCGATGTGACGAGGCCGCAGTCTCTCAGGCAGGCCAGGTGCTTTGAGACAGTCGACTGCGCAAGACCAAGATGCTCCGTCAGATCCACGACTCGGTGCTCGCCCAAGGCCAGGTGCCTCAGGATGGCAAGACGTGAAGGCTCCCCGAAGCCATGAAACAGGCAGGCGGCCGCCGCGAGCGCTGATGTCTCATCTCCGAGGCTGGCATCGCCACTCGTCTCTATCATCGACACATGGCGATGATAGAGCATGAGGCGGGCGGCCTAGCAAAACGGCGCCTCATTGCCCTTGGGCGATCGTGCGTTCGGACACCTACTTAGGTCACTATCAAGCGCATCCGAAGTCGGTGGCAACTGGCCAGCGTTCCACTCCTTGCTCAGTCACGATGAAGGCAGCAGAACGGTCCGCCGCGACCCACAACCGTTGTCCGTCGAGGCGGTACCCGGTGTCCTTGGCGTCTTCAGGGAGGGTGATGTTGGGGTCGAAGGTGCCACTGAACGACTCGGGCGGAAGGACTCCCTGTGGATCCTTGACGAAGGTGTCGCCCCGGAGATCGAGGAATGTGGCACTATCCCAGTCGCAATGCTCGGGTCCCCGAGAGGATTGGATCACCGTGATAGGAATCCGCTCGCCCTGCTCGTTCGTCCACACCTGAATACCAAGCTCGTCGGTGACCGCGGGTGGGAACTCAGCCGGATCACACTGCGCAAAGGTCTCCATGCTCCACCCGGACTCCCCGGATGTGCCCGTGATGTTGTCCGCCACGATCACGGCAACCCTGGTGTCGTCCCCGACGTCGTAGGAGAAGAGCACCCGGTCGTGCGTCTCACGCTCCGGTCGATACCCCCGCAGCGGCAATGAGGCGCCCTCGTCGCCGACGAAGGCTTCGAGGGCTTCCGCCGCAGTGGCGTGCCCGCCGGTCACGCCCCAGTTGCGGCCCGTGCTACCGGAGTACGGGTCGCCGGAGCACTCGAGCGCCATCCCCGCCGCACCAGAACTGACCAAAGGGTCTCGGTGATCTGGTTCCGAGACTCGGACATACAGCGGCCCCTCATACGGGTCATCGACCGGCGCCCCTTCGCTGATCACGACCGGCGCCCCTTCGCTGATCACGACCGGCGCCCCTTCGCCGATCACCTCAGAGCCACAGCCCACAGTCAAGAACATGAGCACTGTGACTCCCGCGGCTCTCATCAGGCTCCTTCTCGTCGACTTCACTGACACTATGACGCGTACGACGACCCGCCCGTTCCTTTGAGGCGAAATCGTGGTGGCTAGGGGCCGGCGATGTCACGGTGACTCGGAGCCTCATCGGCGACACCGACGTCGCCCGCGTCGAAGACATCGGACCGGTCAGGATGCCGCAGCCTGACCACTCTGCGGCGACCGCGGCACTCGGCTGATCCGACCTCTTGCCAATCCGTGCAGGGCTCGCGACGTCTGCACACCTGCAACGACCGCGTGCGCGATAGTTCTGACCGAGCTACGCCCCACCACCGGTGAAGCGCCCGGGCACCGTGTCTCGAGACGGGCTAAAAAGACGTCTGTCCGCGCTGGCCGGATACGGTGAGGCCGTGGCGAGCGAGCTCACGGCCGAGCAGTGGCGCCCTCGGCGCGCCGCTCACGAGGCGCGGGTGGACGCGTTGGTGCGTCCTCACCTCAGCCGTCGAGGTCTCGGGGTCGCCCACCCGGTCGAGGACTTCCTCTTCACCTACTACCCCTACCGTCCAGCCGCAATTCGACGTTGGCATCCCGGCGCCGGATGCACGCTGACCGGCGACGTCGGGGACTTCGCGGCGGCCAAAGCCTACCGAGTCGAAGACGGTCGAGCATGCCTTGATGACGGCCTTCTCCGTGCCCGTCACGGCCAGGTCGAGTGGACTAGACGGCTGTTGGCGGCCACCCGCGAGCGTCCACCGTTCCTCGGCTGCTTCGGTCTGCACGAGTGGGCGATGGTGTACGGGCAACGGCCCGACGAGCAGCGGCACACGGCGTACCCCTTGCGGCTGGGTCGGGAGCAGACCGATGCCGTGACCAGGTCGCACCGCATCACGTGCACGCACTTCGACGCGTTCCGGTTCTTCACCGAGCCGGCGCGCAGACTCAACGTGCTGCAGCCGACACGACAGGATCAGAGCGGGCACGAGCAGCCGGGATGCCTGCATGCCGCCATGGACTGCTACAAGTGGGCTTTCAAGCTCGCACCGATGACGCCTTCGGAGCTCGTAGTCGACTGCTTCGAGCTGGCGCGCGAGGTCCGGCAGGTCGACATGCGCGCCTCGCCGTACGACCTGGGCTCGCTCGGCCTCGAGCCGATTCGGATCGAGACCGCCGAAGGTAAGACGGCATACCTGGCGCACCAACGTGACTTCGCAGCTCGTTCGAACGAACTACGCGAAAGGCTGATCAGCGTCTGTGACACCGTCATCGAGCTGACGGCGCCTACCCACCCGTGGTGAGGCCAGAGTTACGTCGGCTCGGCAGAGCGATGTTTCAGCTCAGCAGCTGAATCTTAGACCAGGCGGTGCAGCCAGCCGTGTCTGTCGTCCGCCCGACCGAACTGGATGTCGACCAACCGCTCGCGGATGACGGTCGTCACCTTGCCCGCCTGGTCGCCACAGCTCAGCTCGCCACCTCGCCACTTGAGGACACCCACGGGAGTGACGACAGCGGCGGTGCCGCAGGCGAAGACCTCCTCGATGTCCCCACTGGCCACTCCCTCGCGCCATTCGTCGATCGACGTCGACCGCTCCTCCGCGCGGTAACCCAGTTCGTCTGCCAGGGCGAGGATGGAGTCCCTGGTCACTCCCTCGAGAATCGAGCCGTTGAGCGGCGGCGTGACGATGGTGCCGTCTGAGTGGACAAAGAAGATATTCATGCCGCCGAGCTCTTCGACGTCGCGTCTGTTCACGGCGTCGAGGAAAACCACCTGGTCGCAGCCGTTGTCGATCCCCTCGGCCTGCGGAAGCAGGCTCGCGGCGTAGTTTCCACCGCACTTGGCGTCACCCGTACCGCCTGGGGCGGCCCGAGTGTAGTCCTCGCTGAGCCAGATCGACACCGGCTTCAACCCGCCAGGAAAGTAACGGCCCCCAGGGGAGGCGATCACGGCGAAGGTCACATGCTGCGACGGCCTGACGCCGAGGAACACCTCGGAGGCGAACATGAAGGGTCGAACGTACAGCGAACGCTCGGCACCGCCGTCGGGAACCCACTCCGCGTCGGTCCGGACCAGTGCCTCGAATGCTGCGATGAACAACTGCTCCGGCAAGGTGGGCAGCGCCATCCGAGCCGCCGAGCGCTGGAAGCGCACCGCGTTGACCTCGGGACGGAATGCCCAGATGGAGCCGTCCGGGTGACGGTAGGCCTTCATTCCTTCGAAGATCTGCTGGGCGTAATGCAGGACCGAGCTCGCCGGATCCATGCTGAACGGCGCATAGGGCGTGACGCGGGGGGCATGCCACCGCTGCTCGGGTGTCCAGTCCGCCACGAACATGTGGTCGGTGAAGTAGCGGCCGAAGCCGGGGTCGGCGAGGATCTCGGCCCGTCGCTCATCGCTCACTGGAGCGGCACTTTGTTCGACAGCGATGTCGTAGGGCAGCGTCATAAGGGCACGTTAGCCGACGGGCGCCGCAACCCGGGCGGCGATGGCGTCGCCGCTCTCGCTGGTCTTGCGTTGCCCCGGTCCGCGCCCGGTGACGTCGTCGAAGACTGCCTGCTCCACATCGCGTGCGGTCCTCGTCGTACCCGAGGTGGTCAAGCATCATGGCAACGCTGGAGATGGCCGCTGGGGGGTCGGCGATGTGTTTACCAGCGATGTCAGGGGCTGAGCCGTGCACCGGCTCGGATCGGTAAGAATATCGCCGAACAGGTTGTCTGTATGACGGCAAGCTGGAAGCTCGCGGTCATCGGTCCATGGTAGTGATCGGTGTCGCCGACAGGGTGGTAGAGGGGCGACCTGCCTCAGCCTCTCCACCTCCGGCAGGTGTCATGGATGACGATCTGGGACGTGCCGTGTACTTCGTGCGGCTCGTCTCAGTGTTCGTCCGGGCGCTCCCCTCCGTGGTCTCGAAGGTCCAGCGACTCCTGCACAGGCGAGCTCCAGCCGGTCGGCAGGGGATGGTACTCGTCCTCCAAGAGGGCATGACCCCACTCGGGGTACATCTCATACATGGTCTGACTCCAGTTGAGGGGTAGGTAGGGCGGTCAACGCGAGAGGCTGCTCAACCGCGACGGCCGGCCGTCTCGACCCTTGCGGATAGCGCAACGACGAAAGTCGTGACGACGACAGTCGGATCAGGAGACACCGAACGCGATCGGCATGGTGCGTCCTCGGCAACGCGGTCGGCCAACGCCTCGACACCGCGGCGAGGTGTTGGCCTAGGAGGCCCCGCCGCGGCGAGTAAGGATGACTACGAAGCGCCGCATGACGGTGCAACGTTGCCATCTCGAGTTGCGGGTTGTCTGCCGAATGGGCCGGCTGTCTTGCTATCCGAGACGGATGTGGCCAGTGACGGTGTATGCGACACTCCTGCGGTGACTGCACCCACCGACCTTCGCCCTGCCGTCCGGCGGGCCCTCGACCTGTCGCGAAGACGAGGCTTCGTCAAATCCAGCCGAGTGGAGACCGGCCGCCTCCTGGCGGCTTTGGCTGCGAGCCGCTCGGGCACCCTGGGCGAGTGCGGGACAGGCTGTGGTGTGGGAGCGGCCTGGTTGTCGAGCGCGGCCAGAGAGGGGAGCACGGTGGTGACGGCCGAGGTGGATGCAGACCTCGCGGATGCGGTCGCCGAGCTGTTCGCGGACGATCCACGGGTCGAGGTGGTCCACGGTGACTGGACGTCGTTGCTCGAGCGCGCGCCCTTCTCGCTGCTCTTTCTCGACGTCCGTGAGGCGAAGACCTCGGGGGTGGAGACGGTGGCGGAGCTGTTGGGACCGGGTGGGATCGTCGTACTCGACGACTTCACCCCGTGCGCGGCCTGGCCACCGGTGTACGACGGCCGGGTCGACGTGACGCGTCAGCAGTGGTTTACCGATGACCGCTTCACCACTGTCGAGGTGATGGTGGCGAGCGACGCCGCGGTGCTCATCGCCACCCGCCGCTGACGGCGTCGCGCTCAGACCTCGACCACCCGAGCGGTGCGGGCGTCCATCTGCGTCGAGATCTCGTCGAGGACCGTCGCCGGGATTGCGCTGTCGACGGTCAGTGCGACCAACGCGAGGCCGCCGCGGTGATCGCGGGCAACTTGCATCCCAGCGATGTTGATGCTCGCGTCCCCGAGCACCCGACCGATCGCACCCACCATGCCGGGGCGGTCCTTGTAGGTGAAGAAGGCCAGGTGGGCGGTCGGCTCGAGGTCGACGTCGTACCCGTTGACCTCCACGAGGCGCTCCCGGTGGGCGATGCCGATCAAGGTGCCGGACACGGAGATCTGGGTGCCGTCGGCAAGAGTGCCACGCAGGGTCACCAGGTTGCGATGGTCGGGGCTCTCGGGCTCTGTGATGAGGCGGACCGCCAGACCCCGCTCGGCAGCGAGCAGAGGTGCGTTCACGTAGGACACCGTCTCCTCGACCACGTCGACGAAGACACCCTTGAGGGCGGCCAGCTCGAGCACACGCACGTCGTACTCGGTGATCTCTCCCCGGACCTCGACGTCGAGCTGCTGGGCGACTTCTCCGGCAAGCGCCGTGAATATCCTTCCGAGCTTCTCGGTGAGCGGTATGCCAGGTCGGACGTCCTCGGCGATCACGCCTCCTTGCACGTTGACCGCGTCGGGGACCAGCTCGCCGCTGAGGGCGAGCCGGACGGAGCGGGCTACGGCGATTCCCGCCTTCTCCTGCGCTTCGTCGGTAGACGCGCCAAGGTGCGGCGTCGCCACGACGCTGTCGAGCTCGAAGAGGGGTGAGTCGGTGCACGGCTCGTTGGCGAAGACGTCAAGGCCGGCGCCGGCGACCCGGCCCTCCTTGATGGCGACGTACAGCGCATGCTCGTCGACGATGCCTCCTCGCGCAGCGTTGACGATGATCACCGTCGGCTTGCAGCGGGCAAGCTGGTCCTCGCCGATCAGCCCAATGGTCTCTGGTGTCTTCGGCAGGTGGACGGAGATGAAGTCGGAGGCGCTGGACAGCTCCTCCAAGGACACGAGGCGCACTCCAAGCTGGGCCGCCCGGCCTGCCTGGACGTAGGGGTCGTAGGCAATGACCTTCATACCGAACGCGCTCAGACGTTGGGCGACGAGAACCCCGATCTTGCCCAGGCCGACGATTCCGACCGTCTTGTCGTAGAGCTCGGTTCCGGTGTACTTGCTGCGCTTCCACTCGCCGCCCTTGAGGGCAGTGCTCGCCGGCTCGATATGACGCGCTGCGGCCAGCAGCAGGCCGACTGCCAGCTCCGCGGCGCTGATGATGTTGGAAGTCGGGGCGTTGACGACCATGACCCCGGACACGGTGGCCTGCCTGACATCGACGTTGTCGAGGCCTACACCTGCACGGGCGATTACCTTGAGCCGGTTGGCGGCGGCGAGGACGTCGGCGTCGACCTTGGTGGCGCTGCGCACCAGGAGTGCGTCGGCATCGGCGACTGCGGCAAGTAGCTCCCGTCCGATCTGTCCCGTTGCAGTAGCGGATCTCGAAGTCCGGTCCAAGCGCATCGACCGTGGCAGGGCTGAGCTCCTCGGCGATGAGGACGACGGGCCGCGCGGCGTGCTCGTTGGCAGGCTGGGTCACGGGTTGGATCCTCCAGGGCTACCGGTCGACGGCGTGGGGGTCATGACAAGCCGGAGCACCACGCCGTGCCCATGCGCCGGCCAGTCTAGACGAGACCGAGATGGCCGCCTGCCGCCCCCAGCTGGCCGGCCGCCGTATTGGACGGCGTACGAGGTCGCCGGCACGGTTTGGCGCAAAAGCAGGCTCGCCACCCCGGCCCAACCCCGAATGCGCCAAACCGGCTGGGAGCGGGTCACCGCATCGAAGCCGGGCGAAGTACCGGAACCGATTCGGAGGTGATGTGTGACGTGACAAACCATCGCCCCCGAATTCCACCGCAGCGCTTACCGCATTACGGTCGGTGGAATGGCTGAACATGACGTATCCGGATTGTTGCTAGACACGTTCGACTACGTATGGCAGCGGGTGCGGGCTCGGCTGGACGGGTTGACCGCAGATGAGTACTTCTGGGAGCCGGTCGAGGACTGCTGGTCAGTTCGCGAGCAGGCGGGGGTGTGGCGGGTCGAGAGACCCTCGCCGGAGCCGACTCCTCCCCCGTCACCACAATCGCCTGGCGACTCTGGCACATCGGGTCCGAGTGTCTCGCCGGGTACACCGCTCGGAACCTTGGTGACTGGCCGCTGGATGTCGATGAAGACGAAGAGTGGTACGGCGACGTGGACGACGCTCTTTCGGCACTCGACCGGGCATGGACGGCGTTTCGTGGAGGCGTCGCCGCGCTAGGCGAGGATGGGATGTGGCGTCCTCTGGGCGAGGGGTGGGGACCCTTCGCCAGCGACCCTTGGGCTGCATTGATCCTTCACGCCTATGACGAAATCGCTCATCATGGGGCTGAGGTAGCGCTCTTGCGGGACTTGTACGCGCATCGTCGATGACCGTGGCCACCACGCCACTCGCCGCCGAGCCAGGCGTGGCGAGGCATGGCGCGGCGTGGCAGGCGAGGCTGACGATTCGGACGTGGGTCAGCGGGCGGCTGTTCCTTCGGTGTAGTCGTCGTCGTGGGATCTCACCCATGCCACCAGCTGGCGAAGCTCACGGCCCGTCTGCTCGATCGGGTGCGACTCGCTTCGTCTGCGGAACTCCTTGAACTTCGGCGCTCCGGCATCCTGGTCCTCGATGAAGCCTGCCGCCCAGGACCCGTCCTGGATCGCGGCCAGCACTTCCTTCATCCGGGCCTTCACCGAGTCGTCGATGACGTAGGGCCCAGACGTGTAGTCGCCGTACTCGGCAGTGTCGGAGACCGTCCAGCGCTGCTTGGCGATCCCGACTTCGTACATCAGGTCGACGATCAGCTTCAGCTCGTGCAGGCACTCGAAGTAGGCGACCTCCGGCTGGTAGCCCGCCTCGACGAGCGTCTCGAAACCCGCCTGGACCAGCCGAGACGTCCCCCCGCACAACACCGCCTGCTCCCCGAACAGGTCGGTCTCGGTCTCCTCGGTGAACGTCGTCTTGATCGCACCGGCGCGGGTGCCGCCGATGGCCTTCGCGTACGACAAGGCGAGGTCCCAGGCCTTGCCTGACGGGTCCTGTTCCACGGCGACCAGGACCGGGACGCCCCTTCCCTCGGTGAACTCTCGCCGCACCAGGTGGCCGGGTCCCTTCGGAGCGACCATCACCACGTCGACCCCGGCGGGAGGCTGGACGTATCCGAAGCGGATGTTGAAGCCGTGGGCGAAGAGCAGGGTGTCCCCGTCGACGAGGTTCGGCTCGATCGCCTCGGCGTAGAGCATCCGCTGGACGTGGTCCGGGGCAAGCACCACGACCAGGTCCGCTTCCTCACATGCTTCGTACGGCGTGGCCACGCGCAGCCCTTCCGCCTCCGCCTTGGCACGGCTGCCCGAAGCCTCCCGCAGCCCGACCCGGACGTCCACTCCTGAGTCACGCAGCGACAACGCGTGCGCGTGGCCCTGGCTGCCGTAGCCCAAAACGGCGACGTTGCGACTCTGGACCACGCTCAGGTCGGCCTGGTCGTCGTACAGAAGTTCAGCCATGATGGGTCGGTCTCCTTGGTATGTGCGGCGGGGTCTCGGGATGGGTTCAGCCGGCGCTTGTCCCGGCTCCCCGTCACCTCGATGGTCACCGCATCGGTGGCCACGTCGACCACCTTGGCACGAAACAGCGCCACCGTCTCGAGGACCTGCCCCGGGTCCGGACGTCGCGCGTGCCTTCAAAGCAAGCTCACGCTCGACCGACCCTGAGCCGTCGAGCTCGACGCCCAGACAGGGCTGCTGGGCAGTCCCACCTTCGCGCCCATCGCGGCGGGTACGGCGAAACCCATCGTCCCGAGAGCCGCCCGAGTTGATCCATGATCGCGGCCGGCGGCGTGCACCCTTGCTTCACAGCCGGCCAGCCGGGCCAGCGGGAGGTTGCACGGCGTGACCTCGTTCCAGGACGAAGCGGGCTCTACGGCAAGCCGACTCGGTCCCGCCCACGCACGACGTGGAGCAACGGCTCACCGGCACTGACACGCTGGAGCTGTTGGCTGACGAGCGCGTACGCGCGTGGCCACATCGCCGACGACGCACCGCCGACGTGCGGTGTCAGTAGCAGCCCCGGGGCCTTCCAGAGTGGGTGTCTCCCAGGCAGGGGCTCGGGGTCGGTGACGTCGAGCGCCGCTCGAAGTCGGCCCGACCGCAGCTCGGCCAGGAGGTCTTCGGTGACGACGACCGGGCCGCGGCTCACGTTCACCAGGAGCCCGCCGTCGGGCATCCTCGACAAGAAGGAGGCATCGACCAGTCCGGTCGTCTCTTCGGTCAGCGGCACGATGAGGACGACGATCTCAGCCCTCGGCAGTAACTGCGGTAGCTCGGTGACGGCCCGTACCCCGTCCCGCGCCGAGCGACCGACCATCGTGACCTCGCACTCGAAGCCATCGAGACGGCGCTGGATCGCGCGGCCGATGTTGCCGGCGCCGACGACGAGCACTCGACGGTCTGCGAGCGACGAGGACATCTGCTGGTCCCAGGTTCCGCAGTCCTGCGCGCGAACAAGATCCGCCAGTCGTCGTTGGGCGGCGATCATCAGGCCGACGGCCAGCTCGGAGGTTGCTGCGTCATGCACGCCGGGCGCGTTGCACAACGTGACCTGGTCGGGCAGGTACGGCACCACGTGCTCATAGCCTGCGGTCAGCGTCTGGACCGCCTGCAGGGACGGCATGTCAGCCAGCACCTCCACCACCCGTTGGGAGAACTGGTACGCCGGCACGTAGAACTCGCATTCGGCGGCCGAGTCCGGCCACCCCGAGGTCGCATCCACCTGCTCGATGTCGACCCCGGCGGGTACGTCGACGAGCTCGCCAGGGTCGAAGGGGACGAACGCAAGCACACGTGAACCATATAGATCGGCCCCGCAACACCTCGACGCCGATGTTGCAGCCCACCTGGCGGCGGCAGGAGGTCATCGAGGTGGCGAGTCGACCACCTGGCGCGCGGGCGAGCCTTGCGGGGTGCCGGGTTTGCGCGTCTGCGACGATTCCCCACATGACGTCTCCACGGGCACTCCTCTCGGCGATCGCCGCAGTCTTGTGCGTCACGGCCTGCACCGACCCGCCCCGCCAGGACGACGACGAGCGCCCCGATGACCCCGGGACCGTGACGGTCACCGTCACCACCACCTCCGCCGCCTCGTCCGATCCCCCGGTGTCGGGACGCGTGCGCGTCACCGGCACTGTCGCCACTGACCTCGAGGCACCCTGGGGACTCGCGTTCCTACCTGATGGATCGGCCCTGGTGACAGAGCGGGGCCGCGGCACCATCTCGCTCGTCGACGGCGACAGCGTCCGTGAGGTCGGCGTAATCGCCGAGACGGCGCCAACCTCGGAGGGTGGTCTGCTCGGTCTGGCGGTGTCGCCCGAGTTCGAGACCGATGCCACGATCTTCGTCTACGTGACCACGGCGGAAGACAATCGAGTGCTGGCGATGACGTTCGACGGCTCGTCGCTGGGTGCGCCGGAGCCGATCCTCACGGGGATCCCGAACGGCGACATTCACGACGGCGGGCGTCTGGCGTTCGGCCCCGACGGCTTCCTGTACGTGTCCACCGGGGAGACCGGCGACGAGGATCTCTCGCAGGACGACGACTCGTTGGGCGGCAAGATCCTGCGCATCACCCCGGACGGCGAGCCGGCTCCAGGGAACCCGGACCCGGAGTCACCGATCTGGACCAAGGGTCACCGCAACGTGCAAGGTCTCGCCTTCGACGACGCCGATCGCCTGTGGGCCAGCGAGTTCGGCTCACAGGTCTGGGACGAGCTGAATCTGATCAAGCCCGGCAACAACTACGGGTGGCCGGAGGCTGAGGGCGACTCCAACATCGAGGGGTACGTCGACCCGCTCGTCCAGTGGAGCCCGGCTGAGGCGTCACCCTCGGGCGTGGCGTTCGCGGGCGGCTCGCTCTGGGTGGCGACCCTGCGCGGCGAGCGCCTGTGGCAGGTGCCGGTCAAGTCAGACGGCACACTCGGGCAGCCGCAGCCGCACTTCGTCGGCAGTTACGGCCGGCTGCGTACCGTCGTCGCCGCCCCTGACGGCACTCTCTGGCTCACCACCAGCAACCGGGATGGGCGAGGAAGCCCCGCGCCGGAGGATGACCGGATCCTCGAGGTCTCGATCCGTTGACCCCGTCCTCTCGATCAGGTGAGCTTTTCGATGACGAGTTCGCGGACGCGGCCGGCGTCGGCCTGTCCCCGCATCTCCTTCATGACCGCGCCGATGAGAGCCCCGGCGGCCGCTGCCTTGCCGGCACGGATCTTGGCCGCGACGTCCGGGTTGGCCTCGATCGCCCGGTCCACCGCCGCGGAGAGTGCTGTGTCATCGGAGACAACACCGAGCCCGCGAGCCGCCACCACCTCCTCTGGCTCCCCTTCGCCAGCGAGGACGCCGTCGAGCACCTGGCGTGCCAACTTGTCGTTGACGTGTCCGGCATCTACGAGTGCCTGGACCCCCGCTACCTGAGCCGGCGTGATCGGGAGGTCCTCGAGCGTCATACCTGCGTCGTTGGCCCGACGGGCGAGCTCTGAAAGCCACCACTTGCGCGCCGACGCCGGACTCGCGCCCGCTGCCACGGTCGCCTCGATGAGGGGCAGGGCGCCGGCGCCCAGCACGTCTCGCATCTCCAGGTCGGTGAACCCCAGCTCGATCTGCACTCGGGCGCGACGTACGGCGGCCAGCTCCGGCAGTGTGGCGCGCAGCTCGTCCACCCAGTCACGCTCGGGAGCGATCGGCAGCAGGTCCGGCTCCGGGAAGTAGCGGTAGTCCTCCGCCTGCTCCTTGCTGCGACCCGAGGTCGTCATACCCGTGTCCTCGTGCCAGTGCCGCGTCTCCTGGACGACTCGCTGCCCAGCGTCGAGCAGCGCCGCCTGCCGGGATATCTCGTGGCGCACCGCCCGCTCGACCGAGCGCAGCGAGTTCACGTTCTTGGTCTCGCTGCGAGTCCCGAGCGGCGCCTGCGGCGACGATCGCAGCGACAAGTTGACGTCACATCGCAGCGACCCCTGGTCCATGCGTACGTCGGACACGCTGAGCCCTCTCAGCAGCTCGCGCAGGTGCGCCACGTACGCCCGCGCGACGGCCGGAGCGTTTGCGCCGGCGCCTTCGATGGGTCGGGTGACGATCTCGACCAACGGGATACCCGCCCGGTTGTAGTCGACGAGGGAGTGCGAGGCGCCGTGGATTCGGCCGGTGGTGCCACCGACGTGCAGGGACTTGCCGGTGTCCTCCTCCATGTGGGCACGCTCGATCTCAACCCGGACCGTCGAGCCGTCCACAACGACGTCGGTGTGGCCGCCGAAGGCGATCGGCTCGTCGTACTGCGACGTCTGGAAGTTCTTCGGCATGTCCGGGTAGAAGTAGTTCTTGCGGGCGAACCGACTCCACTCGGCGATCTCGCAGTTGAGCGCGAGACCGATGCGGATCGCCGACTCGACCGCCTTCTTGTTGGTCACCGGGAGGGCGCCCGGGAGCCCGAGACAGACTGGGCAGGTCTGGGTGTTCGGCTCGGCACCGAAGACCGTGGCGCAGCCACAGAACATCTTGGATACGGTGCTGAGCTCGACGTGGACCTCGAGCCCCATCACGGGGTCGTAGCGTGCGACGGCGTCGTCATACGCAACCAGTTCTGTCGTCGTCACGGCCGCATCCTTTCCTTGCCCGACTCGTGAGGCAGCGTGATCCACGGATTCCCCTAGCCGATCCACTTCGTTTTGCTGGTCGCCACAATGCGATGGTAGGTGACGGGCACGCTAGGCAAGGGGACCAGCATGACGTATGAGATCAGCCCGGTGGGTTGGGTGTGCGAGGGCCGCAGCGATCCTTCAGATACGGACCACTGGGGCGAGGTCGTCAGCACGATCGCCATCGACGATCGTATTGGCGAGGACTCCCTCTCAGGACTGGAGGGCTTCTCCCACGTCGAAGTCCTCTTCGTTTTCCACCTCGCTACCGAACGCGACGACTATGCAGGGACGCGACGACCCCGCGGTCGAGATGACTTGCCCTCTGTGGGGGCTTTCGCTGATCGAGGACCGCGGCGACCTAACCGCATCGGCGTCACCATGTGCGAGATCGTCTCCGCTTCTGGTCGTCTGCTGCAGGTCCGGGGGCTCGACGCAGTGGTAGGGACGCCCGTCATCGACATCAAGCCGGTGATGCGCGAATTCTTGCCGTCGAACGTTCACCAACCCGCCTGGGCCGACTTACTGATGTGTGACTACTTCAAGCGGTGACCCCGCTGGATGCGCCTCCCGAGAACCAACCGTCTGCGCGGGGCCGCCATTACACTCAGGAGTAATGAGCACCGAGCGCGCGAACCCTGCAGCGCTGGCTCCGCATGATCCGGCTTGGGCGTCGGCGGCCACGCAGATTCTGCAGGCCGTCGGCAGCGCACTGTCCGGCCTTCCTGGTGCGGCGGAGGCGTCATACGACCACATCGGGTCCACGTCGGTGCCTGGGCTGGCGGCCAAGCCCTATCTCGACCTTCAGGTACGGATCCTCCCCCTCCCTTCGCACGAGCAACTGACCGGGAGGCTAGGCCCGCTTGGCTTCGACCGTGCACTCGGCGCCCGCCGTGACTCCCCGGGAGTCACGCACGACATCCCGCGCGGTGACGAGCTGGTCGATCCGGCGGTGTGGGAGAAGCGCTTGTACTTCCGGAGAACTGATGGCGTTGTCCTCCACGTTCGTCGAAGCGACTCCCCGTGGGGCCGCTACACGGTGTGGTTTCGGAACTGGCTCCGTGCCCACCCGGAAGCACGCGAATCCTACGAGTCGACGAAGCGGGAGCTGTCGGCACGCAATGTCGGCAAGGCGGACTACGACGACTACACGCGAGCCAAGACGAAGTTCTTCGACGAAGTGCAGGAGTCCTTCATCCGCTGGGGGCATGGGACCGCGAAATGACCGAGTGAAGATGAGGTCGTTCACGGGACAGGGGCACGAGTAGTCTCCGAGTTTGCCTATCTATATTGCCCTGCTTTTCTGTGGATAAGGCAAAACCCCGGCCAGTATTGTCGGCGGCGGCGGATAGGTTTGGCTTATGTTCGAGATCGACCCCGGCTGACCTTGACGCCGACGCTGTGCTGCGCGACTTGGTCAAGGCGCGGGCGGTTTGCGGAGTCGGCCGAGGTGCGGATTCTGTGTGATGCGGCCCGCTGGGCCGACCTCCACAGCAGTCTCGACCGGCCCGACCACGAGGTCTCACTTCCGGGCATGGAGCACGTACCGAACGCATGGGCCCGACTCGTCGTACTCCCAGCGCTCCGCCCGCCCTTCGAACGTGAAACCAGCGCGTTTCGCAACGGCCGTCGATGCCGCGTTCCGTTCGTCGATGACCGCGACGGCGACGTCGACTGCAAGATTGCGAAACGCCCACTCGGTCGCCAAGCAGACCGCCTCGGTGGCAACTCCTCGCCTTCTGAACGTCGGAAACACCACGTACGACACGTTGGCGCGGCGGTCACCTCGATCCCTTATCTCGACTCCGCCTGCAAGCTCTCCGCTGCTCCAGATCCCCCATTGCCGCATGGGACCGTCTGTCTGCCACTGGTCCCGCCACTTACAGATAGCCCCGACCACGTTCTCCATCGGTGCCGGCCCGGGGAACTCGAACCACCGCCGCTGCTCCTCGTCTTCACCCGCCTTCCAAGCCTCAGCGTCCTCCAGCGACAGCACAGCCAGCGTGCATCGCTCACCCTTGAGCACCGGCCAGTCCTTCTCTTCCATCCTGTCCAGTATCGGCAGTCTTCTGGCGTCTGGGGTCGTTGGCCTCCAGGACAAGCAGCTCGTGGCGATTGGGCGTACGCCGGTGACGAGCAGGGCGAAGCGCGACGGGACCCTGGCTTTTCCCACCGTTACGGGCGGCGAGCCACGACCACATACTCGCGGCTGTCGTCGTCGAATGGCTCCCTGGCGAAGCCGCCGTACAGTTCCTCCAGCTCAAGTCCGGCGACTTCAATGAGCCCGAGCCACTCGTTCTTGGTCGCCCACCACAGGGAGATCTTCGCGCCGTCGTTGAGCGTGATGTCGATTCGGTTGTCGCCGACGGCGTAGCGGTTCGTGTGGGGGACGGGCTCGTCTTGGCGCTCCCCGTCGAGGCGAGCCGCGATGTGATGGTCGAACGCGAAGGCATTCCATGCGAATCGGCCGCCGGGTCGCAGGGACGCGGCAACGCGCTCGAAGGTGCAACGACGGTCGGCCCAGGTCGGCAGGTGCAGAAGACCGCGGCCCGGGCAATAGATGAGCGCCGCGGGCTCATCGACCGCGAGGTCTCGCATGTCGCCCTCGCGCAGGTCAAGCTCGACGTTCGCCTCGGTTGCCTTGCGGCGCGCTTGTTCGAGCATGGCCGGCGAAGAGTCAACCCCGATGACCGGCTGGCCGGTCGCTATCGCGACAGGGACGGCCACGCGTCCGTTCCCCTACTGCGAGCTCGACTATCGGCCCGTTCGCGCTGCGCGCGAGGTCGACGTAGAAGGCGATGTCGGCCGTAATGTCGGCCGACCACTTGTCGTAGTGATGGGAGAACGCCTCGTCCCAGGTGCTCATGCGCCCATGCTAGAACTGGCGATGACAGCGATATCCTTTATTGTCCTTTCACGTTTTGCCTTTTCCTTGTGGACAAGACGAATCGGGTCAACGTTTTGTCGGTGGGGGTGATAGGTTTGGCTCATGTTCGAGATCGACCCGGCTGACCTTGACGCCGACGCCGTGCTGCGCGACGTGGTCGATGCGCGCGCATTCGCCGAGCGGGCCGAGGTGCGGATCTTGTGTGATGCGGCCCGCTGGGCCGACCTCCACAGCCGTCTCGACGGCACGGACTGCGGTGTTTCGCTGCCGGGCATGCAGCGGCTGGTCCGTCTCGGCGGACAGGGGACCCCGCAGGTGGCCGAGTTCGCACCCGCCGAGCTGGGGGCGGTGCTGGCGATGTCGCCGTACGCCGCCCGGGCCCTGATCGCCGACGCGTTGGACCTGCGACACCGGCTGCCCAGGCTGTGGGTACGGGTGCAGGCCGGGCAGGTGAAACCGTGGGTTGCCCGCAAGACCGCCGAAGCGACCCGAACACTGTCGGTCGAGCTGGCAGCGGTGGTGGACCGCCGCGTCGCCAAATGGGCACACAGCCTGCCGTGGGGCCGGCTGGCCTCGATCATTGACGCCGCCATCATGGAAGCCGACCCGCAAGCGGCCGCCGACGCCGTGCAACAGGCCGAACAGTCGCAAGGGGTGTGGCTGCGCCAGTCGAACGATGCCGGCATCAAGGACATCTACATCCGCACCCAGACACCTGCCGCGATCTGGTTCGACGCATCCATCCAACGCGTCGCCGACAGTCTCGCCCTGTTCGGTGACACCGCCAGCGACGACGTCCGCCGAGCCACCGCGGTCGGCATCCTCGCCCAGCCTCAGCTGGCCCTCGACCTGTTCGCGAAGGCAGCCACCGCACCCGGTGGACAGCCCGCCGCAGACGACGCCAACGGCTCAGCCTCACCCGCAGCCGACACCGTTCCCGTCGACAAGGACACCGAGGTGGGAGCGCAGCCCGACCAGCAGCCGCCGACGCCGCGTGGCACCGGTGTCGACACACGGCCACCGGCCACCCTGTACATCCACCTCAGCCAAGACTCGTTCAGCCGCGACGCCACCGGGGTGGCCAGGTTCGAAGGCGAAGGACCGGTCACTGTCGACCAGGTCAAGAGGTGGCTCGGCTCCTGCCAGGTCACCGTCAAACCGGTCATCGACCTGGCCAACCAGGCCCCCGTCGACGGCTACGAGATCCCCGACCGGCTCCGCGAAGCAACCCACCTACGCAACCCGGTCGACATCTTCCCCTACGCCACCAACACCAGCAGACGAAAAGACATCGACCACACCATCGCCTACCTCGACCCCGGCGACGGCGGACCACCCGGCCAAACCGCCCTGGAGAACCTGGATCCGTTCATCCGATTCCACCACCGCGTCAAGACCCACTCCGACTGGGAGGTCAAACAAGTCTTCAACGGGATCTTCGTCTGGCGATCACCCCACGGCCACCACTACCTCGTCGACCACACCGGCACCCAACCCATCCCAGGCACCGCAGCCTGAAAGAGGACCGCCGTCAATCCTCGACTGTTAGTTCGGGAGCCATGTCCAGCAGCGGCCCGCCCCACCGGTCAACCAGCATCGCCTCGAGCGCGGCCCCTACGGCATACAGCCGCGCATCCTGCAGCGCCGGCGCCAAGATCTGGAAGCCCGTAGGCAGACCGTCCTCCCGCGCCAGACCACTCGGCAGCGACATCCCCGGCACCCCTGCCAGGTTGGCCGGGATGGTCGCGATGTCGTTGAGGTACATCGCGAGCGGGTCGTCGACCTTCTCACCGATCCGGAACGCCGTCGTGGGCGCGGTCGGAGACACGAGGACGTCGGCTTGCGCGAAGGCGGCCTCGAAGTCCCGCGAGATGAGGGTCCGGACCTTTTGCGCCTGACCGTAGTAGGCGTCGTAGTAGCCGCTCGACAAGGCGAACGTGCCGAGGATGATCCGCCGCTTCACCTCGTCGCCGAAACCCGCCTCCCGGGTGGCCCTCATCACCTCCTCGGCACTCGGCAAGGCGACCCCCTCGGGCGCGACCCGCATCCCGTAGCGCATCGCGTCGAACTTGGCCAGGTTGCTGCTCGCCTCGCTCGGCAGGATCAGGTAGTACGCCGCCAGCGCCAGCTCGAAATGCGGGCAGGAGACCTCGACCAACTCCGCCCCGGCGTCAACCAACAGCGTCAGCGTCTCCTCGAAGCGCGCCTGGACGCCGACCTGATAGCCCTCACCGCCGAGCTCCTTGACGACGCCGACGCGCAAGCCAGCAACGTCACCCGCCCGAGCGGCCGCCGCCATCGACGGCCACTGGGTGTCGATGCTGGTCGAGTCCAGCGGATCGTGGCCGCCGATCACGTCGTGCAGCAGCGCGGCGTCGAGCACGGTGCGCGCCACTGGTCCCGCTTGGTCGAGGCTGCTCGCCAGCGCGATCAGCCCGTAGCGAGAAACCCCTCCGTAGGTCGGCTTGACCCCTACGGTCCCCGTCACCGCACCGGGCTGTCGGATCGAACCTCCCGTGTCGGTCCCGATGGCCAGCGGAGCCTCGAAGGCGCTCACCGCCGCAGCCGAACCACCGCCTGACCCGCCGGGGATGCGGTCCAGGTCCCAAGGGTTGTGGCTCGGGCCGAAGGCCGAGTGCTCGGTGGAACTTCCCATGGCGAACTCGTCCATGTTCGTCTTGCCGAGGATCGGTTGGCCGCCTTTGCGCAGCCGCGTGACGACCGTGGCGTCGTACGGCGGTGCCCAGCCGTCGAGGATCCGCGAGCCGGCCGTGGTGGGCAGCCCCTTCGTGGTCAGGATGTCCTTGACGGCCACCGGGACGCCGAGCAGCTCCGGGAAGTCGTCGTCATCAGCGCGTCGCGCGTCCGCAGCCGCCGCCTGGGCCAGCGCGCCGACCGGGTCGACGTGCAGGAACGCGTGTACGGCGCTGTCGACGGCCCCGATGCGGTCCAGGTGCGCCCGCGTAACCTCCACCGACGAGACGTCGCCCGCGGCGAGCGCAGACGCCAGCTCCGCGGCGGAGAGCCGCACGAGATCGCTCATGCGTCCTCGCCCAAGATCCGCGGGACGCTGAACCGCTGCTGCTCCGACTCCGGTGCACCGCGAAGGACCTCCTCAGGAGCCAGGCTCGGGCGTGTCTCGTCTTCCCGGAAGACGTTCTGCAACGGCAATGCATGGGAGGAGGGTGGGACGTCGTCTGCCGCGACGGAGCTGACCGCGGCGACGGACTCGACGATCACGGCAAGCTGGGGGGCGAGGTGGTCGAGCTCCGCGTCCGTGAGGTCGATCCGCGCAAGCTGCGCCAGGCGCAACACCTCGTCGCGCGTGATCGGCGACGTCACTGCCTGCGCCGGGGAACCAGGGCCAGTCATGGCCGCAATCCTAGAAGCCCGTCGGCTCTATACCTCGACTCGCCCGCACTTGACCCTGCCGCAGGCTAAGGTGCGGCTAGTCCGCTGGCAGGGCAGGGAGGGGTGACGCGTGCAGTCCTACTCCTTGTTCGAGTACTA
>JAUJOO010000003.1:146991-154286 GCA_030447585.1 Nocardioidaceae bacterium | reverse complement strand
GCTGGCAGGGCAGGGAGGGGTGACGCGTGCAGTCCTACTCCTTGTTCGAGTACTACCCGGTGTCCGGGATGACGGTGAAAGCTGCCGCCGAGGACACGCGGGGTCGGGTGTCCTCGGTGAACCAGTTGGTGGCGAGGCTGGAGCAGGACCACCGCCAAGCTGTCGCCGCCGTTTCCGGGATGTTGGAGCAGAGCGTCGCCGACGCCCCGACCGAGGCGGTGACCACTGCCAACCGCGTCCTCCAGCAGGCCGAGTACGCCGCCGGCTGTCTGGAGCTTTTCGGGACCGAGATCGACACGTACAACTATCACAGCGCCGCCCCCCGCTCGATCAGCAAGCTCAACGCCGCCTACTCCGCGGGGTTCGCCGACGGTTTCGGCGCCACCTACCGAGACCCTGGCCCAGCCGCCACGCTGGAAGAACGACAGACAGCCACCGAGGACTACTCAGCGGCGTGGGCCGCCGGGCGCAACCAGCTGCTGAGCTCCCTGAACGCCGAGAAGGCTCGCCTCGACGCAGCTCTCGACGCGGCCGCATCCAACGTCAGCACCATGCTGGGCCAGGGACCCACGACGGCGAACCTGCTGTCGCTGTGGGGAGCCGGCGTGCTGCCGCCGTACGCCCCGGTGCTCTACCCTGGGACACAGTTCAGCGGCGAAGACTTGCCGCCTGCGGCGCAGGAGGAGCTGAGGCAGTACCTCCTCGACAACCCGGACGTGCTTTTCAACCCTTCGGCGGCGCTGGCGGCGGTCATCGCCGGCCTGCCCACCGGCATCCGTACCGACATCTATGTCGAGCAGCAGATGGAGCAGCTGCGCCGCGAAGGCCTGCTCATCGGCCCGAACCCGGGTGGGCTCTACGAGGACTGGATCCGCAACACCGTCGAGAACGGGGTGTCCGTGGCCACGGTGCTCGCCATCGCGCGCGACCACGACATCCGGCCGGACGACTTCGCCGTGCTCGACGGCCTGCAGGTGACCACCGACCCTGACGGCAAGTCGTTCTTCGTGCTGGACGCCGACATGAGCGGCGACGAGGCGCGCGCCGCTGCGTTGATGACGTACATCCTCAACGCCGGGACGGACTACGAGGGCGGAGACTTCGCCCCCACGCCGTACACCTCCGCCGAGGTCCAGCGCATCATCGACCGCCAAGAGGCGAACGCCTGGTCGTACGACCAGGATGTTGCGTTCGTGCACGAGAACGGTGGCACCCTCGTGGCGACGCCGAACGGCATGCTGATGGGGGCCGGCGGCAACTGGCTTCAGGATTTGTACAGCCAAGGGGGAGGATCGACCTGGGGTGACATCTTCATGATCAACCAGGATGACGTCGACAACCCCGAGGAGCTACTCAACGACATCATCACCGGCGGGTTTGCGCCGAACTCCTCGTCGCTCGACCTCGACCGGCTCTTGCATCACGAGGAGATCCACTCCCAGCAGTGGGCAGAGCATGGCTACGCCGGCTTCATCGCCGCGTATGCCGACGAGCAGTTCGACGTCGAAGTCGTGTGGATCGACATCGAAGGTGACTGGATACCGGTTGCCGTGCCCGTGCCCGTGCCCCTCATCCGCGACGGCTGCGGCAACTCCTTCGAGGAGGGCGCCGGTCTGGAGGACGGCGGCTACGCACCCTGCGGGTAGGCATACTACGACGAGGGATCACGCCCTGGGCCATCATGGTGGGAAGGAGCGAGCCGGATGACCGCGAGACGGACCCGTCCGCTGGCCGCTGCCACAGCCTTGATCTGCGGCCTGCCGCTCGCTGCGTGTGACCCGATGAGCGCTCCGCTGTACAGGTACCATCCCGGATACCAGCTGCGAGACGATTCCCTCACAGTTTGGATGGGCGCGGACTGTGACCGCCTCACCTCCATCGACTACCAGCTGAAGGACGCCGACGGTGACGTCTTGGACACGTGGAAGCTCAGGGCACGTTCTCGGCAAGGTGCGTCACTGACGTATCTGACCGTTGGCGCGGTGCCGGAGGGTTTCGTCGAGAAGGACCCGCTCACTGAGGCATGGGAAAGTGCCGAGACCGCCACGATCGATGTACGCACCCACTGGAGTCGAAAGAACCAGGCGGGCAACTACCTGAACGTCGACAGGCTCCTTGACGAGGCCGACGACCATGACGATGACAAGTGGTTGATCCAAGACGAAGGCTGGTACACGCAGGACGAGTTCACCAGTGAGCTAGTGGGCGAGGAGGAAGGGATCTTTCCCCCTCTGTGGCCCGGACTCACCCGCCCATCCGTGACGGGAGATATCAGCTCGTCAGCCCTTCGTCAGCTGGTGGAACACGATCCACCCGACGGTGAAGATCAGCGCCAGCAGTGCCACCGTGACCGCGGCGATGAGGATGAACGCGTTGCGGCCGGTGTCGCGGCGCGGGACGCCGAGCGGGTCGACCCGGTCGGGAAGGTCGTCGGGTAAGCCGAGGCGAGGTGGCTCGTCGCGGGAGGGCTCGCTCACGGCTCACCCACCTGGGCGACGGCGCGGGCGCCATCAGGCCCCTCGCCCAGCAGCACGGCGAAGCCGTCCTCGTCGAGGATCGGCACCCCGAGCGAGACCGCCTTGTCATACTTCGACCCCGGCGCATCACCGACCACCACGAACGCGGTGCTCTTCGACACCGAACCACTTGCCTTCCCACCGCGGCTCACGATGTCCTCCTTGGCCTGGTCGCGCGACCAGCCGTCCAGAGAACCGGTCACCACGATCGACAACCCCTCCAACGTGCGCGGTACCGACCCGTCACGCTCGTCGGCCATCCGTACGCCGGCCTGGCGCCACTTGTCCACCACCTCACGATGCCAGTCAACGGCGAACCACTCGACGACCGACTCGGCGATCGTCCGCCCGACCCCGTCGACGGCCGCGAGCTCGTCGACAGTGGCGTGCTCGATGGCGTCCATGGACCCGAACGACTCAGCGAGGGCGCGTGCGGCCGTCGGCCCGACATGGCGGATCGACAGTGCGACCAGAACCCGCCACAGCGGCTGCTCCTTCGCCCTGTCGAGGTTGTCGAGCAGCCGATGGCCGTTCGCCGACAGCTGACCGTCCTGTTTGGTGAACAGCGGCACGGTGAGCAGTGTCTGCGCATCCAAGCTGAAGAGGTCTCCCTCGTCCTGCACGGCGCCTGCCTCGAGAAGCGCGGTCGCGGCCTCGTACCCCAGCACCTCGATGTCGAAGGCGCCCCGCCCGGAGACATGGAAGACACGTTCGCGTAGCTGAGCCGGGCAGGATCGCGAGTTCGGGCAGCGGATGTCGGCGTCACCCTCCCTTGTCGGCGCAAGCGGCGTCTCGCACTCGGGACATCGGGTGGGCATCTCGAACTCATGCTCGTCGCCGGTGCGCAGGTCGACGACCGGGCCGACGATCTCCGGGATCACGTCGCCCGCCTTGCGCAGCACGACGACGTCCCCGACCAGCACCCCCTTGCGCCGCACCTCCGCGGCGTTGTGCAACGTGGCGAACTCGACCGTCGACCCGGCCACCCGGACCGGCTCCATCCGGCCGTACGGTGTGACCCGGCCGGTCCGACCGACGTTCACCGTGATCTCCAAGAGCTTGGTCGTTACCTCCTCGGGCGGGTACTTGTAGGCGATGGCCCAGCGCGGGGCCCGTGAGGTGGAGCCGAGTCGACGCTGCAGTGACACCTGGTCGACCTTCACGACCACCCCGTCGATCTCGTGCTCGACGTCGTGTCGGTGCTCGCCGTAGTAGTCGACGAACTCCAAAGCTGCGGCCATGTCGGCCACCACCATGGCCTGGTCGCTCGTGGGCAGCCCCCACGCCTTCAAGGCGGCATACGACTCCGACTGCCGGGTGGGCTCGAAGCCCTCGCGTCTGCCGAGCCCGTGGCAGACCATCCGCAGCGGCCGGGTGGCGGTGATCTTGGGGTCCTTCTGCCGCAACGACCCGGCCGCGGAGTTGCGCGGGTTGGAGTACGGCGCCTTGCCCGCCTCGACCAGCGCCGCGTTGAGCTGCGTGAACGCCTCGACTGGGAAGTACACCTCGCCGCGCACCTCGACGAACGCCGGCACCGGATACTCGTCGGTGCCGCTGAGCCGCAGTGGGATGCCCTGGATCGTGCGAACGTTCGGCGTGACGTCCTCACCCACGCGACCGTCGCCTCGGGTCGCACCCCGAACGAGGCGGCCGCCCTCGTAGGTCAGGTTGATCGCCACCCCGTCAACCTTGAGCTCCAGCAGGTAGTCGGCGCCGAGGGCGCCGTCCCTCTCCAACCGGGCCGCCCACGCCGATAGGTCCTCGGCGGTGAAGACGTTGTCGAGGCTCAACATGCTCTCGGCGTGCGCGACCGGCGTGAAGAGCGTAGACACGTCGCCGCCCACCTTCTGGGTGGGCGAGTCGGGGGTGCGCAGCTCGGGGTAGGCGTCCTCGAGCTCCTGCAGCTCGCGGATCAGCGCGTCGTACTCGCCGTCGCTGATCGTCGGCGCGTCGAGGGTGTGGTAGCGCAGCCGATGCCCCTCCACGACATCGGCGAGCTCCGCGTGCCTCTCCTTGGCCGCCTTAGGGGCGGTCTGCGCCTCCCTGAGACCGCCGGATGCCTGCGCCTCCGTGAGGCCGTCGGATGTCTGTGCCTCCGCTATGCCGTCGGATGTCTGCGCCTCGATCATGGGTCCATCTTGCCCTGCTCGACCGACACGTTCCTGGCCACTTGAGCGCTCAGCTCGAGCGCCGTACGCGCCCACTGCGGTGATGTTCCGGCCAGTCCACAGGCAGGGGTCACAGTCATCGATGGGAGGCGTTCGAGTGTAGCCGAGGTTCCACCAAGACAGCAACCGTCGGGTGAGCGCAGCGCCGGTTGGCGTGGGGTTCGTCTCCTGAGTCGGTACGACGCCTGGCCACAGCTCGCAGCCCGCTTCGACCCAGGAGGCGACGACGTCGTAGTCCGCGACCTCGACTGTCGACAGGTCGAAGGAAAGGCCACGGATCCTCGCCTGGCGAAGGACGGACCAGGGGATGCCGGCAGCACAGCAGTGGAGCACCGGCTCTGCATCCGCCCCGGCGATGGCGTCGACGAGCACGCCGAGCCCAGCCGCCGCCTCGGGCGCGGCGACCGAGCGGTGACGGGAGAAACCACTCGCCGTAGGGATCGATCCGGCCAGCACCGCCGGTAACGCCGGCTCGTCGACCTGCACGACGACACGCGTCGACCCCGTCCGTCGTCGTACGTCGTCCACGTGGCCGACCACAGCCTCGCTGAGCGCCTGGCCGAGCTCGCGGCGCGCTCCATGGTCCGCGAGCACCTTGTCGCCCCGTGGTCGCTCCACCGTCGCCGCCACCGTCGCCGCTAGCGTCCACGGGCCCACCACCTGGACCTTGAAGCCGCCGCTGTGTCCCTGGGTCAGCTCCTCAACCGTGTCGAGATCTTGGGCAAGCAACGAGACAGCCCTGCGGTGGTCCACGCCGGAGGCGTCCGTCAGCCGCCAGCCGGCAGGCTGGAGGTCGATGCCGAGCGTTGTGACCAGGGCGAGGCTCCGGCCGACCATGGAGGCCGCGGCGCCACGGGCGGGCAGTTCCGGCACATAAGGCAGGTCACCCACTTCCCCGAGGACGACCCGCATGGCCTCGGGGAAGTCCTCGCCTGGCATGGAGCCGATGCCGGTCGCACGGTTGGTCACTCCAGGACCCTAACCGGCTGCAGCCCGGCAGCCGGGGTCGTCAGCGAACGAAGATCACGATCAGCACGAGGGTGATGGCGACTGACAACAGCAGGGAACCGAGGCAGCCCAGCCGGTTGCTGAAGAACAAGAACATTCGCGGACTCCCTGCTTGGTGACAAGCGTGGCCGTCGCCACGATGGTCGTCTTTACCCGGTTCGGCCGATTCAGACGCCTCGCTGGTCTCGCACGAAACTGGCAACGGCCTCCAGGCACGGCCGATGGCCCTCGAGATGAGGCAGGTGAGCGACTCCCTCCAGTCGCACGAGGCGACCCGCCGGCAGCCGCTTCGACACCTCTTGCGCATGGTCTTGAAACTCCTGGACATCCTGGTCACCGACAAGAACGAGCGCCGGTACGTCGATCTCCTCCAGGTGCTGCCAGGCGTCGCGAGGCGCCTCTTCACCGGGATCTGCTGCCTTCAAGGCGCGCAGGTTCATGTCGAGGAACAGCTGACGCGCCTCCCCGGTGACGCGGCCCTCGGGGGCGTCGGGACCGTCCAGCCACAGGTGCGCTTCGCCCCGGTTCACCTCGTCGAGGTCGTGGTCGCGCTCCGCGGCAGCGATCCGGCCAGCGATCTGCTGCACGGCCGGTTGGTCGGTCTCGAGCTCGGGCACACCCGACACGGCCGGCGCGATAAGTACGAGGGCCGACACGTTCTCGGGCCGAGCTCGTGCGAGATCGACCGCGACCCCGCCTCCCATCGAGGCGCCCACGACGACCGGGGCGTCCAGTCCCGCGGCGGCCATGACAGCGAGCGCGTCATCGACGGCAGAGTGCGGTTCTGGTGAGTATGTCGTCGTCCCGAACCCCCTCGCGTCGTACGCCACGACGGTTCCGACCGCGCCCAGCGCGTCGGTGAGATGCAGCCAGCTCCGTCTGTCTGCAACCCCCGCGTGGAACAGGAGCACGCCCGGCCCTTCACCGGAGGTGGCGACGACGTCGTAGGCCAACGACGCAGCACCAGAGATCGCGAACACGTCCACACGCTGTCAAGGCGCACCCAAGCGCGGCAACCGGTTTTGGACTTGACGACCAGCCGGTGGTCAGCTGACGTGGCCGCCCGGATGCCTCAGAGCCAGCAGGGGCCCAACGTGGTCAGGCGTCGAGCAAAGCTGACAACCCTAGCGGGGTGTCAGACAGGCGTACGACGGCGCGCCTGGGCGATGGTCGCGCTACCGACCACCCGCGTACCCGCGTAGATGACGGCCGCCTGGCCGGGCGCGATGCCGCTGGCTGGGTCGACCAGCTCGATCTCTACCTGGTCGTCGTCGACCCGGACCACAGCGCGGTGCTCTTCGCCGTGAGCACGCAGCTGGACGGTGCAGCGGAGGCGGGCGCTCGGCGTCGCACCGCACCATCGGGGCTTGGCCCCGACGAGGTGGTCGACCGTCAGGTCGTCTCGCGAACCCACGGTCACACGCCGCGAGACCGGCTCGATGTCGAGCACGTAGCGGGGCCTGCCGTCGGCTGCCGGCTTGTCGATCCGGAGCCCCCGACGCTGACCGATCGTGAACCCGAACGTGCCCGAGTGCCGTCCGAGGACCTGTCCCGCCGTGTCGACGATGTCACCGTCCTCGGCGCCGATCTTCTCGCGCAGCCA
>JAUJOO010000003.1:139953-146891 GCA_030447585.1 Nocardioidaceae bacterium | reverse complement strand
CCGAGCCCGAGCGCCCGCTCGAGGACAGCGGCGAACTTGATCTTCTCGTTGCACCGCAGGCACGGGTTGGGAGTCCGGCCGTTGGCATACTCGGTTACGAAGTCCTCGACGACGTCCGCATGGAAGCGTTCGCTGAGATCCCATACGTAGAAGGGGATGCCGATCATGTCGGCGGCACGTCGAGCGTCGTTCGAGTCCTCGATCGTGCAACAGCCCCGGGCACCACTGCGGTAGGACGCGGGGTTACGAGACAGAGCGAGGTGTACGCCGGTCACCTCGTGACCTGCGTCGTGGGCACGCGCGGCCGCGACGGCAGAGTCGACACCGCCGGACATCGCCGCGAGAACTCTCAAGGCCTCGCTCCCGAGCTCGTCGCGCCGGCGACACGGGCCCGCTCGGCGGCGGGGCCGATGGCGTCCAGCAGCCGGATGACGTCGTCGCGGGTGGACGTGTGCCCGAGCGAGAAGCGCAGCGAGCCGCGGGCCAGCGCCTCGCCTCTGCCCATGGCAAGCAGCACGTGCGACGCCTGCGGCACCCCGGCCGAGCAGGCCGAGCCCGTCGAGCACTCGATCCCTTGCGCGTCGAGGAGCATCAGAAGCGAGTCGCCCTCGCAGCCAGGGAAGGAGAAATGCGCGTTCCCGGGGAGGCGCCCGCCAGCTGGCGGGCCGTTCAGCTGCGCGTCGGGGACGACGGCGAGGACGCCGGTGATCAGCTCCTCACGCAGCGCCGCGAGACGAACGGCGCGGTCGGCCTGACCTTTGACGGCCAGCTCCGCAGCGGCGGCGAACCCTACGATGGCGGGAGCGTCGATCGTCCCCGACCTGACATCACGCTCCTGCCCGCCTCCGTGCATCAGGGCCACCAGGTCGGCGTCTCGGCGCAGAAGCAGTGCTCCCACCCCGAACGGGCCGCCGATCTTGTGTCCGGTGACCGTCATGGCGTCGACTCCGGAGGCGGCGAAGTCGAGTGGCGACTGGCCCATGGCCTGCACGGCATCGGTATGAAGTGGGATGCCGTGAGCGGTCGCCACCGCGGCGATCTCGTCTAGCGGTTGGACAGTTCCCACCTCGTTGTTCGCCCACATCACCGAGACGAGAGCGACCGACTGCGGGTCGCGGTCGACCGACGTACGAAATGCCTCGACGTCGACCCGGCCGTCGCGGTCGACAGGCAGTAGCTCGACCTCCGCCTCCGACTCCGTGGACAGCCAGCCCAGCGGGTCGAGGATGGCGTGATGCTCGACGGATGTGGACAGAATCCTTGTCCGCCGCGAGTCCGCCTTGTGTCGTGCCCAGTAGAACCCCTTCACCGCAAGGTTGTTCGCCTCCGTGCCACCCGACGTGAACACCACCTCGGACGGGCGTGCGTTGAGGCACGCCGCGATCGTCTCGCGAGACTCCTCCACCACCCGGCGGGCCGAACGACCCGAGCCGTGCAGCGAGGACGCATTGCCGAGCCGCGCCAGCTGTCCAGCCATCGCGTCGATGACCTCGGCGTACATCGGGCTGGTCGCCGCATGGTCCAGGTAGGTCACCGTTGCGGGGGTCGAGTTCATGGCGCCTACCAGGATAGGGCCGACTCGGGTGCGTCAGACCCGCGCCCGTCACGGCCCTCGGACGCCCTCCCAAACGTCGGCATGCCGCGCCGTCACTAGGACGGCTGCCCCGAACCGCCGATCGCCTCGAGGAACGTGTCGACGATCGCCTCAGGACTTAGCGACGCGTCGACGCAGATTGCCGGCTCGTCCGGACCCAGGCGTTCGATCGCCGCGAGCTGCGACTCGAGCAGCGAGACCGGCATGAAGTGGTGGCTCCGCGTTTGGACTCGTCGACCGAACAGCTCGCGGCTACCCTCCAGGTGCAGGAACCGGAGTCCGGGCGCCTGCTCTCGCAGCGCGTCACGGTAGCGGCGTCTGAGCGCGGAGCAGGCCACGACCGCCCCGTTGTCGAGCGAGACTGAAGCCAGCTCCCGATGGCGTCGAGCCATGGCCATCGATCGTCGTCACTGAGCGGCATACCCGCCGCCATCTTGGCGATGTTGGGGGCGGTGTGAAACTCGTCGGCGTCGGCGAACTCGACCTCGAGCCGAGCAGCCAGACGTGTGCCGACCGTCGTCTTCCCCGAGCCGGAGACACCCATCACGACCACGACGACGGGTTTGGCTGCGCTCAACCCGCCAACCTGCGTCATCGGCACCAGACTCCTCGGCAGCAAGCGGTGCCTTGACCGTCACGAGCGAGCCTGGCCACCGCAGACGACAGTCTGCCAAAAGCCTTCGTCACGTTCCGGAGCTGGTTGCTACGCTCGTCACATCATGTGGATCTGACGTCAGCCCTGCTCGCATCGCGGTCCCGCCCGACGAGCACGCCCTCCTCCGTGGATCGCACGCACGATCCGGTCAGGCCCGCTGATGCCGTCTCTTGGCCCCCTCCGCGCCGTCGACCTCTCCAAGTCCTACGGCGACCGCTCCGTGTTGTCCGGTGTCGACCTGCTGGCCAACCCCGAGCAGCCGGTGGGGGTTGTCGGCGAGAACGGCGTCGGCAAGTCGACCCTGTTGCGCCTCCTGGCAGGCGTCGAGCGCCCGGACAGCGGCAGCGTGCAGCGCCCCGCAGACCTTGGCTACCTCTCCCAGGAGTTCTCGGCTCCGCCCGACGCCACCGTCGCCGAGGTGCTGGCCGAGGCGCTCGCTCCCTGCACGATGTCGTACGCCGCCTCGAGCAGCTGGCCCACGACTTGGACGACTCAGCCGCCGCAGACGCCTACGCCGATGCCCTGCTCTGGGCGGAGCACCACGAGGCCTGGGACGCCGATCGGCGTGCCGTGTTGGCGGCGCAACGGCTCGGCATCGCGCACCTTGACACTTCCCGCCCCGTGTCGAGCCTGTCAGGCGGCGAACGGACCCGGTTGGCGATGGCGGCAGTCATCACCCGGCGGCCGGAGTGTGTGCTGCTCGACGAGCCGACCAACCACCTCGACGACACCGCGATCGAGTTCCTCGAGGACTTCCTGCGTACGCTTCCCGGCGTCGTCGTGGTGGCCAGCCACGACCGGATCTTCCTCGACCGCGTCTGCGACTGCATCGTGGACCTGGACCCGTCGCACTTCGGGTTCGACGGGGTCGGAGGCAACCGGTTCGGTGGCGGGCTCACGGCGTACCTCGACCACGTGGAGGCGGCCAGGAAGCGTTGGGAGCAGGCCTTTCTGGACCAGCAGGACGAGCTCAACCACCTGAGGGTCACAGCCAAGACGACCGCGCGCCACGTGGCCCACAACCGCCCGCCGAGCGACGGCGACAAGTACATCTACAACTTCAAGGGCGCCAACGTGCAGGCGACGATCCGCCGGCGCGTCCGCAACGCCGAGCAGCGGATCGCCGTGATCGAGCGTGAGCTCGTGCCGAAACCACCCCGGCGGTTGTCCTTCGACCATGCGCTTACCGCCGACGAGCGCACCACTGGAAGAGCGTCGGTGTTCCTGCGCGAAGTGACCGTGTCCGGCCGGCTCGATCTTGCTCGGCTTGACGTATCCGCAGGTGAGCATGTGCTGGTCACCGGCGCCAACGGGTCCGGCAAGTCCTCGTTGCTGGCCGTTGTCGCGGGTCGACTCGCCGTCGACGCGGGCGTTGTGCGGGTGAATGCCAGGCGGAGCGGGCTGCTCCCCCAGGATGTGACGTTCAACCGGCCCGACCGGACGCCGATCGAGCTGTACGCCGCGGCAGTGTCGACCGCAGCGGTCTCACTTGCTCAACTCGGCCTGTTACATCCCCGCGAGCTTTCTCGCCCGGTGGGCGTTCTCAGCAGCGGTCAACAACGCCGGCTGGCCCTTGCCATCCTGGTTGCGGGACGACCGGACCTGCTGCTGCTGGACGAGCCCACCAACCACATCTCGCTCGCCCTCGCCGGCGAGCTCGAGCTGGCGCTCGGCAGGTCGCCGGGAGCTGTGCTGGTTGCGAGCCACGATCGTTGGCTGAGGGCCCGCTGGGATGGTCCCTCCCTGCATCTCGCCACTCGCTGAGCGCGCGACAGCGGCCAGCCGCGCGCCAACGCTCCTGTGCGCACCAAGAACCGACTCTGAAGCTGCCAGAGCACCGCGACAGTCGGATCTTGCTGCAGACCGCGGTTGCTGACTCCGACCCGGTTTCAGGGTGCAGTGAACGCTGCCGGCATCGACATGGCGCTGAACAGGTGGGTCAGCTCTTACGCTTCCTGATGAGCTCGGTGGCCGCGGGCAGGACTGCGTGCAGGTCACCCACCACGCCGAAGTCGACGAGCTCGAAGATCGGAGCCCCGTCGTCCTTGTTGATGGCGACGATCGTCTTCGACGTCTGCATGCCGGCACGATGCTGGATGGCGCCGGAGATCCCCGTGGCGACATACAGCTGCGGTGACACGGTCTTGCCGGTTTGACCAACCTGGTACGCGTGCGGGTACCAGCCGGAGTCCACCGCCGCCCGTGAAGCGCCGACGGCGGCACCTAGCGCGTCGGCGAACTCCTCGACCGGCCCGAAGTTCCCTCCGGTGCCACGCCCGCCCGACACCACGATGGCGGCCTCCGTCAGCTCTGGTCGGCCGGTTGCCTCGCGGGGCAGCCGTTCGACGATCCTGGCGCTCTTGGCGGCGGCGCTGACCTCCACCTCGAAACTCTTCTCGACGACCGCCCCCTGGGACTCTTGAGGGGTGACCGAGTTCGGCTTGACCGTGATGATCGGCCTTCCCTGCGTGACCTGGGCAGTCACACTGTAGTTGCCCGCGAACACCGACTGCGTTGTCACAGGACCGGATGCGCCCTGGGCTACGTCGACGGCATCGGTGATGAGGCCCGAGCTGGTCTTGATCGCCAGCCGCGCCGCAACCTCCTTGCCCTCGGGACTCGACGCGATGAGAGTCGCTGCGGGGCGGACCTGCTCGACCAGCTGGGCCAACGCTTCCGCCTTGGGGGCAACGAGGTAGTCGACCAGGGCGTCGTCGTCGACGGTGTAGATCTTGTCGGCGCCGTACTTGCTCAGCGCGTCTCGAGCGGATTCGATCCCAGCACCGAGGAACACAGCAGACGGCTCCCCCAGACGACGAGCGAGCGTGAGCAGCTCAGCGGTGGTCTTGCGCACTGCGCCGTTGATGTGGTCGACCAGAACGAGTATCTCGGTCACGCTGTCGCGGTCCTCTCTCAGATGAACTTCTGGCTGGCAAGGAACTCGACAAGCCTTTCGGCTCCCGCGCCGTCGTCGGCGGCGACGATGGTGCCTGCGGACCGGGGCGGCCGCGCCCGCATCTCTTCCACCTTCGTCCAGGCAGCCTCGGTGCCCACCTCGCTGGAGTCGATGCCGAGGTCCGCAAGAGTCAACGTCTGGACCGGCTTCTTCTTCGCCGCCATGATCCCCTTGAAGGACGGATAGCGGGGCTCGTTCGCCTGGTCGGTGACGCTGATCAGCACCGGCAGGGTCGCCTCGATGATCTCGGACGCAGCGTCATCGTCGCGACGCACCCGCACGGTCGTGCCGTCAACGGCCACCTCGGTGCCGAACGTCAGCTGCGCAAGCCCGAGCCGCTCAGCCAGCATCGCCGGGACAACGCTCATCGAGCCATCTGTGGAGGCCATGCCGCAAAGAACCAGGTCGGCCTGCTGCCGTTCGACCGCCTTGGCCAGGACCAAGGACGTCCCAACGGCGTCAGAGCCGTGGATCGCCTCGTCCACCACGTGAACCCCGGCATCGGCGCCCATCTGCAGCGACTTCAGGATGGCTGCGCGAGCAGGCTCCGGACCAACAGTGACGACGATGATCTCGCAGTCATCTGCGCCCTCTCGGATCTGTAGCGCCTCTTCGACGGCGTACTCGTCGAGCTCGGACAAGACCCCATCCACCCCCACCCGGTCGACGGTGTGATCTGCGGCGAACTTCCGGTCGGCAGTCGCGTCCGGGACGTACTTCACGCAGCAAACGATCTTCATGCGGCCCTAGACCTCCTGATGACAGTGTTCGGACGTATCATCGCGCACGCTCGAATACACCAGACTCACGGGCCGGTTCGCTGAAGGTGTGATTCCTCGGCCAACGGGTACGGTCGCTTACAGCGCGAGCCGCTGACACGCTGATGCCCACTGAGCGGCTGACCCACCGCCCGGCGACAGGAAGAGAGCCATGTCAGACCCACGGACCCCTCCTTCATCAGAGCCCGACTCAGGGCCACCGCCGCAGCACCGGTCGGACCACCCTGGGTCCACCTCTGCCGACGACGACAGCACTCGTCAGCTGCCGACCTCGCAGGATCGAGACGGTGACGGCGTAGCGGACCGCGACGAGCGGCGCTCCCCCACCGGCTCCACCACCGCCGACCGAGACGGTGACGGCATAGCCGATCGCGACGAGCAGCACGCGAGCATGCCGGCGACTCCACTCGTGTCTCAGCATCGAGAGGCGGAGCAACAACGGCGCGAGGAGTTCGGGGGGTTCAACATCGGCGCCGACTTCTTCGGCTGGCTGGTTGCCATCGCGATGACGATTCTGCTGGCGAGCATCGTCGGTGCAGTCGCGACGGCCGTGGGTGAGTCTCTCGAGCTCAGCCGCACGGACGCGGAAGGGAACGCGAGGACGTTCGGGCTGTCCACCGCGATCGCGGTCCTCGTGGTCTTGATGATCGCCTACTACGCCGGCGGCTATGTCGCCGGCCGCATGTCGCGCTACGACGGTACTCGGCAGGGGCTCGGGGTTTGGCTGATCGGGCTGGTGGTGACGCTCCTCGCCGTCGGGCTCGGCTATGTATTCGGCGAGGAGTACAACATCTTCGACCGCGTCAACCTGCCGTCCATCCCGATCCCCAAGGATGAGCTGACAGGAGGCGGGCTCATCACGCTGGCCGCTGTCCTGGTCGGGACTTTGGTGGCAGCGCTGGTAGGTGGCAAGGTCGGCCAGCGCTACCACAAGAAGGTGGACAGGGTCGGCCT
>JAUJOO010000003.1:132493-139853 GCA_030447585.1 Nocardioidaceae bacterium | reverse complement strand
CGATCCAGGATCCGGCCGCCGATGAGGTAGGCAACAGCTGCCAAGCCCCAGTTGACGAGGTGGTTCTTCACCGAGTCCGGCCCCGTCCGCTCGCCCTGCTTGTTCTCGGTGTAGAAGTCGAAGACCTTCCAGAACGGCCCGTCGATCCTGTTAGCCAGGTCGACCACAGCCTCGACGACGGCGTTCTGCTCGTTCGCGCCGAGCGCGATCAGCAAGGCACCCCCGGCTAGCACGACGGCGGCCAGCACCGCAATCAGCCACACCACCGAGGCGATGCTGTTGCGGATGAGGTCCGACCCTGCCTTGACCTTCTTGGCCGGTCCGGCCAAGCGACTCTTGCGTGCCGTGGCCTCGGTGTCTTTCCTTGCGAACCGGTTCGCTGGAGGAGTCTTCGCCGTACTGGTGGCTCCCGTGGCAGCCGGGCCGGCGCTCTCGGTTACCGGTTGTTCATCTGTCTGCGGCGGAGCCGAGTCTGACGAGGTGGCGGCAACGGCATCCTCGGACTCGTCGGTCTTCCCCGGTTGGGAGCTAGCGTCCTCGGACGTGGTCGCGCCAGACGCGCGTGCGGCTGCTCCAGATTCGGCTGCGGCTCCACGCCTTCGCCCTGAGTCTTGACGCATTGAGATCCCTTCGTTACGCCGGAGGCACGCACTACTACGTGTCGTCACCGCGACGCGCGACCGGACACGCACCATCATGCCCTGTCCGAGCAGCCGGCAACAGCGTGTGACCACCCGGGGTCCGGTGCTCGGAAAGCATGCTCGCGGTGCCAGACATCGGGGGTCAGCGACCCTCGAACGTCGCCTTGCCGGGACCGTGCTCGACGAAGGATGACATCCCGACGGACCGGTCGTCGGTCGCGAACAGTCCGGTGAACTGCTGACGCTCGAGCGCGAGCCCGGTCTCGAGGTCCACCTCCAGACCACGGTCGATGGCCTCTTTCGCAGCACGCAGCGCGTACGACGGTCCCTGTGTGAACGCAGCTGCCCAGGCCAGCGCCTCGGTGTACACGTCGGATGCGGGAACCACCTTGTCGACAAGGCCGATCTCGAGCGCTTCCGGCGCCGCCACGAACCGGCCGGTGAAGATCAGGTCCTTCGCCTTGCTGGGTCCCACCAGCCGTGGCAACCGTTGCGTTCCGCCGGCACCCGGGATGATCCCGAGCAAGATCTCCGGTTGCCCTAGCTTGGCGTTGTCTGCGGCGATTCGGATGTCGGCGCAGAGTGCGAGCTCGCATCCCCCCCCAAGCGCGTAACCGGTCACCGCTGCCACCACCGGTTTCGGGATGTGGGCCACCGCCGTGAGCGACGACTGCAGGGCACCGGAACGGTCCACCATGTCTGTGTAGGACATGTCGGCCATTTCCAAGATGTCGGCGCCGGCGGCAAAGACCTTCTCCCCGCCGAAGACGACCACTGCCCGCACGTCTCGTCGTTGCGTCGCCTCCGCCGCCGCAGCGCGGATCTCCTCCTGCACCTGCACGTTGAGAGCGTTCATCGGTGGCCGGTCAAGCCTGATCGTCGCGATCGCGTCCGCCACCTCGAGCCTTACGAACTCGCCCACACACACTCCACTCGTCAAGGATCCGGCCTCGGCTGCTCAGCAGAGGCGATGGTATGCCGCGCCGGCGGCAGCCTCACCCTAGTGCCGTGTGTCGGAAGTCCTTTGCTGAGTCCCGTGCTCCAGGTGGATGCATGGCAAGGCGGCGGAGGATGCCGATAGCGGTGTCCTATCGGCGACGACGCCAACGTAGCCAGGCGCCGCATGGGGTGCGGCAACGGTGAAGAGATTTTCGACACACGGCACTAGCCCTGCGACAGGGTGGTCGACCCGCTAACCGAGGGGCCTCTACGCGTATTGAGCGGGCGATGTCGAGCAGCACCGTCTCGTAGAGCTGCCAGTCCTCCAGGCACGGCGTGGACAGCGTCATCATGGTGACCTGCTCGTGACCGGGTAGCGGGACCAGCACCGTCATCTCGCGCAGAGTGGCCCCTTCATCAGCGGCAACCGCACCTGTCGGTGTGGCCGCACGATCCACGACCGCAGTCACGCCCGGGTACGGGCCGACCTGGCGGATGTCAACCGAGGAGTAGCGCCCCTCGCGACGCATGGCCTCGGCGGCGCCCATGACGACAAGCCCGCCGTCGGCCGTGCCGGTGGGATGCAGCGCGACGGTCAGAGTGGCGGTCGAAGGATGACCTGCTATCTCGACAGCGCAAAAGGCGGCACTAAGCACGCTGCCCCGGGACAGGCGGATCGCCAGGCCCTCGAGGAAGAGGGATAACGCCTCTCGCTGTTCCCTGTCCGTCAAGCCCAAGTCCCGCAGGATCTGCAGCTGCGACGCCGTGCGCTCCTCCGTCCCTTCGTCGAGCGGCACCTGATGGAAGTCCGGTGGGACGTCCAAGACGACGACGGGTGATTCGTCGGTTCGACCCTCGATCAGCAAGGAGCACCTCCTCCCCCGCCGGCCGGGGACGCTTCACCGGCGTGTTCACCTGCGGCTGCTTCAGCGGCCGAGACCTTGGGAGGTCGACCCGACAGCATGTCGGCAAGCGCACCCGGGCGGCGTACCGAGAAGGTCGCCGCCGGCAGGGTCGCCGGCGCCACATCGAGCCATTGACGACGCAGCGCGCGGATGAGTCGGTGCGAGCCAGGGCTGCGTACGACGATCTCCCTCACACCCGCGGCATCCGCCGGGTTTCGGCCGAGAGCGGCGCTCCCGATGAGCTCGGAGATCACAGTCGTGAGCCCGGCCACTTCACCGAGGGCCAACGCCGTGCGGAGGAGCTCTGGCGCCTCGGCCTGCATCCAGTCCTCGATGGCGGCTGTCAGGGCCACCAGGGCCCGGTCGAGCTCTGCCGCCAGGTCCTCGTCGACGCGGATTATCTGGTCGACCGACGCCGACAGCTCCTCGAACGCCACAGCGAGGTCGGCAGCCGCGCGGTCGTGCTCGACACCGATCTCCGCTGCCGTGGAAATCAGCCTCGTACGTCGGTGCTCCGCGGCCGTCTCGCCGGCCATCTCGGCAACCGAGGCGACGATGTTGGCCACCTGCGACTGCCGGTGCTCCACACCGTGCCGCCAGGAGTCCACTGCCTGCAAGCAGTCCACGAGAGACTCCTCGAGGGCAGACATCTGTAACGAGTACCGGCGTAACAGCGCGGCGATGGGTGCGCCGACCGGCCCGTCCCATACCGAGCCGGTACTCCCGATGCGTTCGAGCTCGCTGCGTGACTGGGCCAGACCACGAATCACTTTGCGCAAGGCATCCGAGAGGCTGATGAGCTGCTGCGGATCCGACGGTGTCGGGTCGAAGCCGAGAATGACGTCGGGCCTCACCGCTCCACCTCGTCGCTGCGGTGGCCCGCTTCCGCGCTCTCGTCGGGGTACGGGGGTCTGCTGGGCGGAGCAAGCTCGCCATGGCGGGTCAACGCGACGACGCAGTCGCTCGCCGACAGGTGCAGGGCCGCCAGCGCCGACTGCAGGTCTCGCATCCCCGCGTGCACAGCAGGATCACAGCCCGGAGTCCCGACGCTGGTGAAGTCCCGCTGGTCGAGAACTTTCTGCACCGCGGACAGTTCGAAGACGACTGTGCGGAAGGCGTCACTGATCCGCTGGACCTCGGCTCCCACGAGGGGCAGGTGCTCCACGGATGCTCCGATCATTGCGAGAGTGCGTCCATCATGCCGCGCCACGGGGTCACCGGGAGTCCCTCACCTCAGAGGCGGCGCCCCGGGTCTGCCCGGTTGACGTCGGGGGGCCAGGCCACCAGACCCACCTCCGCTGCCGACACCAGGAGGTCGTGCTTGGGCAAGATGCGCACGGTGTAGCCAAAGGGGCCCGTGTGGTCGAGGTCGATCTCCGCCTCGTACCGGTGGCTACCGTGCTCGTACGACTCCGCGTGCGCCAGGCTCACTGTTGCCGGCTCACGAAGCTGGTCATCCCCGGCGACCCGACCGTGGACCACCTGGACGTCGACATCATCGGGAGTCAGTTCGCCCAAGGATGCATAGACCCGCACCGCAAGGATCGAGCCGAGCGCCGGAGCATCACTGACACCGCTTGACTCCACGTGGTCGATCCGCACCTGCGGCCAGGCCTTACGCAGCTGGCCTTTCCAGCTGGCCAGCCGGGTGGCGGCGTCGCCCCCGTCCTGGACGCGACGCGCACCCTGAGCCGCCGGCGTGTAGAGGGTGTTGACGTAGTCCCGCACCATCCGAGTGGCAAGCACCTTCGGCCCGAGGGACTTCAGGGTGTGCCGGACCATCTCGATCCACCGCAAGGGCAGGCCCTCGTCGTCCACGTCATAGAACCGTGGGGCCACCTCGCCCTCGATCAGGTCGTAGAGGGCTGTCGCCTCGAGGTCGTCGCGTCTGTCCAGGTCGTCCACGCCGTCGGCGGACGGGATCGCCCAGCCATTGTCGCCGTCGTACCACTCGTCCCACCAGCCGTCCAGGACCGAGAGGTTGAGACCACCGTTGAGAGCGGCCTTCATTCCCGACGTACCGCACGCCTCGTACGGCCGCAGCGGGTTGTTGAGCCAGACGTCACAGCCGGGGTAGAGCGGCTGCGCCATGGCGATGTCGTAGTTGGGCAGGAACACGATGCGGTGGCGCACCTGAGGGTCGTCGGAAAATCTGACGATCTCCTGGATCAGCTTCTTGCCTGTCTCGTCAGCCGGGTGGGCCTTGCCGGCGATGACGATCTGGATCGGACGTTGAGGGTCGAGGAGCAACGTCTTGAGGCGGTCGGGGTGGCGGAGCATGAGGGTGAGCCTCTTGTAGGTCGGCACGCGCCTGGCGAAGCCGATCGTGAGAATGTCTGGGCTCAGGATCTTGTCGACCCAACCGAGCTCTGCCCGACTGGCACCTCGTCTCAGCCATGACTGGCGGACGCGGACTCGGACGTCGCTGACCAGCCTCTCCCGCAGCTGCCTCTTGGCCTGCCAGATGGCCGCTCCGGGAAGCCGATCGACGGCGCTCCAGTCGTCGGAGTCCACCATCGATGACAGGACCGACTCGGTCTTCGCCACCTCGAACACCTCCCGAGCAACCCAGGTCGGGGCGTGGACGCCGTTCGTGATGGACGTGATGGGGATGTCCGTCTCGTCGAAGCCGGGCCACAGTCCACTGAACATCTCCCGCGAGACGTGTCCGTGCAGCCGGCTCACCCCGTTGGCTCGACCGGCTAGGCGGAAACCCATGACGGCCATGTTGAAGACTGCCGGATCTCCCCCGTCGTAGTCCTCGGCTCCGAGCGCAAGGAGCTGCCGGATGTCCACACCCGCCATGGCCTGGTCGCCTGCGAACTGCATCTCGATCAGTTCGCGAGGGAAGCGGTCGATTCCGGCTGGTACGGGGGTGTGTGTCGTGAAAACCGTGCCCGCCCGCGCCTTCTCGACGGCAGCGTCGAAGCTGAGGCCGTCCGCGTGCAGGAACTCGCGGATCCGTTCGATGCCGAGGAAGCCTGCGTGGCCCTCATTCGTGTGGAACACCTCCGGCGCCGGCGCCCCCGTGAGTCTGCAGTAGGCCCTGATCGCCCGGATCCCGCCTACGCCGAGGAGAACCTCCTGGAGCAACCGGTGGTCGGACCCGCCGCCGTACAGGCGGTCGGTGACGTCACGGAGCGGGCCCGGGTTGTCCTCGGTGTCCGAGTCGAGCAAAAGCAACGGCACCCGCCCCACCTGCGCCACCCAGATGTGTGCCAGCAGCTGCTGGTCGCCGGGGACACCGATGGAAACCCTGGCTGGTGCGCCATCCGTCTCCCTCAGCAAGGTGAGCGGGAGCTCGTCGGGATCCACAATCGGGTAGCGCTCTTGCTGCCACCCTTCCCGAGACAACGACTGGCGGAAGTACCCGTGCCGGTACAGGAGCCCGACACCCAGGATCGGCACGCCGAGGTCGCTTGCTGACTTGAGGTGGTCCCCGGCCAAGATTCCGAGTCCGCCCGAGTACTGCGGCAGGACTGCGCTGATCCCGAACTCAGGCGAGAAGTAGGCAATCTGACGAGGCGCCCGCGCCCCGAGGCTCTGGTACCACCGGTCACCGGTGAGGTACGTCTCGAGGTCGGCGGCGGCGGCGGCGAGCCGGGTCGTGAAGTCCCCATCCGCGGCCAGTGCTCGCAGTCGCTCGGGGGAGACGGCCCCGAGCAGCCTGACGGGATCATGCCCGCTCTGCCGCCAGGCATCGGCGTCCATCGAGCTGAAGACGTCCTGTGTGAGCGGATGCCACGACCACCTGAGGTTGGTGGCCAGCACCTCAAGCGGACGTAGCCTGTCCGGCATGACCGGGCGGACGGTGAACCGTCGGATAGCACGCACCGGAGAACGGTAGCCGCGTTCACGCGACGGCGCGAATCCCGCAGTCCGCGGCAGTCAGGATACGGCGTTCAACCAGCGGATCGCACTGGTCATGACCGAGTCGGTGACCCCGTGTGGACCGTTGAACTCGTACACCTTCACCGCGTAGCCCTGCTCGAGCAGATCCGGGGCGATGACGCGGGTGGTGCTGTCGATGGGCAGGACCTGGTCCTTCGTGCCGTGAGAGATGAAGATGTCCGGTGAGCCGACATGAGGCGCCGTTGCCACGAAGCCCGGAGAGAAGGCGATGATGTGCCTGAAGAGGTCGCCGTTGGCGAGACCCAGGGACAAGGCATAGCTGGCACCGTCGGAGAAGCCGCTGATGATCATGTCGTCATCGACGTCGTACGCCGAGAACACCTGCTCGAGGGCGGCGTCGATGACCTTGACATCTCGTCCCCACCCGCCGCTGACCACGTCCCAGGTCGCCGACTGCGAAGCGGGCGCCAGGATCATCAAGCGGTTCTCGTCGGCAAACCGTCGGAACCGGCCCACAGCGGTGGTGGGTTCTCCCCCGGCGCCGTGGAAGCTGAGCACAAGCCTTGGTGGAGCGGCGTCCTCGGCGGTCCGCGGGACGTACAGGAGCACCTCGCGTCGGGCGTTTCGGACATCCAGTGTGGAAAGACCCGACTCGGGAGCCGACTTCAACTCGCGACGCGCAGGTGGTCGTGCAGACAGGCGCGACCCGTCGGCTCCACCGCGGCGACGCGGGGTGCAGCCGACTGCCGTCACTGTGGCGAGGCCTAGGGCAGTAAGCACTCCCCGTCGAGATATGCAGATCGCGTCATTGCCGGCGGCCCTTGCCGACGGGTTGGGTCCGCGGTCAGTCGCCATCGACACCTCCCTGTGCCCGAGCGACTCGCGTCCCCCGGACAGCCGCAACGGCGACGTCCTCGTCGATCAGGACTTAGGCGGTTGGCCGCCAGCGGATCGCTTCGCCTTGACGGAGGAGATCATCGACTTGATGCGGCGCTGGTTCTCGGGCTTGCGCGCTTCGTCGAT
>JAUJOO010000003.1:104387-132393 GCA_030447585.1 Nocardioidaceae bacterium | reverse complement strand
AGGAGATCATCGACTTGATGCGGCGCTGGTTCTCGGGCTTGCGCGCTTCGTCGATTGCCTTCTTGGCCAGGCCCAGCTTGGCTAGGGTACGGAGGATAGCCATCGTCAGTCCTTTCTTCGCGGTCTCGTGGACAACCGATATACCCACTGGACACTGGACCTACGCAGCGGCTTTCTCGATGCTCCCGAGGCGCACGCTCCCAGGCCGTTCGGCGTTTCACCTACTCTGAGGTAACATTCAGCACGCTGTCGAGCAGGGGCAGCCGACTTATCCACGACCATGCGTCGGCGCTCGTGCTTTTTGCAACGTTGCCGACCCTGATTCTCAGGAGGGTGACGATGCACGGGAGAACCGTCAGTCCGGTCAGCCATCGGCTCTCGCGCCGGAATCTTCCCATGCTGGCCTCGAGCGTCTCGGTGCCCAGCTACGACAGCCGAGACCTTCAGCCAGGCGTGGTCCATCTCGGAGCTGGCTCGTTCCACAGAGCCCACCAGGCGAGGTACCTTGACCAGCTCGCTGAGCTGCGTGTCTCCTCGCAGTGGGGTCTCGTCGGCAGCGGGCTCCGCAGCCGCACTCTGAAGGGCGCTCTTGCTGCCCAGGACTGCCTTTACACCGTTGTCGAGCTGGGGGCGGATGACACCACAGCTCGCGTTATGGGGGCCATGTTGCGCTACCACTACGCGCCAGAGGAGAGCCAGGCGCTGCTGGGCTCCTTGACTGACCCAAGGACACGCATCGTGACCTTGACCGTGACCGCGCGTGGGTACCCGGTTGGGCCGGACGGATGCCTTGCTGTCAGTCATCAGGAGATGAGGTCGGACCTCTCGGCGGCCCATCGGCCGCAGACGGCCTTCGGCTACCTGGTCGAAGCGCTTCGCAGGCGCAGGCGATCCGGCCTAGGGCCGTTCTCGGTTCTCTCATGCGACAACCTGCCCGACAACGGGCCAGTGACCCGCGACTGCGTGCTCCAGCTCGCCGAGGCGAGGGACCCACGGCTCGCCAACTGGATCGCGCTCAACGCCACGTTTCCCAGCAGCATGGTCGACCGCATCACGCCACCTGTCACCGACAAGCAGATCCACTTCGTCAGACGACGGTTCGGCATAGAGGACCGTTGCCCGGTGGTGACGGAGCCATTCAGCCAGTGGGTCCTTGAAGAGAAGTTCTGCAACGGTCGGCCGCCGCTGGACGAGGTCGGCGTGCAATTGGTCCCCGATGTCCAGCCGTACAAGCTCATGAAGGTCCGCCTGCTCAACGGCAGCCATTGCGCAATTGGCTATCTCGGATACCTCGCCGGGTACAGAACAGTCGCGGAGGCGATGCAGGACCCGCTGATCGTCCGGGTGGTGAGGCGGTTGATGCGAGACGAGGTCGCATTGTTGCTGGCGCCGGTCGCAGGAGTGGACCTCGATGCCTACATCAGCACGCTGCTTGTTCGTTTCGGCAACGCCAACATGGCAGACCCGCTGAGTCGGCTCTGCGCGCGCGGCTCAACGAGAATGCCGGCGTACATCCTGCCCTCGCTGGCTGAGGCCATTCAGCGGGGCGCACCGCACCGCCTGCTGACCCTGGTGGTGGCGGCATGGATGCGCTTTTCCACCGGCACCGACCTGACGGGACAGCCGATCCAGGTAGACGACCCGCAAGCCGATCTACCCGGCGCGACCGGCCTACGCCGTCACGACCTGCAACCGCATCGGCGGTTGCTCAATGGCGCGTTCGAGAGCCTCCAAGGAAACGTCGCCCTGATGGCTGCGCTGGACCGCGTCCTGCGGGATATGGATGCCCAGGGCCTGCGGGCCACGATGACGGCCGCTAGCCGTCCCGGCAGCCGCCTCGGTTACCCATACTCGCCAGTCCCGCTGTACCGCTCAGCGAGCGAGCACCGGGTGATAGTCGAAGGAGAACGAAGTGCTGCAGCTTCGTGAGCTCCAGCTCGACGGTGTGACGACGCTGTTGTGCGACGCTGACGGGAACCTGTTTCCGTCAGAGCAGCCGGCATTCGCTGCTTCGGTGCTGGTGACCAACCGCTTCCTCGAGACCGTCGGGATCCCGCATCGGTTCACTGCCGACGAGCTTCGCAGCGCGGCCACCGGGAAGAGCTTCCGCAGCACCCTCATGGATCTGGCCGGGGAGCATCAGGTCGCGTTGACAGAGTCGGAGGTAGCGAGCTGGGTTGCCGAGGAGAACCGAGCCGTGATCGAGCGGCTGCAGGCGACACTGGTAGCGGATCCCCAGGTGAACGGCCCGGTCACGCGGCTCGGACAACGCTACGGCTTGGCGGTGGTCAGCTCTAGTGCCACCACCCGGCTCGCCGCCTCGTTCGCGGCGGCGGGTTTGGACCACCTGTTCGCCGCCTGCCGGCGTTTCAGCGCCCAGGACTCGCTGTCGGTGCCGACCAGCAAGCCCGACCCAGCTATCTACCTGTTCGCCGCTGACCAGCTAGGGCTTGCCTGCTACCAGGCCGTCGCCGTCGAGGATGCGGCCGCAGGGGTGCAGTCGGCTGTCGCCGCCGGGTTCCAGACCATCGGCAACCTCGCTTTCGTGCCAAGCGAGGAACGCAGTGCGAGGACTAGACAGCTCGCTGACGCCGGGGTATCCGCGGTGGTCGGCTCCTGGGCGGAACTCGATCTGCTTGTCGGGTCGGGTTCCGGTCGCAAGCCGGTGGTGCCGGCATGAAGATCGTCTACCACAGCTTCTTCGGGCGCTACTCAGACAGCCCACGGGCCTTGTTCGAGCGGCTGTCCACGCGCAGTGACCTGGACCAGGTCTGGCTGGCCGAGTCGGCGCACCAGCACAACTTCCCGGCGGAAGTGACCACTGTGCCGGTCGGCAGCTCCGAGGCAGTGGAAGCACTCGAGTCTGCGGACGTCGTCATCGCCAACACCCATACCGAAGTCGAATGGACCAAGCGACCCGGCTCGACGTACCTGCAGACGTGGCACGGGACTCCGCTCAAGCGCATCCATCACGACGTCCTCTGGGCACCTGCCGGTCGACTGGCCAGGCTGGACCGCGACATCGCCAAGTGGGACCTCCTGCTGTCCCCGAATGCCGTGAGTACGCCTCGACTGCGTCAGGCGTTCGCGTTCGAGGGAGAGATCCTGGAAACCGGCTATCCGCGCAACGACGTGCTGAGTGCCCCGGACCGAGACAGTCTCAGGACGATGGTCCGCAAGGAACTCGGGCTCAGCGACGATGTCACCGCTGTGCTCTACACGCCGACGTGGCGAGACGATGAGTGCTTCCAAGACGGGGCCCCCGACGTTCCCATGGCCCTGGACTTCCAGCAGTTCACCGAGCGGCTCGGCAAGAAGTACCGACTGCTCGCCCGCTCGCACAACATGATGACCGGTCGGTCGACCCCCGCCGATCTTCCGGGCGTCATCGATGTGTCCTACTACCCAGACATCCGTGACCTCTACCTGGCTGCCGACGTGCTCGTCACCGACTACTCGTCGGCGATGTTCGACTTCGCAGTCACCGGCAAGCCGATCGTGCTGTACGCCTACGATCTCGACAGGTTCCGCGACACAGTTCGCGGCTTCTACTTCGATCTGGCACCAGCAGCCCCGGGCCCCATCGTGCGGACGACAGCTGAGCTCGTGGAGGCCATTGGCGAGGTTTCGGCCGTGCAGGATGTCGAGCGGTATGCACGGTTCGCAGCGACCTTCTGCCACCTCGAAGACGGGCATGCGACGCAGCGGGTCCTCGACCGGCTGCGCATCTGCCCTTCCCAGGCTGGCGGCGCAAGACGCTGACGCAGTCAGAACGAATGTGCGTCGAACGGCGAACCTCGCTAAGTTCGTCACCGATGGTTGAGCGCATTCCGATTACTGCCGTGAGCCCAGTCGTCGAGCGGGGCTGCTACCCCGTGAAAGCCGTGGTGGGCGAGGCGTTCTCGATCGAGGCGACGGTCTTCCGGGAGGGCCACGACTCGCTGGGTGCCGACGTAGTCCTTACCGACCCGGCCGGGACGGATCGTCCGTTCATCATGATGACAGCCCTGGCGGCCGAACCCGACCGCTACCGTGCCGAGGTGACGCCCGACGTCGAGGGGCACTGGACCTTTCGCGTCGAGTCCTGGGCCCATCCCTACGCGACCTGGCTGCACGCCGCCGAGATCAAGATCCCAGCCGGCATCGACACTGAGCTGATGTTCGCTGAAGGCGCGATCGTGATGGAGCGTGCCGCTGCCGCGCTACCGCCGAGCACCGCAGGAAGACAGGCGCAGACGCTGGCGGCAGCGCTGGGCGCCGCTAGAGACCCCAGCCGCCCCGTGCCAGTCAGACTTGCGGCTCTCACCAGTCCCGACGTCAAGGCCGTGTTCGCCGAGTTTCCGCTGCGTGAGCTGGTGAGCGAGCAAGGCCCGTATCCCCTCTACGTCGACAGGGAGCGTGCGCTGGTCGGCTCCTGGTACGAGTTCTTCCCTCGCTCCGAGGGTGCGACGTACGACGAGTCGACGCAGACCTGGTCGTCGGGCACCTTGGCGACTGCTGCCAAACGGCTGTCGGCCGTCGCCGACATGGGGTTCGACGTCATCTACCTGCCGCCGATCCACCCGATCGGCGAAGTCAACCGCAAAGGCCCCAACAACACGCTGACGGCGGGGCCGAAGGACCCCGGCTCCCCGTGGGCGATCGGCTCGAAGGACGGCGGGCACGATGCCATCCATCCCGACCTTGGCACCATGGCGGACTTCGACGCGTTCGTTGCGGAGGCGACCGGGCTGGGACTCGAGGTCGCCCTCGACCTGGCGCTGCAGTGCGCCCCCGACCATCCGTGGGTGAGCTCCCACCCGGAGTGGTTCACGACCAGGGCGGACGGCAGCATCGCCTACGCCGAGAACCCGCCGAAGAAGTACCAGGACATCTACCCGATGAACTTCGACAACGACTTCGAAGGGGTGTCGCGCGAGGTGCTGCGGGTCGTGCGCCTGTGGATGGACCACGGCGTGCGGATCTTCCGGGTGGACAACCCGCACACGAAGCCGGTGACGTTCTGGGAATGGCTCCTCGCCGAGATCCGCGCCACCGACCCCGATGTCTTGTTCCTGTCGGAGGCCTTCACCAAGCCGGCGATGATGCGGGCGCTGGCCATGGTGGGTTTCCACCAGTCGTACACCTACTTCACCTGGCGCAATACGAAGCAGGAGGTCGAGACGTACCTCGACGAGCTCTCGCACAGGACAAGCGACGTGATGCGACCCAACCTCTTCGTCAACACGCCAGACATCTTGTCCGAGTATCTGCAGTACGGCGGTCCTGCCGCATTCCGCGTCCGCGCCACCCTGGCCGCCACCGGGGCCCCTAGCTGGGGCGTCTATGCCGGCTTCGAGCTTCACGAACATGTGGCGGTCAAGCTCGGTTCGGAGGAGTACCTCGACTCCGAGAAGTACCAGTTCCGGCCTCGCGACTGGGACTCCGCAGCCGCTGAGGGCAAGACGTTGGCACCCTACCTGAGGTTGCTGAACGACATTCGACGTCGACACCCCGCACTGCAGAGGCTGCGCAACGTGACGATCCACCACAGCGACGACGACGCCGTGGTGTGCTTCAGCAAACGCACCACGACTCCCGGCGGCGACGACACCGTGGTGGTCGTGGTCAACGTCGACCCGCACGCCGCCCGGGAGACGACGGTGCACCTGACGATGCCGGCCCTAGGTCTCGACCGGAACGACACGTTCATGGTCGACGACGAGATCACCGGCCAGAGCTGGCGGTGGGGCCAGCACAACTATGTGCGCCTCGACCCGGGGCTACAGAGCGCGCACGTCTTGTCAACCCGGAAGACCTGAGCGATGAGCGACGACCCACTGTGGTTCAAGCGCGCTGTCTTCTACGAGGTCTTGGTGCGCTCCTTCAAGGACTCGAACGGCGACGGTGTCGGGGACTTCATCGGACTACGCGACAAGCTGGACTACCTTGAATGGCTCGGCGTGGACTGCTTGTGGCTGCCGCCGTTCTTCACGTCGCCGCTGCGTGACGGCGGGTACGACGTCGCGGACTACCAGAACATCATGCCGGAGGTCGGCAAGCTCGAGGACTTCAAGGCGCTGCTCGACGACGCTCACTCGAGGGGTCTGCGAGTCATCATCGACTTCGTGATGAACCACACCAGCGACCAGCACCGCTGGTTCCAGGAGTCACGCCGAGATCCGCAGGGCCCCTACGGCGACTTCTATGTCTGGTCGGACACCGACGACCTCTACCCGGAGGCGCGCGTCATCTTCGTTGACACCGAGCCGTCGAACTGGACCTGGGACTCGCTGCGCCAGCAGTACTTCTGGCACCGCTTCTACAGCCACCAGCCGGACCTGAACTTCGACAACCCCAAGGTGCACGAGGCCATCCTCGACGCCTTGCGGTTCTGGCTCGACCTCGGCATCGACGGGTTCCGCCTCGACGCAGTCCCCTACCTGTACGAACGCCCAGGGACCAATGGCGAGAACCTTTCGGAGACCCATGAGTTCATGCGCAAGGTGCGCAGAACCGTCGACGCCGAGTACCCCGACCGGGTGCTGCTGGCGGAGGCCAACCAGTGGCCGTCGGACGTCGTGGACTATTTCGGCGACTTCGAGAAGGGCGGGGACGAGTGCCACATGTGCTTCCACTTCCCCGTCATGCCGCGCATCTTCATGGCGGTCCGTCGTGAGTCGCGTTACCCGATCTCGGAGATTCTCGAGCAGACGCCACAGATCCCGGAAGGCTGCCAGTGGGGCATCTTCTTGCGTAACCACGACGAGCTCACTTTGGAGATGGTGACCGACGAGGACCGCGACTACATGTGGTCCGAGTACGCCAAGGACCCGCGGATGAAGGCGAACATCGGCATCCGCCGTCGGCTCGCGCCCCTTCTCGACAACGACATCAACCAAATAGAGCTCTTCACAGCCATCCTGTTGGCGTTGCCCGGCTCCCCCGTTCTGTACTACGGCGACGAGATCGGCATGGGCGACAACATCTGGCTCGGTGACCGAGACGGCGTTCGCACCCCGATGCAGTGGACACCCGACCGCAACGCCGGGTTCTCTACTGCGACTCCAGGTAGGCTCCATCTGCCCACGGTGCAGGATCCGGTGTTTGGCTACCAGGCAGTCAACGTCGAGGCAGAGCTGGAGAACACCTCGTCACTGCTGCACTGGACTCGGCGGATGGTTCACGCGCGCCGGCAGCATCCCGCGTTCGGGATGGGCACCTTCACCGACCTCGGCGGCAGCAACCCGAGCGTCTTCTCGTTCAGCCGTGACTTCGGTGACGACACCGTCTTGTGTGTCAACAACCTGTCGCGGTTCCCGCAGCCGGTCGAGCTGGACCTTCGGCGCTGGGAGGGCAGTGAACCCATCGAGATGCTGGGCCACGTGAGATTCCCGCGGATCGGGGAACTGCCGTACCTGTTGACCCTTTCAGGGCACGGTTTCTACTGGTTCCTGATCTCGAGGGCGGAGGAGGTCTCGCCACCGTGACGCCCGCCTATGGCGAACAGCTCGCGGCATACTTCACGAGCCGACGATGGTTCGCCGGCAAGGGGCGCGAGTTCACCGTGACCCATATCCACCCGCTGTCGTGGCTGTCAGTGGAGGAGCCGTGGGTCAGGGTGGAGATCGTCACGGTCGAGTTCGACGACGGCACGAGCGACTCCTATCAGTTCCCAGTCGCGTATCTGACGGAGCAGGACCCCCGCTGGACGCATGCCCTCGTCGGTCCGGTGGACCACGAGGAGCTCGGACTCGTGGCGGCATATGACGCGGTCTATCTCAAACCCGCCGCCGACGCCTTCCTGAAAGGCTTTCATCACCGCCGCGACGACGACACGATGACCTTCCACGTGGTCGATGAGGCCGAGCTCCCCAGCGATCAGGTCTCCGGGACGGTCATGACGGCCGAGCAGTCAAACACCTCGATCGCCTACGGCGAGGACTCCATTCTCAAGCTGTTTCGTCGACTGACGCCGGGAGCCAACCCCGACATCGAGATCCACGAAGCGCTGACCCGTGCCGGCGACCAGCACATCGCGCGCCTGCAAGGGTGGATCAGTGGCGTCTGGTCTGACCCGGACGGCAACGAGGCTCGCGGAGAGCTCGCCATGCTGCAGGTGTACCTGGTGACGGCCACCGATGGCTGGGCCTTGGCGCTGGCGAGCGTCCGCGACCTGCTCATGGAGCAGGACCTCCACCCGGACGAGGTCGGCGGTGACTTCGCGGGCGAGGCAGACCGGCTGGGCCAGGCAACGGCCAGCGTCCACGCTCACCTGGCCGAGATATTCGGCACTGAGACGCTGACTTCGGAGCAGCAAGACGCCCTCGCGGAGTCGATGTGCGAGCGACTCAGCAAGGCGCGCGAGATCGTCCCGCAGCTCGACGACTACGCCGCCGGCCTGGAGCGTCAGTACGACCAGGTGAGGGGCCTCGCGTCGCAGGTGCCCGTCCAACGGATCCACGGCGACTTGCACCTGGGTCAGACGCTGCGCACGGTCAAGGGCTGGAAGCTGATCGACTTCGAAGGCGAACCGGCCAAGTCGCTCCCCGAACGCATGGCGACGGACTCCACGCTTCGCGACGTCGCCGGCATGCTGCGCTCGTTCGGGTATGCCGCAGGAGCGACACTGAAGCAGTTCGGCCAGAGCGAACAGCTGGTCTACCGCGTCAACGAGTGGGTCTCCCGCAACCGCTCGGCCTTTCTGCGTGGCTACTTCGGCGACCAAGTCGTGGGCGACGCGCAGCGCTCGTTGCTGCACGCATACGAAGCAGACAAGGCGGTCTACGAGGTCGTGTACGAGGCGCGCAACCGGCCGGGCTGGGTCAGCATCCCGCTCCATGCCGTGCAGCGTCTGGCCATGGAGCGCTGAGATGACGCAGTCGGCGACGGCGGCCCCGCAGTCCGAGCTTGCTGCGCTCGTGGCGGGGAAGCATGCCAGCCCGCACTCCGTCCTCGGTCCCCACGTGGTCGACGACAACGTGACGGTGCGGACGCTGCGCCCGCTGGCCAAGTCGGTGTCGGTGCTCAGCGGCGGCGAGTGCGTGGCCATGACGCATGCGTACGAAGGCGTCTGGGTCGCCGTCCTCGCGCAGGAGACCGTCCCGGACTATCGGCTGCGGGTGACGTACGACGGCGGGGACCCGCAGACCGTCGACTGCCCGTACCGCTACCCGCCGACCGTCGGGGAGCTCGACCAGCATCTGATCAACGAAGGCCGGCACGAGGAGCTCTGGAGGGTGCTCGGCGCACACGTTCGGCGGTACGACACCTCTGCCGGGCCGATCACCGGCACCTCCTTCGCGGTCTGGGCACCGGCCGCCCAAGGTGTACGGGTCGCCGGTGACTTCAACTCCTGGGACAGCCAGGCACACCCCATGCGCCGGCTGGGAGTCTCTGGAGTGTGGGAGATCTTTCTGCCGAACGTCGGCAGTGGCGCTATGTACAAGTACGACGTGCTCGGACCGGACGGGACTTGGCGGCAGAAGGCGGACCCGATGGCTCAGCACACGGAGGTTCCTCCGCTGAATGCCTCCGTCGTGTTCGAGTCGACGTACCAGTGGGACGACGCGGGCTGGCTGGAGAACCGTGCGCGGCAACCCGTGGTGCAGCGTCCGATGAGCGTCTACGAGCTCCATCTCGGGTCGTGGCGACGTGGCCTCAGCTACCGCGACCTGGCCGCCGAGCTGGTGTCCTACGTCTCCAAGCTCGGCTTCACCCACGTGGAGCTCCTCCCCGTCATGGAGCATCCCTACGGCGGGTCGTGGGGCTATCACGTCACCTCGTTCTTCGCCCCCACCTCCCGATTCGGCACCCCCGACGACTTCCGCCACCTGGTCGACCGGCTCCATGCCGCGGGTATCGGGGTCATCGTCGACTGGGTGCCCGGCCATTTCGCGACCGACGACTGGGCGCTGGTCAAGTTTGACGGTACGCCTCTGTACGAGCACGGCGACCCGCGCCGCGGCTGGCACGCCGAGTGGGGCTCCTACATCTTCGACTTCGGCCGCTCCGAGGTGCGCAACTTCTTGGTGGCGAACGCCGTGTACTGGCTGGAGGAGTTCCACATCGACGGGCTTCGGGTCGACGGCGTAGCGTCGATGCTCTACCTCGACTACTCCCGCGAGGAAGGTGAGTGGACGCCCAACATCCACGGTGGGCGGGAGAACCTCGAGGCGGTCTCGTTCATCCAGGAGATGAACGCCACCTGCTACAAGCGGGCGCCCGGCAGCGTGACGATCGCCGAGGAGTCCACTGCCTGGCCCGGGGTCACCCGGCCCACGCACGTCGGCGGTCTTGGCTTCGGGTTCAAGTGGAACATGGGTTGGATGCACGACTCCTTGGGCTACCTCGCGAACGACCCCGTCCACCGCCAGTACCACCACCACCGGATGACGTTCTCGATGATGTACGCCTACACCGAGAACTATGTGCTGCCCATCTCCCACGACGAGGTGGTGCACGGCAAGGGATCACTGCTGCGCAAGATGCCCGGCGACAGGTGGAAGCAGCTCGCCAACGTTCGCGCATACCTTGCCTTCATGTGGGCGCACCCGGGCAAACAGCTGATCTTCATGGGCTGCGAGCTGGCCCAGGACTCCGAGTGGGCGGAGGGCCGCGAGCTCGACTGGTGGCTGCTCGATCACGTCGAACACAAAGGTGTCCACGACCTGGTCGCCGACCTGAACCGCGCGTATGCCGACAATGATGCGCTCTGGGCGCTGGACCAGGACCCGTCCGGCTTCTCGTGGATCGACGCCAACGACAACACGAACAACGTGTTCAGCTTCCTGCGCACCGCGCCGGACGGCACGCACGTGGCGTGTGTCTCCAACTATGCGGCGGTTCCTCACAACGACTACCGGATCGGGTTGCCCAAGGCGGGTTCGTGGGAGGAGATCCTCAACACCGACGCGGAGCTCTACTGCGGGTCGGGCGCCGGAAACCTGGGGGCTGTCGAGGCGACCGATGACAGCTGGCACGGGCGGCCTGCCTCGGCGCTGGTGCAGCTGCCTCCGCTGGCGACACTGTGGTTGCGCTGGAAACCGGAGATCTCGTCCGCAGCGGCTACATCCACCTGGAGGGACGGGTGAGGTACAGCCCAAGCCCGAACATCGCGATGACGATGCTCGCGACGAGCTTGGCGAGGTGACTCCATGGCCAACTCGGTTCCGGGAACGCCCCGCTGCCCCGGGACAACGGCTGCGCGGCGACCTGCAAGGTGTCGAGGCCGGCCCAGTTCGTGCCCTCCCCCGGCAGGCGCACTAGCTGAGTAGGCGGCGAGGTGTCGACAGTGGACATCTCGTAAACGAACTCGACCCCGCCAGTCTCGAGCGTCAGGGCAGTCACAGCCACCGCGGAGTCGCTGGTGAAGCCCAGCAGTTCCTGCTGAGAGTAGCCGTCCGGCCGCAGGACCCGAGCCCGGCTGATGCGGCCATCCGCGGCTACGTCGAAGATCTCGACGAAGCTGACGCCCCGGGCCTCCCGCATCGCGGCAAGCTGGTCGCCTGCTGGCTGCCAGGCCAACGTCGCACCCTCAGGGATCGGCGCCGGCGCCGCGGTGACGGCGTCGGACCTCCATACGTGCGTGATGAACCGGCCGGCCACGACGTAGCTGAGCGCAGCGCCGTCGGAGGTCCACACCGCTTGGCGCGCAGCTGTCTCACTAACCCCGCTCAACGTGGCCACGACCCTTCCCGACGCGACCTCGATCACCCGTAGTGAGCCGTCGAAGAAGGCCAGATGGCGCCCGTCGGGGGAGAACGGCCCGACGTCGGGGTCGCCACTGACACCGCCGCCCACCTCGCGGGCCTTGTCCTCGACGGGATCGTAGATCACGACGCCGTCGTCGAACCCCCATGCCAGCGCCGTACCGTCCGCAGACAGCGCGACCGCGTCGGACGCCGGTTCCGGTCGGTGCGGCGCAGACAGGGCACGGTACTGACCGGTCTGACTTGAGATGGCGATCCACGGGTTGACCAGCTCGCCCGAAAGCCCGGTCAGCACGTCGGTGCCGGCAAAGACCATCGAGACCGGCCCAACGGGCCCCGAGTCGGCCGTCGTCGGGACCGTTTCCGGGGCGTTCCAGACCACTTCCGGCAGTCTGCCGGGTGCCGTTGTGCTGCTCACCTGCGATGACTGCACGGCTCGCACACCTACCGTCGAGGCAAGGTAGCCCACCACCCCCAGCAGCGCCGCAACGACGACGGCGACGACTACCTTGACGCGGGAGGCAGGCACGACCAGGCCACCGAAGTGTCGAACGGAGGGTCGCCCAAGGAGGTTGTCAGGTCCGGCCCAGCGGCTGCTGTCGCAGCCACCTCTGCGTCGTTCTCAGCGCCCATCGGCGCTGGTGGACATGTCGTTCTCCTTGCCCGGACAGTCGGAGTTCGGGCAGAAGTCCGTGAAGACGACCCCTCCGGCGGCGTGGTCGGCGCGCTCCGTGTCCGATGGAAGCAGATGTCCCACCGCCGCCGACTCCAGCGTCGTGCCGCAGCTGGGGCATTCGCTCAGGACGACGCCGTCGTCACCCGGTACAGTCTGCTCCGCTTCGTCCATCCGCTCACGCTACCCCGACACGCCAACGCGACAACAACGCCGGTGTCCCACCGCGTCACGAGCCGGTCGCATCGACAAGTCCGCCGTGCTGTCCGATCACGAGGGGCCTGCCCCGGCCTGGGACCATGAGCAGCACCTGATGGGTGTACCTGAGCGTCGCCTCGCTCTTGAGGGGATCAGAGAAGTACGCGGACGCCTCGAGCCCCGTGAAGTCGATGGAGTGCCCGGGCTGCACCTGGTAGCGGTCGGTGCGAACCAGCGTTGCGAACACGAGCGCCCCGCCGTCGGACAGTTTCACCACATGCTCGACCTGCTCTGCCTTCCAGGTCTGACTGAACTGCACGTCAACGCTCGGTTGTTCAGCCCTCAGCTCCCGCATCTGCACCAGAAACGAGTCCTTCACGAAGTCGTCTCGCCAGCGGGACCGGGGCTGCTGCAGCAACCGCGCATAGCGGTCTACCAGCTGCTGCGGCGTAGCGCGCAGGCCGGTCGGCTCACCGTCACTCCACTGTGCGCCGGCTACGTCATACGTCACGGCCAAACCTTCGCTGTCAGTCGCGACACCCGGAACGGTTGTCGAGCCGGCAAGACGGGGAGCCTCGGTCATGGACCATCTCGATGTGCTGGTGGCTCTGGTGAACACCGCAGCCACTCGCTCTTTCTCACCTACAAGCCTGGTGAACGCGGCGAACCACAGCGGATACTGGTCGAAGCTGCCCGCCAAGATGTCGCCGCTGGTGTCCAGACGCAGCGGTGCGGCAGACAAGCCCAGCTCACGCCGCAGGAAAAGCAGCCCCTGGTCGATCTCCAGCAGGTGACCGCCCTCGATGTCGCGCAGAGCTGACGGATCCGCCGCGCGGTCTACTTGCTCGCGGACCAAGTTGTAGCGGATCAAGACCTGTTCAGCAGCCGCAAGCGTCGTAGCAGGCTTCGCCAGGTCATCTCGCTCCTTGCTCTGGGGCACCGCGCATCCCGCCACGGCAGTCAGCAGCGCGAGGGTCGCGAAGCCGCGGCGAAGACGGCTCATGTGAGGCCGTCCGGGCCAGGCTCGCCCTCTAGCCGGACCGCGCGATGCGCCGGCTCAGCTGGCCGGAGATTCCGTGCCGCGGTGCCCGACCGCAGTACCCATCCCCCGACGGCCAAGCCGACCCCGGCGAGGCTCATGGCAAGCCCGCCGACGAACGCCCCTTCCTGAATGACCGCCGCTGTCACCATGACCTCGAATCCGCGTCTGAGCTTCGGGTCGATGGCTACGACATCCACGGCGTCGTCGGGCAGCGGGAACACGACCCTTGCCGAGCCGGACCCCGAGTCGCTCACGAGCCACCAGTCGAGACCTGCTGGGCCGGCCGCCGGCAGTCGGTCTCCTCTCACGACGCTGGTGCTGAAGTGTTGTGGCAGGTCGATGGAGTCGATCTGCGTGTACGCCGACCGGCGCAGGTAGTCGGCCACGTCGACGTGGTGTCCCACCCCCAAGAACACCGGGGCGGACGACTTGCGGGTGGCGGTCAGCTCAATCGTCGGGCCTGAGTAGGCGAGGACCGTTGGAGCTGTCGCAACCGCGACGCCGCGGGAGGTGAAAGTGTGCCGGCCTGAGGTGAGCCTGTCGTCGGGGCCGAACGCAACAGCGGCCACCACACCTCCGGCTATCAGCAACAGCCCGGCGACCACAAGCAGCCAACCCCCCGCTCGCCTCACGTGCCGGCCTAGAACAACGCGCTGGCGAGCTGCTGGCGGGCCTTGACCACTCGCGGGTCGCCATCGCCCACCACGCCGAACATCGTGATGAGGTGTTGGCGGGCGGCGTCTCTGTCTTCACCGTTGGTACGGCGTACGAGGTCGATGAGCCTGCCGAAGGCATCCTCGACGTGACCGCCCAACAGGTCGAGGTCGGCGGCCAGCGTCTGGGCCGCCACGTCATCGGGTCGAGAGGCAGCGTCCTGGCGGGCAGCCGCGGCGTCGACGCCCTGAGTGCGCTTGAGCAGCTGCGCCTGCGCGAGGCCGAGGGTTGCCTCGGGGTCGCCCGGTGAGGACCTGAGCCCCTCCTCGTATCCCGCGATCGCTGCATCGAGGTCACCGCTCAACAGCGCAGTCTCGGCTTCGGGGTAGCGTGACCCGGCCTCTTCGGCGGTCTCCGCGGCCGGCTCCGCTGCCTGGCTGACGGGGTCCACCCTGCCGGAGACGCCGTTGGTGGCCGCTGCTTGCAGGATCTGATCCACCAGCACCCGCATCTCAGCCTCGGGAAGCGGCTCCTGGATGAGCGGCGCCAACTGGCCTCTGAGGGCGGCCACCACCAGGGGCACCTGAGGAATCCCGAGCGCCTCGGCAAGCGGCGCCTGGCTGTCGACGTCGACCGTGGCGAACAGGAACCGGCCGGCGTACTCGTCTGCCAGCTTGCTCAACACGGTGTTGATGACCACCGAGGCGGGCACCTGCGGCGACCAGAAGCTCAAGAAGACGACCGCCACCATGGAGCGCTCGACGACGTCTGAGCGCAGCGACTGCTCGCTGCTGATCTCGATCGTGTAGGTGCCTGCTCCCGAGCCGGGAGCCGACCCGCCTCCCCCCGTCCCAGGCCGTGCGGCGCCTGCCTTGAGCGCTGAAAGGTCGATCGCGCCGGGCCGTGAGAACTGCGGAACGCTCATGCGCTCATCCTAGGAGCCTAGAAGCGGGCCGGCTCCCGGTACTCGCCCCACTCGCCACGCAGCGCGTCGCAGATCTCCCCCAGGGACGCCTCGGCCCGCACCGCGTCGAGCATCGCCGGGATGACGTTCTCCTCGGTGCGGCTGATCTCGACCATCCGGTCGATGGCGCTGGAGACTCGCTGCGGGTCACGCCCGCTGCGCCGCTCGATGAGTTCCTGGACCTGGTCGACCTCGACCTCATGCGAGACCCGCATGATCTCGAGGTCCCCGCTCACCGTGGACGTGTGGACGTTGACGCCCACGACCTTCTTCTCGTTCTTCTCGAGCGCGGTCTGGTACTGAAAGGCCGCCTCGGCTATTTCGGCCATGAACCAGCCGTCCTCGATGCCCCTGAGAATGCCGGCCGTCATCGGCCAGGCGCCGTTCACCGGGTCACCAGTGCTCATCCGTACCTGCTCCGCGAGCGCTTCGGTGTCGCTGGAGGTGAGCGTTGAACCGCCGATCTGCAGAATCGTGTCGAAGATCGCGTTCGCCTGTCTCTCGATCTCGTCCGTCAACGCCTCGACGTACCAGGAGCCGCCGAGGGGATCGGCTACGTTTGCGACCCCGGTCTCCTCCATCAAGACGAGCTGGGTGCGCATGGCGATCTCGGCGGCCTGCTCGGTCGGGAGGGCCAAGGTCTCGTCGAGTGCGTTGGTGTGCAAGGAGTTCGTGCCCCCAAGAACAGCGGCAAGTGCCTCGACCGCGGTGCGGACGACGTTGTTGTACGGCTGCTGGGCTGTCAGGGAGACCCCGGCCGTCTGGGTGTGGAAGCGCAGCCACTGGGCCTTCTCGGTGGTGGCGCCGTACACGTCGCGCATCCAGCGGGCCCATATGCGCCGGGCAGCGCGGAACTTCGCGATCTCCTCGAAGAAGTCGACGTGGGCGTCGAAGAAGAAGGACAGACCCGGGGCAAACCTTTCGATGTCGAGCCCGCGGGACAGACCGAGCTCGACGTAGCCGAAGCCGTCGGCGAGCGTGAAGGCCAGCTCCTGTGCGGCCGTCGAACCAGCCTCCCGGATGTGGTAGCCAGAAACGGACAGCGGTTTGTAGTCGGGGATGTCACGAGCGCAGTACTCCATCAGGTCGCCGATGAGGCGCAGGTGCGGCTCGGGTGGGAAAAGCCATTCCTTCTGGGCGATGTACTCCTTGAAGATGTCCGTCTGAAGCGTGCCGTTCAGCTTGGCGATGTCCACACCTTGGCGTTCGGCTGCGACAAGGTACATGCAGAAGACGGGCACTGCCGGCCCGGAGATCGTCATGGACGTCGTCACGTCCTCGAGCCGAATGCCGTCGAACAGCGTCTCCATGTCGGCAGCCGAGTCGATTGCCACGCCGCAGTGCCCTACCTCGCCCAGCGACCTGGGGTCGTCACTGTCGCGCCCCATCAGCGTCGGCATGTCGAAGGCGACGGACAGCCCACCACCGCCGTGTCCGAGGATCATCTTGTAACGCCGGTTGGTCTGCTGGGCGTTCCCGAATCCGGCGAACTGGCGGACCGTCCAGGTACGGCCGCGGTAGCCGGTGGCATACAGGCCCCGAGTGAAGGGGAACTCCCCCGGCCACCCGATCCGCTCGAAGCCGGGATAGTCGCTGCCGACGGGTGGACCGTAGACGGGTGCGACCTCCATGCCGGACAGCGTCGTGAAGTCGCCGTCCCTCACCCGCGACCGGTCGTAGCGCTGCTGCCAGCGTTCGCGGCCCGAGTCGATGTCGCGGGCGTCGGTCATGGCTTCTCCGATGAGCAGTGGCCGGGTAGTTGGACGTCCAACTAAAGGGTACGGCGCCGGAGCACGGACGCCAAGCGAGCAGCGGGTTCTGCGCTCACCCCTTCGTCGGAGGACAGCCCGCGCCGGCATCCCGCGTCAGTCGGTGAAGTCGCCCGCGGCGAGGCGTAGCGGCCGCAGCACGTCGAACAACAGGTCTAGATCCCCGGTGGTGAGTGCGCCCAGGGCGAAGCCAGAAGCGACGAGATCGGCCGTCGCCTTCTCGACGAGGTCGCGACCGGCGCCCGTGATCTCCGCGAGGACCGTGCGCCTGTCGGTGGGGTGTGGTCGCCGTACGACGTGGCCTGACGTCTCGAGCCGGTCGATGATCGAGGTGACCGAGGCGGGGTGGACCTGCAGCCGCTCACCCATCTTTCCCAGTGGCAGCGAGCCGTGCCTGGAGAAGGCGAGCAGGACTAACGCCTCGTAGCGGGCGAACGTGAGCCCGTGCGGCCTGAGCAGGTCGTCGAGCTCCGCGAGAACCAGCTGCTGGACCCGCATCAGACTCGTCACGGCGCGCATCTGGGGGACACCGTCCCACCGCAGCCCCCACTGCCGAGCCGCCTCCGCGATCGGGTCGAACGGAAGTGGGCTACCGCGCGCCATCTGACGACCTTAGCGACGCCAGCTCAGCTCATCGAACGTCGCAGGCCCGAACGCTGCACCACCCGTTGGATGGTCAGGTCACGGCTGTCCGGGGCACCGACGTACCGGATGTCCTTCAACCCCTGCTCCTGGGCCGCGGACTCGAAGACGAAGTGCCCGAAGTTCAAGAGGCGGCCGAGCAGCGGCTTCTCTACGGTGATGTCGAGGATCCTGGTGATGGGCATCGTCGCCAGCCGTCGGGCGAAGACCCCGCGGATGCGGAACACGCGCATGTTGGTGATGACGAAGCGGTCCATGTTCTCGCTGAGAGCCAGCCAGCCCGCGTGCAGGGTGAGACCGGCCGACAGCAGCAGGGGCAGCCAGCCGACCTGCACCGAGCTGCGCAAGAACACCGCGAAGAACAAGGCGCCGCCAGCCAGCTCCAGTGCGGTCCGCCAGTACGCCGCCCAGTGGTGACGGACCTCGTCGATCACCACCTCGCCCTCGTCGGTGAGCAGGTGTGACTCGATCTGAGGGTCGGCAAAGGTACGCCGCAGCCAACCGGTCATGGTCAGCTGCCTAGTGGGCCAGGGCCGAGAGGAACCGCATCAGCTGGCCGAAGGCGTTGCCGATCGCATCGATGGCACCCTTGATGGCGTTGGCCGCGCTCTCTGGCTGAGTGAGCAGATAGAACGCGGCGAACGCGAGGACGAGGAACGTGACGCTCTTCTTGGCTACATCAGTCATCAGACCACCTCCTCGGTCGGCTGACCCGTGAGTTCGCGGCAACGCTCACGCCGGGGGCGGCCCGAGCCTGATTCTTGTCTAGTCCATGTGAGGGCCATAGCGGAGCAGGCGCGCCGATGCGGCGTCACAGGCCAGCGTCAGAGGGCAGCGTCAGAGGGCGGCGACAAGCCGATCTGAAGCAGTGTAAGGATCCTGCCTGCCAGCGGCGACGTCTGCGGCCAGCGCATCGAGGTCCGCGTGTCCGTGCAGGTCGGCAAAGCGGCTGCGCAGCAAGGTAAGCGCGATGGCCTCGATCTCGTCGCGTGCTCGCCGCTCCCGCCGCGCCGTCAAGCCGCCGGTCGACTGCAGCATGTCGCGGTGCTTGTCCATCGCCGCCACCACGTCCTCGACGCCTTGCCCGGTCTGTGCGACCGCTTTTACGATAGGTGGTCGCCACGTCCCTGTCGTCGCTCCGAGGCTGAGCACCGAGCGCAGGTCCCGGACCACCTGGTCGGCGCCGCCCCGGTCGGCCTTGTTGACGACGTACACGTCGCCCACCTCCAAGATCCCGGCCTTCGCGGCCTGGATGCCGTCACCCATGCCGGGGGCGAGCAGGACCAGGGTCGTGTCCGCCAAGCCGGCGATGTCTACCTCCGATTGGCCGACTCCCACAGTCTCGATCAGCACCACGTCGCAGCCGGCCGCGTCGAGCACGCGCAGCGCCTGCGGTGTCGCCCACGACAGGCCACCGAGATGACCCCGGCTCGCCATCGAGCGGATGTAAACGCCTAAGTCTGTCGCGTGATCCTGCATGCGGACCCGGTCGCCAAGCAGAGCACCCCCGGAGAAAGGCGACGACGGGTCGACCGCCAGTACTCCCACCCGCTTCGCCTGCCCCCTCAGCGCTCCGACAAGGGCTGCCGTCACCGTTGACTTGCCGACACCGGGCGAACCCGTGATACCGACGATCTGGGCATTGCCTGTGTGCGGGGTGAGGCGTTCCGCGACCTCACGCAGGAGCGGTGAGGCGTCCTCGACGAGAGAGATGAGCCGGGCGACCGCTCGCGGCTCCCCGTGCTGAGCACGTTCGGCGAGCTCGGCGATGTCTCGCTGTCTTGGCGACGTACGTCGACCGACGCCACGAGACGCGCTTTCAGCGGCTGCCCCGCTCTCGGCGGGGTGGGTCACGCGCGCGGAACGCGGACGATGAGCGCGTCGCCCTGGCCGCCGCCGCCACACAGTGCGGCGGCACCGATGCCACCACCGCGGCGCCGAAGCTCCAAGGCAACGTGCAGCACGACCCGCGCCCCCGACATGCCGATGGGATGACCCAGAGCGATGGAGCCGCCGTTGACGTTGACCAGGTCGTCGCTGATCTCGAGCTCACGCGCGCTGGCGATACCTACGGCCGCGAACGCCTCGTTCAGCTCGACCAAGTCGAGGTCGGCCACCTCGATCCCCTCCTTCGCACAGGCGGCACGGACTGCATCGGCCGGCTGGGACTGCAGCGTCGAGTCCGGGCCGGCGACCTGGCCTGAGGCCCCGATCTCGGCAAGCCAGGTGACCCCGAGCTCCTGCGCCTTCAGCTTGCTCATGAGCACGACCGCACAGGCGCCATCGGAGATCTGTGAGGCAGATCCGGCGGTCACCGTGCCGTCCGTCGAGAAGGCAGGGCGCAGCTTGCCTAGCGACTCGGTCGTCGTGTCGCCGCGTATCCCCTCGTCCTCGCGCACCACGACGGGGTCGCCACGCCGCTGAGGGATCTCGACGGGGACCACCTCGTCGTCGAAGATGCCGTTCTTCCAGGCGGCCGCCGCCCGTTGGTGCGAGCGGGCGGAGTAGGCGTCCTGCTCCTCACGGGTGAGTGACTCCACCTTGACGTTGCGGGCCTCGGTGAGGCTGCCCATCGCCTGGTCGGTGAAGACGTCCCACAGGCCGTCGTAGGCCATGTGGTCCCGCACGGTCACGTCGCCGTACTTGAAACCCTCGCGCGACTTGGTGAGCAGGTGTGGAGCATTCGTCATCGACTCCATCCCGCCGGCGACCACCACCTCGCACTCACCCACCCTGATCAGCTGGTCGGCAAGGGCGATCGCGTTGATACCCGACAGGCACACCTTGTTGACGGTGAGGGCGGGAACGTTCATCGAGATGCCTGCCTTGACAGCCGCCTGGCGCGCAGGGATCTGTCCGGCACCGGCTTGGAGGACCTGCCCCATGATCACGTAGTCGACGAGCTCGGCCAAGACGCCCGCCTTCTCGAGTGCCCCCTTGATGGCGGCGCCACCGAGGTCGGTGGCCGAGAGGTCCTTGAGCCCGCCGAGCAGGCGCCCGATCGGCGTACGAGCTCCGGCGACGATGACCGAGCCGACCATGATTCCTCCTGATGTGAACGGATGGCGTTGTCTTGATGTGACGCCGCGCGGCTGCGCCATAACCCGACGTCCCTAGTTCCTCGCAGACTACCCATTGTCCCCCAGGCCGGTTGCCACGGCAGAGGCAAAGGACATGGACCACGTCACTTTGCTCCGACGTTGGGCAGATTCTCGGGCCACCTTCAGGCTGCGAACGACGCAGGCATTCGGTGTCGAACGGGTCACAGACGCTTGGTGCTGAAGCGTCGGCGGAGGAGGATCGCAGTCATGTTCCCGTCGGGCCTGATCGTCGGCATCGACCACGTCGGTATCGCGGTGGCCGACCTCGAGGACGCCATCGCCTTCTACGCCGACAGCTTCGGGTTCTCGGTCGTGCACCAGGAAGTCAACGAGAACCAAGGGGTCCGCGAAGCAATGGTGGCCGTGGACCCATCGGGTCACGGCACGCTGCTCCAGCTACTCGCACCGCTTTGCGCCGACTCGGCGCTGGCCTCCTTCCTGGAGCGCTCAGGGCCTGGGCTCCAGCAGCTCGCCTTCAAGGTGACGAGCATCGATCGAGCCATGCAGGCGGCGCGCGCCCAGGGGATGCGGTTGCTGTACGACGAGCCATGCCTCGGCACCGCCGGCAGCCTCATCAACTTCATCCACCCGAAGGACGCGGGCGGCGTGCTGGTCGAACTCGTCGAGCCGGCCCCAGCCGACTGATCCGCCGGACTCGGCCGAAAGCGAGCTCGGGCCACAGGTGGCTCGGCCTGCGACGTCAGCCACAGCCCTTACCCACAGCCCCGGTTCTGGACCGACAGCGACACCCAGGACCAGGCTGAGTGGCGGCGTTTCGGCGCACGACAAGGGTCTGGTCCACCCGCCTTGAGCAAGACGTACCGGATGGTGGAGACCGGACAAGCGGTCTGGGAGGTCCACACCAACCGACATCAGGGCAAGGTAGGGGTACTCTGCTTAGCACCGGAGGAGGGGCTCGGCATCCAGGACCACGCCAAGCGTGCGGCCCATCTCGAGGCGATCAACCGATTCCGGGAGCATAGGTGGTCTGGAATGAGGCACCGGCCCCGACAACGATTGAGGTACCACGGCGACCATGACTGACAACACTCAAGGGCAGGGGCTGTCCATCTTCGACGAACCGACCGAGGAGACGCCGAGTGCGCAACCGCCCGCCGCGGTGAGCGACGCCGAGACGCAGGTCTTCGCAAGCGTGGCCACCACTTTGCCTCAGCCCAAGCGCTCCCAGCTCCCGGCAGCCCTACCGGTTCCAGAGTTCGCCGTCGTTCGTCGCGGTGGCTACGACAGAGCGGCTGTCGACGGCTGGTTGGCCGGGTACCAGCTGCAGCAGTCGAACACAGCCGCGGAGTTCCAGGCCCTCCAGGAGGAGACAGCGTATCTGCGGCGACAGGTGGCGGAACTCCAGTCGCGGTTGTCGGAGCAGGAGAACCCGACGTACTCCGGGCTCGGTAGTCACGCAGCCGCACTGCTGCGGATCGCCGAGGAGCAGGCGAACGCCGTCACCGCTGAAGCGCGCCGCGCGGCCGACGATGCCCGCCAGCGCAGTCTGGTCGAGTCCGCCGCTCTGAGGGCTGACGCCGAGAAGGAGGCGTCGGACATCCGCGCGACGCAGCTGCAGGAGATCCAGGAGCGTCGCGAGTCGCTCCTGGGTGAGGCGAAGCAGGAGCTGGAGTCAGCCGAGGCAGAAGCTGCCGACCGCCTGGCTTCAGCCGCCCGCGAGTCCGAGCAGCTGAAGCTGGCCGCGCAGCAGGAGGCAAACACACTGCGCACGGCAGCCAAGCGGGAGGCGGAGCAGGTACGCGCCGCCGCTGACCGGGAGGCGATGGAGTCGCGCAGGATGCTCGCGGTCGAGAAGGAGAGACTCACCAAGGAGGCTGCCGAGCGGCATACGTCCGCCACCGCCGAGGCGGCTCGGCTTGTCGAGGGCGCGGAAGCTCGGGCAGACCGGGCGGAGGAGCGGACTCGACAGGCAATCGCCACCGCGGCCAAGCACCGCCAGCAGGCCGCGGCCGAGAGCGAGAAGTCACTGGCGCGGGCGCAGCGTGAAGGCGAGCAGATCGTCGCTGCCGCCCGCAAACGAGCTGAGCAGATTGTCATGAACGCCACCGCTGACGGTGAGCGCCGGCACGCCGCCGTGCGTGCAGAGGTCGAGCTGCTCCAGCGGCGGCGCGACGGCATCGTGACACAGCTGGCGCAGCTGCGAGACCTCGTCGCCAGCTTCACCGGTGCCGACATCCCGGTAACTCAGCCAGCTGGCGGCCCGAAAGCCGAGGCACCCGGTGACGAGACGGCGGAGTTCCCTGGCGGCTCGACAGGCGAGTCCCCCAGTAACGAGGCAGCACAGTCTCCTGGCGGGGCGACCCAGCTGATGTCCGCTTCGGAGCTGCCCCCGCCTCGCAACTAGGCCTGAGCCGCCGCCTTTCCTTCGATGGCAACGACCTGGAGCGGACGCCGGCAGGGCAGCCCCCGGGTTTCTGATGTGGCAAGGTGGCCGCATGTCAGAGCGCGACAAGGCCGATCAGGCCCGCCAGGCAGCCCGGGAAGCGGACAAGGCGAAGGACGAGGCGGTAGAAGCACGAGGCGAGGCTGCCGATGCCAAGGACCAAGCCGAGGAGGCGCGTGACGAGGCCTACCGCTCTCGGGAGGCGGCCGAGTCAGCGGCCACGCAAACACAGCGGGCGGTGGAGAGCTCGCCGGCGGTCGCCGACGAGCTGCTGATACACCCCGACGACACGCCCTCGTCCGAGGACGATGACCGCTTCGGAGAGCCAGGGCCGCCCATCTCGCGCCGCTCCCCGTTCTTCGTCGGTTTCGTCGGCGCGCTCGGCGTCCTCCTCGCGCTGCTCTTGGGCATGGCGATCCAGCATGCACAGTCAGTGCTCGTGCTCATCGTCGTCTCAGTCTTCCTCGCGGTCGGGCTCAACCCCCTCGTGGAGATCCTGATGCACCGGGGCATCACGCGCGGCTGGTCCGTGCTGATCGTCACCGTGGCCGTGCTCGCGCTGATCACCCTCTTCATCTTCGCTCTGGTGCCGGTGCTCCGCGAGCAGATCGCAGCGCTCTTCGTCAACGCACCCCAGTGGCTCGACGAGCTGCAGAAGAACCAGACGATCAGGAGCCTCGACCGAAAGTACGGCGTCATCGACACCGCCAAAGAGAGGCTGCAGGACCCCGATCTCGCGCAGCAGGCCTTCGGCAGCATCTTCACCGTCGGTCTGGCTGTGTTGAACGCGTTGCTGAACGCCTTCCTGATCTTCGTGCTGACCCTGTACTTCCTGTCGTCCCTCCCCACGATAAAGCGGGCGTGCTACTCGTTGGCGCCGCCGGCAAGACGTGAGCGGGTCGGCTCGCTCGGGGATGAGATCCTGCGCCGGGTCGGTGGCTACGTCGCAGGAGCGTTCGTCATAGCGAGCATTGCCGGTGTGTCGTCGTTCATCTTCCTCGAGTTCGCCGGCTTGTCGGAGTACGCCCTTGCGCTGGCCCTCGTCGTAGCGCTGCTGGACTTCATCCCGCTCATCGGTGCCACCATCGGCGCCACACTCGTGACGACGATCGGCTTCGCAACGTCAGCGAAGACCGGCATCGCGTGCCTGATCTTCTTCTTGATCTACCAGCAGCTCGAGAACTATGTCATCTACCCGCGAGTGATGAGGTCCTCCGTCGACGTCCCGGGCGTGATCACGGTGATCGCCGTACTGATCGGCGGAAGCCTGATGGGGGTGGTGGGCGCGCTGCTCGCGATTCCGACGGCGGCTGCAGTGCTCTTGCTGCTGCGCGAGACTGTCGTGCGAAGACGCGAGGATCAGGCTCAGCCGGCTGTCACCGTCGAGTCCGCTAGCCGGATGCGCGGCTGAGCGTCGCCGGTCACGGTTACCCCCAAGCACCGGTGCGCTCAGCGAGAGTGGATCGGCGACGGCTCGAACTCCATGGGACCGTCCCAGGTGTCGGGCAGCGGGGCAGCGGCTGGGTTGAGCCGTTCGACGATGAGGTCGAGCACCTCGTCTGCCTGGCCTACCCAAAGATGCCTGCCCGCTGGCACCTTGACGACCTCCGCGTGAGGGATGGCGGCGAACCGCTCACGGGCCTGCGCCGGCCGCAGATAGTCGTCGTACTCCGGAACGATCGCCACCACGGGCCTACCCGACTCACCCCACGCCTCGAGGTGACGGCGCTCGCAAAAGCGCAGTGGCGGCGACAAGAGGATAGTGCCCTCGATCGATGGGTCGTTGCCGTGCATCAGGGCGAGGTCCGTCCCGAAGGACCAGCCCACCAGCCACCGTCGAGGCAGCTCTGCGTACTCCGCGTACTCGATCGCTGCGGCGACGTCGAAGCGTTCACCGACCGCCTCGTCGAATGTCCCCTCGCTGGTGCCGTGACTGCTGCTCGTGCCACGGGTGTTGAAGCGCAGTACGGCGATGTCGGCGAGGGCCGGAAGCCGCGCGGCGGCCTTGCGGAAGACATGGCTGTCCATCATGCCGCCATGGGTGGGCAGCGGGTGAAGACAGATCATCGTGGCGAACGCCTCACCCTGGGCCGGCCTGGAGACCTCCCCCACCAGGTGCAGCCCGTCGGCCGTCGTCAACCGCAATGCCTCCCGACGAGCCGGCAGGACAGAGCTGGAACGGATGCGCTGTCCCTTCACCATGGTCAGCGTGCTGCGTAGTCGCGGAAGCCCTGCCCCGTCTTTTGCCCCAGGTAGCCCGCGGTCACCAGGTGCTCCAGCAGGGGCGCGGGCGCGAAGCCCGGCTCTCGGAATTCGTGAAAGAGGGTGCGCTCGATGGCCAGGGAGACATCGTTGCCGACCACGTCGAGGAGCTCGAACGGCCCCATGGGCAGCGCACAGCCTTCTTTCATGGCGGTGTCGATGTCGTCGGCACTCGCATAGTGCGCCTCGAGCATCCGCACGGCGTCGTTGAGGTAGGGAAAGAGCAGGGCGTTGACAATGAAACCGGCTCTATCGGTGCACGACACCGCGTGCTTGCCGATGCTCTCGCACAGGGCACGCGCAGTCTCCGCCGCGTCGCCGTCGGTGGCCACGGTCGAAACGACCTCCACCAGGGCGATGACCTGTGCGGGTTCGAAGAAGTGCATGCCGACCACGTCACGTGAACGCGATGTCGCTGACGCCAGCGCAATCACCGGTAGCGACGACGTCGTGGTGGCCAAGATGGCGCCGTCGCGGCAGATCTCGTCGAGGTTGAAGAACAGCGCGGACTTGGGGGCGAGATCCTCGGCGATGGCCTCCACGACGATGTCGGCGGTCGCCAGGTCCTCGAGGTTCGTGGAGCCAATCAAATGCCGGAGGGCCGCATCGCGCTCTGACTCCTCCAGCTTGCCTCGTTGGACCGCCTTCTCGAGGCTGCGCGTGACGGCTGACCTGACGTGATCCACCTTTTCCTGGCTGCGAGTGACGTACGTGACGTCGTAGCCGGCCTTGGCGAACACCTCGACGATGCCCGTCGCCATTGTCCCCGAACCCACCACTCCCACCCGGTGGACCTCGCGTTTGAACCGGGCGTTCGAGCCGGCGCTCGGCGTCTCGCTGTCATCGACCACGACCGGGTTGTCGGGGGCCTCGTAGGTGTAGAACCCGCGACCGGTCTTGCGACCGAGCAGGTTGGCGGTCACCATCTGCTTCAGGATCGGTGCGGGGGCGTGCAGCCGGTTACGACCCTGGCGGTACATGGTGTCGAGGATCTGGTACGCCGTATCCAGGCCGATGAGGTCCAGGAGCGCGAGCGGACCCATCGGGTAGCCGCAACCCAGCCGCATCGCGGTGTCGATGTCCTCCCGGCTCGCATACTTCGTCTCGTACATCGACACGGCATGGTTGAGGTAGCCGAACAGGAGGGCGTTGGCGATGAACCCGGCCTTGTCACCCGCGGTTACGGGATTCTTTCCGAGAGCCCGAGCGAGGCGCTGGACGTCCTCCACTACGTCGGGTTCCGTCACCACAGTGCGGATGACCTCGACGAACCGCTGCACCGGCGCAGGGTTGAAGAAGTGCATGCCGAGCACCCGGCCGGGCCGCGAGGTCCCGGCCGAAATCTCGGTAACGGACAGGGACGACGTGTTGGTGGCGAGCACTGCCTCGGGGCTCACGATGTCGCCGAGCTGTTGGAAGATCGAGCGCTTGACGTCGATGCGTTCAACCACCGCCTCGACAACGAGCTGACAGTCCTTCAGGTCCGTGAGGTTCGTGGTCAGCGTGAGCCGGTCGAACAAGTCCTGCTGCTCATCCGCGGCAAGTTTGCCCCGCTTCATGGCACGGTCGGTGGAGTGCTGGATGTGCGCACGTCCGCGGTCCACGAGCTCCGATGACTGCTCTACGCCGACGACGTCGAACCCGTTACGGGCAAAGACCTCGGCGATCCCGGCGCCCATCGTGCCAAGACCGACGACGCCGATCGTGGTGAACTCTCGAGACATGCTGCCGAGTCTCCCACGAGCCAACAGGAGGCGGCCGCGTGAGGTTGCCTACGTCGGCGGACTTGTCAAAGTGACTGACACACGATGGCACCCCCACTCGAGCCTGACAACTCGGTTAGGGTCTGGCCTGTGCGTCTTGTGATCGCCCGTTGCCAGGTCGACTACGCCGGTCGGCTGACTGCGCATCTTCCGTTTGCGACGCGGCTTCTCATCGTGAAGGCCGACGGCTCGGTCCTCGTCCACAGCGACGACCGGTCGTACAAACCGCTCAACTGGATGTCCCCACCCTGCACGCTCGTCGAAGGCGTCGACCGGCACGGAGAGGTCGAGTGGGTGGTGGAGGCGAGGAACGGCGACACGTTGCGAATCTCGATCCAAGAGATCGTGAGCGACTCGTCATACGACCTCGGGATCGATCCCGGCCTGCAGAAGGACGGCGTGGAAAAGCACCTGCAGGAGCTGCTCGCGCAACACCCAGGCTCACTCGCGGAGGGACTCAGTCTGGTGCGACGAGAGTTCCCAACGGCTATCGGCCCGGTGGATCTGTTGTGTCGGGACATCGAAGGAGCGAGCGTCGCCGTCGAGATCAAGCGGCGTGGGGATATCGAGGGGGTCGAGCAGCTGACCCGCTACCTCGAGCTGCTCAACCGTGATCCGCTGCTGTCACCGGTCAGGGGAATCTTCGCCGCACAGGAGATAAGGCCGCAGGCACGGGTACTCGCCGGTGACAGAGGCATCAGCTGTGCGACCGTCGACTACGACGCGTTGCGCGGCATGGACGACCCGACGGTGCGCCTGTTCTAGCCGCCTTACCCCCGCTTCCCCGGGCTAGAAGTCGAAGCCGCCCCCGTCGAAGCCGCCCCCGTCGAAGCCGCCCCCGTCG
>JAUJOO010000003.1:36586-104287 GCA_030447585.1 Nocardioidaceae bacterium | reverse complement strand
CTAGAAGTCGAAGCCGCCCCCGTCGAAGCCGCCCCCGTCGAAGCCGCCCCCGTCGTAGCCGCCGTCGGCGGAGTAGTCGCCCCCCGCATCTCCTGAGTCGCCTGAGTCGCCTGAGTCCCCGGAGTCCTGACCGTCCTGGTAGCCGTCTGAGTAGCTGCCGTCGAACCCCCCGAACGCCATCCCCATCATGGTTCCCATGAACATCATCTCCATCAATCCGAAGGAGGCGAAGTAGCCAGCCCCGTAAGGCGCGTACCCCGGGCCTGCCTGCCAGTAGGGGACGCGCTGGGCACCCACCATCACCTTGCGTGAGTCCGGCTCGGCTCCTTGGTCGACACGCTCGGCGTCCAGCTCGCACGCCGGGACGTCGCGAACGGCGCCGCCCGCCGGACGCCAAGGTACGTCGCGGACCGACGGGCCATGCTGTGGGTTGAAGAAGCAGGGAGGTCGTCGCTGCGGCAGGGGCTCGCCAGCCGCCCGGGCCCGCACACAGGCGACGGCATACCGGCCGTCCTCGAGAATTTCGCTGACGTGGGTCACGTGGTCAGGAGCGGTGACGGCGGCCGCGGACTCCTTCGCGGCCTCATAGTCGTCGAGCGCCCGCTGGTAGTCCTGGCGGGTGCCCTCGTCCAGCGCTTGGCCGGTAAGCTCGATATCGAGCTCCTGGAGCTCCTCTCCGAACTGGGTGACGTCCTCGTCCATCAGGCGCTTGACCCCAGCCAGCTCGGCTGTGGCGACCTCGCGGCGCTGCTGCTCGAGCTTGCGTCGGTTCGACGCGCTGACGACAACGACCGCGACGAGCAAGATCAGCGCAATCAGCAACAACGACATTCCGGTCCCTCTCCGTGCCGACGTGCCGCCAGCCTACGTCGAGACGGTAATTCTCGGCGTGCAGACCCTTACAACGTTAATAATTCGGCTGCTGGGGCAATGGGGGTATACCCCACGGAAGGAAACTCAACTCATGACTACACCGCATGACCCTTATGACCGGGGCGGCTCAGAGTATCCGCCCGACCCTTTCTCGCCGTCACAGACGTCGGTGACGCCCGTACCGCCCACTGGGGTGGGCATTACTCCCGATGAGCCGAGCGGCAGCAGCAGCTCCGGCTCCACCAAGGACATGGCACGTGAGCAGGCGCAGCAAGTGAAGGACAGCGCTGCCGACGCCACCTCCCAGGTCGCGGGGACTGCCAAGGAGCAGGCACAGCAGGTCACCGAGGATGTTCGCTACCAGGCCAAGCAGCTCGCCGGACAGACGAAGACCGAGGTGACAAGCCAGGTGACGTCGCAACGCGACAAAGCTGTTTCAGGCCTTCGGTCGCTGGGCGACGAGCTGAGCAGCATGACTGAGAGCTCCTCGCAGTCCGGAATGGGTGTCCAGCTCGCGCGACAAGGTGCTGACCTGACTCACCGAGCGGCAGACTTCTTGGAGCAGCGTGACCCCACCCAGCTCCTCGACGAGGTACGCGACCTGGGTCGGCGTCGGCCTGGGGCTTTCCTGATCGGTGCAGCGCTGGCCGGCGTCGCCGCCGGACGGCTCACCAAAGGGGCAATGAGCGCCAGATCTGACGACTCTTCCACCCAGTCGACGACGTACGACGACGACACGGCCGTGCCTGCCTACGGCGGCGCGCACGTGGGCGTGCAGGCAGAGCCCGTGCAGGCAGACCCCTGGTCCACCCCCACGGCAAGCGTGCCGGGCCGCGCTGGAGCGACAACCAGCCCCTCCGCTGCCGGTGTCAGCGATCCCGCGCCAATCCTCGACGAACCATACGGAGACCAGGCACCACCCGCCGGCTACTCGGGGCGGCCTGGGAGCTTTTCATGAGCACTACTCCCCACGGTGCGTCCAGCGCCGGCAGTTTTTCCTCGTCGGACCAGCAAAGTGGGGTCGAGGACCAGTCACTGGGCAGCATCGTCTCGAGGATCTCGAGCGACTTCTCCCAGCTGGTCCGCCAAGAGATCAACTTGGCGAAGCTGGAGTTGAAGGAGGAAGGCAAGAAGGCCGGAAAGGCCGCCGGCATGCTCGGCGGTGCAGCGTTCGCCGGCTGGATGTTCGCCCTCTTCGCATCCTGGACCCTGGTATGGGCGCTCAACCACGCCATGGACATCGTCTGGGCGTCGTTCATCGTCGCAGTCTTGTGGGGCATCGCCGCCGCCGTGCTGGCCATCCAAGGCCGCAAGAAGATGCGCGAGGTCAATCCCAAACCCGAACAGACCGCTGAGACTCTCAAGGAGGATGCAGAATGGCTCAAAGCCCAGAAGAGATAAGGCGCGACATCGAGGCGACGAGGGAAGACCTCAGTCGTGACGTGGACGCGCTCAACGAGAAGGTGAGCCCGAGCCGCATTGCGCAGCGCCGGGTAGACGCCACCAAGGCTAAGGTCGGCTCGATCAAGGAGCGTGTCATGGGCACAGCGTCATCAGGTACCTCATCAGTGACCGACAAGGCGAGCTCCGCCGGCTCTGCCGTGACCGGTGCGGTGACGTCCAGCCCCGACATGGCTCGACAGCGTGCCGAGGGCAACCCGCTCGCGGCCGGGCTGGTGGCTTTCGCAACGGGCTGGCTCGTCTCCAGCATCCTGCCCGCGTCCAAGGCCGAGGAGCAGGCAGCTGGGGCTCTCCAGGAGAAGGCAAGCGACCTGGCCGAGCCGGCCAAGGAGCAGCTGTCCAGCATTGCGTCTGAGATGAAGGACAACCTGCAAGAGCCTGCACAGCAGGCGGCGCAGTCGGTCAAGGAAACGGCAACCGACGCCGCCACGACGGTGAAGGACGAGAGCACCTCGGCCGCCCAGTCGGTCAAGGAGGACGCCCAGAGCTCCGCTCAGGAGGTCAAGGACTCCAGCTCGACCTCGAGCACCACGTCGAGCACGAGCCCAGGCAGCTCGTCGTTCTGAGCTCGACAACGAGCCGCGAGGACGTGCAGGACGTCCCGGGTTCGGACGCCACCACGCCACGGGCCATTCCGGCCCGCGGCTGGTGGCAGGTCTCGAAGCGGGCCTGGGCCGAGTCGAAGACGGATCAGGTGCCGCTGCTGGCGGCAGGGGTGGCCTTCTTCGGCTTCCTCTCCTTGTTTCCTGCGATGATCGCAGCGGTCATGACCTACGGCCTGGTAGCGGATCCTCGACAGATCCGTGACCAGGTGAGCAGCGTCACAGACGCCATGCCAAGTGATGCTCGCAGCCTTCTGATGAGCCAGATCGAAACCATCACGTCGACGCCCCAGCAGTCGCTGGGTATCGGCCTGCTCATCGCCTTGGCGATCGCACTCTGGAGCGCATCCGGCGGCGTCGGCAACCTGATCTCGGCCGTCAACCTCGCTTATGACGAGGAGGAGACGCGGGGGTTTGTACGCCGCAAGGCCCTTGCGCTTGGGTTGACGCTCGGGGCAATCGTGTTCGCGCTGCTGGGCATCACCTTGGTGGCGGTCGCACCAGCGGTGTTCGACATCCTGGGACTCTCGACAGCCGGCCGCGTGCTGGCGGAAGCGGCGAGATGGGTTCTGCTGCTCGGCCTGGTGATGGTCGGACTCGCGGTCGTGTACCGCGTGGCGCCCGATCGCGATTCCCCAAAGTTCGCCTGGGTTTCCACCGGCGCCATCGTGGCCACCATCATCTGGCTCGTCGCCTCCTTGGCGTTCTCGCTCTACGTCGACAACTTCGGCAGCTACAGCAAGACCTACGGGAGCCTGGCCGCCGTCGTCGTCATGCTGCTGTGGCTGTGGATCACGTGCTTCATCGTGCTTCTCGGAGCAGAGATCAATGCCGAGAGCGAGGGACAGACGGCAGTCGACACGACGAAGGGGCCGGAAGCGCCGCTGGGCGAACGCGGCGCGGTGAAAGCCGACTCTCTACCGCCCAACGGCAAGGCGGACGAACCGGACCGCCCGCGCCGCTGACCTGGTTGCCAGACGCGGTTCAACAGGGGCACGTGGGCGCGTCCAGGGGCTCGGCGTTCCAGCTCCGCAGCACCCAGCCGTCGGCATCCACGCAGAGTTCGCAGGTGCCGGCGTTGTCGACAGACCTGCCTCGAGCGAAGTCGTCAGTGACGTTGCATGCGAGACGTGGCAGCACCAGCCTCATGGAGCCGGCGTGGCTGATGGCCAGAACCGTCTCCCCGCGGTACTGGTCTGCCATCGACTGCAGCTCGACCGTCATTCGTCGTACGATGTCGAATCCTGTCTCGGCGCCCGGGCAACCACCGGACAGGTCGCCGAACAGCCAGGCCGAGACGACCCCGCGGAACAGGTCGTCGCTGTACGGCTGCCCCGCCAGCTCACCCACAGCGAACTCACGCAGCCCCGTCCGCACACGCACCGGCACATCCAACGCTGCGGCCACGATCTCTGCGGTCTGGACGGCGCGCGCCATGTCACTGCACCAGACTCCTGCCAGCCGGCGGTTCCGGAGCGACTCAGCGAGCGACTTCGACTGCTCACGTCCACGTGGCGTGAGCGATCCTCCGCGATCCGAGACGAGATCGGACTCGTACTCCGCTTCGGCGTGACGGGCGACGATGAGCGTGGTCGGGCAGAACAGGTCGCTCACTGGTACTCAAGAATTTCGAAGCGTATCCCCGCAGCCTGCAGACGTGCCATCAGGGCATCACCCATCGCCTGCACCGTTGTCAGCTGCCCTGCCGTTGTCGGGAGCTCGTCCAACGCGAGGCACAAAGCCGACTGGGACAGCATCGTCGCCGTCTCGTCGTAGCCCGGATCCCCACCGCTCACCTGCGTCACGATGCGCCGGCCGCCACCCTCTCCGACAAAGCGGACCTTGAACCACGACTTCGCGCGCTGCGCGGCCGACGGGCCTTCCCCAGGGCTTCGGAGTCTGAGCAGCAGGTCACGCCCCCGCGGAATCTGGGCCACCGCCAGCATGCCGCCGAGTGCCACCGGCGCACCTACGGCAACGGGGAGGGTCCGGGTCAGCAGGTAGTGCCCGTAGGCGAAGTCCGGTCCGTAGCGCTCCACCGCCCGCGCTGATCGGCGTACGACGACCGGGTCAATGGTCGGCAGGGGCAGCGCCCAGCCACGACCGTCAGGTGCCTTGGCCGGTCGCTGCGGCAGCGACCGCACCCGTCGGGACGCAGGGTTGCGAGCCTCCAGCCGCCGACGCTCTGCGGCCACGGAAGCCGACTGGCCGACCCTCGACAGCCCCATGACCACTGAGTGGTAGGTCCCGCCGGAGATCGAACCCCCGGCCCGCACGTAACCGGACACAGTCAGCGGCACTCCCTCGGGAAGCTCGTTCACCGTGAACCACACTCCGAGGTCGTGCGGTACGGAGTCAAAGCCGCAGGCGTGCACGATGCGCGCCCCGGTCTGAACCGCCCGCTCGTGATGGGCCAGCCACATGCGATCGACGAACTCAAGCTCGCCGGTGATGTCCGCGTAGTCGGTGCCTGCGTCGGCGCACGCCGCCACCAGTGGCTCGCCGTACTCCATGAAGGGACCGACAGTCGTCGCCACAACCCGGGTCTGACTCACCAGCGAATGCAACGATCTGACGTCGTTCACGTCGGCGGTCAGGAGGTCCACCCGCTCGCCAGCCGCGCCGTGGACAGCCAGCCGCGAGCGGAGGACCTCGAGCTTGCGCGGGTCGCGACCGGCAACCGCCCACCTCAGACTCTGCGGTCCGTCAGTTGCCAGTCGCTCGGCGGTCAGACCACCGGTGAACCCGGTGGCCCCGAAGAGGACGATGTCGTACGGCCGGTCATCGGTGGACGGGTCAGCCATTGTCATCGCCCCAGTCAGGCGCTCAACACGTCGCCGGACTGGATGTCGTCGCGACTCACGCCGGCCAGCAGAAGCCCGACGTTCTGGCCCTGGCTTGCAGAGTCGAGGAGCTTGCGAAACGACTCGACGCCGGTGACCTCGACGGTCCGGAGACGCTGCCCGTCTCGGGTGAGGGTCACCACAGTCCCGGGACGCACCGTCCCGGCGTCGATGCGCCCGGTTGCGACGGTGCCGCGGCCGGTGATGTAGAAGACGTCCTGCACCAGCAGCGCGAAAGTCTCACCGGGGCCTGGTGCCACAGGTGGTGGAGGCTCATAGGCTGACGCCTCCTCCTCGGCTCGGCGAAGCATCGCCTCGACGTCCATCTCGCCCGTGCGGTCGCTGCCCTTTCGCCTGCCGAACCATCCCATGGCGGCACAGCGTAGTTCACCGGCTGTCGTGCTCGGCCACCCGACTTGTCGGCTCGCCCGCCACGGGCGCGAGCGGGATCAGGCCATTGGCCTGACAGATGGCGGTGACGAGCTGCGCCATGATCTCGGTGAGCCTGAAGTCCTTAGGCGCGAAGATCGCCGCCACTCCCGCCTGCTGCAGAGCAACGGCGTCGGCGGGAGGGATGATCCCACCCACGACGACCGGGACGTCTGTCAACCCCTTGCGCACGAATCCCCGACACGTCCGCTCAGGCTGCGCCTCGGTGAGCCCGAGTGAGTTGACCTGGACTCCGTAGCGGAAACGCCGCATCAGCGGGTCGTCGACGGCGTACCGCTCACGGGTCAGTTCGTCCCACAGAGCAGATCTGTTGGCTGTCTCACTGTGCCGACCGCGTCACATCAGAGCTCAGCACACTCGATGCTTCAGCCGGAGAACCTCATCCAGCAGGGTCGTGGTTGCCTTGTCCCGAAGTCAGCCCGAGGCGACGCTCGAGCCGCAGGATGCGGTTCATGCCCGTCACAGCGAGGACCCGCCTGACCTCCTTTGAGCAGCCGCGCAGCACCAGGTGCTGTCCGGCGCGCTCGGCGCGAAGGTGTGCGGCGGTCAGCATGCCGAGTCCAGCGGCGTCGATCGCCTTCAGCGCACCCATGTCGACGATGACGTCGCCCGCAGCGGTGTCGAGGACGGCGTTGAGCGTTGTGCGCATCGTGGCGACGTTGCGAACGTCCAGGTAGGCCCCCATCGTCACCACATCGGCGACTGTCGAGCTCGCGACCATGTCCTCTCCCCCTTCATCCCTTCTTCCCTATCGTCTCTGACGCGCGGGGTAGCCGAAAGGTTGCCGCGAGATCGATTCGGATACGAAACGGTCACGCTCCATCCTGCTGGACGGCCCGATGCACCCTCCGTCACCGGGTCCCCGGCGAGGAAACCTCAGCGCGGCGCCATCCGGAGCGACCCGTCCATCCGAATCACCTCGCCGTTCAGGTAGTCGTGCTCTGCGATCATCGTCGCCAGCTGCGCGTACTCCTCAGGGCGGCCCAGCCGCTTGGGGAACGGCACCCCAGCAGCGAGTCCGGCGCGGAACTCGTCGTTCACGCCTGCCAGCATCGGGGTGTCGATGATCCCAGGCGCGATGGTGCAGACCCGGATGCCGAAGCTGGCCAGGTCGCGAGCGGCGGACAACGTGAGGCTGACGACCCCTCCCTTGGAGGCCGCGTAGGCAACCTGCCCGACCTGCCCGTCGAAGGCGGCGATCGAGGCCGTGTTGACGATGACGCCGCGCTGTCCTTCCTCGAGCGGCTCGGTCCGTGCCATGGCCTCAGCGCCGAGGCGGAGCATGTTGAAGGTGCCCACCAGGTTCGCCTCGATGATGCTGCGGAAGAGACCGAGGTCGTGTGGGCCGCTCTTGGACAAGATCCTGGCGGCTGTGCCGACCCCGGCGCAGTTGACGAGGACCCGGAGGGGGCCGGCACCTGCGGCCTGTTCCACGGCGGCGCCAACCTGGTCCTCGTCGGTCACGTCGGCCGCCACGAGGCTGACCCCGTCGACCGGTTCTGCTCTGTCGAGGGAAGCCGGTAGGTCGAGCGCGAACACCTGAGCCCCACGCGCGGCAAGCTCCGCGGCAGTCGCTGCTCCGAGGCCGGAGGCGCCTCCGGTCACAACGGCGGCGATGTCGCTGATCTGCATGGCAGGTGAGACTAACGCTCAGCCGTTCGGGCGATCGCCCCCGGGCTTCCACAGGACGTCACCGTGCTCTCGGTTGGCGTGGCGGGCCAGGATGAAGAGCAGGTCGCTGAGCCGGTTTAGATACTTGATGGCCAGCACGTTCATCGCGGCGGCGTCGACGTCGTACGCCGCCCACGCCGTCCGCTCAGCGCGGCGTACGACGGTCCGGGCGACATGCAGCAAAGCAGCGCCGGCCACGCCTCCCGGCAGGATGAACGACCGCAGCTTCTCGAGGGGTTCGTTGTAGTGGTCGCACCACCGCTCCAGCCGGTCGACGTAGTCGGGCTCGACCCGCAGCGGAGGGAACTCGGGGGTGGCCACCACCGGGGTCGAGAGGTCCGCGCCGACGTCGAACAGGTCGTTCTGCACCTGCAGGAGCACCGAGGCCACGTCGTCATCGAGTCCCCCAAGCGCCAGGGCGTACCCGATGGAGGAGTTGGCCTCGTCCACATCGGCGTACGCACCCAGCCGAGGGTCGGTCTTCCTCGTCGAACTCATGTCACCGAGCCGGGTCTGGCCGCCATCACCCGTCCGCGTATAGATCTTCGTCAGGTTCACCATGCAGGCAACTCTACGGATTCGTGCGACATTTTTTCTCCGGCTCGCGATCTGCGCTGGCGCGGAGTCGGTCAGAACCGGCTGGCGGCCCAAACCATGTCGTGAGGGCTTCCCTGAGACCCTTTTGTGTTCCATCGCCTACCCACGCCACGTGGCCGTCGGGGCGAACCAACACGGCGGTCGGGCCGGTGACGGCTCCGGTCACGGGTAGATCCCACGTCTCGGTGTAGTAGGCATCGATGTGCTGGACGCGGTCCACCCACGGGGTGATGTCGATGCTGCCGGGCTTTCCGAGGTTGAGCAGCACCGGCCGGGCATCATGGAGCAGCGCGAAGACCCGTTGCGGGCCGTCGGGCGTGATGAGGTCGAGGTCAGGCATGCGGCGTCCGAGCAACGGGTGTCCCTCCCCGAGGTCGTACACGACATCGAGCCCGGAGATGAGACCGGCGACCAGCTTGCGCGGCCCGTCGAAGCTCAGCATTTCGGCGATCGTGTCGCGCAGCGCCTCGATCCGTACGTCGGCTCGCTGGACGACAGACTGCGCCGTCGTGTGCTTCAAGGCGCGGGCTCCGGCCGGGTGCCGCTCTGAGTGATAGGTGTCCAGGAGGCCATCGGGTGAGATGTCCTTGAGCACCTGGGCGAGCTTCCACCCGAGGTTGACCGCATCTTGAACACCGAGGCCGATCCCCTGCCCGCCCGCGGGGTGGTGGATGTGCGCGGCATCTCCGGCCAGCAGCACCCGTCTGTCACGGTAGGCGGTTGCCTGCCGGGTGGCGTCGGTGAACCTTGAGATCCACGTCGGATTGTGGACCCCGAAGTCGGTGCCGTACACGACCGTCAGCGCCTCGCCGAGATCCGCCAGGGTCGGCTCGGTGGCAGGCCCGAGCTCTTGCTCAGTCGACATCACCCGCACGGTTCGCCCGTCCTCCATCAGGTGCAGTCCGTGGATGCCCGTGGCGTCGAGGCGGATACCTTCCGGCGTCTCCTCGGTCACCTCGACCTCCGCGATCAGGTGGCTCCGTGTCGCCTCCCACCCGGGGAACTCGATGCCGGCCGCCTTCCGGATGACACTGCGCCCGCCATCGGCCCCGACCAGATACCTCGTCCGGAGCGGCTCGCCATCGGCAAGGTGAATGTCGACGCCGGTGTCATCTTGGGCGAAGCCGATCACTTCACGCCCTCGATGGATCGGCACCGCCAGTTCCTCGACCCAGCCCAGCAGTATTCGCTCGATGTGGTTCTGCCACAGTCCGAGCGAGTACGGGTGGCGCGTCGGGAAGTCGCTGAGGTCCAGCGTCGTGCTGCCGAAGCGCGCAGCCTGGGCGATCTGTCCCTCGGCGAGGAATCGGTCGGCGATGCCCCGCTGGCCGAGAATCTCAATGGTGCGCGAGTGGAACCCACCCGCACGAGAGCCCACCAGCTCCGGCGTCGAGCGCCGCTCGACAATCGCGACATCGACCCCCGCCAACGCCAGTTCCCCAGCCAACATCAGGCCCGTCGGCCCGCTTCCGACAATGACCACTTCGTTCATTCAACACTGCTTCTCTAGGCACGCCGAGAAGTTTGAGGGATGACAGGGGCCTTGCCACAAGCCCCCACATGCGCTATAGGTTGGAAGTGGCAAGGAGCCAAACGCTCCTTGCCGTTGTTGTTCCCGCTCGCGACCAGAGCCAACTCAACGTCGCCTGAGCACCGTGGACGCCGGGCCGGTCGAGATTGCCTCGAGCGCAACTGCGTCCACTTTCTCACCCGCCTACGTCGCGGGGGTCTGAGAATTCGAGACTCAGAGTCCGTACGAATCCAGTGAGCGCATGTCCTGGCATTTGGCGGACGGTCAGTGGTTCTGGGTCGTGAAGTGACCGTCTTCTGGTGGCAGACTCGCGGCTGTGAGCAATGAGATCATCACCGGCGCCCAGGCATTCATCGAGCGAGAGGGACGCCTCATCGAGCGCCGCCTGATCGGTGTCATGTTCGACGACTCCGACCCCTTGGGCGTCGTCGACGCTGTGCGGGCCTACCGCAACCCCGACGGCGGGTTCGGTCATGGCCTCGAACCCGACAAACGCTGTCCGGCCAGTCTTCCTATCGATGTCGAGTGCGCACTCGACGTCCTGCTGCTGGTCGAAGGGCGCGGCTTGGAGCGGTTCAACGGTCTCGGCTTGGACAGCCTGGTCCTCGGCGTGTGCGACTGGCTGGGCTCGGTGGCGGCGGCCGACGGGGCGGTGCCGTTGTCGTTCCCGGTGATGGAGCACTACCCCAAGGCCGAGCACTGGTCGGACTGGAGCTATACGCCCGGGCTGAATCCGACCGCCGGCCTGGCCGGACGGCTGCATGCCCTCGGCGTGTCGCACGCCTGGCTCGACCGCGCCACCGACTGGACGTGGGGACGCCTGGAGTCAGGGTTCGACGAGGACGCGCACGCCCTGGCTGAGGTATTGATGTTCCTCGACCATGTGCCCGACCGTGATCGCGCCGAGTTCGTCGGCGCACACGTCGCCGGGTGGCTCACCTCGGCACGGTGGTATCGGGCCGACCCCGATGACCCGTCCTACGGATTGACGCCGCTGCGCTTCGCGCCGACACCCGACAGCCCGTGGCGGCGACTGTTCGACGACTCCACCATCGATGCCCACCTCGACCGCCTGGCCCGTGACCAGCAGCCCGACGGCGGCTGGGCCATCACCTGGGACCCACCGAGCATCGCCTCCACCTTGGAATGGCGCGGGATCGAGACTCTGCGGGCTCTGCGTACTCTCCAGGCCTACGGCCGAATCTGACAGACTCTCCCGCGGACCGTCGATCCGTTGCCGTACCCAACGCTGTGCCGCGCGATCCGGGCATGTGCTCTGAGTGCGAGTCGCGTCCGCCACGAGTCGACCCGGATAGCGCGCGTGCATGCAAGGATGCGCGCAGATTGGAGCGATCATGACTGAGTACCCCCAACTGCTGCACACCGCCCTCGACACCACTGACGCCCGGGCACTCGCCGAGTTCTATCGGCAGCTCCTGGGACTGCAGTACCGGCCGGGCGATGAGCCTCGCGTGGACGGTGATGCCGACGATGCGGACTGGTTGGTCCTCGTGGACGAGAACGGTGCCCGCAAGCTGGCGTTCCAGCAGGTCGACCGCCTGGAGCAGACGACGTGGCCAACGCATGACGTCCCTATGCAGATGCACCTCGACTTCACGGTTTCGAGTCTCGAGGAGCTGCAGCGGCAGCGGGAGCGGGCCGAGTCACTCGGGGCGCAGCTGCTGCTGGACCGAACCGATGACTCGAACGAGCCGCTCTACGTCCTTGCGGACCCCTCAGGCCATCCGTTCTGCATCTTCGTCGCCTGACCTCGTCGACTCCCTGGCGGCGCGCACTCGAGGTGGCGTTCGGCCATCGCAGGCGACTGTCCTTCGCCGATGGCTACGGCGACAGCCCGACCCGCGCCCCCTTGACTGGCCCGATGGAAACCGGTCGACCGCGCAAGCGCCGGCCACCTAGGCTCGGTCTGCTATGCATGACTTCCCCCCGCGCGTCAGTGTCTTCCATACGCTTCCTGGGGAGACTGCCACGCCGGCACCCGATCTGAGGTCGCCGACGCGATTCCTCGTGTGGCACTTGCGACAGCAGGCAGCGGTCGTCGCCGGCGCCACGCTGGTCGGCGTTCTGTGGCAGCTGCCGCTGACGGTGGGGCCGTGGCTCGTCGGCCGTGCCGTGGACCGTGGCATCCTCGCCGGATCGACTTCGGCCACGTTGCAATGGGTCGGGCTGTTGCTCCTCGTGACGGTGCTCGGCGCGGCCTTCGGCATCGCGATGCACACACTCGTAGTGCGTAGCTGGCTGATCGCTCTGTACGGCACGACGTTGATGGTGACCCGCAAGTCCGTGCAACTGGGCCACCTGCTCCCCAGGCGGAGCCCGACCGGTGAAGTGCTGAGCGTGGCGGCCAGCGACGCGGACGAGTTTGGGGCACTGACCGAGATCACGGCTCGCGGGCTCTCCCAGTTCGTCGCCTACCTGACCGTCGCCACGATCGTGCTCCTGACGTCGCCGACGCTCGGCCTGATGGTCCTCGCAGCGGCGCCGGTGCTGGTCGGCGTCGCGCTGCCACTGCTGCGTCCCTTGCACCGTCGCCAGCAGACGGAGCGGACCCGCAACTCGACGCTGACGTCGATGGCCACCGACATCGTCGCCGGCCTGCGCATCCTCCGCGGCATCGGCGGCGAGAGCACCTTCGGCCGCAACTACGCCCGCCAGTCCCAGCTCACGCGACAGGCCGGGGTGTCCGCCGGCGTCTGGCAGGCCGCCATCGAGGCAGTGGGAGTGCTGCTGTCGGGCTGCTTCCTCGTACTCCTCATGTACGCCGGCACCCGCGCCGTCGACTCCGGTGAGCTCACTGTCGGTGAGCTGGTGAGCTTCCTTGGCTACGGGCTCTTCATGGTCGGTCCGATCCGGACGTTCTTCGAGTTCGCGCAGAAGCTGACCCGCGCCATGGTGTCCGCCAAGAAGGCGGTTGCGGTGCTCGAACTCACCCCACCCTGGCGGCAGCCGGCCGAACCGGTTTCACTGCCGGACGACGGCGACCTCGTCGACGAGTCGAGCGGCTTCGTCGCCCGCCCCGGACAGCTCACCGTCGTCGTGAGCGCCGTACCGGAGTCCTCAGCGGCGCTCACCGACCGACTCGGACGGTGGTTCACGGCCGAGGAAGAACCGCCGCCGCTGCTGGAGCCGACCAGCCGCCGCTGGGGTCGCCGTGCCCGGGCGGAACGCCGGGAGCGGCGCGAGCAGATCGCTGCCCAGGATGCCGCTCGCGCATCGCAGCCGTGGGGCGTCACGTACGGCGGCGTCGACCTCGGCCGGGTGCCGCTCGACGAGGTACGCCGCACCATCCTCGTGAGCGACTCGAACAGCCGGCTCTTCGCCGGCACGCTGCAAGACGCCGTGGACCCGCACGGCGTCCGGACGCGTGAGCAGGCCGAGGAGGCGCTGCGTACGGCGGCCGCCGAGGACGTCTACGACGCGCTGCCCGGCGGTTGGGCAGGCGAGATCGACGAGCGGGGGCGCGGCCTGTCGGGTGGTCAGCGCCAGCGCGTCGTGCTGGCCCGCGCGCTCGCCGCGGACCCGAGGGTCCTGGTGCTTGTCGAGCCGACCTCCGCAGTGGACGCGCACACCGAGGCCCGGATCGCCGAGCGGCTCGCGGAACACCGGCGAGGCAAGACCACGGTGGTCACCACCGTTTCCCCGCTCTGGCTGCACCACGCCGACCATGTCGTGCTCCTCTCCGGCGGCCGCGTCGTGGCCGAGGGCAGACATGAGGAACTGCTGGCCAACGACCCCGACTACCGCGACGTCGTCGTCCGCACCATGGAGGTCAGTCGTGTTCGACGTCCTCGCCACCTCAGCGGCAACGTGGCGCGACCGCGCCCTCGATCCGCCGGTCCTGCCGCCCGAGCTCACGACGCTTCCGAGTGAGGACGCCTCCGCAACCGAGCGCATCGAGGCGATGCGCGATCGCCACCGCCTGCGCCGGGAACGAGCCGAGCGGGTGTACGCCGACTCGCGCAACCCGGCGCGGGGATGGCCGGTCGCAGATGACCGGGCGGTGATGCGCTTCATCGCCGCGATGGTCCGAGAGAGGCGGTGGTCATTCACCGCACTCGTGGTGCTCAACGCCCTCGCAGCGGCCGCTGCGCTCGCCGTACCGCGGCTCCTTGGACAGCTCATCGACCGCGTCATCGCGCCCGGCCCGGCCGCAGGCCTCGGCTCGCTGGCGCTGGTGATCGTGGCGGTTGTCGTGGCCCAAGCGGCGTTCACCTTCGCCGGCCAGCTCACCTCCACACTGTTCGGCCAGAACCTGTTGGCCTCGATGCGTGAGTATGTCGTTGAGACGATCTTGCGGCTGCCGCTGAGCCGCGTCGAGGGGGCCAGCACCGGCGACCTCGTCACCCGTGTCACGCGTGACGTGGGCACGATGAGCCGGGCGGTCCAGACCGGCCTGCCCATGGCCGTCATCGCCTTGCTCACCGTCGTGCTCTCCGTGGGCGCCATGTTGCTGAACTCCGCCCTGCTGGCCGTGCCTTCCCTACTCGTCATCGCGGCGTCGGCGGTGCAGGTACGGCGGTACCTGCGTCGCGCGTCGATCTGTTACATCGCCGAGGGGGCGACGTACTCGCAGATCAACACCACGCTCACCGAGACCGTCGAGGGCTCGCGCACGGTCGAGGCGCTCGGGCTGGCGGAGCGTCGGGTGCGAGCCGAGGAAGCCGACATCGCAGTGTCGGCACAGGCCGAGCGCTACGGCATGACCCTGCGCAACCTGCTGTTCGCGGTGATCGACGTCGCTTTCAACCTGCCGCGGGTGATCACGGTGCTCGTCGGGGCGTGGGGATACTGGAACGGGTACGTGACCCTCGGGCAGATCACCGCCGCGGTGCTCTACGTCGAGGCTCTCTCCCGACCGCTCGACCGGCTCGTCGCCGAGGTCGACCGGCTGCAGGTCGGCGCGGCATCCACCGCACGGCTGCTCGGCATCGCCACCGTACCGCCGGACCGGGAGCCGGGCACCGCGGTCCCGGCGGGGCCTGAGCTGGTCGGCGAGGACCTGCGATTCGCTTACCGCCCCGGCCACGACGTACTCCACGGCGTCGACTTCGCAGGCCACTCGTCGGCGAGCGGATCGCCATCGTCGGCCCAAGTGGTTCCGGGAAGTCGACGCTCGGCCGGCTGCTCGCTGGGATCAACGGGCCGCGCACCGGCTCCGTCCGCATCGGAGGGGTGGACCTGATCACGCTGCCGCTGGAGCAGCTTCGTGAAGAGGTCGCGCTGGTGACCCAGGAGCACCACGTGTTCATCGGCTCGGTGCGAGACAACATCGTGCTTGGCCGCGAGGGGGCCGACGACGACTTGGTGTGGGAGGCGCTCGACGCCGTCGGATCCGCCGACTGGGTGCGCCGGCTGCCCGACGGGCTAGACACTCAGGTCGGGTCGGGCAACCTGGCGTTGACTCCCGCGCAGGCCCAACAGGTCGCGATGGCGCGGTTGGTCATCGCTGACCCGCACACCCTGGTACTCGACGAGGCGACGTCGCTGATCGACCCGCGGACCGCACGGACGCTCGAGGGCTCGGTGCACGCGCTGCTGGTGGGCCGCACGGTCATCGCGATCGCGCACCGTCTGCACACCGCCCACGACGCCGACCGGATCGCGGTCGTCAACGACGGACGGATCGTGGAGCTCGGGACCCATGACGAGCTGGTCGCGCGGGACGGGGAGTACGCCGGACTCTGGCGCGCCTGGACCAGCTGAGGCCCCTGCGGCCCCGCGCGACACTAACCCGCCCGTCGGCCGAACTGGCTCGGACCTCGATCACGGCCTCGATCTGAGCGAGCGCCGCATGTGGCTTGGCTCGAGGAGCGTTCTTGAGCTTGAGGTCATGACCGGATTACGGTGAGCCGATGGATCGTGGCATCGCCCAGGACTGGCTCAACCGGTACGTTGCAGCGTGGATGTCCTACGATCCGGACGACATTGCAAGCCTCTTCAGCGAGGCCGTCGCCTACCGCTATCACCCGTACGACCAACCGGTCTTCGGTCGGGAAGCCGTTGTTGCCTCGTGGCTCGGTGAAGATGCGTCGAGTGGCGCCTCCACCCGCGACGCACCCGGCACATACGAAGCCGAGTACTCCCCAATAGCGGTCGACGGCGACACGGTGGTGGCCACCGGCACCTCGCGATACCGCGAACGGCCTGACGGGCCCGTCGTCCGCACGTACGCCAACTGCTTCGTCATGCGATTCGACGGCGAATCACGCTGCCGCGAGTTCACCGAGTACTACGTTCGCCGCCCTGAATGACGGCCATCTCCGGCGTACCCGGTCGCCACGCTGGCTGGCCTGGAGGTGAATACGTTCGCCGATGGGTTGTTCGACGCGGCGCCATGGTCCCTGGTGCTGGTTGGGACGCTGCTCATGTTGGCTTCCTGGCGACAGAATCACCTGGCGCCCGGTTGGCGGTTCCAGATGGGGCTGCTAGTGGCTGGCTGGGGTCTCTTCAACCTCGTTGAGGGCGACGCCGACCGGGTCGCGGTGGTCTTCGACGGGCGGATCGCGGAGCTCGGGACCCATGAGGGCGACGCCGACCTCGCGGTGGTCTTCGACGGGCGGATCGCGGAGCGGACCCATGAACCTACCCTCGTGCGGACGCGGAGTCGTGCCAACCGACTGCTGGTCCCTGGCGTTATGAAGGGGAGGAGGCGAGTTGTGGACGAGTCCGCGTTCACTGAGTGGGCGGTTGGAGCGCAGCGGCACTTGTTGCGAGCAGCTGTCCTTCTCACCGGCGACGTTCAGGCGGCCGAGGACCTCGTGCAGGAGGCATTGGTCAAGGTCGCGCTGCGCTGGGAACGTCTCGCCCGCGAGAATCCGACGGGATACGCCCGAACGGTGATCGTTCGCGACAACATCTCGCGGTGGCGCCGGCGCCGGGACCTACCGATTGGTGCGCTTCAAGAACTCGCGGCGACCTCCACAGATCCGGAGGCAGCCATGGTCGTTCACTCCGCGCTGATGAGGCTGACACCTAAGCAGCGCGCCGTGGTGGTGCTCCGGCACTTCGAAGACCTGTCCGTCGAGGAAGCCGCCGCAGTTCTGCATGTTGGAGTCGGGACCGTGAAGAGTCAGAACGCCGCGGCCCTCGCCCGTCTGCGCGATGGCGCGCCCGAGCTGCTCGATCTGATCGGGAGGACCCGGTGACCGAACCACACGAATGGCGAGACCTACGCAACCTGCTCGACCTGGCCACGAATCGCATCGAGAGCCCGCACCTCGCGGAGCGAGCCGTTGTGGTGGCCCGCCGACGCCAAGCGGTTGGGCGTGGGGCCATGGTGGCCGGCTCGGTCGCCCTGGTCGTGCTGGTTGCGGTTATCGGCGCTCGGTTGGACCGGCGACTCGACAGCGCCCCACCGGCAGCACCATCTACGTCGTCAATATCCTCCACGGCGTCGATCACATCAGATCCAACCACCGCACCCGTTAGCCCCTCGACAGAAAATCTGCAGCAGGGAATCCTGCAGCCGAAGTGGGACCCGCGCGACGTCGACGCGCTTCCCGCGGCAGATGACCTGGCGTCGCGACTGCCTGAGGTGGTCACACCGCCGGAATCCGCGCCTTTCCTAGGTGATTCGCCAACGGATATCGCCGTTCTCAGTGTCGACCGCGGGAGCACGGTCCAGCTGCTGGCTCCAGATGGGTCGTGGCGCAGCGTGCCGGCCCCGGACATCAGCGCGGGTGCCTCGTTATCGCCCGCCGGCTCCAGGCTCGCCATCCAAACAGCCAAGGGCATAGAGGTATGGAGCCTCAGCACGGGGGAGCGCAGGCAGCTCGCGTTTCCGGCTGGATTCGAGCCGTGGGACTTCACGTCGACGAGATGGGTCGATGAGCAGACGCTACTCCTGGATGACCTAGCGGGCGGCTGGCTCATCGATGTCGAAACGACCTCATCCAGGAGGGTGCCGTTCCCGACTCAGCACCCCTACTGGTGGACGCTCGACGCTGACGGCGCGCTCGTGGAGGGGGCTGACTACGGTGAACCTGCGGTCCTCAGGGACTGGCGAAGCGGCGACCCCGAACAGGTTTCGATGGCTGGCACGGGACGGCTCGCGCGGCCCGTGGCCTCTCAGTCCGCGGTCGCTGGTTTCATCGTCGAGCAGGGCCCCATCGATGGCTTCGCCGTTGCCATCGCCGACCGGTCCGACCTCACACCAAGCGCGGTTCTTCCAGTGCATGACCACGAGGGCAACTACAGCAACTGGGCACTCGGCACAGTCGCGTTAGGCGAGGATGGCACGCTCTTGCTGTGGACAGCCATACCTGGCCGCAGTGCCACTGACGGCTGGCGACTGGTGGCATGGAACCCAGAGTCTGGTGATTTGAGCGTTGTCACGCGCGCGACGCGAGTCCGGTGTGGCCGCTGAGCTTTGCCACCGACCTCCTTCGCTGATCCGCTGCTTAACCACTCGGCCGAGCGGGGCACCAGCGTGACCAGCGAAATGACGATCAGGGCCACACCGCTCACCAGCAGGACGGGCTTGAAGCCGAACGTGTCGCCCAGCGGCCCGAAGCTNCCCGAGCTGCTCGACTTGATCGGGAGGACCCGGTGACCGAACCACACGAATGGCGAGACCTACGCAACCTGCTCGACCTGGCCACGAATCGCATCGAGAGCCCGCACCTCGCGGAGCGAGCCGTTGTGGTGGCCCGCCGACGCCAAGCGGTTGGGCGTGGGGCCATGGTGGCCGGCTCGGTCGCCCTGGTCGTGCTGGTTGCGGTTATCGGCGCTCGGTTGGACCGGCGACTCGACAGCGCCCCACCTGCAGCACCATCTACGTCGTCAATATCCTCCACGGCGTCGATCACATCAGATCCAACCACCGCACCCGTTAGCCCCTCGACAGAAAATCTGCAGCAGGGAATCCTGCAGCCGAAGTGGGACCCGCGCGACGTCGACGCGCTTCCCGCGGCAGATGACCTGGCGTCGCGACTGCCTGAGGTGGTCACACCGCCGGAATCCGCGCCTTTCCTAGGTGATTCGCCAACGGATATCGCCGTTCTCAGTGTCGACCGCGGGAGCACGGTCCAGCTGCTGGCTCCAGATGGGTCGTGGCGCAGCGTGCCGGCCCCGGACATCAGCGCGGGTGCCGCCTCGTTATCGCCCGCCGGCTCCAGGCTCGCCATCCAAACAGCCAAGGGCATAGAGGTATGGAGCCTCAGCACGGGGGAGCGCAGGCAGCTCGCGTTTCCGGCTGGATTCGAGCCGTGGGACTTCACGTCGACGAGATGGGTCGATGAGCAGACGCTACTCCTGGATGACCTAGCGGGCGGCTGGCTCATCGATGTCGAAACGACCTCATCCAGGAGGGTGCCGTTCCCGACTCAGCACCCCTACTGGTGGACGCTCGACGCTGACGGCGCGCTCGTGGAGGGGGCTGACTACGGTGAACCTGCGGTCCTCACGGACTGGCGAAGCGGCGATCCCAAAGAAGTTTCGATGGCCGGCACGGGACGGCTCGCGCGGCCCGTGGCCTCTCAGTCCGCGGTCGCTGGTTTCATCGTCGAGCAGGGCCCCATCGATGGCTTCGCCGTTGCCATCGCCGACCGGTCCGACCTCACACCAAGCGCGGTTCTTCCAGTGCATGACCACGAGGGCAACTACAGCAACTGGGCACTCGGCACAGTCGCGTTAGGCGAGGATGGCACGCTCTTGCTGTGGACAGCCATACCCGGCCGCAGTGCCACTGACGGCTGGCGACTGGTGGCATGGAACCCAGAGTCTGGTGATTTGAGCGTTGTCACGCGCAGTGACGCGAGTCCGGTGTGGCCGCTGAGCTTTGCCACCGACCTCCTTCGCTGATCCGCTGCTTAACCACTCGGGTACTGACAGCCCGGGCATCTCGACCGAGCCTTTACCAGGCAAGGGTCATGGGTCTGCGGGTACGACCCCCCTGTTCTCACCGTGACCGGTAGACATCCGAGCGATGTTCGATCGCGACGACATCGATGCGCCGACCCGCTTCGTCGACTCGGTAGACGACACGGAAGTCGCCGCGACGGGCGCTGTGAAGGTCGGTGAGGTCGAACTTCAGGGACTTGCCAACCCGTTGCGGATTCTCCGCCAGGGCGCCGTAACCGAACTCGATGACCGCCGTACCGACCTTCTCAGGCAGCCGCGTGAGAGCGCGCTTAGCAGCCCTGGTCCACGCGACCTGGTAAGGAGCTAGGGTCACGCGGGTCGGATTAGCGCAAGCGCGTCGTCCTTAGAGAGCACCGTTGCTGGGGCGGTGTTGAGCTCCCTCAGGCTCTTGTGTATCTGCTTGATCAGCGCGGGGCTGGACAGCACATCAACGGTCTCTTCGAGAGATTCCAAGTCGTCCATGCTCAGGACAATGACAGCTGGTCGTCCGTGCTTGGTGACGACCACACGCTCGTGTTCGCGTTCTACCCTGTCCACGACCGCGGACAATCGGTCCTTGACGTCTTTGAGAGCCATCTGCTCCGCGCCTTGCATAGCCACAACTATAGCCACATCCTGTTTTGCGGAGAACAGACTGGCGCGCCTGGACCAGCTGAGCGGTCGCTCGTCTCACGCCAAGGCGGCCGAGGTCGTCGAGGTGGTGGCCAGTACGTTGGGAACGTGGTGACACGTCGCCGGAACGCGCGGGCTGCTGGGCAGCCAGGCCGATACGATGCCTGACCCGATCACCCGACGTGGCCTGCGTAGCAAAGCGGGGATCATCTCGGCTGCCGCTTCGTTGATGTACGAGCGCGGGGTGGCAGCGACCACAGTGGAGGACATCCTGGTCGCCTCTGGTACAGGGAAAAGCCAGTTCTATCACTACTTTCCGGACAAGAACGCCCTGATCATTGAGGTACTTTCCCATCAACTGGCAGTAATCCTCGAAGACCAGAGCCGCTTTGACCTCGACTCGTGGGACGGGATTGTCGGCTGGTTCCGGGCCCTGATCGACAGGCATGAAAGCTGGTGGGGGCTGCACGGGTGTCCTTTGGGTTCCATAGCCAATGAGGTCCTAGAGCATGGCGAACCCTTGCGGCGAGGCGCCGCTGACACCTTCGCTCGTTGGGAGTCCACGTTGACTGCGGCGCTGGAGGTGATGCGTGGCAGGGGCGAGCTCGTGGGGACTGCTGATCCGGCCGCTCTCGCCGAAGCCGTCATCGCGATCATCCAGGGTGGCTACTTGCTCTCCTCCATCAAGCGCGACCCCTCCCCGATGCGCGGAGCCCTGCTCGCGGCGCTGGGCTACCTGGCGTCATACGCGCCCGCTGCTGAAGGGCAGGTAGATCGGCTGCAGAGCCGCCTCGGCCGTTGACAGGACTGTACCGTTCGGTACAGTCAGCCTCGTGTGTCTCGTGGGTCTCGTGCGTATCGCGGGGACGCGATGACGGCCTCGACGCCGCCCGCTGTCGAGCGGGCCGCCATTGCGGACTACGCCTTTCTCTCCGACTGTCACTCCGCAGCGTTGGTGGACAGGGCTGGATCGGTCGACTGGTGGTGCGTGCCGCGCTTCGACTCTCCGTCTGTGCTGGGCCGCCTGCTGGGCGCGGAGGCTGGCCACTGGTCCCTTCGTCCCGCATCGGATTTCACGTCCGAACGTCACTACGTCGGAGACAGCTTGGTGGTGCGGACGTTATTCAGAACCCCTGGTGGGGACGTGGCTGTCACCGATGCGCTCGCGCTCGCTTCGGGTGCCCGCGGCCACGACATCGGTTTGAACAGTCCGCACGTGTTGCTACGCCGGATCGAGGGGGTCTCCGGCGTGGTGACCATGCAGTTTGAGCTGGCACCGCGCATGGAGTACGGACGCACAGAGCCACACTTGAGCGCGCTGGACGGTGGAGTACAAGCTGAGGGCGGCCCGGTTCGGTTGAGGTGCACGGGGTCGGTTCAGCTGAACTGCTCGGATGCCGCGGTGCGGTCACACTTCTCGATCGCCGCGGGGGAGACAGTCGAGTTCGGGCTGAGCTACCAGCCGTCGTACGGATCGCCTGTCGCGTCGGCTGAAGGCGTGAGCATCGAGGACACCGTTGCCGGCTGGGAGTCGTGGTCGGCGCTGCACACGTCCTACGACGGACCCCATCAGGATCTAGTGCGCCGCAGCGCGCTCGTCCTTCAGGGGTTGACCTTCCGCCCGTCCGGCGCGATGCTCGCCGCTGCCACCACGTCCCTACCGGAGGTGCTGGGGGGCGAGTTGAATTTCGACTATCGTTATGCGTGGCTGCGAGACCTCAGCCTCACCGTCCGGGCCCTGTGGCTGGCCGCGTGCCCCGACGAACCGGCCCGGATGTTCGACTGGCTTTCCAGGAGCGCCGGGCACGTGCGGCATGAGCTCATTCAGATCATGTATGGCGTTGAGGGCGAGCGCGATCTCAGCGAGCACGTGCTGGAGCACCTGTCGGGCTTTCGTGGTAGCGCACCGGTCCGGGTCGGCAACGCCGCTTGGGAACAAAAGCAGCTTGATGTGCTGGGGGAGGTGCTCGACGCCGTTCACCTGCTCCGAGACGAGCTCGGGGAGCTGACACCGCCCACTCGGCAGCTTCTGGTGGCCCTTGCCGACCGTGCGGTTGAAAGCTGGCAGGACCAGGACGCTGGGATGTGGGAGGCACGCGACGCGCAGCGGCACTACGTCAGCTCCAAGGTGATGTGCTGGGTTGCCCTGGACCGAGCCACCAAGCTGGCGTCGGTGCTCGGCGCCGAGGCCCATGCGGACAAGTGGGCGACCGGGCGAGATGAGGTTCGGGCCGCAGTTCTCGGTCGCGCCTGGAGCGAGCGGGCTCAGGCTTTTGCCGGCGCCTTCGAGTCCGACGAACTCGACGCCTCGGTGCTGATGCTTCCGCTCGTCGGGTTCCTGCCGGCGACCGACGACCGGATGCGCGCCACCATCTACGCCGTGGAGCAGGGGCTCGGCAAGAGCGGGCTGGTGCGTCGCTGGGCCGACGACCCGAGCGGCTTCTTGATCTGCACATACTGGCTCGTCGAGTGCTTGGCGCTTGCCGGCGACCAGGAACGCGCTGAGCTCTGGTTTGCAAGCGCAACAGCCCACGCCAACGACCTCGGATTGCTGTCCGAGGAAGCCGACCCGGATACAGGGGAGTTGCTCGGCAACTTCCCCCAGGCGTTTTCTCACGTTGGACTTATCAACGCCGCCTGGCGACTTGGCCAGGCCGGCTTCTCGGGATCCGCTCACGTGGAGGAGTGACACGACATGGCAGCACAACGGCTCGAGGGGAAGGTGGCCTTGATCACCGGATCCGACTCCGGCATAGGTCAGGCGACGGCGATCGAGTTCGCCAAGGAGGGTGCAGACGTCGTCGTGCACTATCTGCATGACGCGGACGGAGCGGAGAAGACCCGAGCATCGGTCACCGCCGAAGGCCGCAAGGCAATCGTCGTACGCGCAGACGTGCGTGAGGAAGCTCAGGTAGCGGCTCTGTTCGACGAGGCGGTCGATGCCTTCGGCTCGATCGATATCTTGATGAACAACGCCGGTGTGGACGCCTCCGGCACTCCGGTAGCGGAGCTGTCGACGGACGTTTGGGACCGCGCGATCCGCACCAACGTCTACGGTCCCTTCTTCTGCTGCCGGCGTTTCGCGCAGCTTCGCCTCGCTGCTGGCGGTAAAGGCAAGATCATCAACGTTTCGTCGGTACACGCGGACAACCCGAACCCGGGCGGCTCGGACTACGACTGCTCCAAGGGTGCCGTGCGGATGCTGACGCGCACCCTCGCTCTCGAGCTCGCTCCGCACAACATCAACGTCAACAGTCTTGCGCCAGGCATGGTCCTCACGCCCTTCAACCAGCCTGCTATCGACGACCCGCAGCTGCTCGAGGAGCAGGTGCAGAGCATCCCGTTGAAGCGCGCAGCGCAGCCAGCCGAAATCGCGAAGCTTGCTGTCTTCCTGGCCTCGAGTGACGCCGACTACGTCACCGGGGCGTCATATGTGATGGACGGCGGCCTGATGATCAACCTAGGACAGGGCGCCTGAGCCATAACCACAGATCAGGAGACTGACATGGCAAGCAACGAAATGCTCGGCAACATGGGCCGCGGCATGATCGCCGGAGTCGTTGGGACCGTCGCGATGACGGTGTCGGAACGACTCGAGATGGCGATGTCAGGAAGAGAGGCAAGCAAGGTCCCCGGCCAAGTGGGAGCACACCTTCTGCCGGATCATGACCCGAACTCCCCGTCGGACGTGGAGCGGCTCAACAGCCCGGTCCATTGGGCGCACGGCATCAGCATGGGTGCACTGCGAGGTGCCCTCGACGTAGCCGGCCTCCGCGGACCGAAAGCGAGCGCCGTGCACTTCGCCCTGCTCTGGGGCGGAGACGCCGTTCTCTACCGGGCGTTGGGGATCGCCGACGTGCCCTGGCGTTGGGAGATCGATGAGCTTGCCTCCGACATCCTGCACAAGGGCGTGTACGCCGCCGTCACCGGCACCGTCTATGACGCGCTCTAGCGGCTGAGTGCTCCTCCCTCCCGCAGTTGGGGCGAGTCGAGAGGTGGGGGGCGTCAGCTCAACAACCGGTCGTGGCCCGGTGGGGAGGCCTCCACCCACGCCAGGAACCCCGTCAAAGCTCGCTCGGTCATCGCCAGCTCGATGCGCCGACCTCGACTCAGTCCGACCGCGACGACCACGTGGCCCGCGTACAGGGCAAACGCCTCCGGCCCCTGCGGGCGACGGTGCCCGCTCACCGTCAGAGACCGGTTGAAGACGTACTTTGGCCGAGGCGAGAAGGAAAACACGCGGAACCACTCGAGGTCGTCACCGTCGTAGCGGCCAAGCCCGAGCATCCAGCCGCGAGACGCCGCAGCCGAGCCGACCGCCGCTGGTGGGTTCATCCGGACGCTGCACTCGAAGGTGCCGCCTCGCCGGTTGATCAACCGGCGACGAACGAAGAGTCCGACAAGACCCAGCGCCGCCAGCAAACCGATGACGCCGAGGCCGTCCAGAACCGCCTTNACGTTCTCGACGTCACCGCTCCCTTCGTCACGTTTCGTTCGACCTGCGTGTTCGACGCCGACGGCGTGGTGCTGACATCGGACTCAACGCTGCGCTTCCGAGACCGGGAGGAGGTCGCCCACACACTCGCTGAGTCCGGTTTCGTCGTCGACGAGGTACGCGACGCGCCCGACCGCCCCGGTCGAGAGTTCGTCTTCGTCGCTTCGCGAGGCGCCTGAACAGTCCGAAGACTTCCCGTTAAGGCCCCAAGACTTCGCCGACAGTGATCAGCGCGGAGCTCCGTTGCCTTGCCACGTGAGCCATGATCCTCGGCAACGGCATGGCGGAATCGCGCAAGACACCTCCAGGCCGAGAAGAGTTCCCGTCAAGTTTCTAGACGGTGATTCCCTCTGGGTGTAGACACTGCGCATGACGCATGCTCCCACCACCCTCAGGTCCCCGTCCGTCCGGCGCTCGGCGTCGCTGCTCAGCAGCGTGCTGATCGCCCTGACTTCGCTGTTCTTCGTCGCCGCTCCTGCCGAGGCGCACACCAAGATCAGCCACTCCTACGCCACGTCGCAACTCCGCAACGCGGGCATTACGTGGTCGTCTAGCGGCAACTGCTCCGACCGCTACAACTCCACCTGCACGTCGTTCGAGCAGATCAACCAGGAGACCATCTCCGGTGTGATCACGCTCAAGCGCGCCAGCGGTTGTTCGATCAACGCCACCGGCGGCACGGAGGTCGGGCACGCGTCCGGCACCTACAGCCACTGGAACGGCTACAAGATCGACATCTCCAAGTACACCTGTGTCGGCAACTACATCCGCAACAACTTCAGTTACATCGGCGGATCCAAATGGAAGGCGCCGTCAGGCAACATCTACTACGACGAGGGCAACCATTGGGACATCACCTACTACACCTGCGGCTGCTGAGGGACGTCTGTTGACCCGCCGTACGACCGCTGGCCTTAGCCCTCGGCGTACGGCGTCACGGCTCGATGCCTCGCTTCGCCAACAGTTCGCTCCGCTTCCAGGCGTAGCCGACCATCCAGTGGGGGCGATAGCGGTACATGTGTGGCTCGTCGCTCCACTCGAGCGGTGAGCTGCCGTAGTGGGCGGTCCAGTGGCCGATCGTCTCCTGCCAGTCCGGGTCAGACTCACGCATCCGCTCGACTCGGCCGTGGCTGAACACGGCGAGCTCCTCGTTGTCGACGTGGGCGACGCTGACGGCCGGCCGGGCCTGCATGTGTCGCGCTTTCGCAGCGGTTCCGCTGGTACCGAACGTCCAGGTGCCATGCAGGAAGTGACCGTCCAGCGCGCTGATCCGGGGCTCGCCGCGGGCGGTGACGGTGGAGACGGCGATCACCTTCATGCCGGTCAGCAGTGCGACGAGGTCTCGCGCCGAAAGCCTGCGGTCGTCGTTGATGATGCTGCGCAGGTGGTCGGTCGCGGACGCGTGTGAGGCGTCTAGGAGGCGCTGCAGGGCGGCGATTTCGTCGGTGGTTTCCAACATGGCGCAACGCTACGACTTACTGCGGACGATCAGCAGACGGCGTCGCTGTAGTCCCAGTCGGCGAAGTGGGAACGCATCAGAGGTTCGGCGCGCTGCCGCCCGAGGTTCCACTCCAGCCAGTCGTCGTTGCCGGGTTCATGCCTGATCAGCGCGCACTCGACCACCTCGTCCGGGAGGGTAGCGAGCACGGGGACCGCATCCGCCGACAGCCCCTGCAGGTAGTACCAGTCCACCTTGCCGGTCGCGGCGTACCGGTCCAGGTTGTGCTGCGCGATCCAGGCGTCCGGGTTGACCGCAGCCAGCAGGAGCAGCAGCCCGGCCCCGCTGAGCAACGCGGCGCGGGGCAGCCAGGCCGCCCGGAGCGTCAGGCCCGCCGCCAGCACGCCGAGCACCAGCAGACCCAGCCAGCCCTCGAAGACGTCGACCAGAAGGCGGAGCCGGGTGAAGCCGTAGGCCTCCTGGTAGACGTGCATCCGGTACAGAGCGGAGGCGACCACGACCAAGGTCAGGACGCAGAGCAGGCAAAGCGACCCGCGCAGCCATGCCAGGTCCGCGGCCGTCGTGCGCGGTGCCTTACGAGCGGCCGCCCACACCACAAGCAGGGTCAGCGCGGTGGCCACCGTGAGCTGGCCGAAGCCCTGGTGGACGTACTCCGCGTAGGTGAGCCCCGTGGTCCGCTCGAGGTAGTCGTGCCCGCCGAAGATGACAGTGGCCTGCGCGCCGAGGAACACCAGGAAGACACCGTCGACGAGCAGCACCGGGACCAGCCACTCGTAGCGGTGCGCAACGGCCCGGGCCGAACCGCCCCCCGGCTCGACGCTGGGCGGGTTCAGCGCAAGGTACGTCGCCGCCAGCACCACTCCGCCCACCGCGACGGTGAGGAACGCCCGCAGTACGAACGAGTCGAGCTGCAGGTCAGGGACGACTGCGCTCGCCCACTCGGCGAAGATCGCGTCGGCAGAGGCGAACAGCACTCCGAAGACGACCACCCCCAGCAGTGACCACCCGACCGTGCGCAACGCCGCCGCACTCTTCCCCAGACCGGTGACGGCGCGCACCGAACGACCGAGCCACGGGAGGCCGCGCAGCCCGGCGAGCGGCCAGGCGATGCCGGAGAGCACGAAGGCGGTCAGGGTGCGGCCGTTCACGAGCCCGGCAACGCAGACCGCACCGCCGGCCAGGAGGCACAGAACCATGATCCAGTCTGCGTCCCGGAAGACGACGGTCGCCGCCAGCAGCGCGCACAGCGCGGCACAGGCCAGGGTGAAGGGGGAACGGCGGTTGACGCTGAAGCCCAGAACCACGCCCCCGGCCGCAAGCAGTACCGCGAACGTGCCGAGCCCGTGGTCCCGGAACGGCAGCACAATGGCAGCCAGCAGGCCGACCCCGAGGCTGCAGAGGACCGCGCGCACGTTTCCGGGAACACCGGTGTCGGGCCAGAAACTGCCGAAGAGCGTGTTCATCGCCGGCTCCGGCATCGGGCCGACAGCGGGTGCGGGCAGAGCGGGAGTGTGGACCGGGTTCGTCATGACTGGCTCCTGGGCGCTGCTGGGGATGTGGGTGTGCTGGCGTGGCTCGTGCGGCAGATCGACGCGGACCCGGGCGCCGGCGTNCGTCGAAGATGATGAGGACGTGCTTGCCGTCGTACATCCAGTGCTGCCCGATGGCCGACCCGGTGTAGGGGGCGAGGTACTTGAAGCCGGCCGCGTCCGAGGCTGGGGCAGCGACGATCGTCGTGTACTGCAGTGCGTCGGCCTCCTCCAGCGCTCCGCGCACCGCGGCAACCGTCGAACCCTTCTGACCGATGGCGACGTAGATGCACCGCACCTGCTGCTCGGGGTCCCCGGTCTCCCAGAACTCCTTCTGGTTGATGACCGTGTCAATGGCGATCGCGGTCTTGCCGGTCTGGCGGTCGCCGATGATCAGCTGACGCTGACCCCGCCCGATCGGGGTGAGGCTGTCGATGGCCTTGATACCCGTCTGCAGGGGCTCCTTGACGCCTTGGCGCTGCATCACTGACGGCGCCTGCAGTTCGAGCGCGCGCCGCTCGTCGGTCTCGATCTCTCCTAGACCGTCGAGAGGCCTGCCGAGCGGGTCGACGACACGACCGAGATAACCGTCCCCGACCGCGACAGACAGCACCTCGCCGGTGCGACGAACCTGCTGGCCCTCCTCGATACCGGAGAAGTCGCCGAGGACAACGACTCCGATCTGGCGGACGTCGAGGTTCAACGCGATGCCGAGGGTGCCGTCCTCGAACTCCAACAGCTCGTTGGCCATCGCCGAAGGCAGGCCCTCCACCCGGGCGATGCCGTCCCCCGCCTCCGCGACGGTGCCTACCTCCTCGCGCGAAGCTTCCTCCGGCTGGTACTCGGAGACGAAGCGCTGCAGCGCCTCTTTGATCTCCTCGGGCCGAATCGTGAGTTCCGTCATGTCCTTTGCCTCTGCTCTCCTGGGCTGTGTCGCGTTCTGTGGCGTCGTCGGGGGGTTCTGGGTGTTAGCGAACCAATCGGCGCTGGGCCTGGGCAAGCCTGGTCTCGATGGTGGAGTCGATCATGTCGTCTCCGATGGCGACACGAACGCCGCCGAGGACCCGTGGGTCGACGACCACGTTGAGCTGCACGTCACGGTCGTACTGCGCGGCGAGGGCCCGTGCCAGTCTCTCCTTCTGCTGGTCGGTGAGCGGCGATGCGACCCAGACAGCTGCCACCAGGCGGTCTCGACGCTCCGCCACCACGTGCTGGTAGTGGCTCAGTGCCCCCAAGAGCGACCGGTGCCGGCCGCTGGCCACCTGGTCAAGAAGCCCCAGCGTGGCGCTACCCACCTTGCCTTCCAACAGGGAGTGCAAGAGCGCGCGCTTGCCCTCCAGCGGTGCGGCCGCGTCCGACAAGACGTCGCGCAGGTCCGGGGAGGCATCGAGGATGCGCTCGAACCGGAAGAGGTCGTCCTCGAGCCGGTCGAGCTCGCCGTCGCCCTCCGCCTCGGCCGCGTAGGCGGATATCGCGGCGTACTCCAGGGTGTCGGGGAGTTCGCGTACGCGCGACCAGCGTGGCTCGACCGACGCCTTCACCACTGTCATGGTGGCATCGGCAACCTTGCCCGCGAGGAGCGACTGCAGCATTTCCTGCTTCGGCCCCGCCGGTATGGAAGGCTCGGCGAGCATCCGGTTGAGCGTCGGTTCGGAGTCGACCATCGCCACCACCCCGAAGAGGTCGTTGGCCACTGCGCCGGCGTCGGCCCCGGCGGCGAGCTCCTGGTCGAGGGCGCTCAGAACCGCGTCTCGTGCCTGACCGGCGCCTGTCCTCATCGGCGGGCCTCTGAGCGGCTGGCGCCGTCTTGGCTCTCGAGGCTGCTCATGAACCGTTCGACGGTGCGCTGCCGGCGCTCGTCGTCGTCGAGCGACTCTCCGACGATGCGTCCCGCCAACGTGGTCGCCATTGTGCCCACCTCCGTGCGCAGCTCCTGGACGACCTGCTGACGCTCGGCCTCGACCTGCGCGTGGGCCTGCCTGATGATCCGGTCGGACTCCGCGCGGGCTTGCTCCCGCATCTCGGCGACGATCGTTGCACCCTCCTCTCGAGCTCGCTCGCGGATCGCTGCGGCCTCGTGTCGGGCATCGGCAAGCTGGGAACGGTACTCGTTCTCGGCCTCCTGCGCGTTCGCCTTCGCCTCCTCGAGCTCGGCGAACTGGGTCCGGATCGCCTCCTGGCGCTCTGTCATCGCCCTGTTGATGTGAGGCAGCACGTAGCGAGCCAGCACCCACAAGATCACGACGAAGGCGAACAGCTCCGCGATGAACGTGAGGTTCGGCAAGAGGAAGTTCTCCTGCGCCAGGCTCGTCCTAGCCATCTTGTGCCCCTTCCGGGTGAGGTCAGTTGCCGAGGACGAAGACGAAGAAGGCCATGAAGGCGAGGTTGATGAAGTACATCGCCTCGACCAGGCCCACGGTCAGGAAGAAGATCGTCATCAGCCGGCCCTGTGCCTCTGGCTGTCGTGCCACGCCCTGGATGGTCGAGGCACCGACGAGGCCGTCGCCGATAGCCGCGCCGATAGCGCCGCCCCAAGAGCGAGTCCACCACCGATGAACGCACCAGCGGCTTTGACTGCCGAGTCTGTTACTTCTGCCATGTCTCTCCTTGGCTCCTGGCCCCGGCGTTGCGCCGGTGCTTCTCGTGGACGGTTACTTCGGTTGTGCTCCAACCGCCGGGCGGTCAGTGTGCCTCTGCGAGCTGGGGCTGGTTCGTGGTTTTCGGCTCGTCAGCCGGGTCCGACTGCGAACGGTCTTCATGGTCGCCTTCGCCGTGAGTGTCTCCGGCCATACCGAAGTACAAGATGGTCAGCAGCGCGAAGATAAAGGCCTGGATCACCGCGATGAACATGGCGAAGAGCTTCCAAATGACATTGGGTAGCCACAGCACCAACGCGGGAAGCAGTCCGATGATCGCCAGCATGATCGCGCCGGAGAAGATGTTGCCGAACAACCGGAGAGCAAGCGTGAACGGCTTGACGATCTCCTCGATCAAGATGATGGGGAACAGCGCCGGGTATGGCTCGAAGTAGTGGTGCACGTAGCCCCTCACGCCACGCTCGCGCACGCTGTAGACATGCACGCCGACGATCACGAGGAACGCCAGCGCGTAGGTGAGGTTGACGTCCGCGGTGGGCGGCTTGAGGTACTCCTTCGACGGGATCACCTCGAGCCAGTTCGCAATCAGGATGAACGCGAACAAGGCGATGGCCAGGGGTATGACGAAGGGGTTCACCTTGCCGAGGTTGGACTCGACCTGCACGGTCACCCAGCTGACCAGCGCCTCCCATGCCAGCTGCAGCTTGCCGGGGTTGGTCGCGCTCGCGTTCCTCGCCACCGAGAAACCGAGCGCGAGCACGATGATGCCGGCGATCGCGGTCGTCCAGATGGTGTCGGCGTTCCAAGTCATACCGAGGAACTCGACGGTCCTGTGGTGGCCGATCTCGATCTCGCTCCCGCCCTCGGCGGCCACGAAGATGGTGTCGCTCATGCCTTCTTGATCTCCTTCAGCAGCGGGATTCCGGTGAAGACCAGTGCTATGACGTGGAACAGGGCGAGGCCGAAGAGGAGCGTCGCTCCATCCGGCCAGAAGAACGCCGCCACCGACACCGCGACCAAAGAGATTCCCATCAGCCGAACCAGCGATGACCTCGCGAACTGCTTTCGCGTCGGCTCGTCACCGCGCAGCGACCGAATCAAGGTGAGCTCGGTGAGCAGGTGGTTGGCCAACCCAAGGACGACTCCGATTGCGACGAAGACGCCGATTCTCCATTCGCCCAGGGGAATCGACATCCACAGCGCGGCCGCCACCAGTGCGCAGGCCAGCAGGGCGGCGCGCTTCTGGTTACGGAGCACCGTGGCCCCCGCCTGGTCACTCACCGGTTGCCCTACTTTCCGTCAACAGCGGACACTCAACTACGAAGAAACTGCCGGACGCGTAGCCACGAGCCGGCAACACCGGCCGCCACGCCGCCGGCAAGGCCGATGAGGATGAAGATCGGCGCGGTGTCGAGCCATTCGTCGACGAGCCACCCAGCCGCGAGCCCCAAGACCACACATCCGAGGGTGATCCCGCCGAGCCCGACGAGGTCCCAGACGCCAAGCTCTGAGGAGGCATCTTCATCGCTCCGCACCCGGACGGCTCCCGTCACAGAAACAACCTGTGTCTGTCGACTCGGCGGCAGGTAAGACCGAGACGCTATCACAGCGCCGCCCGAGCGAGTGCCGGTACATATCAGCGGTCGTCATGATGGCGGCCGTCCCTCGGTCAGGTTGCAGAAATCGCGTGGCTGACGTGCTTGTGAAATATAGCACAAAGTCTGTGACGACGCTCTCACCCACCCGGTCACTCCGGGTTGACGAGACCCCGTCGGCCGGGGAGCCCGAACGTCAACAGCATCGCCGTCGCCGTCATGACCGACATACCGATCACCGACCACAGTCCAGAGAATAGGCTGATCAAGACGACCCCGCAGGCGACCAGTCCGGCCCAGATGTACATGACGATCACCGCCCGCCGGTGGGAGTGACCGATCTCCAGGAGACGATGGTGTAGGTGCTGCTTGTCGGGCGAGAAGAGTGACCGCCCGGCGCGCGTCCGCCGCACGATGGCAACGAGCATGTCGACGAACGGGACCATGAGAACCGCGAAGGGCAGGATCAGGGGAAGCATCGCCGGCAACGAGCTGGCCGTTGCGCCGAAGACTCCCTGCGGAACTCGCGATGTCGGGAACTGGCCGGTCAGGCTGATCGCCGAGCAGGCCAGCATGAAGCCGATGAGGAGTGCGCCGGAGTCTCCCATGAACATGCGCGCGGGGAAGAAGTTGTGCGGCAGGAAGCCGATGCAGCAGCCTGCGAGCGCGGCGCTGAGGATCGCCGCGGTGGTGGCTGTCTCCTGGTCGTTGACGAAGACGAGCAGCACCGAGTAGGTGAAGAAGGCGATCGCGCCGATGCCGACGACCCCCGCCGCGAGTCCGTCGAGCCCGTCGACGAAGTTCACCGCGTTCACCGTCGCGACGATGAGCAGCACCGTGAGCAGGTCGGCCTGCGAGCCTCCAAGCGCGAAGGGCCAGGCGGACCCGTTGCCGGGAACGGGCAGCCAGAGGATCTGGACCCCTTGGATCACGACCACTCCCGCTGCCAACGCCTCTCCGGCGAACTTCGCGGCAGCATCGAGCTCGAAGATGTCGTCGATGACACCGACGAGGCAGATGACGGCGCCGCCGATCAAGATGGCGCGCGCGTCATGAAGGATGAGCTCACGAGTGGCTGACTCGACCGCGAACGGGACCTCGCTCGCGACGACGTACGCCGCGACCAGGCCGCCCATCATCGCCACCCCGCCGAAGTACGGGATCGGTACCTCGTGGACATCTCTGTCTCGGACCTGGGCGTAGGCGCCCAGTCGCATCGCCAGCTCTCGTGCGATCACCGCCAAGACATACGTGACGGACAGGGCGACCAAGGCGATGAGCAGGTACTGCCGCATCAGCCGGGCTCGGATGTCTGGATGTTCGGCGCCACCTCGAGCAGCTCGTCGAGCGGCACGGCACCCTCCCGTACCAGCCTGAGCACGTCTCCGGTGGCGTCAACGATCGTGGAGGGCAGCGGTCCCGGTGTCGGCCCGGCGTCGAGATAGACGTCGACTGCATCTGCGAGCTGCTCTTTGGCCTCCTCGACGGTGGTGGCTGGTGGCTGGCCGGTCAGGTTGGCACTGCTGACCGCCAGTGGACCGTTGTCGCCGAGCAGAGCAAGCGCGTCGGCGTGGTCGGGCATCCGGATCGCCACCGTCGACCTGCTGTCACCGAGATCCCAGCGAAGGCTCGGCTGTTGCCGGCAGATCAACGTGAGCGCGCCTGGCCAGAAGCGGTCTGAAAGGGCACGCGCCTCGGCGTTGAGGCTGGTGGCGAGCGCGCGCAGGGTGTCGGCCGAGCCGATCAACACCGGCGTCGGCTTGGAGCGGCCGCGCCCCTTGGCTCGGAGCAGGCGGCGTACGCCGGCCGGGTCGAAGGCATCGGCAGCAAGCCCGTACACGGTATCGGTGGGCAGGACGACGAGACCGCTCCGTGCCAGCGCCAGCTTCGCCTCAGCAAAGCCGTCCGATCGCTGTGCCGGGTCCAGGCACGAGTAGACGTCGGTCACGGGGCTATGGTGCCAGCCGTTCCTGAGGAGTGCGACAGTTCGCGCGGTGCACGGCGCGCCGTCACGAACCGGGGTCTGCCAGCCAGGTCCGGGTTGTCGCGCACGGTAGCCCAGTCACCGGCCGCAGCGAACACACCCGGCGCCGACTCGCCCTGGACGTCCGCGTGTTCGCACAGGACGAGTCCCCCGTCCACGAGGAGTCGGGCGGCGACGTCGGACACGACCCGGATCGCATCCAGGCCGTCGCCATCGGACCACAGGGCCAGCTCGGGGTCGTACCCCCGCGCTTCAGGCGCGACCGTCTCCCACGCCGTGAACGGGATGTAGGGAGGGTTGGCGGAGACAACGTGCACCTGCCCGGCCAGGTCGTCAACGGCGTCGGCGATGTCACCCTGCCGGATCTCGACGAGGTCGGCAGCGTTCCGCCTCGCATAGGAGGCGGCCTCAGCGGACAGCTCCACGCCGGTGACTCGGCTGCCCGGGGCCTCACTGGCCATCGCAAGCGCGACGGCTGCGGACCCGGTGCAAAGGTCGACGGCAACAGGATGGCGGACGCCCTCGGTGAGCAGTCGTTTCAGCTCATCCACGGCGGCTCCCGCCATGACCTCGGTCTCCGGACGGGGGACGAAGACGCCAGGACCGACGTCGAGCTCGAGGTAGCGGAACGCCGCCCGCCCGGTGATGTACTGCAGCGGTTCACGGAGCTCCCGCCGCGAAACGAGCTCCCGATAGGCAGCCAGCTCGCCAGCAGCCAGCCCCAGCTGCCGGTCCAGCGTCTTTCGATCGGTGTGCGTGACGAAGCCGAGCAGCACCTCGGCGTCGTGTCGCGCCGACAGCACTCCCGCCGCCTCGAGTCGACGTGTTGCCTCGGCAAGCACCGCCCAGACGGGCTCGGTCACGGCCGGGGTCATGGGCGCGGTGACGAGCCCGTCGACTCCACAGCGGCCAGCCGACCGGCGAGGTCCGCGTCCACCAACGCCTCGATGACGGCACCGAGCTCGCCGTCGAGGACCTGGTCCAGGTTGTGAGCCTTGAAGCCGACGCGGTGGTCGGTAATGCGGTTCTCGGCGAAGTTGTAGGTACGGACGCGTTCGGAACGGTCGACCGTGCGGATCTGCGAGCGACGCGCGTCAGAGTTCTCGGCGTCGCGCTCCTCCTGCGCCCGCTGCAAGAGACGGGAGCGGAGCACTCGCATCGCCTGCTCTCGGTTTTGCAGCTGGCTCTTCTCGTTCTGGCACGACACCGTGATCCCGGTCGGTACGTGGGTGATCCGTACCGCCGAGTCTGTGGTGTTGACACTTTGTCCCCCGGGGCCTGACGAACGGAAGACGTCGACGCGCAGGTCGCTGTCGTCGATGGTGACATCGATCTGCTCTGCCTCTGGCATGACGAGGACGCCGGCGGCGGAGGTGTGGATACGACCCTGGGACTCGGTGACCGGCACCCGTTGCACCCGGTGAACGCCTCCCTCGAACTTGAGCTGGGCGAAAGGCGCCTCTCCGGGCTCCGGCACGCCTCGTGCCTTGACCGCGACAGTCGCGCTCTTGACACCGCCGAGCTCGCTTGTCGTCTCGTCGAGCACCTCGACCTGCCAGCCCCGACGCTCGGCAAAGCGTGAGTACATGCGTAACAGGTCAGCGGCGAACAGCGCTGACTCATCGCCGCCCTCACCGGCCTTCACCTCGATGATCGCGTCTTTGGCGTCCGTCTCGTCTCGAGGCACGAGCAGCCGTCGTAGCCGCTCCTCGAGCTGCGCGCGGTGGCTCTCGAGGCGCTCGGCCTCCGCCTCGAACGTGCTGTCCTCGGTGGCGAGCTCGCGGGCCGCCCCGAGGTCTCCCAAGGCCGCCCGCCAGTCGGCGTAGGTGCGCACAACGGCGGTCAGCGCGGCGTAGCGCTGGTTGAGTCGACGTGACCGGTCGAGGTCGGAGAAGACATCCGGCTCGCTGAGCTGCTTCTCGATCTCGGCATGCTCGGCGACGAGTCCCTCAATGGCTTCGAACATGGACTCCTCCCCTCGATGGCGGTGGGTATGCCGCCGGGCGTGTGTCGGGCAGACATGCATCGACGCCGACCACCCGCGAAAGCGAGCAGTCGGCGTCGACGGAAGCTACTTGGCGGCCTTCTTGGCGTACCGGGCCTCGAAACGGGCCACCCGGCCTCCCGTGTCGAGGATCTTCTGCTTCCCGGTGTAGAACGGGTGGCAGTTCGAGCAGACGTCAGCTCGCAGGCTGCCGCTCTCGGACGTGCTCCGCGTCGTGAAGGTGTTGCCACAAGTACAGCGGACCTGGGTCTCGACGTACGCGGGGTGGATGTCCTTCTTCATGATGTCCTCTCTTGACGGTCGCCGGGTCGTCCAGGCGGACGTGAACCGGAAACCAGCGCACAAGTGTGCCATCGACTCCGGTCTCAACGCGAACTGCGGTGTCCGCTATTCCGGTCGCGTAGGGCCGCAGACGCGCTCTAGTCGTCGCTGTCGCGCTCGCGCAGGCCCTGTGCCGTCGGTGTCGACTGGTTGACCTGCATCAGGAACTCGATGTTGCTCTTCGTCGACTTGAGCTTGTTGAGCAGCAGCTCGAGCGCCTGTTGCCCGTCGAGCGCGGACAGCACCCGACGTAGCTGCCAGGTGATCTGCAGCTCGTCCTTGCTCATCAAGAGCTCTTCACGGCGGGTGCCGGAGGCGTCGACGTCGATCGCCGGGAAGATCCGCTTGTCAGCGAACTCGCGCCGCAGCCGCAGCTCCATGTTGCCGGTGCCCTTGAACTCCTCGAAGATGACCTCGTCCATCTTGGAGCCCGTCTCGATCAGCGCCGTGGCGAGGATGGTGAGCGACCCGCCGTCCTCGATGTTGCGGGCGGCACCGAAGAAGCGCTTCGGCGGGTAGAGGGCTGACGAGTCCACACCACCGGACAGGATGCGCCCACTGGCCGGAGCCGCCAGGTTGTAGGCCCGGCCGAGGCGGGTGATCGAGTCGAGGAGCACCACGACGTCATGCCCGAGCTCGACGAGACGCTTGGCTCGCTCGATGGCCAGCTCCGCGACCGTTGTGTGGTCCTCGGCCGGACGGTCGAACGTCGAGGCGACGACCTCGCCCTTCACGGCCCGCTGCATCTCCGTGACCTCTTCCGGGCGTTCGTCGACCAGCACCACCATCAGGTGACACTCTGGGTTGTTGGTCGTGATCGCGTTGGCGATCGCCTGCATGACCAGCGTCTTGCCTGCCTTGGAGGGCGACACGATGAGGCCGCGCTGGCCCTTGCCGATGGGAGCGACGATGTCGATCAGCCGCGTCGTCAGCAGTCCTGGCTCGGTCTCGAGGCGCAGTCGCTCGGCGGCATACAACGGAACCAGCTTGGAGAAGTCGAGACGGTGCCTCGCCGCTTCCGGCTCGGCGCCGTTGACGGTGTCGAGGCGAACCATCGGGTTGAACTTCTCCCGGCGCTCCCCCTCGCGGAGCTGACGCACCGCGCCCGTCATGGCGTCACCCTTGCGAAGCCCGTACTTGCGGACCATCGACAACGAGACGTAGACGTCGTTGGGCCCTGGAAGGTAGCCGCTGGTACGGACGAACGCGTAGTTGTCGAGCAGGTCGAGGATCCCGGCGACAGGGAGCAGGACGTCGTCCTCGTTCACCTGGGTGTCGGGCTCGTTGGGGTCTCGGCGGCCGCGGTCGCGGTCCCGGTCCCGGTAGCTGCTGCTCCGGCTGCGGCTACGCCGGCGGCTGTTGCGGCCACCCCTGCCATCGTCGTCGCGGTAGCTGTCTTGCCCCCCTGCTCGCGGTCACGGCCGCTTTGGCTGTTGTCCTGGGACCTCTGCTGGTTGCTGTCCTGGGACTTCTGCTGGTTGTTGCCCTGGGACTTCTGCTGGCTGTTGTCCTGGGACTTCTGCTGGTTGCTGTCCTGGGACTTCTGCTGGTTGCTGTCCTGGGACCTCTGCTGGCTGTTGCCCTGGGACCTCTGCTGGTTGTTGCCCTGGGACTTCTGCTGGCCGTCGCGGCCCTGATTCTGACCGTCGCCTGCATCGCGGTTACCGCGCTGCTCACCGCGGTCGCGGCTCCGGCTCGGCTGCTGGTTGTCGCGGCTTGGGTTGTGGCGACCCGTGTCGTGGCCGCCCGGTGCCTGCGGGGCGGTGTCGACCGCCGCCGGACCGGTGTTCTCACCGCCCGGCGAGCTGCTGCCGTTGCGGGGGGTACCCCCGCCGGACTGCGCAGCAGATATCGCCTCGACGAGGGCACTCTTGCGCATGCCCGTCGTGCCTTTGATGCCAAGACTGCCGGCGAGCTGCTTCAGCTCTGGCAGCAGCATCGAGTTGAGGCCACCTGACTTCTTGTTGGGTGTTGAAGCAGCTGGTGCCTCGACTACCTGGGTGGCTTCGGAGGTCTGCGTCACGTGAGGTCCTTCCCACGTCTGGTGCGCATTTCAGATATGCGCCAGTGATCGAGATGACTGTCCTGCGAGGAGCGGAGGGGGCGCGTTCGGCTCGAGAGCACCACGTTCGGAAAACGCGGGTCATGATCCGAGAGGATGCGCTGAACGACGGTCGCGCCTCGCTAGGGAAACACCGCTCGTGGGAGCCGGTGCGCCTCAGACAGTAGCACTAGTGTCTGCTGTCTGTCCCTGCACCCCCTGCAACAGCCTCTCGGCGGGTCGCATTCCCGACCACCTGCACGCCGACGTCGTCAGCGCTCCGGGCGTTGAAGATCAGCCTTGAGCAACCTCCGCGGTAGCTCGTGCGCCACGGGTATCGATCGACACCACCACGCTGCGCCAGCCGGGCCACGTCCACCGCTCGGTGTCGATCGGCTCGGACGCCGTACCGAGAACGAGAACGCTTGGCCCTGCCCCGGACAGCACCGCTGCCAAACCTTCAGCACGCATCGCTTCGAGCAGTGCGAGGCTGTCTGGTAGCGCAGTGCGCCGTTGGTCTTGGTGAAGACGGTCTTGGGTCGCTGGATGGAGGTACTCGGGTCGTTGCGTCAACGCCGCCACCAACAAGCCGGTCCGCGCCGAGTTGTCACTGGCATGTGCGTGCTTGACCGCGGTGGGCAGGAGCTGTCTGGCAGTAGTGGTCGATAGTGTCTGCCCAGGTACGAACACGACCGCACGGATCTGGTCATGGACGTCGAGCCGCAGGGCGCAAACTCGGCCGGCTTCGCTCCAGGCGATCGTGAACCCGCCAAGCAGGCAGGCGGCGACATTGTCCGAGTGGCCCTCGAGCCGGGTGGCCAGCTCGAGCACCTGAGCCTGCGCCAGGTCCCGACCGGCGAGTCGCTCTGCCAGCCTGATGCCCGAGACGATCGCTGCGGCAGACGAGCCGAGCCCACGGCTGTGAGGAATCCGGTTCTGGCAGCGGAGCGTCAGGCCGGGTTGCGCGACCCCGAGCTCGGCGAGGGCCGCCCGGATGGACCTCACCACCAGGTGCGACTCGCCCCGAGGAAGGTCCTCGGCCGCTTCGCCGACGATGTCTACCCGTATGCCGTGGTCGGTGACCTTGGCGGTGACGCTGTCATGCATCCGGAGGCAGAGCCCGAAGCTGTCGAAGCCGGGGCCGACGTTGGCAACCGTAGCCGGCGATACGACGTGCGCACTGACCCCCTGCCGGTCAAGCACCGAGCAGCCCCGCGGCCTTCGCCACCTGGTCGGGACTCGCATCGACCACCGTGTCGCTGATGGCCCCGCGCGCTTCCAGTGCAGTCTCGACGTCCTTGAGGCCGTGCCCGGTGACGGTGATCGCGACGGTCAGCCCAGGCTCCAGGCGACCTGATGCGGACATGGACAAGAAGCCGGCGACCCCCGCCGCGGAGGCGGGCTCCACGAAGACGCCCTCGTGCGCTGCCAGGTTCGCTTGCGCGCGCATGATCTCCTCGTCGCTCACCGCCTCGATCAGCCCTTCCGACTCGTCGCGAGCCGTCTCGGCCAGGAGCCACGACGCCGGGTTCCCCACCCGGATGGCGGTTGCGACGGTGTCAGGATGCTCGACTCGGCGACCCTGGACGATCGGGGCAGCGCCCTCGGCTTGGAAACCCCACATGGCGGGCGGGGTCGACCGGCCGGCCGCGGCGTACTCTCCATAGCCCTGCCAGTACGCCGCGATGTTGCCGGCGTTTCCGACGGGCAGGATGTGGATGTCGGGCGCGGCGCCGAGCGCATCCACGACCTCGAACGCCGCCGTCTTCTGACCCTCGATCCGCACCGGGTTGACGCTGTTGACCAGCGTGACGGGGTAGTCGTTTGCGAGCTCGCGCGCCAGCTCGAGGCAGTCGTCGAACCCGCCGCGTACGGCGATGATCCTGGCCCCGTGCATGACGGCCTGCGCCATCTTCCCGCGCGCGATCCTGCCGTGCGGCACCAGCACGACCGGGTCGATCCCCGCTCGGCTCGCGTACGCCGCCATGCTCGCCGAGGTGTTCCCCGTGGAGGCACACACGGCTGCCCGGGCGCCCTGCTCGAGCGCGATCGACATGGCCAGCGTCATCCCACGGTCCTTGAACGAACCCGTCGGGTTGTTCCCTTCCACCTTGAGCCACACCGAGCAGCCAGACAGCTCCGACAACCACCCGGCTTCCACCAACGGTGTACCACCCTCACCCAGGCTGATGACCGGCGTCTCGTCGGAGACCGGCAGCCAGTCGCGGTACTCGGCGATGACGCCCTTCCACTGCTGGGCACCTCGCGCGTTCATTCGGTGGTGCCTTCGACGCGCATCACCGACGTGACGGCACGGACGCTCGCCATCGTGGCCAAGGCATCGACGGTGGCGGCAAGCGCCGAGTCCTGCGCCGCATGCGTCACCACCACGAGCCTCGCCTCATCACCGCGACCGACCTGACGCACCGTCTGGATGGAGATGTCCTCCCGGGCGAACATCTCCGCCACGGACGCAAGCACACCGGGTTTGTCGTCGACCTCCATCGCGACGTGGTACCTCGTCAGCGAGTCGCCCATGGCGGCCACGGCGCAGGCGGCGTACGTCGACTCACCGGTACCCGTGACGTTGCTGAGCCGGTTCCGTGCGACGGTGACGAGATCACCGAGAACCGCGCTGGCCGTTGGCGCGCCACCGGCACCCGGACCGTAGAACATCAGCTGCCCGGCAGCATCGCTCTCGACGAAGACGGCGTTGAACGCCCCTCGAACACTCGCGAGCGGATGAGAGCGCGGGATCATTGCGGGGTGCACCCGCGCCGAGACCCGGGTGCCCTCGGGGCGTTCCTCGCTCTCACATATCGCCAACAGCTTGACCACACAGCCCATCTCCTGGGCGGACAAGATGTCGGTGCCCGTGACCTCGCTGATGCCCTCGCGATGGACGTCCGCGACCGTGACACGGGTGTGGAAGGCGAGGCTCGCCAAGATGGCTGCCTTGGCTGCCGCGTCGAAGCCCTCGACATCGGCGGTCGGATCGGCTTCGGCGTACCCGAGGGACTGGGCGGACTCGAGGGCCTCGTCGAACCCGAGACCTGACGAGTCCATCTTGTCGAGGACGTAGTTCGTGGTGCCGTTGACGATTCCGAGCACCCGGCGGACCTTGTCGCCGGCCAGGGACTCACGCAGCGGACGGATGATGGGAACCGCCCCGGCGACTGCAGCCTCGAAATAGATGTCTCGCTGAGCCGCGGCCGCTGCCTCGAACAGTGTCGCCCCGTCAGCGGCCAGCAGCGCCTTGTTGGCCGTCACGACGGATGCGCCGGCGGTGAGCGCGGCGAGGATGAATGACCGGGCCGGCTCTATCCCGCCGATGACCTCGATCACTACGTCGATGTCTCCCCGGGTCACGAGCCCGTGGGCGTCGGTGGTGAAGAGGTCTGCCGCGATGTCGGCGTCCCGGGCGCGGTCCAGCCGGCGCACGGCCACCCCCGCGAGCTCGAGAGGGGCTCCGATCCGGGCACCGAGGTCTGCCGACTGCTCGGCAAACAGCCGCGCCACCTGGCTGCCTACCGCCCCGCAGCCGAGCAGTGCCACCCGAAGGGGCCTCTCAGTCATGTCGTGCCCATCAGTGATCGGTCGAGGTGGCACCCGATGCGACACTCCGCGAGGCGCCGCCGACACGTCGCCGGCACGACGCATCCTATTGGTGCCGCGGTCGTCGGCGAGCGGTCGTCCAGGCTCAGCGCTTGCCACCGTGATGGCGGCGACCTCCACATCAACGGCGCCAACGGCGCCAAGAAACGTTAACCGGTAGCGAGACTCGTCTCCAAGAACACGTTGAATCCCTCGACTTCTGTCCAATTGAGGAGTATAATCGAACACATGAGCGAGAGCGCGGACAACCGCGAATGGACCGCCCGGGAGGCGGACAGGTTGTGCGGAGCGCTCGATGTCATCGCCGCCACCGAGCGGCAGATCAACGCCTTGCAGGCCAAGCAGGCGCGGCAGGTGGCACAGTTCGTGCGGGATCGGCGGGACTTCGACATGCGCGCCTTCGGAAGCTGGGGCGACGCCACCGAGCGCATCACTGCCGCGGAGCTGGCCGACGCCCGCCGCGTCGGAGTGTGGACCGCGCACCACCACATGGCAGACTGCGCCCGCCTGGTGGAAGCGATGCCGCGGGTGATGGACAAGCTCGACACCGGGGCGATCAGTTTGGCTGCGGCGCGGTCGGCGGTCGCCGAGATCCACCCGCTGCACCCGGCTGCCTTGCCGCTGGCCGACGAGGTCATCGCCGACGAGATCGACACCGTGCTGCCCGGCCGGGTCAGGGCGATGGCCCGCACCCGGGTGCTGGAGATCGACCCCGACGCCGCCCGTGAGGCCGCAATCCAGGCCCGCAGCGACCGGTCGGTGTCGGCCAACATCGACACCGCCACCGCAATGGGTGCGCTGACCGCCCAGCTTCCCGCCGAGCAGGTCGTGGCGTGCTGGAACGCGTTGGACCACCACGCCCGCTGCCTTCGCGCCGACGGCGACAACCGCACCGTCAGCCAGCTGATGGCCGACACGCTGGTCGAACGCGTCACCGGGCAGGCCCGCGCCGACGACGTCGCCGTAGCCGTCAACGTCGTGATGAACACCTCCACGCTCTTCGGCGCAGATGACGCCCCCGCCCAGCTCGACCAGCTCGGGCCGCTTCCGGCGGCGTACGCCCGCGAGCTCGCTGCCGGCGACCGGGCCTGGCTTCGGCGCTGGTTCACCGATCCCGCCGATGCCACCGTCGCAACGATCGACACCAGGATGCGCCGCTTCACCGGCGCCGTCCGCGAGCTGGTCAAGGCCCGCGACCGGCGCTGCCGCGGCATCGGCTGCGACGCCGTCATCCGCGACGCTGACCACCTCCAGGACCACTCTCGCGGTGGCCGCACCGGCGCCGGCAACGGTGCCGGGCTGTGTCAGCGTTGCCACCACCTCGAGGACCACCCTCAGATGAGTGTCGAGCCCGTCGTCGACGACGATCCCTGGCTATGCCGCACTCGAAACGCCGAGTCCGGCGCCGCCGCGGCACTGCTGCGCTGGACAACCCCGATCGGCCGCACCATCGCCACCCAGGCCCGACCTGCCCTCGGCTACGGCACCTGCACCCGAGCCCAGCTGCGACATCGGCGGCGCCTGCACGACCTGGCCACCGGACCACCCCAGCCGCCGTACGTCGATGCCGTCACCGGATCACCGCTCGAGATCCAGCTTCAGGACTACCTCCGCCACGCAGCCTGAGCTCGTCCGCCGTCGGAGGTCAGGCCGTCGTGCACCGGGCGGTGGTGCACCGACGCATGACAGGAGGCGGTTGTGGTGTCCGCTCTCCGGTCAGCCAATGCCCCCGCTTCAGCCCACATCGAGGCGGAGCAGGTCGTCCTCGGTCTCGCGGCGTACGACGACGCGGGCCTCACCCTGCCGAACCGCCACGACGGGTGGCCTCGCCACGTGGTTGTACGTGGTGGCCAGCGACCGGCAGTAGGCACCGGTGGCAGGAACGGCGACGAGATCGCCGGGCTGCACGTCACCGGGCAGGAACTCGTCCATGACGACGATGTCACCGGACTCGCAGTGCTTGCCGACGACCCGGGCCAGGACGGGAGGGACGGTGGAGCGCCGAGAGGCGAGTGTGCAGGAGAAGTGTGCGCCGTAGAGCGCCCCTCGGATGTTGTCGCTCATGCCACCGTCGACGGAGACATAGATGCGCCGAGCACCGGCGTCGAGGCTGACGGTCTTGACAGTTCCCACCTCGTACAGCGTGAACGTTGAGGGGCCTGCGATAGCCCTTCCGGGCTCGACCGAGAGGTGAGGGATCTCGATGCCCTGCGCCCGGCACTCGTGCTCCACGATCTGCCGCATCTCCGCGGCCAGGGTCGCCGGTGACGCCGGGTCGTCCTGGGTCGTGTAGGCGATCCCGAAACCGCCGCCGAGGTCGATCTCCACCAGCGGCAGGCCCGCCTCCAGTCCTCGGGCGAAGAGTGCGAGGACGCGGCGGCACGCCACCTCGAACCCTGCGGTGTCGAAGATCTGGGAGCCGATGTGCGAGTGCAGGCCAACCAGCTCGAGCGAGTCGTGGCGGGCGATCGACCGCATCCCCTCCTCGGCTCGTCCGTCAGCGAGCGACAGGCCGAACTTCTGGTCCTCGTGCGCCGTCGCGATGTACTCGTGGGTGTGCGCCTCGACGCCTGCCGTCACGCGTAGGAGGACGCGCTGACGGACACCTCGCTCAGCGCTCACCTGCGCAAGGCGGTCGATCTCGGTGAGAGAGTCGATGACGATGCGTCCGACCCCGACCTCGACGGCTCGCACCAGCTCGGCCACGCTCTTGTTGTTGCCGTGGAAGCCGATCCTCGCCGGGTCGAAGCCGGCCCGCAGCGCCACCGCCAGCTCCCCCCCGGTGCAGACGTCGAGGCTCAGGCCCTCCTCTGCGATCCAGCGCACGGTCTGCAGAGACAAGAAGGCCTTGCCCGCGTAGTAGACGTCGCAGCCGTCGAACGCGCGCTTGAACGCCCTCGCGCGCTGGCGAAAATCATCCTCATCCACGACGTACGCCGGCGTGCCGAACTCGGCGGCGAGGTCAGCGACAGACACTCCTGCGACGAACAACATCCCGTCTTCGGACTTCGTGACGTGGCGTGGCCACAGACGTGTCACCAGTGCGTTGGCGTCGGCCGGCGGCTTCAACCAGGCAGGTCGGCGGGCGCCGGCCTCCGCATGGAGGGTCCCCGCTTCGTGCGCTCTCATCACATCCGCTCGGGTGCGGAGACGCCGAGCAGACCAAGGCCTCGCGCGACGACGATCTTCGTCGCCTCGACGAGGAGCAGGCGGGCGCGGTGGATGTCTGCCGGCTCCTCGCTTCCGTGCGGAAGCACCCGGCAGTTGTCGTAGAACTTGTGGAACGTCGAGGCGGTGGCCTCCAGGTAGCGGGCCAATCGGTGCGGCTCTCGCAGCTCGGCAGCCGTCTGCACGATCCGGGGGAACTCTGCCAGCGCACGCAGGAGGTCGCCTTCGCGGTCGTGGGAGAGGAGCCTGGGATCGAAGTCGTCGGGTACCGAGACGACCCCGAGCTGCGTAGCGTTGCGGAGGATCGAGGCCAGCCGGGCATGGGCGTACTGGACGTAGTACACCGGGTTGTCGCTGGAGGCCCGCGTCCAGACGTCGATGTCGATTTCTACGTTCGAGTCGCTGGAGTAACGCACGAGGGCATACCGAGCCCCGTCCACCCCGATGGCCTCGATCAGGTCGTCGATGAAGATGACCGCGCCGGCACGCTTGGCCATCCGCACCGGGGTGCCGTCGCGGACCAGGCTGACCATCTGTCCGATGAGAATCTCGAGGTTCTCGTGCGGCTTGTCGCCGAACGCCTGACACATGGCCATGAGCCTGCCGACGTACCCGTGGTGGTCGGCCCCAAGCATGATCACGCAGAGATCGAAGCCGCGCTCTCGCTTGTCCAGGTAGTAGGCGCAGTCACCGGCGATGTAGGCGGGCGCTCCGCTGGAGCGAACCAAGACCCTGTCCTTCTCGTCGCCGTACCGCTTCGTGGCCAGCCACAGTGCGCCGTCGGCCTCGTAGGTGTTTCCCATCTCCGTGAGCCGCGCAACGGCGCGCTCGATGGCACCGCTGTCGTAGAGCGACTGCTCATGGAAGAAGACGTCGAAGTCCACGCCGAAGCTGTGCAGGGTCTGCTTGATCTGCGCGAACATCAGCTCGACACCAACGCGCCGGAATACCTCCTGCGCCTCGCCGTCGGGGAGACTCAGCACGTGGGGCTCCGTCGCCACGACCTTGGCGGCGATCTCACCGACATAGTCGCCGACGTACCCGTCCTCGGGCGGAGCTTGACCTCTCGCCACTGCCAGCAGGGACCGCGAGAAGCGGTCGATCTGAGCGCCGTGGTCGTTGAAGTAGTACTCGCGACTCACCTCCGCACCCAGGGCGCTGAAGATGCGGGCCAGGCTGTCCCCCACCGGCGCCCACCGCGCCCCGCCGATGTGGACGGGACCGGTGGGGTTGGAGGAGACGAACTCGAGGTTGATGCGCTTGCCCGTCAGAGCGTCCGACGCGCCGTACGACGCCCCGGCCTCCACGATGGACCGCGCGACCTCTCCCTGTGCGGCGGTGTCGACCGTGATGTTGATGAACCCCGGGCCGGCGATCTCCACCGACGCGACTGCCGGCGACGCCTTGAGCTCGCTAGCGAGCAGCTCGGCCAGGTCGCGCGGGGCAAGCCCAGCTGGCCTGGCAAGTTGTAGCGCGATGTTGGTGGCGTAGTCGCCGTGGTCCTTGCTCTTCGGACGCTCCACGCGTACCTCCGGCGGGATCCCGCCGGTCAGCGCCAACTCCCGGCGGTCGACGAGCGCCGACAAGGCGTCGACGATGGTCTGCGACAGCTGCTCGGGGGTCACCGACTCATGGTAGCGATGCTCAGCGTTCGTTCTGGGGTGCTGTCAGGGAGCGGACCGTCTCGACGAGGTGCTCGGGATCGAACGGCTTGGTCACATACGCGTCCACGCCGATCTCCGCGCCGCGGGCGAGGTCGCTGCCTTGGGCGCGGGCGGTGACCATCACGATGGGGATGCCTGCCGTGACGGGGTCAGCGCGTAGCCGGGCTGCCGTCGCGAAGCCGCCGAGCTGCGGCATGGCCACGTCGAGCGTGACGAGATCCGGTTGCACGGAGCCGATGATGTCAAGGCACTCCGCGCCGTTGTGTGCCTCGACGACGTCGAAGCCCTCGAGCTGGAGGTTGAGCGCGATGAGAGAGCGAATGACGTCTGAGTCGTCGACCACCAAGATCCTCGGCGCAGCGCGTTCCACCCCTGGACGTTAGTAGCCTCGAACCGGCTCGTCAGCGTTATGGTCGAACGAGGCCCGCTGCTACCCTGTCTGCGCCGTGAGCCCCCGTAGCTCAGGGGATAGAGCACCGCCCTCCGGAGGCGGGAGCGCAGGTTCGAATCCTGCCGGGGGCGCCACGCGAATCTCAGGCAGGGCTGTACGAGAGCGCGAGGCGTCGGCGACACTCTCGGCGATCACCTTGGCCGACATCGATGTAGCCCGCGGTGGCTTGCCGACCCGGAGACGCGTGGCGCGCGGACCGCATCTATGAGCCAAGTGGTACCATAATTCGTACCAGTCAACAGGAGGGTCGGATGGCCGTCACAGCGAGCGAAGCACGCAAGAATCTGTTTCCGTTGATCGAACAGGTCAACGACGATCGCACCCCGATCGAGATCACCTCACGGCGAGGCGACGCCGTGCTCCTGTCGCGCGCCGACTACGACGCCTTGGAGGAGACTGCTCACCTGCTACGCGTGCCCGCGAACGCAAAGCGACTGGTCGAGAGCCTGCAGCAGGCCCTTGCCGGGCAACGTGAAGAGCACGACCTCGTCCGGTGAGGCTGGTCTTCACCGCACACGGCTGGGAGGACTACACCTACTGGCTCACCGCGGATCGGGCCACGCTCAAACGCATCAACCGGTTGATCGATGACGCTCTGAGAGATCCCGTGGCCGGTATTGGCAAGCCCGAACCGCTCCGCCACATGCTGGCCGGAGCGTGGTCACGGAGAATCAGCGAGGAGCACAGACTGGTCTATCTCGTGGATGAGGACGACCTAGTAATCCTGCAAGCACGCTTTCACTACAAGTGACACCGTCCGGCCTGACCGTGCCGAGGAAGTGCGTCCCGTTCGGACCCCGCGAATCGGCCACGAAACTGTCGCGCCCTAGGCCATGGCAGGGCGGCCTCCCAGTTCGTGGGTCTCCAAGGGCCACCGATATCTGGGAGGCCGGCGCACACTGCTACACCGCCAACATCACCCTCCCCGGTCTAGCCCTTGGCCTGCTGAGCGTGGTGGCCGTCACGATCACCGCCGCCGTGCAGAGCCGCAACACCATGCTCGAGCCGGTCAGGTCTGCTTTGACTGTCCAGAACTCTTGTCGTTATGCACAGCACCGCCCCTGATGTGCGGCACGCTCAGCCTTCTCTCCTGTTGCGCGCAGACACTCCCCGCCCCCAACCAAGCATCGGCAGCGTGCACTTCCCGTCGAGAGAACCCACTTACGGATCGGGTAGGACTCACCCCCCAACAGCTGATTCAGATGTCAACGGAGAAGGTTCCGTCACCAACCTGCTCGGAGCGGTCAGCACTCCCCCACCGGCGGATGACCGCACACCGGGCCCTCGGCATCGCTTGGTCGTCGGGGATCTGAGTTGCCAACCCGCCCCTGCTCGCGGCACCGGCCCACACCGCGCTGCCGCCTGCTTCTGCGGGCCCTACCGTCGAAGCTGCGGACCCACCCTTCGGAGGTTTCTGCCTGATCGCGTATCACATGGAACCAATTAAGGCCCAGGATGCTATTGACTAGTGATGGGAACACCAACGATGGGGACCTCGATGGAAACCGACGGGCGCGCACCGGGCGTCGACGAGTTCGTCGCCGCCCGTTGGTCTCCGTTGTGCCGCTTTGGTTACCTACTGGTCGGAAGCAGGGAAGGGGCTCGCGATCTGACTCAAGAGGCCCTTGTCAAGTGCTTGCCTCGATGGAGTTCGCTTGATGCTGCTGGCGTTGAGCAATATGTCCGCAAGGTCATGGCACGCATCGCGTGGAACGACGCTCGTCGCAGGCACGAGACATCGGTGCCAACGCTACCCGATCAGGAGGGCGTTCACGCCCTCGATGAGTGGGCTCGTGCTGTGGACGTCGCGCGCGCCCTCGCCCGGCTGCCACGAGACCAACGCATCGTAATCATCCTGCGCTACTGGCTCGACTACGACGAAGCCACGATTGCGGACACTCTGGGGTGTCGCCGCGGAACCGTCAAGAGCCGCGCAAGCCGCGCCTACTCACAATTGCGCACCGACCTCAACCTGGTCGACTACGCGACACCCGACCCGCACAGCGCGAATGCCCAGGAGACGTCGAGTGAACTCATCTAGACCCCACGCGCGAACTCTGCGTGACGACCTCGACCTGCTCGAGCTGTCGGCGCCATCTTTTGAGGAGGCTCCGCACCTGCACAGTTTGCCAAGTCAGCCGTCGCCCCCCAACTGGAAACGACCCGCCCTCATGGCGACTGGTATCGCGGCGGCCGCAGCAGTGGTCATTGTTGGTGTGATCACGGCATCCCGCGTCGAGACGCCCGACGACAGAGTGGCACCGGCAGCGCCAGGACCCACCCACTCGGCACCCGCTACCGTCCCCGCCAGCACCTCGACCGACTACGCGGCGGGATGCGGCAGCGAGCAGAAGGCACGGGGCGTCTGCCCGATCGACGATCGGGGCGCGCGTCTCTGGGATGAACTCGTTGTCGCCTTTGACGGGTATCTGACACCCACCCGCCTGGTGCAAGTCCCATTGGACCAGGTGGGTCCGGACGCGCCGTCCCACAACCAGTTCTACCTGTTCGAGGCTGTCATCGGATCGCCCGACGAGCCAGACCATCGCTATCGCTTGCGCGTCGCCATCGCGCAGCCGAATCAACCCCAGGATGTGGCGCCTTCGCTGACCCCGCATCCTGCTTTCCCGCCAGACTTCCGCTTTGGGCAAGGAGCGGTGGACATTACCCAATCCAACGGCACAGGAATGACTCTGCGATTTTGGGACACTGCTGAGATGGGATCCGAAGCTAGTCGTGGGGCGCTGGATGTGCCCAACCTGTTCAGGAGCGCAACCGAGGAGTTGGCCAGCTGACCCGACCCGCGCAACTCCTGCCCAGCTACTTGAGGCCCTGCGTCAATGTGAGGGCCGAAACCACCGCGGCGGAGATGGCCCACCACCTGATGAGCCGGAGCCGCTGGGCCAATGCGGCGTCCCAATCGTCTGCTGCCTCGGGTAGGTAGTAGAACCGACTGTCGTCATCGCAGCCCTCCCGACACCCGAACTCAGGCAGAGCACGGCGACCTGTGCCGCGAGCCACTGGCCAAGCAAGAGCCCCGCCGCGGCGCCACCCGACGGCACGACCGCAACCGTCGTAGCGTTTCCGCTGCTTGCGCCCGTTGCGAATCCTGCCGGGGCGCTTCCGATCGTGCCGTCAGCAGCCGTCGTTGGCCCTCGCGTCGTTGCGGACATCCTCAGTGAGGCCGCGAAGGGCAGTCTCGTCCAGGAACACCACGCTCGTGGAGCCGGCATACCCGATAGAGCCCGTCGCCACGCACACGCGAACGAGGGACGGGTCGACCTCGGTCACCGTGCGCGCCAGCCGATAGAGCTCGACCGGTCCGAGGTTGGTCTCGGTGTAGCGGCCGAAGACATCCAGGGCACGCTCGATGAAGCCCGGACGGCCCATCTTGTCGCGGATGGTCGCCAGTCCACCTTTGAGCAGCTGTCCCTGGTCCATGGAGCGGTCGAAGTCGCCGCGTGGCAGCCCGTAACGGATGCGGGCGAAAGCCAGCGCTTCTACACCGGTGAACGTGTGCATACCAGGTCGGAAGTGCTCCCCGAGGTCGGTCATCTCGTAGGTCACCTTGGCTCGCACACCCCGGATCCCGGTCACCATCCGGATCAACCCTGGAAAACTGGTGACAAACACGTAGTCCGGCTGGATCCCAGTGAGCTGGGCGACTGCCTGCGCTGTCAGCTCAGGGCCGCCATGCACCATGGCGGCATTGATCTTGTCGCTGCCGTAGCCGGGAATGCTCACGTAAGAGTCACGGGGAATACCGATGGTGACCGCCCGATGGGAGGTGGCGTCGATGCCGACGAGCTGGATGGCGTCCGAACGGCTGCCGAGAACCGGCTGACCAGGTCGAGCGTCCGACCCGAGCGCAAGGATCCAGACGACGTCGTCGCTGGCGTCGACCCCGTGCACCTGCTCGAGCTTGATCAGTGCGTACCGGGTCGGCGCGCGGCCCGCGTCTGGCATGACCATGCTGAGTACGCCGAGCAGGAGGGTGAACGAGACAAGCCGCCGGAGCCTGGCCAGACGGGCCGGTGAGCTCCACGACTGAATGCGAGCAAGCATCACCGCAGCTCCTCACGGTGGAGGTCGTAGCCGAAGATCCGCCAGACGCTGCCCTTCCGCGTGAGGTACAGCCGCCCAGCCAGGATGTACGACGCCGACGTGCCGTCCGGCCGCTCTCCAACCAGCCGAAGGTTGACTCGGGCGGTCGCCCCGCCGGTGACGCCGTCTCGTGCGTACACGTAGAGGTGGACCCGGCCCGTCTCGATTACGAGCCCCGACAGCTCCTTGGCCAGCGTCATACTCGTCGTGACGTCGTCGTCTCGACGAGCGAGTCTGGCGGCGTCCCTTGTCCAGGGCGCGAAAGCCCTCGCGTACGACCCCTCGACAGACACTGCGGCCGACACGCCGTTGTGCACCCAGGCGGCAACAGGCTTCGAGACCGCGCGCCTCAGCGCCGGACGCTGCCGTTGGGTGATTCCACCGCCCACCTGTGCGATCCGCACCCTCAGCTCGGCGTCATCGGTCGTCGCCACAGACCCGGTGGTGGCTGTCGCCGGGCCGCTGCCAGCGGCCCCGTCGTCACCGGTGCAAGCCGGAGTCGTCCACATGACAGCGGCCGCCAGGCACAAGCAGAGGGGACGAACAGTCACGGCCGAATGATGGCCCACTCCCGCCGCCGCCGCAATCTCCCGCGCCGCCCATCCCACCGAGGGATCCGACGATAAGTCTCAGAAAGCATGGGGCGTCAACTGCGGTCTTGGCGGGTGGGGTTAGCCTTGAGGTGTCCCCACCCATGTGGCAGTGAAAGAGGCGAATCTCGAGGCCGTGTCTCAGCCCCCGCAAGCAAACGCCACCTCGGGCTTCGGGCCGAACGAATGGCTCGTTGACGAGATGTACGAGCGCTTCCTCGAAAACCCCACGTCCGTCGATGAAGCTTGGCGCGAGCTGTTCAAAAAAGGATCTCCGACCGGCAACGGGGAGCCCGACGACAGAAGCGCGGTGAACGACGCCGCCGCCAGCTCGAGCGCCCCCCCGTCTGCCGCACCGCGAGACCCGCGGCCCGCACCCACACCTGACGTGCACGGCAAGGACAACCCGTCGGCGGCTGCCGCACCACAACCCGAGCCGATCGCGGTGGAGCCGGAGACCAACGCTGCTGCGATCACCGAGTCGGCTGCGGCGTCCGGTGCCGCCCCTGCCCAGGACCGCACAAAGACCAAGGCGGTCCCGGCGGCAGCCACCGGAAGCAAACCCATCCCGAAGGACCAACCTGCGGTCGACAAGCCGCAGCCTTCCGAGGAACCCGAGCACCTGGCGCTACGGGGGGCGTCGGCGCGCACCGTCAGCAACATGGATGCCTCGCTGGCGGTTCCCACAGCGACCTCGGTCCGCAGCGTGCCCGTCAAGCTGCTGATCGACAACCGCGTCGTCATCAACAACCACCTTGCCCGCGCTCGCGGTGGCAAGGTCTCCTTCACTCACATCGTCGGCTTTGCGCTGGTCAAGGCGATGAAGCAGATGCCCGAGATGAACTACGGCTTCGAACTCGTCGACGGCAAGCCGCACCTGGTCAAGCCGGCGCACGTCAACCTCGGGCTCGCCATCGACATCCAGAAGGCAGACGGCAGCAGGCAGCTGCTTGTCCCTTCCATCAAAGCGGCCGAGCAGATGAGCTTCGCCAGCTTCTGGACTGCCTACGAAGACATCGTCCGGCGAGCCCGCGACAACAAGCTCACCATCGAGGACTTCCAAGGCACAACCGTCACGTTGACCAACCCCGGCACGATCGGCACCAACCACTCGGTCCCGCGTCTGATGGCGGGTCAGGGAGCGATCATCGGGGTCGGAGCCATGATGTACCCCCCGGAGTACCAAGGTGCCTCTGAGGAGACGCTCACCCGCAACGCGGTCGGCAAGGTCATGACGCTCACCTCGACGTACGACCACCGCGTCATCCAGGGCGCGCAGTCAGGCGACTTCCTTCGCCGGCTGCACGGACTCCTGCTTGGCGAGGAGGGCTTCTACGAGGAGATCTTCCGAGCGCTGCGCATCCCGTACGAGCCGATTCGTTGGGCATCCGACATCTCGGCGAGCCACGAGGACGAGGTGGGCAAGCAGGCTCGCATCCTCGAGATGATCCACGCGTACCGCGTGCGCGGCCACATCATGGCCGATACCGACCCGCTCGAGTACCAACAGCGCAGCCACCCCGACCTGGAGGTGGGGACGCACGGGCTCACCCTGTGGGACCTCGACCGCGAGTTCGCGACCGGCAACTTCGGCGGCCAGCGGTTCATGAAGCTGCGCCACATCCTGGGCATCTTGCGCGACTCGTACTGCCGCACGACCGGCATCGAATACATGCATATACAAGACCCAGAGCAACGCCGGTGGATCCAGGAGCGCGTCGAGCGTCCGCACACCAAGCCTCCGCGCGAGGAGCAGCTCCGCATCCTGCACAAGCTCAACCAGGCAGAGGCGTTCGAGACGTTCCTGCAGACCAAGTTCGTCGGTCAGAAGCGCTTCAGCCTGGAGGGCAGCGAGACCACGATCCCGCTGATCGACGAGATCTGCGAGGCGGCAGCCGACCAGGGACTCGACGAGGTGACGATCGGCATGGCCCATCGTGGTCGCCTCAACGTCCTGGCCAACATTGTCGGCAAGGGTTACTCGCAGATCTTCCGTGAGTTCGAGGGCAACATCGACCCGCGCACCGTGCAGGGCTCGGGAGACGTCAAGTACCACCTCGGAGCCGAAGGCGAGTTCGTCTCCGGCAAGGGGTCCGTCGTCAAGGTCTCGGTTGCGGCGAACCCGTCCCACCTCGAGGCGGTGGACCCGGTGCTCGAGGGGATTGCCCGCGCCAAGCAGGACCTCCTGAACAAGGGCGCTGCCTATCCTGTGCTGCCGGTGCTGGTCCACGGGGACGCCGCGTTCGCTGGCCAGGGTGTCGTCGCGGAGACCCTGAACCTGTCGCAGCTGCGCGGGTACCGCACGGGCGGGACTGTGCACGTCGTGGTCAACAACCAGGTCGGCTTCACCACGTCGCCGTCGTCATCTCGCTCATCGTTGTACTGCACCGATGTGGCCAGGATGGTGCAGGCGCCGATCTTCCACGTCAACGGCGACGACCCCGAAGCATGCATCTTCGCCGCCCAGCTCGCCTTCGAGTACCGCCAGGCGTTCAACAAGGACGTCGTCATCGACCTCGTCTGCTACCGCCGCCGCGGCCACAACGAAGGCGACGACCCGTCGTACACCCAGCCGTTGATGTACGACCTCATCGAGCGCAAGCGCTCGGTCCGCAGGCTCTACACGGAGGCGCTCATCGGGCGTGGCGACATCACGGTCGAGGAGGCGGAGTCTGCCCTCAAGGATTACCAGCAGCAACTGGAACGTGTCTTCGCCGAGGTACGCCAGGCGAAGACCGAACCCGACACGGACGACTACGTCACTGTGCCGGCGTACCCCACCAAGGGAGACGCCAGTGGGGGCTGCGACACCGCTGTCCCGGTGGAGGTCCTGAAACGGATCTCCGACGCCCACGTCTCCGTGCCCGAGGGCTTCACAGTCCACCCGAAGGTGCTGCCACAGCTTCAGCGGCGGGCCACGGCCATCAACGAGGGCCCGATCGACTGGGGTACGGCGGAGATCTTGGCCTTCGGGTCACTGCTCATGCAGGGGCGTCCGGTCAGGCTGTCCGGACAGGACTCCCGGCGCGGAACCTTCGTCAGCCGGTTCGCCACGATCATCGACCGGCGTAACGGCTCGGAGTGGACGCCGCTGCAGAACCTGTCGGAGGACCAGGCGCAGTTCTACATCTACGACTCGCTGCTTTCGGAGTACGCCGCCATGGGGTTCGAGTACGGCTACTCGGTGGCTCGTCCCGAGGCGCTGACGCTGTGGGAGGCCCAGTTCGGCGACTTCGTCAACGGTGCTCAGATCGTTGTCGACGAGTTCATCTCCTCCGGCGAGCAGAAGTGGCAACAGCAGTCGGGGGTGGTCCTGCTGCTCCCGCACGGGTACGAAGGACAAGGGCCAGACCATTCGTCGGCTCGGATCGAGCGGTTCCTGACCCTCGCCGCCGACGACGCGTTCACAGTGTCCCAGCCCTCCACCCCGGCGAGCTACTTCCACCTGCTACGGCGCCATTCGCTCGGCAGCGTGCACCGACCGCTGATCGTCTTCACCCCCAAGTCGATGCTGAAGCGCAAGGATGCCGCCTCTCAACCGACCGACCTGACATCGGGCACGTTCCGGCCGGTGATCGGTGACGACGTCACCGACCCCGCAGCCGTGGAGCGGCTGGTCCTGTGCTCGGGGCGGATCACCTGGGACCTGCTCGCGGAACGCCAGCGACGTGAACCTGACTCGCTGCGCACCGCCATCGCCCGGCTCGAGCAGCTCTACCCACGCCCTGTGGAGGAGATCAAGGCGGAGCTCGCCAAGTACCCGAACGTCAAGGAGATCCGCTGGGTGCAGGACGAGCCTGCCAACATGGGCCCCTGGCCGCACATGGCCCTCAACCTCGCCCCTGAGCTCGGAGACATCCCGTTCAAGAGGGTCTCCCGGGCTGACTCTGCCGCGCCCTCGGTTGGCCAGGTCAAGGTCCACCAGGAGGAGCTGGCTGCGCTGCTGGACGCGGCGTTCGGCTGAGCCAGGTGTACTTCACAGACCGAGGGATCGAGGAGCTGACGCATCGGCGCGGTGACGAGGACGTCACGTTGGCCTGGGTCGGCGAGCGGTTGCAGGAGTTTGTGGACCTGCACCCGGAGTTCGAGATCCCGGTCGAGCGGCTGGCGACCTGGCTGGCCCGTCTCGACGATCCGGACTGATTCTGCCCTCCCTGCCGAGGCCTCGCCCAGCACAAGCAACGGTCAACTACACACTGACGCCTCCGATCGGCCAGGTCAGACAAGCGGAAGCGCACCGGCTGCAGCACATCCAGATCTGCCGATGCGCTGATGCCCTCCGACGACGCGAGGTCGGCGACAGCGACTTTCTGGTTTGAAACGACAGGTTAAGTCATCCACTGCGGCATCATTCCGCCCAGATAGCAGCAGTAGGCGCTTGCCATCTCGCCGTGTGCATGACTGAAGTCGGTCCCGATGCGTTCTCCACTGCCCACGTTGCGCAGTGCGGCACTGTGCCATTGGACAGGGTCTGACGCACCCTCTGGGAAGATCGGGCTTCGGGCGCAGTCGCGCCTGACCACGACAGTACGAACGGCGACCATGACCGACATCGCAACCTTGCCCAAGGTCGAGATCCATCTCCACATCGAGGGGACGTTGGAGCCCGAGCTCATCTTCGACCTGGCCGCCCGGCACGACATGAACCTGCCGTACGCATCACTGGCGGACTTGCGCGCGCGTTACGCCTTTGAGGACCTGCAGAGCTTTCTCGAGCTGTACTACGCCAACGTGGCGGTGCTGCGGACGGCTGATGACTTCACCGAGCTGACGCTGGCCTACCTGCGGCGGGCAGCGGCCGGCGGCGTGCGTCATGCCGAGATCTTCTTCGACCCCCAAGCCCACCTGAGCCGCGGCGTCGCTCTGACGGACGTCGTCGACGGCTTGGTCGAGGGCTGCCGCCGGGGTGAGGCCGAGACCGGCACCACGAGCGCTCTGATCGCCTGTTTCCTGCGGGACCGCAGCGGCGAGGAGGCACTCGGCGTACTGGAGCAGCTGGTCGCCGTTAAAGCGCCCATCATCGGGATAGGCCTCGACTCGACCGAGGTCGGCAACCCGGCCTCGAAGTTCACCGCCGTCTACGCCCGCGCCAAGGAGCTCGGCCTGCACCGGGTCGCACATGCCGGCGAGGAAGGCGGTCCCGAGTACGTCAGCGATGTCCTAGATCAGCTTGGGGTCGAGAGGGTCGACCACGGCGTCCGGTCCGTCCAGGACCCCATCCTCGTCAGACGTCTGGCGATCGAGCGGATACCGCTGACCATCTGTCCTCTCTCCAACGTGCGTCTCAAAGGGGTTGCTTCCCTCGCCGAGCACGTGCTCCCGCAACTCATCGCTGCCGGCGTCGTGACCACGATCAACTCCGACGACCCGGCGTACTTCGGCGGGTACGCCGAGGACAACTATGCGGCCGTCGCCGGGCAGTTCGCGCTCAGCGTCTCCGATTTGGCTCAGCTGGCCCACAACTCGGTCGAGGCCAGTTTCCTGTCGCCGGACCGGAAGGCCACCCTCGACCACGAGATCGAAACCTGGCTGCGCCTGCAGAGCACGTGACCTGGCCACACCCAATGCCGGGCACTGGGGAGGCACTTGGAGCAGTAAGGGGCCCGTCTCGCCGTGATTCATCGCTGTGCCGATCCGTTGCCCGGCCGCGTCATACCGGCTCCCCTCTGTGTCAACCCGTCGGCTGAGGGGCCTTCGTCCGGGGATGTTTCGGTGGGTGTGGACAGTTGTAGCGTCGGGTCGCGGGTGCGGGAAGTGGCTGATCCGAAGTGTCGATATGTGGGGCAGGTCGACCGCGCTGGATGTCAGAGTCGCCCCGCTGTGCCCTCCCGGACCCGTCTGGATGGCTCGTGTCCTCGGCGGTGCGGGCGTCGGTGAGGAGTTGGCGGTAGATGGCGTCGGAGATCCGTCGTTTGAGGCATCGGATGGCCTCCATGCGCGGGTCTTGCCTTCGGCGAGTTTGCGTCGGTAGTAGGCCCGGCCCTCGGTGTCGAGTCGGATCTGGGTGGCCGCGGCGATGTGCAGCATGTGGTTCATCCGCCTTCCCCGATCTGGTCACCGGAGGACGCGTCCCTCGATCGGCGCGGTGCCGGTCCAGGACGCGAACCGGTTCCGGTCGGCGAACCTGGTCATGTCGCCGACGTCGGCGAGGTCCTGCGGCGACGATCGGCCCGATGCCGGGCAGGTCCATCAGGGTCGAGCCCGGGCGAGGACCATCGCCTTCAGCTCGTGAGGGCCTTGATCTTTTCTCGACCGCCACCAGCTCGGCGAGCTGTTCGGCCGCGAGCCGGCGGCGAGTCTTCCCGGCCTCCCGGGGCCGCACCGAGGCGAGGATCGCCTTGGCCTGCAAGGCGGTGATGTCCTTCTTGGCCTTGCCAGGTCAGCTCCGCCAGCAGCCGTTGCAGCCGGTTGACGGTCTGGACCCGTTGCCGGGTCAACTCTTCGCGTCGGTCGACCAGCATCCGCAACGCCTCGAGCTCGACGTCGTGGGAAGCACCCGCAGCCCTGGGTCCGGACTGCGACCCCGGCGACCGAGTGCGCGTCCAGGGCGTCGGTCTTGTGGTTGTGGCCGGTGTCGAACAGCCGCGCCCGGGCGGCGAGCTTGCACGTCGACCACCTGCTCGCCGTCGGCCAGCAGCCGCTGAGCCAACGGGCCCGGCGCCGTTGCTGCCCTCGACCGCCCAGATCCGCTCCGACCACGACGCGACATGCTGGCGCATAGCGGCGTAGTTGGCCTGGTCGGTGCCGAACCGACCAGTCGCCACCACCTGTCTCGTGGTCGTCGACGACCTCGATCGTCACCGAACGCTTGTGGGGATCGACCCCGATAACCACCTTCTCCATGGAGCACTCGCCCTCCGTAGTTGACCAACAGGGATCGCGAGGCGGGCATTGCTACTACGAGCTGGGCAGTCCCCTCTTGAGCCACGCCTCGACACGGCGCCCGGCGGACACGCAAACCGATAGAGAGCCACACCCAAGGCTGGATGGGCAGCCGCAAGAGAGCGTCCCGCCGAGTGCCTGGACCGAGTCTGGCCTGACGCCGGTCATGACGGAATCGTCTAGTAGCCGCTTGCCGGGCGCGTGAAGTGACCGAATCTTCCGCTGAGAGGAGCGTCCGCGGAGGGACCAAGTTTGCGGCTGGCGTCCTGCCTGTTCCTCGGAGTTGCAGACCAGATGAGCTCTGGAGCTTACCCAGCGGACGCGTCGCGGACGTCTACGGACCCCCACTCGTCTGGCGCGACCAGGCGTCCCTCCCGCTGAGAACGCTCAACAGAGCGATGTCCTGCCTTAATGTGCCTCCGCCCGGATTGGCGCCTCCCAGGGGCGTCGAGCATAAGCGCCAACCCGCGTTTAAACGCCTCGTCCTTCCACTCCCACTCGCCGTCGGGCGTCACCAGCGCGTCGAGGACGAGGTCCATGGTAATTATCCGTGGTACGTCGAGCTGGAACCGTGGCGGAAGTCGACGTACCACCCGACAAGTCGTTGTATCCGCGCGACGCTCGCCCACCGGTCACCTAGAACCGCAGGCAGTCGACGTTCACCGACGGCGCGGTCACGAACCGCACATCGCCGAACTGCAGGGCAGCCATCTTCCGCTCGTCACGGTTCATCTCGTCGGTAGCGTCTCGCTAACGCGGGAACCGCCCCAGCGACCCAGCCCGCTCGAACGTCACCGCCAGGTCCGGGGACACGACGCGATGCAGCCGCTCGCTCCAGAACCGTCCTCCACTCCTCGACCACCTCAACCGTGGCCGGTAGCCGCTGGCTGCCGACCCGACGCCACGCATCCGGGATACTGCCACGTAGCCGTCGCGACGCGCACATGCCGCGTTCGGCTCAACGCCAACAGGCGCGTCTTTCCGCCATCGCTGGAGGAAGCGACGCAGGACGCTCGCCGCGCAGCGCGGTTAGCGTCGGATCAGGTGCCTCACCGCGTGTGCGCATCCGCGGCGGGGCTCGTCCCCAGATCGACGGAGATGTCGACCACCACTCTGTTGCCGTTCCAGCAGCGATGACACCCGCGCAGCTTGCGGCGGTGTCCTATCTGGCCCGGTACACCGGCCAGCCCTGTACGCCTACCAGCCGCGCCGCTGGTTCACCTGGTGTCAGACCAACGCCCTGGACCCCTGCCGGGATCCAGCGCGTACGACTTTACATGCGCCATCTGCACGACAGCGGGTTGCGGGACTCCTCGGTCACCACCATGCTGCACGGTGTTCGCGGTCCTTCCGGTTCGCGCACATCGACGGGCTGGCTCATCAACGCCGACCCCGCCGTCTACGCCCGGCTGCCGAAGATCCACGCTGATGAGACCCGCACTCAGGGGTTAGACCGGCTCGAGCTGATCCGTGATCGCCCAGACCCTCACCGTCCACCACGGCGCCCTGGTATACCCTGCTCGGGATCAACGCTTGCTCCGTGCCTCAAGCCGCCGGGGTTCGGATCGAGGACACGCCGAGACGCTGCGCGGGCACCGCGTCCTGCACCTGGTCGGCAAGGGCAGCAAGCCGGCCACCATGCCACTGACGGTGCCGGTGCTCCGTGTCCTCGAGGCCGCCGCGGCAGGTCCGAAGGGCCCTCATCCTCCGGCCGAACTCGGCAAACCGATCGACCGGCGCGACGTCTACCGCATGTGCGCATCGTAAGGCCGCGGGCATTCCGCGGCATGTCAGCCCGCACCCGCCGGCGCGATCACCAACGCCATCGACGCCGGCGTCCGCTACGTGATGCGCAGATTCTCGCCCGGCACGCAGACCCCGGACCCGCCAGCACCGACCGCGCGCGGCAACCTCGACCGCCACGGCGTCCAGACACCGCCTACGTCGCCGGCGCGTTCGGGCTCGCCGTCAGCAGACCGGCTACTGCGTCCCGAAGATGGCCACACTGACCTCGCTGCGCCGAGTCCCAGACTGCGCTTGGTCGCCGCTGCCTGCTCGAACCCGATGAGACCGTCGCCAAAGCCGCACACAATGACGTGGCCATGCCACGCACGATCAGGGAGCGGACGGAAGGCGCGGACGTCCGCGGTGGCGAATCGTCGCAAAAGCTTGCTATACGTCGGTGTCGGAACAAGCAGGTGACCCCGAGGCCGAGCCTGAAGGTTCTCCACAACGATCTTCGACCCGACGACGGTGATCCCCGCGAGAGCCTCGGCGAAGGCACGCGCTTGGGACCGACCAGGACCTTCGTGAAGTGTGATGGCCTCGACTCCGGGCAGTGGTAGCGCTCGGACGTTGCTAGGGCTCGTGCGACCGCCGGCGTCGAGCACACGTCGGGTCATCGAGGGCCTCGTCTCTACAAGTCGTCGCCAGGACGGGTCAGTAGATGACGGCGTGCCGAGGTGGCGACGACGTCTATCTGCCGTCCTCGTCGACCCCAGCCGCGTCGCGTGCCGAGGATCATCGCGGCACTGCGGACACGCGGATCTGTTGCGCGAGCGCATCGCGGGCGCGTGTTCAATAGGCCGGCACGCCGCGGCGGGTGTACGCCGTGAACGGACTTGGCTTGCGCAGCGTCCTCTTGGTCGGTAAACACGACACCCTGGCATGGGCACACGACGGGACGTGCTCGGCACCGTCCCATCAGACCTTCCGCCGCGAAGAACGCGCCTCCCATGCCGATGAGCGAACAATGCGTGTGCCCACGGGGACTTAGAATCCGAGCGATGCAAGCACTACGGGTTCCTCTACGTCGTGACTCACCCGGAGGCGACCCATCACCTGGAAGACAAGGTCAGGGGGCTGGTGAGTCAACAGGGTGCAGGCGACTGGGCTCGTGCCACTCGGCGCAGAAGTGGAACTGTTCAGTTCGGACTTGGCAGCGCACCAAACTGCCACTATCGCACAGCAGCGCTGGGTGCGAAACCGACCTTCATGCTTGGCCTGCGCGAGAAGTCCGGGGTCGCCGGCGGACGACCACCAATCCTGGTTGGACGAGCGGTTCATTCCGCCGCCGACGACAGGTCGCCTCAACCACGACGAGGGTATCGGGCGCAGAAACGAAGCTGCAAACCGCGTCTATGAAGCGATGCAGGTGATCCTGTCCCGCCCGTCCGCGCACCACTGATCGACACACGGGGGTTCGGCGAATTGGGTGGTCGGAGCATGGATCGCTTACCGATCGAAGCGCGTACGCTGCGTTCCGTTCACCAGCGGGGGCATCACGGTTCTTCAAGAGGACGACTACTTCCACAATCGCCGAATCGTCACGCTCGACACCAGTCACCTTTGAGTCGCCTAGTACGGATCATCCGGACTGCTCAACCGCCGTCTCCACATAAGTGGATGGGTCCGTACTGGCAGGGTGGGGATGTGACTGACGAGGCGTGGCTGGTTGACGTAGCTGCACACCTGGGCGGCGTCGCCGGAGTCGTCGCCGTTATGCTCGGCGGCAGCCGGGCCGCGGTGAACACACCGCAGTCTCCGACTACATCGTGTGTATTACCGGCCACCGCTCGACACGCCTTCGCGCTCGCACGGGAGGTTGCCGAGCCGGGTCCGGGTGACCAGACTGGGGACCGTGGGTCGATGGGGCGCCTGGCTGCGCATCAATGGTATCTCGGTCGACTGGATGCTCTTATCGTGACCTTGACCGAGTCGAAGCCGCGTGGGACCAAGCCCAACGCGATTCACCTTTAACGCACAGACCGGGCACCCGCTAGGAGTGCCCGACTCCTCCCGGGAGAAGCAGCCCTCGGCGTCCTCCTGCGATCCCTTCGGGCGGCTGGCGGCCTGCAGGAGCAGGCTCAGGGTGACAACTGCCGTGGTCGACAGTGTTCCTGCTGGGGCGGTGTCCGCAGGACCAGCGCCGACTGCGTGCTGGGTCCTGTTTCGTCGTTCTGCTGTGTGCACACACGGCCGCCGCTGGACGATGGCTGATCAATGAGAAGGGCGCAGTGGCCTCCAACTGCACGGTTGTCAATCAGTCCGCCGAGACTCCCGTGCGGACCACCTGGGCACGACAACGTCTATGGGCCACCCTCACTCAGCGGACGAGCTGGTCGCCGCTACAAGATCGCTTGCCGCAGGCCTGCTAGCGAGGCGGTAAGACAACGGGCACCATCGTTGCTCTGAGAGAAGAGACCGTTGCAGAGAGGGAAACTTGCGACTTCCCCTGACCCGAGACAAGACGCTGTCAACTCACGGTACCTGCGTCATATCGGCTCCCCTCTGTGTCAACCCGTCGGCTGAGCGTCGGGGATGTTTCCTGGTGGGTGTGGACAGTTGTAGCGTCGGGTTCGCGGGTGCAAAGTGGCATCCGAAGTGTCGATGTGTGGGGGTTGTGGATTGTTGAGACGCGCAGTGCCCTGCCGGACCCGTCTGGATGGCCCTCGGCGGTGCGGGCGTCGGCAAGGAGTTGGCGGTAGACGGCGTCGGAGATCCGTCGCTTGAGGCATCGGATGGCCTCCATGCGGGTTTTGCCTTCGGCGAGTTTGCGTCGGTAGTAGGCCCGGCCCTCGGTGTCGAGTCGAGCCTGGGTGGCCGCGGGCGAAGCATGTGGTTCCTCCTCGGTTCCCCGCCCGCGACAACCGGTGTCATCTGGTGCAAGGACGCAGGACGCGAACCGGTTCCGGTCGGCGACGCGATGTCGCCGACGTCGGCGAGGTCCTGGCGGCGACGATCAGCTGCTGCCGGGCAGGGTCCATCAGATCGAGCCCCGGGCGGGGACCATCGCCTTCATCGGCGTGAGGGCCTTGATCTTCTTCTCGACCGCCACCAGCTCGGCGAGCTGTTCGGCCGCGAGCCGGCGGCGAGTCTTCCCGGCCAGGTCCCGGGGCCGCACCGAGGCGAGATCGCCTTGGCCTGCTCCCGGTGATGTCCCGCTTGGCCTTTCCCGGGTCAGCTCCGCCAGCAGCCGTTGCAGCCGGTTGACGGTCTGGTGGACTCGTCGCGTCGGTCGACCAGCAGCCGCAACGCCTCGAGCTCGACGTCGCAGGACAGCACCCGCAGCCAACGCGACCACGCGACCGAGTGAGGGCGTCGCTCTTGCGGTTGTGGCCGGTGTCGGAACACTTGGCTGGCACGTCGACCACCTGCTCGCCGTCGGCCAGCAGCCGCTGCGCCAACGGGCGACCGGCGCCGTTGCTGCCCTCGACCGCCCAGGTCCGCTTCGGCCAAGCGGCCACGTGACGGCGCATCGCGGCGTAGCCCGCTTTGTCCGAACCGATCAGCACCTGCTCGTGGAGTCAACGACCTCGATCGTCACCAGGCTCGGCTGACAATGTTCTCCACCTTCTCCGTGCACGTACTCACGTCTCTTCAGAAGGATAGGACGGCGAGGCGGGCATTGCTACCCGGCACACCCCTCTAGAGCCGCCCCACCACGGCACCCGACGGGCACGCAAACCGATAGAGAGCCACACCCAGAATGTCATGTGCAGCCGCGAAGAGCATCCCCGCCGAGCACCTAGACCGGGGTCTGGCCCCGACACCGGCCCTAGGGGAATCGTCTAGCAGCCGGAGCGACTCGGTCTCCGATCCGGTCCGTTGGCCGGGCCTTCGCGCAGAACGCACTCAACTGCCGCGGGCAGGTAAGCCCGGTGCCATGTGCGGGTCTCATCTCGCCGAGCTTCTTAGCCACCCAGAGCGTCGAAGAGCGAACCAAACCAGAACGGCGATGACCAAGCAGGCGAGAAGGCTTCCGAGGAAGTAGCCGATACCGTCGAGCACGACGACGAGCGGGCAATCGTCACACTCTGCGTCTGACGGATCCGTGACCGGGTCGTACCAGCCGCGGTACACCAGCGCGAGAGACAACTTCAAGGCCGCATACAGCCCAACCATGAACGCCCCCAGGGCAATAAGGCGCGTCGTGCTAGGCCGCTGGCACACCATGCGCTCACTTCAAGGAGCACACTTGCGACTCGTTGGACGTCACGGACCTGCCAGGCGCGCTTAACCGGTCGGTCACCGCAGTCAGCAAACGCGGGGATGTCAGGGGACGAGGACGCCTTCCAAAACGTCGCCTGCCAGCAAGGCTTCAAAGCCGTCGCGCGCTCGGTCCAGCGGCAGCACCCGGTCGATGAGCGGTCGCACCCCGCTCACGTCGAGGAGGTCGACAAGTCCGCGGAGCTCGTCTCGGGTCCCCATCGTCGAGCCCTGGACACGTAGCTGGAGGAAGAAGATGCGGGTGAGCTCCGCACTCGGTGGCTCAGCTCCCGACGTCGTACCCGAGATGACGAGTGTCCCGCCGGGTCGCAGTGACGTGATCGAGTGCTTCCAGGTTGCGGCGCCCACAGTCTCCATCACCGCATCCACCCGGACGGGCAGTCGTGCACCAGGCTCAAAGACCGCATGTGCACCAAGCTCGACCGCCCGGGTCCGCCTCGTCTCGTCACGGCTGGTGACGTACGACCGGAGCCCCGCCGCGCTCGCGAGCGCGATGAGGGCGGTGGACACGCCCCCGCCGGCACCCTGGACCAAGACGCTGTCGCCAGGCTTCAGACCGCTCTGCGTGAAAAGCATCCGGTATGCCGTCAACCACGCAGTCGGGAGGCAGGCCGCCTCCTCGAAACTCAACGAGGCGGGTTTCTCCACGACGTTTCGGCGAGGCACCGCCACGCGCTCCGCCAGGGTCCCTTGGTAGCGCTCGGACAGGAGTGACCGCTTCGGGTCAAGGGTCTCGTCCCCGCGCCAGGACGGGTCAGTGATGACGGCGTGGACGACGACGTCATTGCCGTCCTCGTCGACCCCAGCCGCGTCGCAGCCGAGGATCATCGGCAACCGGTCCTCGCGAAGGCCGACACCGCGCAGTGACCACAGGTCGTGGTGGTTGAGTGACGCTGCCCTCACCTCGACCGTCGTCCAGCCGTCGGCTGTGACGGGATCTGAGCACTCCCCCATTCGTAGACCTTCGAGGGGCTGGTCAGGGTGCAGGGACTCCGCGTACACAGCGAACACCACGCAAGCCTAACGACGTCCGCCCCGTCGCAGTGGCCACATCCGTCGACAAACGACGGCGACCACGTCTCGGTCGGGCACCACTCCGAACAGCCAGGAGTCCACGCCGGCAACCTGGTTGTCACGTTCGACCCACCAGCCGTCCGGCTCCCGTCGGGTCGCCCGCTTGACAGCCACCGGCCGACCCGGAAGGCGAACCACAAGCAGCTGGCCGACCCGGGGCCGGGCGCCGTACTGGACGAGGAGGATGTCGCCTTCGACGAGCGTCGGCTCCATGGAGGCGCCGTGGACGACCGCCAGCCCGTACCGGGGGATGATCACGTCGGCCGCACCTCGCTCGAACCTCGCCGGTGGCCCCTCGCCGCCCACGGCTAGGGTGACAACTGTGCACAGTGTTCTACAGAGAGGACCAGCCATGCTGCGTCGATTCGTCGCTCGGACCATCCACGTGTCAAGCCACTGCGACCTCCCGTGCGGGGTCTATGACCCTGCGCAGGCCCGCATCGAGGCCGAGTCGATCAAGGGCATCATCGCCAAGGTGTCCGGCAACGACGACCCTGACTTCCGGACTCGGGCCGTTTTGATCAAAGAGCAGCGGGCTGAGCTCGTGAAACAGCACCTGTGGGTGTTGTGGACCGACTACTTCAAGCCGCCGCACTTCGAGAAGTACCCGCAGCTTCACAACCTGTTCAACGAGGCGACGAAGCTTGCCGGGGCATCAGGTGCAAAGGGCAGCATGGACGCCGCCCTGGCTGAGCAGCTGCTCTCCAAGATCGACGAGATCGCGGTCATCTTCGCCGAGACGAAGCAGGCCTGACCCACGCCGCCCCGACGTCATACGTTCCGCCCGCCACCCGGCTCCCCGTACAGGGCCGCAGTGGTGGACGGGGAGAAGACGATCACCAAGACGGCCAACGCCCACGTGATGAGCGCCACACTTACCCAGGTGGTGGCACCGCCCCGAAAGCTCCAGCCGACGCCGATCGAGATCAGCTCCGCCAGTACGACCGGGGCTCGGCTCCAGGTGCGGTGACGAGCGAGACCCCAGGCGGCGTACGCGAGGCCGGCACCGAACATGAGGTAGAAGGTCGCGGTCGTCACGGCGACGCTGGGGCGGTCGCGGTTGAGGCTGACCAACTCGACGACAGCCAAGGTGATCAGAAGCAGAGCCTGACCGGCCACCAGCAGCGCAGCAAGGTTGATCCGTCGCGCCGCCGCCTGCTCGCCCACCCCGACCACCCTAATGACCGGTTCCTGCGCGCTCCACGACGCCCGTTCGGCGCCAATACCCGCTCAGCAGCCCCGGAGAGGGCTGGCTGTGAGCAAACTGGCAGGACTCAGCCCTTGTGTCGGCGACGATCTCTTGCAACCATCGACCAAGACCTTAGTGAAATCCTTCACTAACCCTTGGGATCCGACGTATCCTAGGGGAAGACGCGGCAGCGTCACCGCTGCTATCGAACAGGAGTTGCACGCCGTGGACTGGCGCCACCGTTCCGCGTGTCTCGACGAAGACCCGGAGCTGTTCTTCCCGATCGGCAACACCGGTCCGGCCATCCTCCAGATCGAGGAGGCCAAGCAGGTGTGCCGTCGCTGTGAGGTGCGCGAGCAGTGCTTGGCGTGGGCGCTGGAGGCGGGTCAGGACCACGGCGTCTGGGG
>JAUJOO010000003.1:0-36486 GCA_030447585.1 Nocardioidaceae bacterium | reverse complement strand
GTGAGGCGCGTCTGGGCGCCACCCCAGTTGCGGCTGGCGACTGTGGAAGGATGGCACGCATGGGGCCGGGCTACTGGCAGCAGGTTCTCGAGTCGAACATGGCCGTGCCCGCCGAACGACCGCTCAACGACCTGACAGCCGAGCTGGTCACCATGCTGGGGTCAGTCGACCCTGTCGAGCGGGAGCGGGTCGCGTACGCGGTGCTCGCTACGTGGTTGTCCGAGGGCGTTTACGACGACCTGCTCGTGTCGTTCGGAGACGGGGTCGCCAAAGGACTGACGGTCCGACTCGGAGAGGTGGTGGGCGACGCAGTGTTCCGTCGCACCTCCTCAGCGCTGGTTCTCGGCGCATGCGTCGCTCGTGACAACGGGGCACTGCTGCTGCCGGTGGACGCCGTCGTCTCCTGGGCGGACCGCGGACTGACCTGGTTCGTCCGTGAAAAAGACCTGCGCGGCTTCGTCCACGACAAGGGTTGGGCGCATGCCGTCGCCCACGGCGCAAACCTGATCGGGGCCCTGGCAAGAAGCCGCCACTTCCATCACACAGAGCTCGCCGTGCTCCTCGACGTGATCGCAGATCGCCTGGTTGCGCCCACCGACTACCGCCTCACGCACGGGGAGGATGACCGTCTCGCCAAGGCGACCATGGCCATCCTGCGCCGCGACGTAGTGTCGCCCCCGACACTGGAGGCGTGGGTCGGGCGGCTCGACGCGGTGAACCGCCGAGCGCCGACTGAGGTCGGCCCCGCGGACGAGTGGCCACCCGCCAACGTGCACAACACCCGGTCGTTCCTCCGCGCTCTCTATCTGCAACTCGCCATCGGAGTGCGTGGTCCGGCCGACCGAGACGCCACCAACGTCAGCGCCGCGCCCGCTGCCAGGGCGGATCTGCTGCTCATGCTGAGGGACACGCTGCTCACATCACTGCCGTCCACGCAACCGTCGTAGGCGTCGTACCGCGCGCCCCGGTTTCGTCGCTGCGGGAGCTGAGTAGTGAGGGCGAAGGTGAGTTCCGGATGCTCGCCGTCGACGGGCTCTCCGCGCCGGCAGGGGGCATCCTCGGATGTCCTGTTGGCTGTCGGCCGTCTGCGACAATGGCGCCTGCATCTGCACAGCAACCAGGAGGATCCGATGAGCAAAACCGGCCGCAAGCGGCGCGCTCGCCGCAAGAAGGGCGCCAACCACGGCAAGCGTCCGAACACCTGAGCGCCTGATCGTAGAGACAGCCCGCACGACCGTATGACGTCGAAGGCCCCGTCCAGAAGCAGGACGGGGCCTTTGCAGGTCTGCGGAACACCTCAGTCGAACTTGAGCCGATGGTCCGAGATCTCGAGCTGCACCTGTCGAATGGAGAACATCACCCGCTGACGAAGGGCATCCGGCGCGCTTTCTGCGCAGGACCTCGCCACGAGCGCCTTCACCAGGCGTTCGAGGTCGACAGCTCGCAGGCATGGCCCGCACTCATCCAGATGCTGCTGGATCTGCTGACAGTCGGCGGTCGCCAGCTCGTTGTCGATGAAGATGTAGACACGCTCCAGGACCTGCGAGCAGTCGACCTCGTGGGGCTTGCCGCAGCTCATGGGCTCACCTCACGCTTGAGCTCGTCGCGAAGGAGCCCGCGCTCGCGGGCGTAGTCGGCGAGCAGGGTGCGCAGCTGGCCGCGGCCGCGGTGCAGACGCGACATCACCGTGCCGACCGGGGTGCCCATGATCTCGGCGATCTCCTTGTAGGCGAAACCTTCGACGTCGGCGAGGTAGACAGCAAGCCGGAAGTCCTCGGGAATCTGCTGCAGAGCATCCTTGACGTCACTGTCGGGAAGGTGCTCGAGCGCCTGCATCTCCGCCGACTTGAGCCCGACCGCTGTGTGGCTCTCGGCGCGTGCCAGCTGCCAGTCCTCGATCTGCTCATGCGGGTCCTGGGCCGGCTGGCGCTGCTTCTTGCGATAGGTGTTGATGAAGGAGTTCGTCAGGATCCGGTAGAGCCAGGCCTTGAGATTGGTGCCCTGCTTGAACTGGTGGAACGCCGCGAACGCCTTCGCGTAGGTCTCCTGGACCAGGTCCTCGGCGTCCTGCGGATTGCGGGTCATCCGCATGGCTGCGGAGTACAGCTGGTCGAGGTAGATGAGGGCGTCGCTCTCGAAGCGGGCCGTGCGCTCCTCGACACTCTCTGTCTGAGGCTGATCTGTCATTACCGGCAAGGGTAGCGGCCACTGCCGACGATCTAGCGCTGCGAGGTATCCGGTGGAGAACACCGGCACCGGACGACATCGTGCAGCGGCGACCACGCGACCTCCTCGCAGGCGACAGGTGGAATCACCTGCGTCTCGCTCCTCCGTACACGGAGTCGAACGCCGGCTGGCCGGTCGGCATTCCCTGCCTGATGCTCACCCGGCGGCGCAGACTACCCGACTCGTGCGGTGACCCACTCGACGACGGCCTCCACGACAAGCGCGAGCGCCTCCTCCTGGGTCAGCGTGGCCCGCCGCAGCACCTTGAGGCCGTGATCGGCCCCCGGAACCACCGCCAGCTCGACCGCCTCCGGGAATGCTTCCGGGCCACCGAAGACGTCGCGCTCGCCCTGTACGACGAGGACGGGGACGCCGGCTGCTAGTAGCTCGGGCAGTCGGCTGTTGGCGCGGTTGCCCGACGGCAGAAGAGGAAAGGACAGCGCCAAGCAGCCGACGGCGCCGAGCTGCTTGGCGAGCCGGCAGGCAACTCGAGCACCGGCGCTACGACCACCGAGGACCATCGGAGTCCTCGCCCGAATGCCGTCCACGCACGCGATGGTGGCGGCGTCGAGCACGCCTGGGCGGGCTGCGACCCTCCTGCCCGCCACCGACCAGGGCTGCTCGACGCGGTAGACCGAGATCCCAAGGCCCGGCAACGCTCGCGCCAACGCCACCAGGTCCGGCGAGTCCACACCGCGGCCGGCGCCGTGCCCAAGGACCAAGGTCGCCACCGGATGCCGTGAACGGTCGGTGTGCAGCCGGGCGTCGCCGTACGGCGTCGAGATGGTGCGCACCTGCGTTGTCACACCTCGAACAACCCTTCAGCTCCTCCCTCAGCCACGGCCGCCACCGCAGCCGTCAGCTCGGGACCGTTGTTGGCCACATTGTTGACGTCCGTCGAGACCGGATATGCCTCCAGCCGACCGGGCGCGGCCGGCACGAGTTGGCGTGACAGCTCGTCATAGCCGTCGACACTCGGGTCGAGCCAGCTGGAGTAGCGGTCAGGCTCCACCAGCATCGGCATCCGGTCATGGATGCGTCCGAGGTCGTCCTCGGCCGCTGTCGTGATCACGGTGACCGTCCACAAGAACGCGTCGTCGGCGTCCTCGTCCACTGCCTTGTTGCGCCAGATCTCGTAGAGCCCGGCCATGGCGAGCACACCGCCGTCGCGGGGACGGATGAAGAATGGCTGCTTCACCGGCTTGCCTGAACGGTTCTGCTGCTGCGTCGGATACCACTCGTAGTACCCGTCAGCGGGAAGCAGACAGCGCCGCTTTGCGAATGCGCGGCGGAAGGCTGGCTTGTCCGCGAGGGTCTCAACCCTGGCGTTGATCATCCGAGAGCCGATCGACGGGTCCTTCGCCCAGGACGGCACCAGCCCCCATCGCACGGTAGCCAGGCGGCGTACCGGGGCTGCGCCCTTCGGCTTGTCCTTCGCCACCCGGTCGAGGACCGCGTAGACCTCCTTGGTTGGAGCGACGTTGTAGTCAGGTTCGAGCGGGATCCGTACGTCGACGCGGTCGACCTCGAACTCCTCGACGAGATCCTCGGGCTTTCGGCTCGAGGCGTAGCGCCCACACATGAGACCACCCTGACACAGAGGACCATGCCCTACGATGGGAGCCAACAGCGACGACGAAGACAAGTAGTCGTGGGATACCGCAAGCGCAGAGAGCCGCCGTAGCTGAGAAGGCGGACTTCGGTCCCAGCGACGAAGACACTTTCGAGCTGGATGTGATCGAGGCCGGCAGGACGCCGGCGAAGGTGTGGTGGCACCGCGAGCTTGCCCGTCGCCCATACCTCCAGGGCTCCGTACTTCTGGAGGTGAAAGATGGCGTCGCTGCGTCTACCACAACGTTCCCCCGCTAACGCTGCGTCCCGGCTGCCGCGAACGCTTGCGCGAGACGTGCCGGCGTACGCCGACCGGCCGGGTGAGCGCATCCGGCTCAGCGGCTGGGTGCACCGGCGTAGGCGGCTGTCGGGACTGACCTTTCTCGTCGTCCGCGACCGCACGGGCACCGCTCAGGTTGTCGTCAAGGACGAGAGCACGATCGAGCAGGTCGAGGGGTTGCCCGAGGAGACGACGGTAGAGGTCGTCGGCATCGCCAGCCCGAACGGTCAGGCCCCTGGCGGCGTCGAGGTGGTCGACCCCACCCTCACCCGCCTCGGCGACCCAGCCGAGACTCCGGCCATCGAGCTCTGGCGTCCGAAGATCAGCGCCGGACTGCCGACACTGCTGGACCACGCACAAACGACGCTGCGCCACCCGCGTAGGCAGGCTCACTGGCAGCTGGCGGCAGCATCGCTGCGCGGCTTCCGCGACACTCTCGACGAGCAGGGGTTCACCGAGGTGCACAGTCCCAAGCTCGTCGAGTCCGCCACCGAGTCCGGGGCCAACGTCTTCACGGTCGACTACTTCGGTCGGCCGGCATACCTGGCACAGTCTCCTCAGTTCTACAAGCAGGTCCTCGTCGGGGTCTTCGAGCGCGTGTACGAGGTGGGACCGGTCTTTCGCGCGGAGCCGCACGACACGGTTCGCCACCTCGCAGAGTTCGTCTCTCTCGACGTGGAGCTCGGCTTCATCGCCGACCACCATGACGTGATCAAGGTGCTGCGCGACGTGGTGGCCGCGATGGCGCACAGCGTCGAGATCCGGGCCGCGTCCGCGGTCGGTCTGCTGGAGGTCGACCTGCCGCGGGTGCCCGCAGAGTTCCCGACGCTGCACTTCCGCGATGCTCTGGCGATCACCGGCGCCCCCGCCGACGAGCCCGACCTGTCACCCGCGCACGAACGCGCGCTCGGAGCCTGGGCCAAGCAGGAACACGACAGTGACTTCGTTGTCGTCGAGGGCTTCCCGACCGCCCACCGGGCCTTCTACAGCCATCCGGACCCGGCAGATCCTCGCTGGTCGCGGTCGTTCGACCTGATCTTCCGGGGCGTCGAGCTGGTCAGTGGGGCGCAGCGGCTCCACCGGTATGACGACTACGTGGCCGCCCTGCAGCAGCGCGGGTTGGCGCTCGAGCCCTTCGCGGCGTACCTGGACGCCTTCAGGTATGGCATCCCGCCGCACGGCGGCTTCGCCATCGGGCTGGAGCGATGGGTGGGACGCCTGGTCGAGGCGACGAACATCCGGCAGGTGGCCCTATTCCCCCGCGACCTGCACCGGCTCGCGCCCTGAGGTAAGAATGGGGCATGCCTCTTGTCAGACTGATCGCCCGTCCGATGCTGTCCTCGATGTTCATCATGGGTGGCTACAACTCGATCAAGAACTCCTCGTACTTGGCCAAGCGAGCCGAGCCGGTGACAGAAAAGCTGGAGCCGACCGTCGACAAGGTCACCGAGCGGCTCCCGGTCAAGCTCGACTCCCAGCAGATGGTGCAGCTCAACGGCGCCGTGCACGTCGTGGGCGGCTTGTGTCTGGCTACGGGTCGGGCGCCGCGTCTCGCAGCGCTCGCACTTGCGGCCACGCTCGTCCCGACGACCTTCGGGGGTCACCGGTTCTGGGAGGAGGACGACCCGCAACAGAAGGCGAACCAACGGATCCACTTCTTCAAGAACGTGTCGATGCTCGGTGGACTGCTACTGGCTGCCGTCGACACCGAGGGGAAGCCGAGCCTCGCCTGGCAGGCGAGGAGTCAGGCCCGAGCCGCACGCAAGCGCGTCGGCGAGCTCACTCCCGGCTGACCAGACCACGACGGCAGGCCCAGCCCGGCAGCGTCAGTTGAGGAGCTGCCGCCGCGGGCGCCGCGGGTAGGCTGCTGAGCCGTGGTAGTTCCATCGCGAGTCGACTGGGCGGCGCCGTACGCCGGCACGCCCGTTGTGGCAACGGTGACGCTGCCGGGATCCAAGTCCCTCACGAACCGTGCGTTGATCTTGGCGGCCCTTGCCGACGAGCCCTCGGTGATCACCAGACCGCTGCTCGCCCGGGACACCCGGCTGATGATGGCGGCGTTGTCGGCCCTCGGCATCGGGGTCGAGGGCGACAAGGACGATGTCAGTGTCACCCCTGCCCCCCTACGCGGACCAGCCAGCGTGGACTGCGGTCTGGCCGGCACCGTGATGAGGTTCGTCCCACCCGTGGCCGCCCTCGCCACGGGCGCTGTCTCCTTCGACGGCGACGCGCGCGCCCGGGAACGACCGATGGGAGCGCTCCTCGATGCGCTGCGCGCCCTCGGTGTCGACATCGACGCCCATGCCGCCAGTCTCCCGTTCGCGCTGATGGGCGGCGGGTCGGTCGAGGGAGGGGTAGTGGCTGTCGACGCGTCATCGTCGTCGCAGTTCGTCTCGGCGCTGCTGCTGGCAGGTGTTCGCTACGACCGTGGCGTCGACGTTCGCCACGACGGCAAGCCCGTCCCGTCCCAGCCGCACATCGACATGACCGTCTCGATGCTGCGGGAGCGAGGCGTGGACGTCGACGACGCCGAGCCCAACCGTTGGCGCGTCGCACCCGGACGAGTCGCAGCGTACGACGTCGCGATCGAGCCAGACCTCAGCAACGCCGCACCCTTCCTGGCCGCCGCGCTCGTCACCGGCGGCGCCGTAACAGTTCCGGACTGGCCTCGGTCCACCACCCAGGCCGGCGACGCCCTGCGGTGGGTTCTCGAACTCTTTGGCGCCGAGGTGTCACACGACCAAGCCGGTCTCACGGTTGCGGGGAACGCGCACATCCAAGGGGTCGACGTCGACCTGCACGAGGTCGGTGAGCTTACCCCCGTGATCGCTGCAGTCGGCGCGCTTGCGGAGTCGCCGTGCCACCTGCGCGGCCTCGCCCATCTGCGCGGTCATGAGACGGATCGGCTGGCAGCCCTCGCGGCGGAGCTCAACGCCCTCGGAGGCCACGTCGAGGAGACCGAGGACGGGCTCGTGATCAGCCCACGCCCACTACGAGCTGGCACCTTTCACGCGTACGGCGATCATCGGATGGCGCAAGCGGCCGCGGTCTTGGGCCTGAAGGTCGAGGGCCTTCGGCTCGACGACGTCGGGGTAACCGAGAAGACACATCCTGACTTCCCTGGTGCCTGGGCGACGATGCTGTCGTGAGTCCGCGCCACGACATCGAGGACGACCGGCGTTATCAGCGTCCCCGCCGTCGTACCAGACCACGCACCAAGAACCGCCCAGCCCACGGGGACGCGACGGAGGCGCTCGTCACGACGGTCGACCGCGGCCGCTACACGCTCCGGTTCACCGACGGCCACGACGTCCGTACGGTGACGGCGATGACGGCCAGGGCGCTCGGGCGCAAGGCAGTCGTCGTCGGCGATCGCGTGCGCGTCGTCGGCGACGTCAGCGGCACCGAAGGCAGTCTCGCGCGCATCGTGGACGTCGTCCCGCGAGTGTCTGCGTTGCGGCGGACAGCCGACGATGACGACCCGGTCGAGCGCATCATTGTCGCGAACGCCGACCAGCTCGTCATCGTCACGGCCGTGGCAGATCCCGAACCTCGGCCGCGACTCATCGACCGCGCGCTGGTCGCTGCGTACGACGAGGGGCTCGACCCGCTGCTGTGCCTCACCAAAGTGGACCTCGCGAACCCAGAAGCGGTCCTGTCCACCTATCGCCCGCTGGGGGTCCCCAATGTCGTCGCGGTCCGGGGCGGTGACCTGCAGCCGGTGCGTGAGCGGCTGCGAGACAGGGTCAGCGTCTTGGTCGGCCACTCGGGGGTGGGCAAGTCGACGCTGGTGAACGCACTCGTGCCGGGGGCGGAACGGACCACCGGACACGTCAACGAGGTCACCGGAAGAGGGCGTCACACGTCGACCTCCGCCTATGCGCTGGAGCTGCCATTCGGCGGCTGGGTCGTCGACACACCGGGAATCCGGTCGTTCGGGCTGGCTCACGTCGACCCCCGTCGGCTGATCGGAGCGTTCGGGGACCTTCATGAGCTCACTGTCAGCTGTCCACGTGGCTGCACGCACGCGACCGTCGAGCCCGAGTGCGCACTCGACGAGGCGATGGTGGAGGGACGCGTAGAGGCGCAGCGCGTCGACTCGTTCAGGCGACTGCTCGACAGCCGCGACTCACCAGACCACTGACAGTTCAGCGCTCTTGCAATATACCCCCCGGGGGTATACGCTCTCCGCCAGGAGAGGAGCAACACAGATGACTCAACACGAGACGATGCACACGCATCACCAACAGTCCTCCGCCTCATGGGGCACCGCCGCGAGCGCCACGCTGCACTGCCTCACCGGCTGCGCCATCGGAGAGGTGCTGGGTCTGGTACTGGCAACGTGGTGGGGATGGCCCGACGCCCCCAGCATCGCGCTGGCCATAGTCTTGGCGTTCTTCTTCGGCTACCTGCTGACGATGCGGCCGGTGCTGAAGGCAGGACTAACCTTGCGCGACGCCCTCAAGGTGGCGTTCGCCGCAGATACCTTGTCGATCGCGGTCATGGAAATCGTCGACAACGCCATCCTCGTCTCGGTCCCAGGGGCGATGGACGCCGGCCTCGCGTCAACCCTGTTCTGGGGGGCGCTCGCGGTAGCGCTGGCCGTTGCCTTTGTGGTGACCGTTCCGGTCAACAAGGTGATGATCGCGAGGGGCAAGGGCCACGCCGTCGTCCACCAGTACCACCACTGAAAGCTAGGCTGAGTACATGCAAACCCACCACCACACCCCAACGTCAGGCAGCATCAGCAAGGTCTTCTCGGCGCTGAACGTCCTGATGGTCGCCCTGCTGCTTGCGCTCGCCACGGCATGTGGCGGAGGCGACACGTCGTCGGGTTCAGCATCCGATGGAGCCCACAATGACGCCGACGTGGCCTTCGCCACCGACATGATCCCCCATCACAGCCAGGCGGTGGAGATGGCAGACATGGCGTTGACGCAGGCGTCACGCCGAGAGGTCGTTGACCTCGCCCAGCAGATCAAAGCCGCGCAAGGTCCCGAGATCGACACGATGAAGGGCTGGCTGGAGTCATGGGGCGAAGAAGTGCCGGACGAAGACATGGGCTCGATGCCCGGTATGGACCACGGCAGTGATGACGCCACGATGCCCGGCATGATGACCGACGAAGAAATGCAGCGCCTCGGTGATGCAGCCGGTACCGACTTCGACCAGCTTTGGCTGACCATGATGATCGAGCATCACCAAGGCGCGATCGAGATGGCACAGACAGAGCTTGCCGACGGCGAGAACGCCGACGTGAAGGCGCTGGCGCAAGACATCATCGACGCTCAAGAAGCCGAGATCGCGACGATGCAAGGCCTCCTCGGCAAGGACGGCAGCTGAGTGCGAACGCGAGCGGCCCTTCTCCCGTTCATCTCTACCGCGACCGGCATGGTCCTGCTCCTCGGCGCCTGCTCTGCCGAGGATCCCTCGGCTGGTCCTTCCTCGGGCTCTGGGGCCAGCTCGTCATCCTTCAACAAGGCGGACGTGGAGTTCGTCGTCGACGCCGGCTCCCACCTGCTCAGCACGTTGACCGCCGCTCAGCTTGCGGAAGGTCGCTCTTCCAACCCGGCTGTGCTGGGAATGGCCCGCAGGATCATCGAGCTCAAGGGTCCACAGGCAGACACCGTCGCCGGCTGGGTCAGAGCTTGGGGGCGCCAAGGCGGCGACCTGGCGCACGACTCGGCCGAGCACGGTCAGCAAGATCATGCGGGAGGCCTCACGACCAAGGTCATGAACAGACTCGAGACCCTCAGCGGGCAGCGGTTCGATCGGCTCTTCCTCGCAAGTCTGGCCGAGCACTTCAGGCAAGGGCAGCGGATCTGGCGGTCGCAGCTGCGGGAAGGAAAGGACCCAAGGGCCTCCCGACTAGCGGCAGAGATCAAGGTGGAAGAGACGAGGCTCCTGCGCTCATGTCAGCGACTGCTCGCCAGGTAGGCCAGTCGAACAGGTCCGCTAGCCGGAGAAGTCGGCGTCCCCGGTCGGGTTCCACACGGCGCGCGACCCGATGTCGCCTACGCGGTACACCTGGAAGCTGACAGCGATCGCGCCGACGACGAGCAAGATGGCCAGCGCAAGAACCACAGGCGAGTTGGCCGAGCTACGGCGGGTCACGACGAAGGCGGCGACGACGACCGCCGCGAAAACAACGACAATGACCAGCAGCACGTTGGCGCGGCTCTCATGCTCCTCGATCAGCCTCGCCACTGGTCCGCCCAGCTGAAGAACGTCTCGAAGCGCCTGGCCGCTCGCACGGGAGACGACCGTGGAGACGAGCGCCGCCAGCGTCACCAGCAGAAGAGGGAGCCGCGACCAGTCGCGCGTTCTCGGCACTGCGAACATCACCGCCAGCAAGGCCGCCAACGGGAGGAGAACCACGGTCGCGTGGACGACGAGAGGGTGCAACGGCATACCGTCGATCTCGCTGAACATTCAGATGTTCCTCTCTGGAGTCGTACCCCCTGAGTCAAGTACCTCGCCGGGCAGAGAGAGACCGGTATCGGACAAACGGGCAGTACCAACGCTACGCAGGGCTGAACACCCGCCCCCCCGACAGACCGGTGCGGCAAGACAGCGTGGTGCGAGTCGCGAAGGCGCCGAGCACTGCGTGCGCCGTACGCTGGCGGCTATGCCATCGACGGACCACACCGACGATCTGCGGCTGGCGCACATCCTCGCAGACGACGCCGACTCCTTGACGATGGAGCGGTTCAAGGCTCTGGACCTGCATGTGCTGGCCAAGGCCGACCTCACCCCGGTGAGCGATGCCGACACCACGGTGGAGGAGATGATCAGGCGAACGCTTGGTCGAGCCCGGCCGCGTGACGCCGTCATAGGGGAGGAGCAAGGCCGCAGTGGTTGGGGGTCGCGCCGATGGGTGGTCGACCCCATCGACGGCACCAAGAACTTCGTCCGCGGCGTCCCCGTCTGGGCGACCTTGATCGGCTTGATGGTGGAGGACGAGGTGGTCGCGGGCGTGGTGTCGGCACCCGCACTGGGTCGCCGGTGGTGGGCGACGAGGGGTACCGGGGCGTGGACGGGCAAGTCGTTGTCGTCCGCGCAGCCGTGTCGGGTCTCCGACGTGTCGAGCATCGAGGATGCGTCGCTGTCGTACTCGTCGTTGACCGGCTGGGAGGCAGCCGGCCGCCTCGACGACTTCATGTCGCTGGTCAGGAAATGCTGGCGTAGTCGTGCCTTCGGCGACTTCTGGTCCTACATGCTCGTCGCGGAGGGCGCGGTCGACATCGCCACCGAGCCGGCCCTGGGACTGCACGACATGGCGGCCCTGACCGTCGTCGTCTCGGAGGCCGGCGGAAGGTTCACCGACCTGACGGGTGTTCCCGGTCCCTCCGGGGGCAACGCGCTGGCCACGAACGGCAAGCTGCACGACCAGGCGCTCACGTACATCGGCCGGCTACCGGCTGACACCGAGGGCGACGAGTCGGCCTCCGGCAGCGTTCACGACTTCACGGCCCGTCGGCGGCGGACCCAGTCCGGTGACCGGCCGGACGATCCGCCGGGACCGGAGTCCTGAGACTCTGGATCCAGCCCACCACGCTCGGCGCGAGCAGCAGTGCGGCAAGGTCGAACCAGCCGTATCCGCCGGCGGCCCCCGACGGCGGGTTGCCGATGCTCACGAGCCCAGTGGGGTCGACTCGCTGCCACTGCCAGGTGCCGAGCGCCGTACCCAAGAGCTCGAGGTAGCTCACCACGACGAAAGCACCGATGTAGAGCCCGCGCGATGGACCCCAGCACAGGAACGCGACCAGGCACCCGAACCAGAATGCGCCGAGTACGTCCGCCCGGTCAGCAAGAACCACGCCGTATGCCGCCCACGCGCCACCGCCCAACAGAACCAGGAGAAGAGCCAACCGCTCGTTCGCCTTGACGAACCCCAGTCTCCCGATCGACCAGGCTGCCAGATAGACCAGACCGTGGCCGGGCGGGACGTACAGCGGCACATTCTCGAACCGGTAGAGGTACACCTCCAGCAGAGGCGAGAACGTGTACTCGACGGCTGTCGCAAAGACGACCACGATCAATGTCTGCACCACCACCACGATCGACTCACGCGCCAGCAAGAACGCAAGCACGCTCCACGTCGCCACCCCGAGCAGCCGCTGGACCGGCAGAGACGCCGAGGCATCGAGCAACAGCACACTCGTGATAGTTGCGAGCACGATCACCAAGGTGGCTGCCGGAGCCCGCGGGGCACGCCCGCGCAGCGCAGCGGCGGTAGGGTCCGGAGTCACCTAGCCATCTTGGCAGGCACGCCGTCGCCAAAACGTTTCCCGGCTAGCTGCCGGGGCACTATCGTCGAACCATGGTCTCGTGCCGCGCCAGACGCCGAGGAGGGTCTCGATGCGCATCAGCAACGTGCTGAAGTCAAAGTCCGGATCCGTGGTGACACTGCCCACGGACGCGACAGTGCGTGATCTGGTCGCGCTGCTCGCGGAGCACAACATCGGCGCCGTTATCGTGGCCAGTGAGGACAACCCGGTCGCCGGGATCGTCTCGGAACGAGACGTCGTGCGCGGCCTGGTGTCGGGCCCTGGCATCCTCGACACGCCGGTTGGCGACATCATGACCACGGACGTGAAGACCGCTGCCCCCACCGACTCGGTGGACGACCTGATGCGCATCATGACCGAGCACCGGATCCGGCACGTCCCCGTGATGGTGGACGGTGAGCTGGCGGGCATCGTCTCCATCGGAGACGTCGTCAAGTCACGGATCGGGGAGCTCGAGTTCGAGCGCGACCAGCTCGAGTCCTACGTCCACACCCAGTGACTGCGACGTGTACCTTTCCGCGCCAGTCGAGCAAGGACGCAAGGGAGACTGCAAGAAACGATTTTGAGAGGAGTTGTCATGCGCGCAGAAGTAGGTGACCGGCTGCACGTGCACGGCCGGGTTGTCGGTACGGCCGACCAGACGTCCGAGATCATCGAGGTCCGGGGGCCGGACGGGGCGCCGCCGTACCTCGTACGTCGCGACGACGGGCAAGAGGCGCTCGTCTTTCCCGGGGCGGACGCGGCCGTGGAGCGCCCGCAGGGCCGCGAGGACAGCTGACGTTCTGAACGGTCAGGCCTTTCTCCCGAGTCGGGCGAGCACGCGTCCCTGCCGACCAGCGTCCGGGGCTGCCTCGACGCCTGGTCGGCAGATGCCGTCCATGTAGAGCGCCTCGCCGAAGCTGTCGGCGCCGGACTCGATCCGGTCGAGCTCGGCGTCGGAGAGTGCGGCGTGCGCACCGACCGACCTGGCGATGTCCCAACGGTGCACGAGCATGTCCCAGATGTAGAACTGCTCGAGTGTGCCACCGACGGTGGTCGGGCCGAAGTGGCCGTCGTACTCGATGCTGGGAACGGCGTCGTCGCAGATCGCTTCCGTGACGCGCTTCGCGTGGTCACGCCATGCCCCGGCCGGATCGGTGTCGGTGTCGGGTGCATCGCCAAGGTCGATGTCGTGGCCGGTGAGGAACTCGCGCTGCGTCTCGATCAGGTGTCTGAGGACGTCGCGCGCCGTCCAGCCGTCACAGGGTGACGGGTTCGTCCAGCCCCCGGCAGGCACCGCATCGAGGACGGCGGTCAGGGCTCGGTGGGCTGTCTCATACTGCGTCGCTGTGCTGTTCATGGTCTGAACGTACGTGGGTGCGGCACCCTAGGTATTGATGAAACCCGACACCGACCCGACGGATGCGGCGCCGACTGCCTCGGACAGGATCGAGCGCGCGCATCTCAAAGACCCTCGCGACGCGTCGCACGTCATGTTTCGGTACGAGCCGGGCGCTGAGTTCGATGGTCTGCTACAGCGGTTCTGGATCCCGATCTGGTCGGTACCACCCGGCCAGGAAGCACCCCAGAAGGTTCTGCAGTACCCCGTGTGTCTGATCGTCATCTCCGGGGACTACGCGCGCTTCTACGGCGTGACGTCGGGTCTGTCCACGACCACGCTGACAGGTGACGGCTGGGCCGTCGGGCTGATGTGCGCACCAGCCGCCGGTTTTCTCATCACGAAGGCGCCCATCGCCGCCTACACCGACAGGTTCACCGACGTGACCGACGTCCTCGGTGCCGACGGTGAGCGACTGGTCGACCGGGTCCGCGCTGCGATGGCCCGCGCGCCCGGCTCCACTGAGGCGCATAGGACCGCGATGCAGGCCTACGGTGACGCCCTGCGACGGTTTCTCCCCGTAGACCCCGAGGGTGTGCTCGTCAACCGACTGGTCGCGTTCGTGGAAACCCGCAGCGACGTCACCCGGGTGGCACAGGTCTGTAACGAGTTCGACCTGTCCGAGCGTGCGCTGCAGCGGCTCGTCCATCGTCGGCTCGGACTCACGCCGAAGTGGCTCATCCAACGTCGACGGTTGCAAGAGGCAGCCGCACGTCTGCGCGATCATCCGGCGACGCTCGGGGAGGTTGCGGCGGTGCTCGGGTACGCCGACCAGCCGCACTTCATCCGCGACTTCTCGAGAGTCACGGCCATGACCCCGGGGGAGTTCGCGGCCCTGCACGCTGCTGAATGACGCAGCGTCTCAGTCGTTCCTGCCACAGCTGGTCCCGCAGTCCCAGCTGCTCGCAGGCAACGCCCGCCTGGACCCAGAGCAGCTCGGTCGCCCAGACATCCGGTCCGGTGGCTGCCGGCGGTCTTGTCACCGCGCTCGGCGCACCACTGGCGGTCTTGGTCGACGCATGCACCTACCTAGTTCAGGTCAGCGATCGCGAGCATTCGGACCTCCGAGTCGATCAGGCGAGCACCCGACCAGCCGCCCAGGACCGGGCCAGCCAATAACCGGCGCCGGGTCTGGGCCGTGCGACGCCGCGACGGCAACGGTGAAGAGATCTCCGACACACGCACTAGGGTGTGGGGATGGCACTGGAGAAACCTGAGATCGACTTCCCGGACTCTCCGCCACCGGCCGGTCTCGAGATCGACGACCTGGTGGCAGGCGACGGCAAGGAAGCGTCCGCCGGCGCAACGGTGCTGGCGCACTACGTCGGCGTGGCGCACTCCACCGGCGAGGAGTTCGATGCGTCGTACAACCGGGGCCAGCCGCTCTCGTTCCGGCTCGGGGTGGGCCAGGTGATCGCCGGCTGGGACCAGGGAATCCAGGGCATGAAGGTGGGCGGGCGTCGCAAGCTCGTGATACCGCCGCACCTCGGGTACGGCGACCAGGGAGCGGGCAGCGCGATCTCCCCCGGCGAGACGCTCATCTTCGTCGTGGACCTCGTCGACGTCCGCTGAACCGCTCCGGGAGGCGGAGTCCCTCGGCCCGTCTGTTCACCGCACTACTGCTGCCGCCTGAGGTGGAGCAGCATCTCGACGAGTGGGTCGACGGGCTCCGCACCGCACGTCAGGATCTGAGGTGGGTGCCCTCGTCTCGTTGGCATGTGACGCTGGAGTTCCTCGGCGACTGTGGGCCGCACGAGCGTGACCGGCAGCTGCTGCGCTGGGAGCGGCGAGCCAGGCGGTCGCGACCTCTTCGGCTCGGGCTCAGCGGCGCTGGCGCCTTCCCGAAGTCGGTGGGCGCACGGGTCTTGTGGGTCGGCCTGCAGGGAGACCTCGACGGGTGGCGAAGGCTGGCGGCATACGACCAGCAGCCACACGTCACCGTCGCACGCACCCGCGAGCGCAGCGACCTCACCGCCGTCGTCGGAGAGCTCGACGGCTACCAGGGGCCGATCTGGACAGCGACCGAGCTTGCGGTCGTGGAGTCACATCTGCGGAGCCGAGGCGACAGAGGACCCCGCTACGAGCCGCTGGAGTTCTTCTCCCTCGGGCCTTGAGCTCGTGACTCAGGTGGTGACGGCCACGCGGTACGTGGTCGCGTAGACGCTGACGTCGTCCCCGGCGACCAGCTGACGCCCCCGCCGCACCTCGACCTCGCCGTTGACGCTCACGTCTCCCGACTCCAGCAGGAGCTTGACGTCGCTGCCCTGGTCAACCGCATCGGCCAGCTTGAGGAACTGCCCAAGACGGATGCCCCCGGGTCGGACAGCGACCTCGCGGACATTCAAGGCGCTACCTCTCCCGGCATGTCGCTATGGCTGGCCGGCGCAGCGGCGAGTGTCGAACCCAGTATGCCGCGTGACGGTGCGGCGCCCCCGCTCACGGTCCGGTGACGCCGCCGATCCGGACACGGCTGACGATCATCGGGTGGTCGGTGGTCCTGCGGACCAGCGGGCTGCGGTCCGCCCGGTAGTTGCTGAAAGAGACGCCGCCGGCGCCGAAGATCCAGTCGATATTGATAGGACGGGGGGGCCGGCAGCGTCCGCTGGCGCTGCCACCGTTCGCCGCTATCAGCGGGGTCCGGCCGACCAAGGCGCAGAATGCCTCCGCCTTCTCGTTCAGGTCCCCGGTCAAGAACACCGGGTGGTCGGTCGAACGCCACAGGCGGTTGACGAGCGCCACCTCCCGTAGGAGGGCACGCCGGCGGGCTCCATCCGAGTTCGGATGCCGGCGGGTGCTCGCTGGGTTGTGAAAGTTCGTGAAAAACGCCGGCTGTCCCGTGGCGCGATGGCGCAGCAGTACGACGGGCATCGGCATCGTGTTGCCGTTGAAGTAGGGGATGGCGACGGTGTACGCGTGCATCTTCTCCCACATGTCGGTTCGCCAGGCAATCGAGTTCTGCGCACCCTTGCCGCCCATGCTGGTGCCGGGATAGACGTCGTACGCGCCGCCCCTGATCCGCAGGAACGCGCGGGCCTGGTCCAGCTGAAACTCCTGGAATCCCACGACGTCGACCCCGTGGCGGGAAAGCAGGCTGGCGGCCCAGCGGATCCGCGTCACACCAGCGGCCTTGGCCCGGCGGCCTGCGGTGTGGCTGCTGCCGAGAACGTTGAAGGAGCTGAGAGTGAACTCCAGCGACCGAGATGGCGGCGCAGGGGGCGGTGGGGACGCGGGGGGCGGTGGCGACGTGGGGGGCGGTGGCGACGGCGGCGGTGGCGACGTGGGGGGCGGTGGCGACGGCGGCGGTGGCGACGTGGCGGACGGTGGCGACGAAGCGGCGGTGGAGACGAAGCGGACGGGGACGGGAGACGAAGCGGACGGTGGAGACGGAGTGGAGACGAACGGACGGAGACGAAGCGGACGGTGGAGGCGAAGCGGACGGTGGAGGCGAAGTGGACGGTGACGGCTCCTCGGAGCGCTCCTTGTCTGGCTTGTCTGCCGGCTTACTGCCCGACGCGCCGTCAGGATAGGGCTGCGCGGGCGGCTGCCCTGGCGATCGAGGTGAGAGCGTGACCACGTCGCCCGGCCTCGGCAGTACGGGCAGTGTTGCCGTCGGCACAGCCGAGGTGCGCTCGGTGAGGACAGGTGCGTCGGCAAGCCTCGTCTCGTCGGTAGTGGGAAGAACAACCGGCGCAATCCCGAAGAGCAAGACGGTGACGATGCCTACTACCGACAAGGCCGGGAGGCCACGCTTCCATCTCATCATCATCGGAGGATAGCGGCCCGCCCTCACCTCGCGAACTGTGGTGCTGTGCCCAGGTGGTGGCAACCCAACCCAGTTTGTTGTTGCTCTGGAGCCGCCTCCAAGCAACTTCCTTGGGCTGTCTCTCGGACACGTTCGGTACGACGCCAACGCATCGATTATGGAACCAACACCCCGGGGTTCAGTACGCCGGCGGGGTCGAGCCGCTGCTTGAGGGCGCGAAGTATCTCCACGCCCACAGGCCCGATCTCGGCTTCGAGCCAGGGCCGGTGGACCCGGCCGACGCCGTGGTGGTGGGTGATCGTGCCGCCGGCGGCGGCGATGGCGTCACAAGCCTGCGCCTTGACTGTGGCCCACTGCTGGACAGGGTTCTCGCGCTGCTTCGTGGCGACGGTGAAGTAGAGAGAGGCGCCCGTGGGATAGACGTGCGAGACGTGACAGAGCAGGATCGCCGGACTCTGGTCGCCGAGGGCTGCGGTGAGGGCGGAGCGCACGGCGTCGTACAGGGTCATCAGGTTCGACCAGCTGGTGGCCGTCTCCAGCGTCTCGACCAGCACCCCGGCGTCGAGCAGGGAGTCGCGCAGGTACGGCGCCTGGAACCGCCCTGCCGCCCAGGCAGACCCGGGCGCCTCGCCTAGCGGCGCGCCTCCGAGCTCGGTCAGCAGCGCCGTCGACCGGTCCCGGGTGGCCCTGACCTCCCGCCCGCCACCCTCGTATCCGGTCATCAGGACGCAACCCCGGCCGGTCCGCCCCTCACGAGGTCGGGCTGCGACAGGTCGACCGCGGTCTCTGCCTCGTCGGACAGCCGAAGCACCGTCGGAGTGGTCCCGCTCTGCGCCAGTTGCCGCAGCGCCTCTGCTCCGGCGCGGAAGGTCGAGAAGCCCCATGCCTCGTAGACCTTCACCTCGGGCTGCTTGCGGACCCGGACGGTGACCGAGGTGATCACGCCGAACGCGCCCTCGGAGCCGAGGACCAGCTGGCGCAGGTCCGGGCCGGCAGCACTTGCCGGGGCACTGCCCAGCGCAAGGGTGCCGATCGGGGTGGCCACCTTTACCGCGACCACGAGGTCGTCGAACCTGCCGTAGCCTGCTGAGGCTTGGCCGCTGGAGCGGGTGGCGGCGAACCCGCCGATGCTGGCGTACTCGAACGACTGGGGAAGTGACCGAGCGTCAACCCATGTCTGCTGAGCAGCGCCTCCGCCTCCGGGCCGAGCAGACCCGCTTCCAGGGTGGCGGTGCCCGAGACGACGTCGACATGGACGAGGCTGTTCAGGCGGCACAGGTCGAGCGCGAGAACTCCGGCGTAGTCCTCGCGGCGGGCGGTAAGGCCGTCGACGACCGACGTACCACCGCCGAACGGAACGAGGGCTACCCTTTGCCGGCTGCACCACTCGAGTACGGCGCTGACCTGGTCGTGATCTGCCGGTGCCACCACCGCGTCCGGCGCGTCGCAGCCGTCACCGGCCCTCATCTTCAACAGGTCCGTCGTCGACTTACCCCGGGTATGCCGCACCCGTGCCGCGTGGTCCGTCAGGACATGCTCGTCCCCCAGCAGGTCCCGCAGTTCGCTCAGCAGTGGCTCTTGGACACGTGGCACGGGCACCCTGACGTCCGCTAGCTGGGTCGTTCCGCAGGGCTCGGCCGGTCCGAACGCGGCGCCGACCAGCCCCAGCGTCGCCGCAGACAGGGCGCTGGCCTCGGTCGGGTCGCCCCAGCGCGCCCAGTGCATCATTCTTCTCATGCCGTTACAGTGTGACAAGTGATGTCACTTCGTCAAGACCACCAGCGTGACGACCCCCTGCTCGACGCCGCCCGAGACCGCATCCTCGCCGTTGGGTGGAAGCGGACGACTCTCACCGACGTGGCCCGCCGGGCCGGGGTGTCCCGGATGACCATGTACCGCCGGTGGCCCGACATGCAGACGCTGTTGGCAGACCTGATGACGCGTGAGTGGTCGACGATAGCCGCCGATTCGACACTCGACCACAGTTTCCGCTCGCTGGAGCAGCTGGCGGCCGGCGTCGCCCGGACGGTGGCGGCGCTGCGCGCGAACGACCTGTTCCGAAGGATCGTCGAGGTGGACCCCGAGCTGCTGTTGCCCTACCTGCTTGACCGCCGGGGCCGCAGCCAGCAGGCGATGCTGGAACGGCTCGCCACTGCGATCACCGCTGGCCAACGTGCTGGTGCGCTGCGTGACGGCGACCCGGTGCTGCTCGCCCGGGCGATCATGCTCGTGGCGTACGGGTTCACTCTGTCGGCGCAGACGATGACCACGGACCGCCAAGATCAAGCCGCGTCGCCCGCGATAGGGCTCGAAGACCTCGACGACGAGCTGCGCCTGGTGCTGCAGAGATATCTCGCGCCATGAGCAAGGCTGACTCGGCACTCAACGCGGCCCGGCGGGAGCGCGAGATCGCCGAGGTGTCGGCCGGTCGGGTCGTGGACCTTGTCGTCGTGGGACTCGGGGTCACCGGCGCCGGGGTGGCTCTGGACGCCGCATCACGCGGGCTCGACGTGGTTGCGGTCGATGCGCATGACGTGGCGTTCGGCACCTCCCGGTGGAGCTCGAAGCTGGTCCACGGCGGGCTGCGCTACCTAGCCCAGGGTCGGCTGCAACTTGCTCACGAGAGCGCGGTCGAGCGGGGCATCCTGATGAGCACGACGGCGCCGCACCTGGCTCGTCCGCTGCCGATGCTGATGCCGTTGCTTCCGATGGTGTCGGCGACTCAGGCCCAGCTCTCGAGGGGCGGCTTCGTCGCCGGCAACCTGCTCCGGGCCTGCGCGCGCACGCCGCGCAAGACGCTGCCCGGCCCCCGTCGGCTGAACGTGACCGAGAGCCTGGCGGTCGCCTCCGGGCTACGCCGTGACCGCCTGCGCGGTGGTCTGCTGTTCTGGGGACGGTCAGCTCGAGGACGACGCCCGGCTGGTGGTGGCGCTGGCCCGGACGGCGGCGGCGTACGGCGCCCGAGTGCTGCCGAGGGTCAGGGCGCTGGAGCTGGCCGGGGACGGCGCGGTGGTGCGTGACGAGCTGAGCGGGAGCACCGTGCAGGTCAAGGCGCGCGCGGTGGTCAACGCCACCGGTGTCTGGGCGGGGCAACTGGTCTCTCAGCTGGAGTTGCGCCCATCCCGCGGCAGCCACCTCGTGCTCCGCGACTCGGCCGTGCCTGGTCTGAGGGTTGCGGTTGCGACACCGGTTCCCGGCGAGCCGAATCGCTTCGTGCTGGTGCTCCCTCAGCCGGATGGGCGTGTGTATGTCGGCCTCACCGACGAGCCGGTTGACGGCCCGATCCCGGACGTGCCGGAGCCGACTGAGTCCGAGATCGGCGCTCTCCTCGACGTGGTGGGCGCGGTCTTCGAACGTCCGATCCGGCGCATCGACGTGGTGGGTGCCTTCGCCGGTCTACGACCGCTGATCGACGCCGACGGCCGCACCGCGGACCTGTCGCGCAGGCACATGGTGGTGACCGGGCCGGAGGGAGTGGTCACCGTCGTGGGCGGCAAGCTGACGACCTACCGTCGGATGGCCGAGGACGCCGTGGACACGGCGGTCAGGCAGCGACGCTTGGTGGCCGGCCCGAGTCGCACCGCCAAGCTACCCCTGGTCGGTGCCGCGCCACCGGAGCCGCGCGCTTCGGGCGGCGTACCGATGCGGTTGGTACGCCGCTACGGCAGCGAGGCAGGCGCCGTGGTGGCGACAGCCCGCACGGTTGCGGGTGGCCAGCTCTGCGACGCCGAGCTCTTCGAGCCGGTGGTGGACGGCCTCCCTGTCACCCGCGCTGAGCTGCTGTTCGGTGCCACGCACGAAGGGGCTCTCGACGTGGCCGACCTCCTGGAAAGACGGACCCGGATCGGTCTGGTGCGGGCGGACCGGGAGCGAGCGGAGGCCTACGCACGCGAAGCGCTGCACATGTCGGCCACCCGTTACGGTTCCGTCCCGCACCACCCGAACGCCCCGGTCCAAGGCAGCTGAGGCGGCGGGCGCCTGGGCCTGCCCGTCCCGTCAGCGGTCTGTGAGCTGGCGTTCGGTGCTCCTGAACGGATCTCGATGACCTGCTCGGACGGGGTCCGGCCGCCTGACGACTAGTTATGACAATGGTCCTTGACATACGCCTGCGGGGAATCCAATAATGAAAACGGTCATTGGTTAAACTGTGTAGCAACGGTGGAGGACCGCGATGCCCCGCCTGTTTTCGTTCCGACCCGCGTTCGAGATGCGCGGGCGAGAGTTCCATGGCCTGCGCGGGATGGCGGGCAAGCCGCTGCATCCGCCACTGACCGACATCCCGGTCGGCGCTTACGTCCTCGCTGCGGCTTTCGACGTCATCTCGGTACTGACCAGCGGTGACCTGGCGCGCGACCTCTACCGCGCCGGCACATTCGTCCTCATCGGCGGCGGCGTCGTATCACTGCTGACTGTCGCGACGGGCATTGCCGACTGGGTCGCATCGACACCCCGGCGTACGCAGGCGTGGCGGACTGTCAACGCGCACGCGCTCGTGATGATCACCGTCACCCTTCTCGTGCTCACGCTGATCATCCTTCGGCTGACCACCTATGACGACGACTCAGCGACTCCACTGCTGATCCTCGTCTTGTCGGTCCTTGCGGCTACGCTCACGACCATCGGCGCGGCAATCGGCGGGTCACTGGTGTATGACTACGGCTTCAACGTCGAGACCGCTACCGACTCCCCCGTGTGGCACGAGTCCGAGACCGATCTCCTGCCCGGCGACGAGCACCGCACCTAGCCGCCGATACCCCCACCAGCCGTCGCCGACCCGATCCACGCGCTGGCGGTGGCTCGCGGAGTACTGCGGGAACCAGATCTGCCCCCGGCACATCTGGACGAGGCCGCTCAGGACGTCGTACACGAACGGACGCGGTGCGACGCGGGGGATACTTGACATGGTTACGCTCCGACTTCGGCCGGTCGCGGGCTGACCGCGTAATCTGAAGTGACCAACGTGATCAAGCGGTCTGGTCCGCTCGGCTTACGAATCGCTTACCGTACGGCCTGACCGGACAGTTTCTACGCTGTCCACCGCTACCGTGTCAGCGACGGCGGTGGCACGAACGGCCCGAGAAGTGCACGTCACACTCTTGAGGAGTAAGCAGCGTTGAAAGGCTTCCCCCAGGCGACACTTCGCTGGCTACTGGCTCCCGCAGTCCATGACGGTCCGCGAAGCCAAGCATGGGCGGCGGCGGCGTTGCGGATCTTGGTCGGGCTCATGTGGCTCTACAACGTGTCGTGGAAGCGCGCCCCCGACTTCGGGCAGGACAGCGGAAGTGGGCTGTTCAAGTTCACCAGCTACGCCGTGAGCCACCCCGTCTTCCCGCCGTACAGCTGGCTCGTCGAGCACCTCGTCCTGCCCAACTTCTCGGCCTTCGGCTGGGCCGTGCTGTTGACCGAGACAGCGCTCGCGGTGCTGCTGTTGACCGGCGCGTGGGTGCGTGCAGCCGCCGCCATCGGGCTGGCCCAGTCAGTGGCCATCGGCCTGTCTGTGGCATTCGCTCCCCATGAGTGGCCGTGGTCATACTGGTTGATGATGGGTGCCCACGGATTGCTCCTCTTCAGTCCCGCAGGCCGGCTGCTCGCCGTGGATTCGGTGCGAGCCCGCCTCGACACCGGCAACGCACTGGGGTTCGTGTGGGGGGGCCTGTCGGTGGTAATGGGGGTGATCGCCGCCCTGCTGTCGCTGGGTGACCCGCTCGCCGCGAGCGGAGTCGGTCTTCAGTCGACGGCCCTGTCACTCAGCGTCGGTGAGTACAACCTCCTCGGCGGCCTCGTCCTCATTGCGGCTGGTGTGCTGATCCTGCTGATCGCGAGGGGTGGACCGGCGCGCCTCGCCCTGGGAGCAGCCGTGCTGGCTCTCCTGGCCGGGCTCTCCCTGCACGTCCAGCTGGGGTTCAGCGACCCTCTCCTCGGCGGTTCCCCCACGTCCGCGGCGTACCTCTTCTCCGTGGCGCTGGTTGCGGTATTCGTCGGTAGCCGCGTCGCAACGAGCCGCACCGCGGAGTCGCCATGAGTGTGGACGTCGTCGACGGGGGCGAGCGTGCCTGCGGCGAGCTGTTGCTGGTGCTCGCTGCGCGCGCCCGGCTCGTGCCGCCCCGCACCAGGATGCGCCTGCTCGCCAGCGACCCTGCGGCTGCCGTGGATCTGCCGGCCTGGTGCCATCTCACCGGACACGACTTCTTGTCTCGCGGCGTCGATGAGAACGGTCGGTGCTACTACGACCTGCAGACCTCGGCCACTGCCCAGCAGACCGACAGCCACCATCCGTGGCGGCTGAGCACAGACCTACCCAAGCACTGAACAGCAACCGACAGGAGCATCCATGAATGGACTCGTGATCAACCTGACCCACTCCGTCGACGACGTCGACCGCACCAGCGTCGCGATGGTGGTCGCTGGAGCATCCGTGGCTTCCGCCCAGCAGACGACCGTCTTCCTGTCCTCCGAGGGCACCCGGCTGGCCGCCAAGGGCGTCGCCGACGAGCTCCACGAGGAGGGGTTCGCGCCGATGGCGGAGCTGGTCGCCGGCTATGTGGAGGCGGGCGGCACGTTCCTTGTCTGCAGCCCCTGCGCGAAGAAGCGCGGCATCGGCGAGGACGACCTGATCGACGGCGCGAGCATCGTGGGTGGAGCGACCCTGGTGGCGCTGCTGGCCGATGGCGCTTCCTCGCTGTCGTTCTGAGAGCTGCCACGTCCATGTCGAGCCTGTCGCCACCAACCGCCCACGTCGTTGTCGCCCTTGAGTACGACGGGGGTGACATGGACTGCGGCAGTGGCCTCCTGCTCGCTCTCATGGCACGAATGCGTCGCATCGAGGAGGGCGAGGTCCTGCTGCTGCACACCCGGGAACCATCGGTGCTGGCAGACCTGCCGGCGTGGGCGCGGCTGGCGGGGCACGACCTGCTCGGCGTCCGCGATGTCGGTGCGGACGCGGTCACGGGCAGCGGGCCCTGGCAGCTTTGGATCGAGAGGGGTCGTTCCACGGTCGCCGTGCCGCCGAGCCCGCTGCCGGCTCTGGAGTACACCTCCGGAGCCCCGGCGCCGGTCGGCACCCGGTTGTGGCTCTACTCCAACTTCCACTGCAACCTCGCGTGCTCCTACTGCTGCGCCGCCTCGTCGCCACAGACAGCACCGCGGCTCATGCCGGTCAGCGTCGCTGCCGAGGCCGCCGAAGAGTTCGCCGCCCAGGGCGGGCGGGAGCTGCTCATCACGGGCGGCGAACCCTTCCTGCACCCGGAGCTCGAAGAACTGGTGTCGCTCACCTCGGCGCAGGTGCCGGTCACGCTGCTGACCAACGCGATGGTCTTCGAGCGCGGACGACGTCGGGCGACCCTCGAGTCATTCGACCGGGACCGGGTAACCCTCCAGGTCAGCCTCGACTCAGCCGGGGCTGAGCTTCACGACCGCCAGCGTGGCGCCGGGTCGCACGCCAAGGCCTTGGCAGGGATCCGAATCGCCCGGGAGCTTGATTTTACGGTCAGGGTCGCGGCAACATTCCTCCCCCGGGACGCCGCAGCCGCCGGTGACCTGAGCCAGGCTCTGGCCGGCCTCGGGATCCAGGAGAAGGACCGCCTGATCCGGCCCGTCGCCCAGGAGGGGTACGCCGATGACGGCGTTGAGATCACCATCGACACGGTCGAGCCCGAGCCCACCCTGGCCGCCGACGGCGCCTGGTGGCACCCGGTGGCGGTGACAAACCGCCATCTCAAGGTGGCCGACGCCCCGTTGCCGCTGGCCCACGTGCTCGACGTCATCCGCGACGTCGTCGCGATCCAGGAGACCGCGGGCGCGCAGGGACGCACCGTCTTCCGCTGCACCTGACTTTGGGAAGTCCGCGGAGTGGCCTTCAGGTGGTCGCAGGAACCGGGTCGACCCATACCACTCAGTCGCTGCCGCACCGGAGCGAACAGAGAGTCATGCCCGCTTGGGGACGGTGCTGCCGACAGCCGCGGCGCGGGTCATGCTGGCGACGACGAGGTGGTGGAACGGGCGCACCACCGCGAAGTACAGGCGTCCCGTCCATCGGTGGTGACGCACGACGGTGATGACACGGAAGCGGTTCTCTTCAGGGGTCGATGCAGCAGGCTCGCACACGATCGCCAGGACACCGGTCAGGTGATTGTCCGCGGCCTCGAGGACGATGTAGTGCCCCTCGACACCAGCGATCACGGTGAAGAACCAGACGCTCGCGCCCGGCGCGAAGGACACCTCTTCAGGCCGCAGCCGCATGGTCGGCATCGATGGCATGTCGGGGTGGTCGAGTCTGAGCAGCCGCGCCAGCACTTCTCGGCCTCGAAACAGCAACTGCATCCATGCTGGCTGCCAGGACATCGCCGCTGCCAGGAACTGGCGCAAGCTCGGCTCACCCAGGACAGTCTTCACGTCGACGTGGTCGGCGTCGACGAGTAGGCCCTCGACGGCTGGCGGCAGGCCCTCGCGCCATGCGGCCCCAGCGCGGCTCAAGGCAGCTCCAAAAGCACCGTCCGTTGCTCGCTGCGGGGATGCTGCCGGACTCGCCCAAGCACCGCGATCTGCTCAATCCACCACGTGAGATAGCCCAGGAGAGCCACGGTGAACCCGGTGGCGAGGTACCAGAATGCCGCGGCACGGGCGTCGAGCAGCTTCCCACCGGAGTCGACGGCGTTGCCTGCTCCTTGGTCGATGATGGCTTCCACAGCCGGGGCGTGGAACAACGGCGTAGCGGCGATGTGGAGGGCGCTGATCCCGATCAGAACAGGGCCAGCCAATGGACGGGACCGACGTCTCGCCGCTGCGTCCTTTGGCGACAGCACGGACGTCCTTTTCTGGGCTGAAAGCGTCTTCTGGGTCATGGCGTCGTCAGCGGCTGACGGGGCTCCGCTGCCGCCGGGTTGCGACTCTCTCGGGAAGCGGCCACGACGAGCAGCGCGGCCGGGATGAGCGCCGTGGCAAACGGGGTTGTAGGTCCGGCGATAGCGGCACACGTCGCTCCCCACACGCCGATGACCCAGCCGATGAATGCAGGCACTGGATAGCTGTTACGACCCAGCCACAGGACCAGCGCTCCGAGCCCCAGCCAGGGGACGGCGAAGCTCGCGGGCCCGCTCCAGAAGTACGCCGCGGCCTGAACCATCTCACCGCCGTCGGCGCCGGGAGTGTTGGTGCCCCACAGCCCGCCGTCGAGCCAAATCGGGACCATGCCGCGAGCTGCGGCGGCCGACAGCGCCACGTGCACCACCCCCTGCGCCACCATGATCCCGCCCGCCCAGAGCCGCAATCGCCGAATGTTCACTGCCCACCTACTTTCATTCGCTAGCCTCTGATACGATACTTTTAGTTCCGAAACTTAGGGTGCCATATGCTGGCGGCCATGGTCAAGGCGAGAGGACGCCCTAGAGAGGCTCGCATCGACGAGGCGGTGCTCGATGCCGCCCGGCATGAGTTGTCCCTCAACGGACCAGCCGGCCTGACCATGGACGCGGTGGCCGAACGGGCGGGAGTCGGCAAAGCCGCGATCTACCGGCGATTCACTGGCAAGAACACCATGATCTTTGCTGCCGCCGTGCATGCGTTCGACATCGAGCCGCCCGTAGACCAGGGCTCGCTGGGGGCGGACCTGAGTGCCTTGCTGCTTGACGTAGTCAAAAGCCAGGACAACCCGCTCGCCCGGCAGGTTCTCCCGGCGCTGCTGCAGGAGCTCGGACAGGATCCAGCACTGGCGCACCAACTGGAAGAAGCCTTCCTCGTCCGGGAACAGGTGTGCATCGACGCCGTCCTCACCCGGGCAGTCGCACGAGGCGAGCTGTCCGTCAAGCCACCGATACAAGCAGTCCATGCCTTGCTCGTCGGCCCGGTCTTCGCCTGGATCTTCGTCCTACGCCACGACACCGCAGAGTTCGTCGACACGCTCGGCGATGCCATCACCACGGCCGTCATGCAGCTCGGTAAGGCGTCCGCCTCCTAGAAACCGCGCAGCGCCCGCCTCTTGGGGTGCGCGTCCTCAATGTGTCGCCCTTTGCCCTACCCGGCTTCGGCTGCGCCCCGGGTTTTTCCTTTCATGGCTTGCCTGCTGGACGAGCCTTGCCTTTGCGTTCCATATTGCGGCGCTAGCAATCTGATCTATCAAGTCAATCTGCGTGGGCGCTGTCATCGTGTAGCAGCAGTCTCGGTTGGTCGGCACGAACGCGTCGAGGTAGAGCAGGCGCTGACTACCGGACACGAACATGAACCTCGCCATCGACGCTCCCTTCGCCGCGGCCGATGCTGGTCCGGTCGGGGATCGCCGGCAAGCCGTGATCAATCCGTCGAAAGTGGCATCCCGCTGGGACAACCAAGATTAGCCCGGTCAAAGCCGCCCGAATGCCGGAGGTGCCGTAGGTGGTTGGCAGTTGAGCGATCCTCGCAGACTTCCCAGGGAGACGAGAGACCCGTCCGCCGGCCACACCCCTCGGCCCAAGTTCTAGTCGGGCTCGCCCACCTCTGCCTCGGAACCGTTCGCGTGCTGTACGAAATCGCGGGTGGCGTGCACCTCGTAGTCCATGCCGAATACTTCCCGTAGCCGGCCGATTGCCTCCAGTTCTCGTCGGCTGTGAGGGCTGGCACAGGATTCGCCCTCGTCGCCCGGCACGGGGTCGAAGGAGTGCAGCACAATCTTCTCCATCAGTTCTCCGAGGGTGATGTCCTCGAACTCGGCCAGGGCCTTCAGCACCTGAACCATACGTTTCTCCATCCGCACGCCGAGCTGGACGCGCTCCACGATCCGTTCCACTTCGAGTTCCTCTCGCTGTTACCAAGGGACCAGGGTAACAGGCCGGTAGACGCACTCCGAGATCCGGCAAGGGTTGCCCCGCAAGACGCCCCGACCCGCACCGGCAAGTCGGGTGGTGGGGAGGGTAAACGAACGGCCACATCGGCGTACGTATCGATCGTGAGGTGGTACTTGGGGCACATCATCGGCCCGTGACCTCCAGGACTTCTCGCTGTCATCGGCGAACGCGACGAGCACACCGACACGATCTCGGTCGGCGACCACGGGTCCAGATCACTACAGCGCTCCACCCAGCGTGTGCCTCGAGAAGTACTGGCGCGAAACCAAGCACCGGAACCGCAGGATCGACCTTGCCGATGTGAGTGCTTGGCACCGAGCAGCGGTCACCGCCCTGGCGCACAGACGGTTGGCGATCTTCCACCTGAGTCCCGGACCGGCGTCGATGACACAGCAAGAGCCGACTGTCTCCTGGTCAAGCTTCGGCGTCGCGCTAAGCGTTACGCTAAGGAAAAGACCGAGGCAGCAGCACTTCGTGCGCTCGCCGCGCATGACTGGCTCATGGAACCTCCCCCGCGAGGACGACGCCGCACCCCCTGTCCAGTCTGCGGGCTACCTGCGATCGGCGAGCCATGGCACTACGTCGGCGTGTGCGACACCTAAGCCCAGGACGGTTTGCTCGCACGATCGAAGCGTCTCCGGATACAACACCTCGATTGGCGGCGGCTTCGAGGCACAGCACGTCGACGACAAGAGTGTCTGCGAGCAGGTGACCAACGACGGCCGCTGCTGGATCGACGGACGCGCGTGCCACGCCAAGTTCGGCGGTGTATTCGTTGGCATGGACCCCTACACGGACGAGCCCAGGGCACGATGAGAGTCGGTCTGAACTCTGCCCACCCGGTTGTATTTCAGCTGAAGTTGCGCTCGCAACGCCTCTCCCGCTCGGCTGCACAGACGTCTTTGGCGCCCTTCCTCCGTTGGCCCGGTCTAGGCCCCTTCCGCCGGCCACCTGGTCGGCGGCTCGGCCACCGCGCATCAGGTCGTCGCCCTTACCACCCCGGATGACGTCAACGCCGCCTCGGGTGCAGATGACGTCTCTGCCACCTCTTCCATCCACGTGGTCCGACCCTCTGCCCGTGACGATCACGTCGTCTCCGCTGGTGCCCTCTACAGCGGTCGCGGAGTTTGAAGTGCTCGGGAAGAAGATCGTCGCCACCTCACCGGAGCAGGTTGGCAGGGGTGCGGCTCCCGCGGTTGCGAGTGGCGCTTGCACCAACGCCGCCCCAAGTGTCGTTGCGGCCAGCGCGGCTAGCAGTCTTGTTGTCATGTCGGTTCCCTTTCTCGTCGACCCCGACGCTCGGGGTTGAACGAGCTTGTATACGTCTACGGAGGCGCCGATGTTCACCACCAATAGCAGATCGACGATGACGCGGCGCCACGATGCGGTCCTCGGCGCCTTGCGGCGGGGCGGGCTCTCGCTGGAGGGAACAGCCCACGCGTGCGCCGTCCTGGACGCTCTCATCTACGGGCATGCGCCGCAGGAGGCTTCGCTGCCCTTCGAGGGCCCCGACGGAGTCAGCGACGTCGCCGGACCTGTGCAGGAGCTGATGGCGGCCGGCGAGCCCGCACATGACCGAGATGGTCACGACCTGCTACCTGCAGCCCGGTTACGACTTCGCCGACGGGTTCGAGTTCGGGCTCGAGCTGCTCCTCCACGCCCTGGCGAGGATGCTCACCAGCGAGGAAATTGGACGTGCCTGAACCGTATACACCCTCAGGCCCACACCACCGGTGAGCTTCGCCGCCCGCGCCGTTGTGGTGGAGCTGCCGTCCACGGGCTCATCCACTCGGGTCTCCCAGAAGGGGCGTCCTGGTCGCGCGGCGGGCCGCGGTCACGCGGGGTGTCCGGCCTGGAGTTCGTCCACCTGCTGGTAGCTCAGGCTCGCGCCCGTGCTGTTGACCTCGATTCCGGTTGGTTCCAAAAGGAAGCCAACGTGGTCGCCGAAGGAGTCCCTGCTCAGCACTCGGCCGACGATCCGCCGTGGGCAGTCCTCGAGCAGGGGCACGTTGCGGGGCCCTGGACGCCAGGAGCAGCGGGCGAACTTGTCGACGTCGTCGCCGCTCGTCTCGCCGAAAAGTTCGGCTAGGTCGCGTTGGTCCGGTCCCAGGACGTGGACGGCGAGCATGTCGGCATGTTTGGCCACGCGGTACGTGTGGTTGCGCACCGACAGGCAGACCAGCATCCGCGGTGGGTCAATGCTTACCTGGCTGGTGAAGCCGACCAGGCAACCAGCTTGTTGTCCGTCAGAGGCCGTGGTGACTATGAACATCGGGTAGTCCAGGCCGTCGACGAAGTCGTCGAATTCGCTGGTGTGCAGGTGCTCGCGGGTCGGATCCACGCTCTTGTGTCGAAATCGGGGTCGCGCATCGCTACGGCTGTGCTGAGCGCTGACAGCGATGCGCAGGTCTTGTTCGGTTCTTCCTAAGACGGCGGTGCCGTCGTCCAGCAGCAGGATTGGGCGTTGGATCAGGATGGGGTGCTCGGCGAGCGCGGCGATCCAGCGGTTCCGGTCGCGGGGCCACCGGGCCATTCCGAGTTCCACCGCAGTCTGCTCAGTCAGCCGTGTGATGTCCCATGGCTCCAGCCGCAGTCTCTGCAGGACGTCGTTGAGTTCGGCGGCGGTGGGTGCCTGCTCCAGGTAGCGGCGCTGCTCTACCTCGATACCCTCTGCGTCCAGCGCCTCGAGCGCGGCGGAGCACTTTGAGCAGGCGGGATTGATCCAGGCCTGCATCAGCGCTGCCCGCCTGCCACGCTGCTCGGATGAGCGGCTACTCGATCAGGCACCGTGCGCCTCCTCAAGATCAAGCGCGGAGGTCCAACCGAGCCCGCGGTGTGGAGCGACGGGTGAGCGGTGCCCCAGGATCGTGGCGGTCATGTCGAGGGCCTGGCGAACCTCCGCAACGTTGTGAGCTCGGAAGACCCGGGCTCCAAGCCATGCTGCCACGGTTGTCGCGGCCAGTGTGCCGACGAGACGTTCAGGAGCGCGGAGGTCCAGCGTCTCGCCGATGAAGTCCTTGTTCGACAGCGCGACCAGTACGGGCCACCCGGTGGCGGCGAGCTCGTCGAGCCGGCGGGTGACTTCGAGTGAGTGCGCCGTGGTCTTGCCAAAGTCGTGGCCAGGGTCGATGAGCAGCCCGTCGGGCCGAACGCCGACACGGACGGCCGTCGCTGCGAGACCGGTCACGGTGTTCACGACGTCGGCGAGCAGGTCCTCGTAGCGGGGGCATCGCGGGTCGGTGCGTGGCGGCAGGTGCCCGGCATGAGTGCAGACCAGGCCCACGCCGGTTCCTGCTGCTACCTCGGCCAGACGCGGGTCGTGGCCCTCCCAGGCATCGTTGAGCAGATCGGCACCGGCCGCGACAGCCTCGCGGGCCACCTCGGCGCGCCATGTGTCGACGCTGATGACCGCCGTCGGTCGGCGCTGGCGCACACTCGCGATCACCTCGACCACCCGGTCAATCTCCTGTGCCACGGACACGTCCGCGCCGGGTCCGGCTTTGACACCGCCGATGTCCACGATGTCGGCACCGGCGTCCAAGGCACGCTCGGCCGCGTCCACCGCCGCCGCGGCGGCGTAGGTCGCACCGTGGTCGTAAAACGAATCCGGAGTGCGGTTGACGATGCCCATCACCACGAATTCGTCCGGCTGGAAAGTGCGTGTGCCCAGCCGCAGAGGGCGCTGTGCAACGGCAGCGGGCCGCTCGACGCCCGGCGCCGGCTGACTGCGGGAGGAGGCGTTGCCATCGGTGCGCCACTTCGCTTCGATTTCGATCCTGAGCGGGTGGGTCATCGCAACGCCATGCCAGGAGGTGGCTGCGACCGAAGGGCTGCGTCCGAGTCCGGCGGTTGGTCCGGGCGGATGTCAAGCAGGTAGCGCAAAAACAAGAACCCGTCGTCGTCTTCGAGCACGTGGGCCAGCCGTAGGCGGACGGGGACACGTAGCGGCGGACCGCTCAGGATCCGCCTGGCGGGGCCGGCGAGCAGCAGAGGGGACACCGTCAGTGACAGCTCGTCGAGTCGTCCAGCGGCGATGGCCTGCGCGAGCAGGGTGGGGCCGCCTTCGCAGCTGACGCGGCGTAGTCCGCGCTCAGCGAGAACATCCAACGCGGCCGCGATGTCGACGCTGTCGTCCCCGGCCGTGACGACGTCGGCGACATCGGTGAGCATCGCGACGCGTTCTGGTGGGGCGGCGGAGCAGGTCACGATCAGCGGTCGGACCATGGTGTCGGTGAACAGTGGGCCGGCCGGGTCGAGCGCGCAGCTCCGGGTGACGACCGCGATCCGCGGGACCTCGGCCATGCCGCGGTCGGTACGCCAGGCGCGACGCTCCGGCGAGGGCTGGTCGCCGCCGTACTGCTCGATGCGAACTGTGCTCGCTCCGACCAGCAGGACGTCGGCGTGACCTCGCAAAAGCGCGAACAGCCGCACATCCGCCGGTCCGGACAGCCCACCGGCGCGGCCCTCGGCCTCGGCCGCTCCGTCAGCGCTGGCGACCATCGCACCGACTACATGCTGGCGTCCCGGGTCCTCGACCCAGTACGCGGCGTCCAGGTCGACCGCATCACCGACCGGCCACGGCAACAGACGCCTCATGCCGCCCGCCGTGGGGCGGTGACCGTGTGCTTGATCATGTCTCTTCTCTCTGTCGCGATCACCTGAGCCGGTGTGCCGCATGGGTAGAAGCATGCCGCTTGGAAGCCGCATCATCGGTGACGGGTCAGGGCGAGGAACTCCTCACGACTGCGTGCGTCGTCGCGCAGCCCACCGAGCATGGCCGACGTGACGGTGCGGGATCCCATGGCCCGAACTCCCCGCAGTGTCATGCACTGGTGTTCGGCTTCCAGTACGACGCCGACGCCGCGAGGCTGAAGCTGGTCCTGCAGCCAGCCGGCGATCTGCTGTGAGGCGCTCTTGCACCTGTAACTGGCGCGCGAACGTCTCAGCAACGGTGCGGGCGAGCTTGGACAGTCCAACGATCCGCTCGTCCGGAAGGTAGCCGATGTGTGCGACGCCGGAGAACGGCAGCAGGTGGTGCTCGCACAGCGACGTGAACGCCACGTCGCGGACCAGCACCAGGCCGTCGTACGCCTCCTCGTTGGGGAAGGTGGTGAAGGCGAACGGCACGGGAGTGAGCAGCTCGGCCAAAGCGTCGGCCACCCGACGAGGCGTGTCGAGCAGATGGTCGGAACAAGGGTCGTGTCCGAGCGCGGTCAACAGGTCCGCCACCGCTTCTCGAGCGGCTGGTAGATCCACGGCCGACCGCCCGGCAAGCATTCGAAGGTTGGAGGCCGGCGCGGGCTCCCGAAGCGGGGGACGGGCCGGTCGGTCCCCCGCCTTCGTTGTGGCAACAGGCTCGTCGTCGATCACTGCGCTCACGGCGATTTCCTTCCTCGTTGCCCGAGCCGGACGCCGAGGAGGGCGTCGCAACCGATTCACCCGCGGCCACTGAGAACCCTTTCACTGCTGCTTGCGGCCGCGAAAGGCCGAGGGGGTGGTTCTGGCGAGGGCGATCCAGGCGGCGAGCATTCCGGAGGCCGAGTCCAAGGTGTAGCCAGTTGTCGGCGCCGTTGAGGGGCACGAAGTTCAGCGGGCTGTCGAAGTCGATCAGCAGACCGAACACGGTGAGCACCAGATAGACGGCGCCCGCGCCGAGCAGGAAACCGCGGGCGCCGCTGACTGTCTTCGCGGCCACTAGACCGACTACGCCGAACATCGCGTGGACGAGATTGTGTAGCACGCTGACCTGGAACAGGCCCAGCAGCAGGACCCCGGACTCGTGTCCGGCGAAGGAGAGGTCGGAGTAGCGGGTGGTGATACCTGGCACGAAGCCGAGGATCGCGACGGCCAGGAAAGCGACGGCAGCGAGCAGGGCGACGACTTGGACGGGATAGCGGTTCTTCATCGAAGTCTCCTGGACAAGGTCGGGTGGGTGGGCCGTTCTGGAACGCGGCACTGCTCCGGGGTCGTGGATCCCTGGCGATCAGGCGGTGCCGGGCCCAGGGGCCGGGCGGGCAGTTGCTTGGGGTGGAGGTTCTTCTTGGCCGGCCCGCGCAGCACTTGGCCGGTGGCGTCGAAGCGGGAGCCGTGGCAGGGGCAGTCCCAAGCGGTGTCGGCGGCGTTCCACTGCACCAGGCAGCGGGCGTGGGTGCACACCGGTGAGACCGCATGCAGGCCCCCTGCCGGGTCCTTGTACACGGCGACTTTCTCGCCGGCGACGTCGAGCACCCGGCCTTCTCCGCGGGCGAGTTCCTCGGCGGGGTGGAGTCGGCGGGAGTGAACCGGTCGGCGGCGAACCGGCGCACGTAGCTGACCCGTCCGGCGAGGAATCCGCCGAGCCCGCCGCGGTTGGCCTTGCCGCGATCGGCGACGGGCTGCGTCGACACTTCGCTGAGTCCCACATCCGGGTCCGCGAGCCGATCGAGGTTCACCTCGGTGCGGGACCGGATGAGGGTCTCGATGTCGTCGCCGACGTCCCAGACGTTGACGTTCACTCCCGCCAGCACCCGGCTGTCCTTCACCCAGAAGGCGAGGAACTCGCCACTAGCGGGGTCACCCCGAAATACCACCTGGTCCCAGTCGGTAGCCCGGCCGCGGTACTCCATGCCTATGTCGTACTGGTCGGAGAAGAAGTACGGCAGCGCGTCGTACGGGGCGCCGCGGCCGAGCATGCCGCGCGCGGCGGCTACCCCCTGGTCGCGGGCGGTGCCCCAGTGCTCGACGCGCACGTGCTCGCCGTAGAAGGGATGGCGAGCGCGGGCCACGTCACCTGCCGCGAAGATCCGGGGGTCGCTGGCGCGCAACAGCTCGTCGACCACCACGCCGTTATCCACCCGCAGGCCGGCCCGCTCCGCCAGGTCGGTGCGCGGTTGCACCCCGATCCCCACCACGACAAAGTCCGCTTCGATCCGCAACCCGTCGGTGCTGAGCACCCGCCGCACATGGCCAGAGCCTTCCAAACCGGCGAACCCGCTTCCCAGCAGCATTTTCACGTCATGGTCGGCGTGCAAGTCGCGGTAGAAGCCGCCCACCTCGGGGCCTAGCACCCGCCCCAGCGGGACCGGCGCGGGGTCCAACACGGTGACGTCCAACCCCTGCTGACGGGCCGAGGCAGCGATCTCCGCGCCGATCCAACCCGCGCCGATGACGACGAGGTTGCCACCGCGGCGCATACGCTCGCGCAGCGCGTCGGCATCGGCGAGGTCGCGCAGGTAGTAGATCCCGTTAAGGTCAACGCCGGGACCCTGCAGGCGTCGCGGAAATGCACCGGTAGCCAGCAGCAGCCGGTCGAACCGCAGCCGCTCCCCCGCCTCAAGCTCAACTTCAGAGGACATCAGGTCGAGCGCCTGGACGCGGGTTCCAGTACGCAGGTCGATGTCGTGGTCGGAGTAGAAGATCTCCTCGTGCAGATACACCCGCCCCCGGGCAGTTTCGCCGGTGAGATAGCCCTTCGACAGCGGCGGTCGCTCGTAGGGGAGCTCCGGTTCGTCGCCGACCAGCACGATCCGCCCCTCGAACCCCTCGGCGCGCAAGGCGGCCGCGGCGCTCGCACCAGCCAGGCTCGCACCGACGATCACAAAAGTGCTGGGCGTCATCTGCATCTCCCGACATTCGTGGCTGTGCTTCGGTGCTGACAGACTCATTAGTGACGACCCAAGTGCCGATCCTTACCTCCGCCTCGCCAGAGAGTTCCCGCCCCGTCACGTGCAGCCCGACACTTCATGGACTCCGGGGTAAGAAAAGGCTCACGGGTGGACACTCATCAGGTATGCACATCACCAGGCCGGGCGCGGCCGCCCGACGGCAAGGCGATGACGTGATCGCGTGGCGGCAGCACCAACTTGTTGAGGCCGGCTTTCTGCCGGAGCTGGCCGCCGTCACGGCGGCCAACCCACGTTGGGATCTGCACGCCATCCTCGAGCTGGTCGAGCGAGGATGCCCGCCGCGCCTGGCGACTCGCATCCTGGCGCCGCTCGACGAGAGAGAGGGCGGCTCATGAGCCAGGTGCCAGCCACGACGGCGGCTGAGCCGACATCTGTTGTCGGGAGCGGCGCGCTGCCCCGTCCACCGGAGCACGACCGTGAGGCCGACAACGCGCAGTGGCTGTCATCCCTGCGTTCCGA
>JAUJOO010000046.1 GCA_030447585.1 Nocardioidaceae bacterium | reverse complement strand
ATCGCGGCACCGTGATGAGGTTGCGTGGCATGCCGAACATGTCGTCGGTCGAGGTTCGCTTTGGCGTGCTCCCAATTGACGAGCTCGCCAGCGCGCAGGGCGTCGGAGGGTCGAGTCGCCGGGTGGCGGCCTTGACTCTCCCGACGACCCTGAAGGCCTGGTCGGCGGCTGACTGCCTGCGAGGAGGCACTCGTGATAGGTCGACGCGCCGCGCTGCTTACCGCAGGATTGACTCTCTCGCTGCTCGCCCCGGTCATGTCGGCGTACCTGTGGGGCGGCGACGGGTGGCTCGCCGCGGTGGGATTCTGGGCTCCGCTCGGCGTTCCAGGTCTGGCGTTGCTGGCCTATGGAGCAGGTCTGCGCTCTCGTCCAGCGCTCCCCGCGGCGGCGACCCTCATCGGAGTCTCGCTACTGGGACTGGACGTCGTCGACAGCGCTAGGGCGTCCGTTGTCGTGCTTGGCTACTGCTTCACGGCAGTCTGCGTCGTCAGCGCCATTGCGGCCCTCCTCCTTCACCCCGCTGGTCAGGGCAGGCGTCCGCTGTCCGGCACCGGAACAAGATCCGGCGGCCGCTGACCTGCGGTTATCTGGGGTGAGCGACGGGGCTCGAACCCGCGACAACCGGGACCACAAAATGGCTGGAGGCCCTTGGCGGACTTCCGGACAACCGCATTATCGCAGGTCAGAGGCCATCTGGCCAGGTCTGGTGATGTCCCGTGTGGGGCCGTGTGGGGCAGTTTTGCCCCACGTTTGCCCCACGCCACAAGATCGCTGTTCTCAGTCCCGAGGCCGCTCGCTCCTCCGAGTAAACGTCTTCGGGGCGGTTGAAGCGACTACTTCTTAAGTGGGGGTCGACCGCCCCACCCAGCACGGCGTCACAGTCACTTCTGAGGCCTGAAGATCCTGAGGTCGCTGAGTAGCTCCCGGGCTGCCGAGCGCGCCTCCGCAAGGCGGGGATCCTGCAAGATCGCTTCAGGCGCGCGACGCTCGTCGATGCGCCGAAGCAACGCGTGCAACGCGCGAAGACGCTCGTCAAGCGGGCCTGAGTAGACCCGGTGCCGACGGTCCAGGGCATCGCCCAGGCCGCTGTCGTCCCACAGCTGACAGCAGCACTCGGTAAAGGACCCGACCAGCGGCCCGCGGGACGCCAGCCACACCTGGCGTTGGAAGGATTCATCAGCCAGCTCCCGAAGGGCATCCTCAACCAACTCGTCGACGACGCCCGTCATGTAGTCCTCCAGAGGACCCCGTTTCGGTCGGGTCTCATACTCTCCTTTGTGCGATTTCACTTCTCGCGGTCAGCAAGAAGGGCGTTGAGGATCCCCCACGGGGCCCCGTCAATGTCGTGGAGTTCCCGATCACAGATCCGCTCGTAGTCTGCCTCTGTCATCCAGGCAGGCCGCTGGTGGGCGATTCCCAGCTCGGGATACCTTTCTTTAATCTCGTCTTCGGAGCGGGCCAGAATTGCCCCCCACAGGCCGCCCATTCCATAGTCGTAGACAACTAAGTAGAGCTTTTTGTCCGTCATAAGTGGGTGGCACCAGTTGGGGGCCGGCTACCGGACCGGCTGGTGGAGTGCCGAGTCGCCGAACCGCTCCCGCGCGGCCTGCTTGCTGACGCCGAGCACCGCCGCGATCTGGGTCCACGTTCGGCCGTTGGCTCGGGCTCTTGCGACCTGCTCCGCAAGGCTCAGGTCGCTGGCGGCGACAGCACGTAGCGCCTCGCCGATGGCCCGCAGATCTGCTCCGTCAGAGTCCGGTGAAGCGAGCGCGGCGGGGTCGAGGCTGTCGAGCCACGCTTCGGTGTCGGAGAGTGCCTTCTGGAGCTGGGCGCGGGTACGCGGCATGCGAATCACCTCAGGTAGTCGTAGAACTTCGAGCGCAGCGGCATGGCGTGGATGACGACGGGCTCTTCCTCCGGGTCGTCGTCCAGGACCACGACCTCCAGTAGCCGGCCGGAGCGGTCGGCGGCAATGATCAGGTGCTTGCTTTCGCCGCCGATAACCCGGAGCGGAGTACGGATGGCGTGCAGGATGTCCTCGTTAAGGACGCCATGCTTCCGTGCGCTATCCGCAACCTGCACCTCGACAAGGCTACCTTGTCGCCATGGACCGTGTCAAGCCGGCCTTGTCCGCTACTGCGACGGTGGTGTGCCGAGTCACCGAGTCGCTCGCGCGAGGCCTGCCTGCTGACGCCGAGCTCACCCGCATCCCGGTCCAGGTGCCACGTTGGCTCGGACTCTTTGCAACCCGCTCCACGGGCCGGGACCGCCGCTTCGTCCCTAGGGGATGCGGACTAGTCACCGAAGCACCAGAGCGTGGTCGTCGGGTCCTTCCGGCATTGCTCGATGAGGGCGACGAGCCGCTCGAGCCCGCGTCGTTCAACATCTTTCAGGTCGAGCTGATTCAGGTGGTCGACCTCGCGGAGCAGCGCGTCCAGTTGGCCCCGGGGCAGCGCGGTGTCGTCATAGACGTCGAGCCGCCCCAGTACTGGTAACTCCGCGTCGAACCCGCCAACGAAGCGGTCGAAATCGCCGGCAGCGTCAGTCGTCCCGCCACTTGGGTCAGCGATGCGCACGGCCTTGCCCGCCGCGTCGACGAGCACGAAGGCGATCGGCATGCGCCCTCCGGCGTGAAGCGGCGAGACTAGTCACCGGTTGATCCTCCGAGTAGCCGCCGCGGTTCGTCCGACGGCGTTAGCTGGCATCGCCCAGGTCGTAGACCTCAACAGCCGTCTTCTCGGGGAAGTCCTCAAGGCGGGTGGTTCGACGCAGCGTCATCAGCCGCCTGCCGTCTGGAGAGAACGCCGCGGAGTGGATGTCACCCGTGGCGAGACGCCTAGTAGACCGGCTCTCTATATCGATCAGCCACACCCCTCGCTTGCCTCGCACACTGCCGGTGAGAGCCAGCTGCTGTCCGTCAGGCGCCCAGGCGAGGCCCAATGAGCCCGACACCTTGTCGAGGATCTCCCGGGGCTGGGTCTCGTCCACCCCCATCAGGTAGAGCTGCCAGGGGATGTCGAGACGACTCATCCCGCTGTCGCCAATGGACTGGGGTGAGGCCACGAACGCCAGCTGTCGCCCGTCCGGTGATAGGGCCACCAGGTTTGCGCGGCCTTGGGAAGCGCAGTCATCCTCCCGAGACGAGAAGAACACTTCGTCCAGCTGCGATTCCTTGCCTCGGTGGCTCATCCGCACCGGAAAGCGCTCTAGTCCTCCATTGCCGAGGCGTGCGATACCGGCGCAGATGC
>JAUJOO010000045.1 GCA_030447585.1 Nocardioidaceae bacterium | reverse complement strand
TAGGGTCACTTTGCCAAGGTGAGGGTCGCGGGTTCGAATCCCGTCGTCCGCTCCATCTACCCATTCAGGCAGCGCATGGGGTTTCGCTCAATTCGCCAGGTCGAGCTCGTCGAGGAGGTGTCGAGGGCCGATGACCGGCGGTTCGTGATCTCGGACGCTGAGCAGATCGCCGTCCCCCGACACTATGCGATTGACACCGGCGCTCTGGCCGAGGTCGAGCAAGTAGTTGTCTGCTGGATCGCGTGAGCGACCGGTACCGACAGCCGGGTCAGGGTGCATCTCGACGGCACCAGCGATCGCCAGGACGAACTCAGCTCGCTGATCCTCGGTGATGTAGCGATGGAATTTCGGACGCGAGAGGACGCCGTGGAGCTGTCGAGAAGCGCGGGGCACGCCACGATAGAGACTCTGCGCTCCAGCGCCAGTTGGACGAGGCGTCCAGGAACCCCAGCGGGGTGGATCGCTGCCGAGACGAGTCGTTTGGGTCGAAGACGACCCGGAATACCTAGGCGGAAGCCCGGCTGGCTCGCTCGGCTCTCAGAGCGCGCAGCTCCTCAACGGCGAGTGCCATTGCCTCTTCCTCACGGATCGACACGTCGTTGGCCGCCTGTGTTTCCGCAATGTCTGCGAGGACGGCGAGACCGCGAAGCCCGAAGTAGCGGCGAAGGGCCTCCTCAACAACCTCTGCTTCAAGCCGCCCCTCTGCCCGAGCAGCGCGACGCAGTGCGTCGAGAACCCCCTCATCGAGTTCGACCGTCGTCGGCCGGCGCGCCATGCCGACAAGTGTAGGAGCGTCACGAGGACCCGCTCTCGACGGCGCGGCTGGGGGGGGCGACCGGGACTTGGTAGGCGGGCGTAGCCTTACCCCCGGAGGCAGAGCCTGGGCCTATGTTCCATTTCACGCTCACGATCGAAGGAGCCGACCTGTCGACGGACGACATGCGTCGTGCCCTGTTCGAGGCTGACCATGACGACGCGACCGCCGCCAGGGTTTGTTCTCCTCAGGTCGTCGATTTCGACCGGGAGGCCGACTGCTTCGCCGACGCCGTGGGGTCAGCGATCAGGACAGTCGAGTCAGTCGTTCCTGGCGCGCGGGTCGTCGAGGTGCGGCGCGATGAGTCGAGTGAGCAGTCGGATGCAAGCGGCGGGCTGAGCTGGGGCGATCTTGTTGAGAACACGGGGACCCTGTCCGAGCAGGATTATCCCCACTGGCGCGACACCGAGAGCATTCAACAATGGGTGCGAGCCGTACGCAGGGGCGGCCTACCCGAGCAGGGCACCACGTAGCTGGGCCGGCTCCCGCCCCCGCGGCCTTGGAACAGCTAAGCCACCGAAGCGCCCGGACCATCGAAATGGCGAATACCGATCTCAACGTCGACGGCGAGGATTGCGGTCACGAGCTCGTCGAGGCGATTAGCGATGTCCCACGGCAGCCAGCGTTCACCGCATGCCTCGCATTCCTCCATGGGAACCTCGAGCACCACAGCAACCCTGCCGTCTCGTTCGGCGAGCTTGGCCCGCCTGACCTGCCGTCGCTGTCCCCGGTCACACCGTTGACACCTCAACATGGCCCCTGAACGTAGTCCCACCCCCCATAGGCCTCCGGACCAGGCAACCGAAGCCCACGAGCCGGCGTAGCGTGGACTCGGTGGCGCAGGAAATCCCACCGCTTCCGGAGTCGACGATCCTCCTCGTCGAGGTTGGCTCTACGGCGCACGGCACTGGCCTGCCCGGCGGCGAGGACCACGATGAGATGGGCGTGGTCGTAGAGGACGCGGCTGTTGTGCTGGGCCTCGACGACCAGGGCTTGCGGACTTTGATGCAGCGGACTCAACCCGAGGGCTCACGATCGGGGCCGGGCGACACCGACCGAACGCTCCACTCCCTGCGCCGCTTCCTGCGTCTCGCTGCATCCGGGAACCCGTCGATCCTCATGGCGTTGTGGGCGCCCGTGCTCCACCTCACGCCAGCGGGGGAGGAGCTGCGAGCCTTGGCAGACGCTTTCGTCGGACGCCACGTTATCCCCAGGTACCGTGGGTACATGCAGGCCCAGACGCTCCGGCTCCTTGGCCTCCGCGGCGGCGGTCACGGTCGCCGCGGAGGTGGTGGCCGAGAAGAGCTCATCGCGGCGCACGGCTATGACACCAAGTATGCGATGCACGCGGCCCGGCTCGGCTTCCAGTGCGTAGAGCTCCTCACGACCCGGCAGCTCCAGCTGCCGATTGGCGGCGAACCAGCGGAGTGGTTGCGAGCGGTCCGGCGGGGGGAAGTGGCGTTCGAGGAGTGGTGGGATCGGTGTCTGGCCCTTGACGCCCAACTCGAGCGAATGGCAGAGGATGATTCACTGCCAGCTGGAGCGGACCGGGAGCGGATCGCCGAGTGGTCCGTATCGACCCACTTGGCGTTGTGGACACTGGCGGCACGGCCCCAATCGGCGCCTGACGATGCTTGATCGAGGTCAAACGATCCTGGCGGTAGCCAGGTTCTCCGCATCCGCGGCGGACAGCAGCGAGTCGTCTCCGGCGACCATCACGAGCTCCGGGTCACCGAGCCTGTCAGCGGCGGCGAGGTGGACGGCGTCATACCCACGCAGCGCATGAGCTTCGGCCAGCTCTCCGCCCCGACGAGCGAGGGCACCGTCGACCTCGACGATGTCGAGTTGCTCGTAGACATCGTCGAGTTCGCGGACCGCCGTCCGGAGCTGTCGAGAGGAGAGGCGCCGGAGGCGATGGGCTTGAGCGAGGGCGGCTCGAGCTTCTGGGTACACGAGTCGGACGCTCGCCACCCGGTCGGCCCCTTCCCATAATTGGCCGGCGACGACGGATCCAGCCTCAGTGATGAGAAGGGGGACGAGGGCTGAGGTGTCGAAGTAGGCGATCACCGTCGCTGTTCTGCGACGAGATCTGACACAGTGCCTGCGGCTCTGATCGGCCGCGGGACGCGACGGGACCGCTTGCGCGCTGGTGTGACGACGCCATCGGCGATGAGCCGGTCGAGGACACGGTCGACGCCCACGGGAAGGACACGGGCGATTGCTCGTCCTCGGTCAGTGACCACCATCTCTTCGCCGGAGCGCACACGGTCGAGGTAGCGGCTCAAGTTGTCTCGCAGCTCGCGTACACCGACCTCCATTGCAGAACCCTCCGTTGACGCCACTTGGATGCCTCGATTGTAGCCACAAGGCCAAAGCGTCACCAGAAAGATAGAACGGGTAATGGAACCGCGACGTGGGGATTCTGAAGTAGACCGATCTACTACAGGGCGGAATCAGGGGGTCTGGCCGGACAACCAGCCGGACAAAACCCCAGCTCACAGGACTGAGCAGCTCCAGATGGAGGGCCTTGACCGCCTTGCCAAGGTGAGGGTCGCGGGTTCGAATCCCGTCGTCCGCTCCAGTCAACGGCC
>JAUJOO010000044.1 GCA_030447585.1 Nocardioidaceae bacterium | reverse complement strand
CCGCCCCAGTCGCCGGGTCGACGGCAGCGCGTACGCGAACTCGCGGAGGAGTTGGACAGGCTCGGCGTGCCCATGCTGTTGATCAGCGACAGCCTCGCAGCGGCCGAGCACGCGGGCGAGTTGGGGCTGCTCGAGACAGCCCACGTCGAGCGGGTGCTGCTCGCGGTGGAACGCCACCCCACCTCCACCGGTCGCTAACTGGCGCTGGGCGGTCTGCTAACACCCCCTACCGCGCATTCGGCATCAAGGGAATGTAGTTCTCCCTCTGTACGAACATGCGCGCGTGCGTCATGATCAGACGCGTCAAATTGGGACTCTTAACAGCCTCCCGAAAGGCGTTCGCTGTGAAAACTTCTCGCAAAGTTACTGTCCGTAACGATAAGATTTCTTTGCGTAGCAGGAGTTGTATTCTCGCGGTTACCTTCTCAGTCAGCGCCGTCAGCACGACGGCAACTCCTCCAGCTGCGGCTGCCTACCGTCACACCGATCCAACTGTCAGGATGAGTGCGCCTTTCGGGACCTCTGACCAGGTTGTCCACGCCGTCCCAACCGGGAAGGCTCCGTCGAGTTCTGCTTCTCCTGTTGGTACCGGCATTAATCTGACCGGCCAAACGAATACCCCCGACAGCACACTGAACTTGAGAGCTTGTGGGTCGACCACCTGTTCAATTCTCAACGAGATCCCGCATGGCAGCGTTCTCTCCCTGACCGCCACATCTGGTGATTGGTTCAAGACGAGCTATGCAGGCACAGTCGGTTGGATCAGCTCGTGGTACGTCGTGCTCCAAGGGACGCCAGCCACTTCGTTCTACCGCGGCAACACCAGCCGTAGAATGGTGTCCTACACCTTTGATGCCGGGTCAGACCTAGGTTATGCGGGGCAGATCCTCGACTTCCTTAAGAACCGCGACATCAAAGCGAGCTTCGGCATGACGGGGAAGTGGGCCGCAACTAACCCGACGTATGTCCAGCGGATGGCTAAGGAAGGCCACCACATTTTCAACCACACCTGGAGCCACGACTCGTTGACGGGGCGTTCCACCGGCAAGTCCACGTTGAGCCCGGCACGACGGACTGAAGAACTTGCTACCACGAATAGAAAAGTCATGCGGCTGACCGGGAGGTCCACCAAACCGTACTTCCGCCCACCATACGGAGACTTTGACAGTAGCGTTCTCCGCGACGTCGGGGCGAACGGATACGCCAAGAATGTCATGTGGAGTGTGGATTCTTTGGGCTGGAGGGGCTTGACCGCAGCCGCGATCTGCGATCGCGTCGTCGACTCCATGGATGCCGCGACATTCCAAGGAAACGGCTACATCATCCTCTTCCACGTCGGCGCGCAGTCCCAAGATGCCAATGCGCTCCCTTGCATCACCAGAAAGCTCAAGAACCGCGGGTTCGCTTTCGGAACCGTTCCCGAGGTCATTGCGCCATAACTGCACCCATGTCGTCCCCACCGCTGATCACCCATTGCGCCAGCTCGGCGATCAGGCCATCACTCCGACCGCCTCTGGAGTGAAGCTGGGAAACACCCGAGATGTCGAGACGTTGAGCCGCCGGGTCAAGATCTCGGACAGCACGCTTCGATAGTCGGTCGTGACCTTCAGGTCACCGTCGACGAGGGTGTCGTAGGCGAGGCCGGGCCAACGGCCGTAGTAGCGTCCGCCGTTGACTCCGCCACCCAGCACGAGCGTCGCGTTCGCCCAGCCGTGGTCGAGCCCATGCGCGCCGTTCTCCTTCACCCGTCGACCGAACTCGGTCAGCGTGACGACCGTGACCCGTGACCCCAGCGCGCCGAGGTCGGTGAAGAAGGCGGCGAGCGCCTTGCCGAGGTTGGTGACCATGCCGTTCATGCTGGGGAGGCCGGTCGATGCGAGTGTGCCGAGATGTGAGTGCATGTCCCAGCCGCCGTAGTCGATCGCAATGATTTCCGCGCCCACCTGCGCCTTCACCAGCCGGGCAGTGTCGCGCATCGCGTCGCCCAGGTCGCCGTCCGGGTAGTTGGCGCCATTCGCGACGACGTAGCCCTGCGCCAGCGTCGGCGCGAGCTTCGCGGTGGTCTTCAGCGCTGACCGCGCCCCGACGCCGAGTGGTCCGCCGCCGTCGTGCCACAGCTGAGTCAATGCGCTCCTCCTGCGCCGCTTGGCCTCGGGGTCCTCACCACCGGCCAGGCTGATGTCGTCGATGCTTTCGGTCGCCAGCGTCGGCTGAGGGCCGTACATCGACGTCGGCAGCAGCGCGGATCCCATCGCGGCGGCCTCCAGCGGGGAACGCTCGGTGTCCAAGCCGTCAGCCGGTTGATCCAGCCGGTGCGCGCCGCCGATCCAAGGTCGGCGTCTTCGATCTCTTCGATGGCCGAGAAGTGAGAGCGGTTCGGCTGCGGCAGTCCGGTCGCGTGTACGGCGGCGAACTTGCCTGCCTTCCACATCGACTCGAGCGGCGCGAAGCCGGGGTGCAGCCCGAACATCGTGTCGCGCACCAACAGCGACGTGGGGGGTACGGCGATCGTCGGTCGAGCCGCGTAGTAGGCAGGGTCGCCGTACGGGACGACGATCGACAGCCCGTCGGCGCCTCCGCGCAGGCTGAGTACGACCATCACGTTGCCGTTCGTCACGCCGTACGACGCCTGGCGGAACGCGTCGCCGAACATCGTCGTGGCGACCGCGCCGGCCGACACCGCCGCGGCGTTACGGAGGAAGGATCGCCGCGACCTGGAGTAGTCGGGGCACGAGCAGGTCTCGTTCGCGGTCATGTGGGTGCTCATCTCGTGAGGTGCTGCGGGGCATCGAGCAGCAGGCCGATGAGCCTCGGCATCCGGTAGTTGGTGAGCACGTGGTCTCGCGTGATGATGTCGGCCGGTGACTGGTCGACGGCCAGGCAAGCGGCTCCGAGAAGCAGGCTCGTTGACCCGCGCCCGTGCAGTACTCGGCAGAGGTGGTCGACGAGCGCGTCGAAGCGAATCCTCCGCTGCGGCAGCCACGCCGCGCCGAGCCGGTAGGTCACACCAGTCTTGGGCCAGTAGCCTCCGGCGGTGGACGCGTGCAGCTGGAACGAGCCCATCATCCGAGCCCCCGACGACCAGGCACCAGCGGTGTCGGGGAACCCGTCGGGAAACTCCCACCCGAACGGGATCTGTCCGGTGTTCTTGGACTGGTAGTAGATGGCGTTTCCGGCGTCCTGGTCGGCGCTGGGCTTATGGATCTGCACGCCAAGCACCCGCAGGGTCGCGGCGACGTCTTCGGTTGGGGTTCGGACCTTCTTGCCCGCCGAGGCGGCAAACTCCGGGTGCCGCACAAGTGCCTGGATGGTCGCCGAGATGTCGGTGCCCGACTCCTGGAACACCCGGGCGAGGTCGGCGACGAGCCCATAGGAGGGGGTGTCGGAGACGAACCGCACGGCGAGCTTGCGGGCGATCCGCTGGGCGGTAGCCGGGTGGCGAGCCAAGTAGTTCAGGTAGTCGCGGAGCACCGCCCGGCCGTCGAGGAGCTTGTTGTCGGCGGAGAAACCCAGCACCCGCACCGGACCGG